>NZ_JBIBUK010000022.1:0-101712 GCF_043079345.1 Streptomyces sp. NPDC015220 | reverse complement strand
CTCTCGGCTCCCACAACCCCGCGCGCGCCGCGCCCCCCGCGGGGGGGGGGGGGGGGGCGGGGGCCGGGGGGGGGGCGGGGGGGGTGGGGGGGGGGGGGGGGGCCCCGGGGGGGGGCGGGGGCCCCCCACCCCAGGTGTCAATCCTCCAGCATCGCCGCTCCGTATCCGACCGGCGCCGACAGGATCAGGAAGAGCCAGTCGCGGTCCTGGGCCTCGGTCTTGAACAGGCGCGCGGCCTCGCTGGTGTCGCTGGTGAAGAGGTGCCAGGCGTCGCTGAAGTCACCAGCGTTCCGAGCGACGGCGATCAGGCAAAGGCCGAGGAGTGTGCCCAGGTAGGTGCCGAGCGGGGTGGCCAAGGCGCAGGTCACGGCGACCGACTGGCTGTGGCTGCTGTAGTTTCCGGCGATGAAGCCGGTGACTGCGGCCATCACCAAGGCACCCCACGTCATCAGCTCTGCCTGGTCCTTGATGACATAAGCCCAGACCAACGACAGGCCGGCCGTCATGCCGAGTGCGATCAGGATGCCTGTGCCCTCGTCGTCGTTGCTCGACTCGCTCATCCCGGCCCCCCTTTGAGATGCGGCGGCCTCTGCGACCAGGGGCGCGCCTGTGGCCACGCACCACCATAGACAAGAGCCCGGGCTTGAGCAGCACCCCGGAAATCACGCGTCCCTGAGGAGGGAGCCGCCGATGGGCCGCATCAAGGCGGGCGAGCCGCACCGACCGCGTCCGGAGTCCCCTACGGCTGCCGCCGTACATCGCGGTCGGCCTCGACGGGCCGGCTCTGGCGCCGGTGTGGGACGAGAACACGGACCGGCCCCTCGCCGAACACGGCGAAACGCTGGTCATCGTCGCACCTTTCCAGGAGCAGGCCCGCGTGCTCTGGAGTGACCTCGCGGCCGAGGCGCCCCGCGTCGGCACCCGCGACCTCTTGGTGAGCGACGCCGGCCAGGGTGAACACGGCTTCGGGCCGAGCGGGAGATGGAGGATCTTCGCGTGTGTGCTCTTGAGACGAGTGAAGGTGACTTGTCCCTGTACCGGTCGGCGAGGCTGGTGAGTCCCCCTCGACACGGCGACGCCGGCCGGCGGGGAGCCTCACACGACTTTCTTGGCGCGACCCGAGACCCCAGGATCAACCTGTTACGGGATGAAACGACGGGAGAGAACGACCCCTCAGGGGCGGAGGAACGGGTGGTTCAGGTGGGCGGTGGCCAGGAGGTGGCCGTGAGCGCGGGCGTCGGCGAGGAGATCCTGTCGGGTGCGTCGGGCCGTGGCCTGGTCCTGTTCCAGCCGGTACGCGATGCTCGGCGCGGCCAGCTGGACGGCGTGGACGAGGACGTCGCCGGTGACCATGACGCGCCTGCGGCCGCCGTCGACCAGCACGGACTGGTGTCCCACGGTGTGGCCGGGCGTCGGTACCGCGGTCAGTGACGAGCGGCCCGGGCCGCCCTGCACCCTGACCCGCCCGTCGATCAGGTGCAGCAGTCCGGCCCGGCGCAGGGGCTCGACCACGTAGGCCATGGCGCTGTCGTCGGCGGAAAGGGCGGCGATCTCCGCCCGCTGGACCACATGGCGGGCGTTCGGGAACAACGGGGTGCCGGCGGTGTCGACCGTCCAGCCGTAGTGGTCCTCGTGGAGGTGGGTCAGGACGACGGTATCGACGTCGTCCCGCCCGACGCCGGCGAGCCGGAGAACCTCCGGCAGGCGGCCCGGCACCGGGGCCCAGCCCGATGCCGGGCTGCCGACCGGCCCGATGCCGGTGTCGACCAGGGTGACGCGGCCGCCGGGCCTGCGGACGGCGTAGCAGCGGAAATCGAGTTCCCATGTGTCGCCCGGGCCGAAGGCGGCGGGGTCGAGCCGCTCGGCGCTCGCCCAGTCCGCGTCGCCGGCGTCGGGGAACCAGTTCTGCCGCGTCCCGGGGAAGGTCCCGTGTGCGTCCAGCAACGCCAGTACCTCATAGGGGCCGGCGTGGCAGGAGACGATGTGCGCGGTGCCGGTGCCGCGTTGGGACGCTGCCGCTGGGGCGCCGCTCGCGCCGGCCCACGCGGTGAGGGCGCCGAAGCCCGCGGCAGCGGCGCCCCGCAGGACTTGGCGGCGGCTCGGGGCGTCGCCCGTCGTCGGGACGTCTGCCGGAATGGGACGGTGGGTCATGGTCTCCTCCTGCGTGGTCTGGTCGTCGTGGCTGTCCCGCCATCGTGCGCGGGCCCCGACACGCCGGGGCTTGTACGTTCGCGTCCGGTTCGTGAGGTCCCGGGCAAGGGGGCCGCGCCCTGCGGTGAGCCCATGGCCGGGAAGCGAGGGGCTGCTCAAGGACGACGTCCGCCTTGCCGGCGTGCGCCGCGGCAGATGCCGCGCGGCTGGTTCGCCCCTGCGGCCCGCTCCGGTGTTCGGCCTGGTGCTGCTCGGGGATCGGTGTGCTGCGCGGCGGGGTCGGCGGCGTTCAGCGTGTGCTGGACACCGCCGGCGGGTACGTCGAACGCCGCCCTCGACTCCGAGCAGCACCCTCATCGGCTGGACCGTCGCCCTCCACCCCGCGACCCGCTCGGCCCCGGACCGCAGCCCCCGGTCCCCGTGCCCGCTGCGGCCGGTGCCGCGCCCGCGCTCAGGGGGGCTCCCGTCGGCGCCATGCCGGTGATCAGTCGATTCACGCATCGCTCACTTCCTCGGCGGACCCAAGCGGCGGGCGCTGCTGTCCCACCAGGATTCCGCCGCCCCCGCGGCCGGTCGACCAGATTCGGGCCACACCGAATAGTGAGCGAACAGCCTGATCGTCCCGTCACAAGACGCGTCCGCTGCACCACGACGAGGTGCGGCGGACGCGTGGAGAGCACCACCACGAACTGCAGGCACAGACCTTGACGGCCTGTGCCGGTGTCGGGGCTGTCACTGAGACAGCGGCGCCTGCCGGTGCGTGCGGATCAGCCCGGCTTCCTACGTCCGCTTGGGGCTCGGCGGCGCCGCATTCGCCTCGGATTTCTCACGGCCTGCCCGCCCGCGTTCGCGACCCCGACGGCCTGGACGTCATGTTCTTTCCCATGCTGTGCGCCGCAGGCGGATCGATCGCGAGCGCATGCTCGAGAGGACCCTCCGAGGCCGGGTCACCACACGGACATGGCAGGCGTGCCCGCCACGTTGAACGGCATGGTGAACGGCGACAGGTCATTGATGCGCTCGATCCAGCAGAGGCCGTCCAGTGTCTCCGCACCCTCGGTATGAGTGCCCAGGGACAAGGGGGCTCCGGCAGGGTCGGCGTGGGGAGGACGTCGTACGCGTCGAAGTACCGCGCCAAGCTACGGGCCACCCGGTTCCGCATCGCGAGAGCGGTGAGGAATTGCGCGCGCGTGCGCCCTTCCTACGTGAACGGTGCGTCGGGCGACACCGTCAACTCCACGACCAGCGGCGTCTGGAAGTACTTCTACCTCACCAAGTGAGGTGAGCGACGGCCGCCCCGCGGACGGATTCTCTGCGGGACGGCCGTCGGTTCTCCACCGCCGCCCGCCAGCTCGTACGGCTCCTGGAGGAGGCGGTCGGGGACGGCGGAGCGGCTACGGTCCGGTGTACGGCCCGGTCATGGCCAGGGGATCTCCGTGGAGGCCAAGTAGGCCAGGCCCCGGTCCTGCCAGATGCGTGCGTGGCGGGCCAGGCGGGCCCGGTGGTCCGGCCACGCCGGCGGCCGGCCGGTCCACGCCGTCTCCGCTACGGACGCGAGGCGAGGCAGCAGCAGAGTGGTCGCGTCGTCGAGCCCTTCGACGGACTCGCCGAAGAGCGTCGCCTCGATCCCGGCGATCCGCGCATCCGGGATCGCGTGGGAGGCCGGGTCCCATGCGGCGGCGTGCCGGGCCCCGCGCGGCCGGTAGGTGGGGAATCCCAGCCGGGCGGCGGTCGCGGCCTGGTCGGGTGGCGTCACGTCGCGGGCGTAGGCGCGATCCAGGTAGAGGTGGGACTGGGGGGACAGCAGGACGCGTCCGCCGCCCTCGACGACGCGGGCGACGTCGTGATCGGCGGGGGCGAAGAACGTCTTCATGGCCTTGATGAGCCCGAGGGTGAGTCCGGCCCTGAGCAGTTCGGGGCGACGGCTCAGCTCCTCCTCCGTGTCGGGCAGGTCCATCATCGCCACGTCCACCCAGAACTGGACGACGGTGTCCTCGGTGACTCCCGCCCGCGAAGACTCCTGCCAGGCCAGTGGCCGTTTCCCGGACGCCTCGACCAGGGCGCGCAGTTCGCGGATCGCGAGGGCGAAGCTCTCCGCGGTCATCCCGACGGCCTCGTCCCCGCCGATGTGCACGTAGGGACCGGAGGTCAGCCGGCACACGTCGGCCAGGATCGCGGCCACGATGTCGTGGGTCGCCGGGTCCGCCAGGTCGAGGGGCGGGACGAACGGGAAGCGGTCCGCCAGCCCTTCCGGTGCGGGCGCGGCCGGAAGTCCCGGCACGGCCTCTCGCAGGGCGGCGCAGTGGCCGGGCAGGTCGATCTCGGGGACGACGGTCACGAAGCGCTCTGCCGCGTACTGCTGCAGATCGCGGTAGTCGTCGGTGGTGTAGAACTCCCCCACCGTGCCGTTGTTCCCGCAGGCGGTCAGGCGGGGCACGGAGGGCACGTGCAGCCGCCAGCCCTCGTTGTCCGTCAGGTGCAGGTGCAGCACGTTCAGTTTGTAGAGCGCCGCGAGGTCGATAAGGCGACGCAGTTCGCCCGGGGTCAGGTAACCGCGCGCCGGATCGACCATCAGTCCGCGCCACGCGTAGTGCGGTGCGTCCGTCAGCTCCTGGAAGGCGAGCCCCGCAGCGGACGCGGTGAGCAACTGGACGGCTGTGGTGGCGGCCCGGAACACACCCTCGGGGGTGGCGGCCCGGCAGGTGATGCCGCGGTCGGTGACCGTGAGGCGGTAGGACTCGTCCATCGGTTGCGGCAGGCCCTGCGGGCTGACACCCACAGGAGTGCGGTGCGGTGCGGGCGACGCCGAGTCCAGGTCGAGGGTGAGGGCGAGATCGGCGTCTGCCGCGATGTCATCGGTGCCCGACGGCAGCAGACGCTTGCCCAGGTGGGGTTCCAGCAGTGCGCGCACGGCCCCGGCGACCGTGGCGAGACGCCCGTCGGTTGCGTGGATGCGCCAGGGCCCGGCGACGGGCAGGTCCCCGCCGCCGGCTACCACCGTGTGCCGCGCGGGGCGGGGAATGACTGCGTCCATGGTCTCCTCCGACGGGCTGGTCCGGAACCTTCACCGGTCGCTTGCGCCATCCGCGACCAGGGACCCGGCGTCCGTGTCAGGTCGGCGCCGGGCCCTGGTGCAGCGGGCCGTGTCCGCGGCGGCCCTGTCGCCTCTTCCTGCCGGACCGGGTCCGCCTGTACGCTAACACGAAAACCGATCAATGAACGCTTTTCACGGAGTCGCGCACGGCCGTCCGCCGCCCCGGCTCCACACGGAAGGAGTCCCTTCATGACCCCCTCGACCGAGCCTGGTCTCGTGCTGCCGGACGGCTTCCTCCTGGGTGCCTCCACCTCCGCCCACCAAGTCGAGGGGAACAACGTCTCCAGTGACTGGTGGGCCCTGGAGAACCGGCCTGGCAGCTTCGTCGCCGAGCGCAGCGGGGACGCGGCCGACAGCTTCCACCGCTGGCCGGAGGACATGGGGATGCTGAGCGAACTCGGCTTCAACGCCTACCGGTTCAGCATCGAGTGGGCCCGTATCGAGCCCGAGCGCGGACAGGTGTCCCGCGCGGCCATCGCCCACTACCGCGCCATGGTGAACGGCGCCCTGGAACGCGGCCTCACCCCGGTGGTGACGCTGCACCACTTCACATCGCCCCGCTGGTTCAGCGAACTCGGGGGCTGGGCGTCACCGGATGCGAGTGAGCTCTTCGCGGCCTACGCCCAGACGGCCACCGAGATCCTCTGCGCCGGTGTGCGCCACGTGGCCACCATCAACGAACCGAACATGATCGCGCTGATGCACAGCCTGATGCGCAGGGCTGCCCAGCGCTCCGACGGCGTCTCCACGGGCCCTCGGCCGACTCCGGCGGACGAAAGCCAGGAAGGTGCCGTGGCCTTCGATCCCGGCGCGGTCGAACCGGACGCCGAGGTCACCCGGGCGCTGATCCGCGCCCACCGGGCCGCATCCGCCGTTCTGAGGTCGTCCGGCCTCGGGCTGGAGGTGGGCTGGACGGTGGCCAACCAGGTCTACCATGCCGAGCCGGGAGCCGAGGACCGCATCGCCGCCTACGCCTGGCCGCGCGAGGACGTCTTCCTGGAAGCCGCCCGCGAGGACGACTGGGTCGGCGTGCAGGCGTACACCCGTCACCGGATCGGCCCCGACGGCCCGCTCCCCGTGCCGACGGGCGCCGCCACCACACTGACCGGCTGGGAGGTCTACCCGGAGGCCCTGGGCGAGGCGGTGCGGCACACGGCCGGTGTCGTCGGCCCGCACGTGCCCGTCCTGGTCACCGAGAACGGCATCGCCACCGGCGACGACGCCCTGCGGATCGCCTACACCACGAATGCCCTGGCAAGCCTGGCGGCGGCCATGCGCGACGGCGTCGACGTACGCGGTTATCTGCACTGGAGCGCCCTGGACAACTACGAGTGGGGTTCCTACCGGCCGACGTTCGGGCTCATCTCGGTCGACCCGCACACCTTCGCCCGCACACCCAAGGAGTCGGCCCGCTGGCTGGGCTCACTGGCCCGCGCCGGACGTATCCCCGGCGGCCCGGCCACCGCCCCCACCGGCGTCCCGGCCGCGGGTTAGGCTGGTCGGCATGGCGAAACGGGGTCCTTACGAGAAGGGCGAGGCGAAGCGCACCGAGATCCTGCACGCGGCTCTGGAGATCTTCGCGGCCGAAGGGTACCGGGGGACCTCGCTGCGCAAGGTGGCCGCCAGGTGCAATCTCAGCCTGCCCGGCCTGATGCACTACTTCGACTCCAAGGAAGACCTGCTGACGCAGGTGCTGCGGATGCGCGACGAGACGGCCCGCGTCCGGCAGGACGAGCGGACCAACCCGGAGAGTTACCGGGAGATCATCCGGGAGAGCGCCCGGACCCCCGGTCTGGTGGAGCTGTTCGTGTCCATGGCGGCGGCCGCCAGCGACCCCGGTCACCCGGCGCACGAGCACTTCGCCCAGCGCTATCCGGTCCTGCGGGATCGCGTCGCCGCCTTCGTCCAGAAGCGGATGGACGAAGGACGGATGACCACCGTGGTCCCCGCCGAACGCCTCGCGGTCCTGCTGCTGGCGGTGGCCGACGGCATCCAGCTGCAGTGGCTCATCGACCGGTCGGTGGACATGGAGCAGCCGATCGACGACATCATGCGGCTCCTCGCAGCAGAGCCGAGCGCCTGACCGGGAGGAGGCGCGGGGGACGCGCGGGGCGCCCGGCCAGGTCCACCACGGGCGGGCGGCCGCGACGCGCGGGTGACATTCGGGTCGAGGGACGGCCGGGTCGGGTCGAGGGACGGCCGGGTCGGGTCGAAGGGCGGCCAGGTCGTGTCGAGAGGTGTCGGGGCGGGGGGGGAGCCGGGTCAGGCCGAGGGGGTCGGGCCCAGGGGTGGCACGCGGACGCCGCGGGGCGGGAGCCGGTCTCGTACCGGCTCCCGCCCCGTCCGCCCCGTCCCTGCGCCGTTCGTGGACTGCCGCCCAGCGTCCCCCGTGCGAGTCGCCGTGCTGTGCGACGTCAGCTCCGGGCGGGGATACCCGCCGCCTCCCTGACGGCCGCCGTCCACTGCGCCCAGCGCGGATCCGGCCCCGACGACGGCTCCCAGGACATCGCCGTACAGACGTAGCCGACCGCGAGCCCGCTCTCCGGGTGGGCCATGCCGAGTTGGCCCCCCGCTCCGGCATGGCCCAAGGAGCCCTCGCCCAGCAGTGGTTCGCCCGGGCGGGGCAATTCGAAGCCGAGCCCGAAGCGGGACCGGTCCGGGCCGTCGAGCCGGTCCAGGGGCGCTGGTTGCGGCAGGTGGTCGGTGTGCGGGGCGCGTGCCCGGTTGAGGGTGGCGCTCGACAGCAGCCGCACGCCGTCGACCCTGCCGATGAGCGCCGCGTAGAGCCGGGAGAGCGAGCGAGCGTTGCCGATGCCCCCCGCGGCCGGAAGCTCGCAGGCCCTGCCCTGTCGCGTGCACAACGCGTCGATGACCGCGGTCAGTTCGGCCGCCGACGCCCGCAGCGCGCCGGCCAGCCTGCCGTCCGGGGAGAGACCGAGACCCGCGATCGCCGTCACGACCTGTTCGGCCGTGGGCGCGTCCCTGACGGCGAACTGCGGGACGAACCGGTGCTCCATCCGTTCCGGCAGCCCGATCCACAGGTCGAGTCCGAGCGGCCCGGCCACCTCCCGGGAGAAGAAGGAACCGACACTCGCCCCCGACACCCGGCGGACGACCTCTCCGACCAGATGGCCGTAGGTGAGGCTGTGGTAGAGGTAGGCCGATCCGGGAACCCACACCGGTCGCATCGCCGCGAGGGCGCTGACGCGTGCCTCCCAGTCCAGGTGCCCCGGCATCCCGACACCCGCGGGATCGTCGGTGAAGGCCGGTAGCCCGGCGCGGTGGGCGAGCAGGTCGGCCACCTTCGTGTCCACCTTGCCCTGCGCCGCGAACTCCGGCCAGTACCGTGCGACGGGCGCGTCCAGGTCCAGGACGCCCCGTTCGCACAGCACATGGGCGCAGACGGCGACCATGGCCTTCGACACGGACATCAGCACGCCGATCCGGTCCGGTCCGAACGGCCGTCCGTCCGGCGGCGCCGCGGTGCCCGTGGACCACAGGTCCACGACCAGCCGGCCGTGGTGATGGACGGCCAGCTGAGCGGCACCCGGATCATGCGCCTGGCCACGGGCGAAGGCGTCCCGCACCCGCTCCCAGCCGGGTTGCACACTCCCGCCGACCGCCACCACCGCCCCGTTCGTCACGTCACTCTCCTCCCTCGTCCCGACCGCCTTGGCCGTGCGCTGCGGCGGCGACCAGAGCGGCCAGTTCGGCCACATCCTCGGGCGGCACGGGACTCTGCGGAAACTCCGAGATCACGTCGAGCGGAATCCCCGCGAGGAACCTGCGCATCACCGGATCGTCCATGGCGCCCGGTCCCGCCCCCTGCGGCCTGGCCCGGGCGAACCTCTCGCTCAGCAGCGGCCCGCCCACGGGGTGCGCGAGCCACTCCGCGAGCGTGCTGCGTCCGCTCAGGCGCAGGCGGGAGAGGTCACCGGCGACGCTCACCTCGGCCGACAGGCGGATATCACGCGAGGAGGAGCCCGCCTCGATGCGGTAGACACCGCCCTCCACCCGTCGGCGGCCCTCGCGTTCGCTGTAGTACGCGAGGTCGTCACGTGCCAGCTCCACCACCACCTCGCGGCTCTCGCCGGAGGCCAGGGACACCGAGGCGAAGCCGCGCAGCTCCCTCGGCGGCCGAGCGACCACGGAGGCCGTCGGGCCACTGCTGTAGATCTGGACGACCTCGCGTCCCGTACGGCCCCCGGTGTTGGTGACGGTCAGCGACACGGTGAACGCCGCGCCCTCTTCGTCCTGGGCGACTCGCAGCCCGGAGTACGCGAACGTGGTGTACGACAGCCCGTGGCCGAAGGGATAGGCGACCTCGCAGTGGCGGGCGTCGTAGCCGCGATATCCGACGAAGACTCCCTCTCCGTACCGGACTCGGCCCTCCTCGCCCGGGAAGGAGAGGTGGCTGGGCGAGTCCTCCAGGCGCAGCGGGATGGTCTCGGCCAGCTTGCCGGAGGGATTGACCATGCCGAACAGCACCCGGGCGAGCGCCCCGCCGCCGGCCTGGCCGAGCAGCCAGCCCTCGACCAGGGCGGGGACGGCCGCCTGCCAGGGAGCTGTCCGTACCACGCCGCCGTTGGACAGCACCACGCACACCCTGGGGTTGACGGCCCGGACCCGTTCCAGCAGGCGCAGTTGGACGTCCGGCAGGTCGATGTGGTCGCGGTCGAAGCCCTCCGACTCGTCCTGGGCGGCAAGGCCGAGGAAGAGCACCACGGTGTCGCTCGCGGCCGCGAGCCGTACGGCTTCGTCGGCCAGGGCCATCTCCGCATCCGTGTCCACGTTCGCGTCCGGGGCCGGGGCCGGGCCCGGTGCCGCCTTGCCGGCCGTGTCCGCCGCCGCGGCGCCCGGGAGCACGTAGCCCGCGGCGAAGTCCACCCGGGCGCCGCGGGAGAGCCGGTGCAGGCAGTCCAGGGGTGTGTCCAGGCGGGTCGGCGTCACCTGGGAACTGCCCGCACCCTGGTAGCGCGGGGTGCGGGCCAGTTCACCGATGACCGCCACCCTTCCCGTCGTCGGATCGAGGGGCAGCAGTTCCGAGTCGTTCTTCAGGAGCACGATGCACCGCTCCGCGGCCTCTTGGGCGAGGCGGTGGTGCTCGTCGACGGGCACCTCGCGGTGAGGGGGTGCCACGCTGGTCGTGCGCCGGGCGAAGCGGACGAGCCGTTCCACCGCGGTGTCGAGCACCGACTCGTCGAGGTCGCCGCCGGCCACCGCGGCGACGACCTGGCGGTCGGTGCGCCCGTCCGTGCCCGGCATCTGGAGGTCGAGACCGGCGCGCAGCGCGGCGATGCGGTCGCGCACGGCGCCCCAGTCGGACATGACGATGCCCTCGAAGCCCCACTCGGTGCGCAGGATGTCCGTGAGCAGCCGGGTGTTCTCGGTCACCGGGACGCCGTTGACGCCGTTGTAGGAGGCCATGACGGACCAGGGGCGGTCGCGGCGGACGATGCGTTCGAAGGCCCGTAGATAGATCTCGCGCAGCGGCCGCTCGTCGACGTCGGCGCTGACCCGCATGCGGTCGGTCTCCTGGTTGTTGGCGGCGTAGTGCTTGAGTGCCGCCCCGACGCCCGCCTCCTGCAGGCCGCGGACCATCGCGCCACCCATCTCGGCCGACAGCAGGGGGTCTTCGGAGAAGTACTCGAAGTTGCGTCCGCACAGCGGTGACCGCTTGATGTTGACGCCGGGCCCGAGCACGACGTGGATGCCGTGGGCGCTCGCCTCCGCGGCGATCGCGCCGGCGACGCGGTGGGCGAGCTGGGGATCCCAGCTGCTGCCGAGGGCCGTGGCGGGCGGGTAGCAGGTGGCGGGAGCGGCGCTGTGCAGGTCGAGCTGTCCGCCGTCGCCGCTCTCCTTCGGCAGCCGCAGCCCGTGCGGGCCGTCGGACAGGGCGACCGCCGGGATGCCGCAGGAGGTGACGGCGGTGGTGACGAAGTCGCCGGCACCGCTGGTCAGCGCCGCCTTCTCGGCGAGGGTGAGCTGCGGCGGTGCCGGATCCTGGGCCGCTGGCGGTGGGGTCTGGTGGGTCATTCGGCGCACCTGTCGAGGTTTCGTGAGGCGGGGTGGGGCCGGGCCGCTGCTTCCAGGCTGCTGCGACGGGCCGCTCGCTGACGGTGTGTGAAGGACTTCCGGGCCGGTGCGGGTGAGCCGCGTCGACGGCCGGATGATCTAAAAACCATAAATTGATCGGTTTTCACTGTCAAGACTTTCTACCGGCGAGTAAGGGGCGAGTCCCGTCGGTCGATTCCGCTCCGCGCAACCTATTGACGAGCAGAAACCGATCAACTTACGGTTTTCGCGCTCGAGCCGCGCCGCTCCGGGACAGCGTCCTGATCCCGCCGCCGCGCCTCCTTCCGCTCGCCGATGAAACGAGGACCGGACATGTCCCCAGCCAGTCAGCCGTCCGCCCCGCCCGCCGCGGGACACACGTCCCGCAGTGCGTCCCCGCACGGCACCGGCACCTCCCGAAGGGCGCTGCTGCGCACCGGCGTCGCGACCGCGGCAGCCATCGCCCTACTGGCCGGCGCGACGGCGGCCGCCACCGCGGCCCCCGCACCGGAGCACCCTGCCGGGCGCACCGCCCAGCGCGCCGCCGGCGAGGTGCGTTACGTCGCGCTCGGGGACTCCTACAGTTCCGGCCTCGGCATCCCCGAGCAGACCGACTCCCTCTGCGGGCGCTCCTCGAACAACTACCCGTCGCTGGTGGCGCGTGCCGTCGGCGCGACGTCGTTCACCGACGTGACCTGCGCCGGAGCCGACACCAGCGACATGACAGGCCGCCAGGACTCGGCCCCGCCGCAACTCGACGCCCTGCGCCCCGACACCACCCTGGTCACCCTGGGCATCGGCGGCAACGACCTGGACCTGGGCGGCGTGATCACACGCTGTGTGCTCCTCGGATACCTGGCGCCGAACGGCTCCCCCTGCAAGCAGAGCTACACCCTGCTCGGTACCGACGAGATCGGTTCCCGCATCAACACCACGGCACCCAGGATCGACACGGTCCTCGCGGAGATCCACGCCCGGTCCCCGCGCGCGAGGGTGCTGCTGGTGGGCTACCCGGCCCTCTTCCCCGACGACGGCACCGCGTGCCGGGAGACGGTCGCGCTCGCCACGGGAGACTTCCCCTGGGTCCGGGACAAGGAGAAGCAGCTCAACACGATGCTCGCCCAGCAGGCCAACGTGTACGACGCCACCTACGTCGACGCCTACCGGCCCTCGATCGGGCACGACGTGTGCAAGTCCGCGGGCGTGCGCTGGATCGAACCCGGCGACTCGGCGGAAGCCGCCGGGTTCCACCCCAACGCGGCCGGGCACCGGAGTACGGCCGATGCGGTTCTCGCGTCGCTCACGCGCTGACGCCGGCCTGTCCCCCGCCGCCTTCGGGGTCGAGTCCCAGCCGGCGCAGGAAGTCGCGTACCAGTTCCTCCATCTCCACGGCGTCCGGCTCCATCAGCCACTGCGTCTGCAGACCGTCCATCAGCGCCAGCAACTGCCGTGCCGTGACCGCCGGATCGCCCTGAGCCTGCGGGGCGACCTCGGCCCGCAGGGCCTCGACGAGCACCGTCATCTCCTCCCGAAGGATGCGGTAGCGCTCCCTGAAGTAGTGGTGGGCGGGGTGCTGGGGGTCGGTGGCCTCCGCGGAGAGTTTCGTGTAAAGCGCGACGAGTCCCGGAGTCCGACTGTTGCGCGCCACCAGACCTACCAGCAGGCGCAGCCGTTCACCCGGACCTGGCTCGGGGGTGCCCGGGTGAACGATGCCGGGGAAGACCGACTGCGCGTCGATCCTGTCGCGGCGGCCGAGCACCTCGATCAGCAGGGACTCCTTGCCCGGAAAGTGGTGCAGCACCCCGGCGTGCGTCAGCCCCGCGTGCGCGGCGATGTCACGCAGCGACACGGCGTTGAAGCCGGAACGTGAGAACAGTTCGGTCGCGGAGTCGAGAATGCGGGCCCGTGTGCGTTCGCCCTTCGACGGGCGTCGCGGAACACTCTCGGGTCGTTCGCTCAACTCTGCGGCCTCCTGCCGTCGTCCGACCGGCGCCCGCCGCAGGGCGGGGGCGCGTCCCCGCCCTGCGGCGGTTGTCACAGGCAGCCTGCCACGGTTCCCCGCCGCTGCGGGCCGTCCGGTGCGGCGGCCGGTCGGCACCGGCCACCGCCCGCTGCCGACCGGCCGACGGCCGGCGCAACTCCCCTGGTCAACTCCATCCCGAAAAACCTACCAAGTGGTTAATTCCACGGGTAAGCTCACCGCCAATCTCGCCCGGGACGCCCTCCCCGGCCCTCCAGACGGAGCGAATCTCATGAGCAGAAACACCCGAAGCGGGGCCGTCGCCGCATGCGCGGCGGCGTCCCTCGCCCTCGCGGGATGCACCGGCTCCGGCACCGGGAGCGCCGGCTCCTCCACGCTGAACATCGCGACCCTGACCTTTCCGCAGAGCCTCGACCCCACGCAGGCGGTCGGCAGTGCCCTGCCCTTCTTCCAGGCCACGTACGACACACTCGTCAAGCGGGAGCCTGACGGCGCCTTCAGCCCGATGCTCGCCACCTCCTGGAAGTACAACTCCGACCGCACCGAACTCGCCCTCACGCTGCGCAAGGACGTGAAGTTCGCCGACGGCACCGCCTTCGATGCCGCAGCGGTCAAAGCGAACATGGAGCGCTTCAAGAAGGGCGGCGGCGCCGACGCGAAGTGGCTGAACGACCTGGACTCGGTCGACGTCGCGGACGCCTCGCACGTCACCCTGAAACTCAAGCAGGCCGACCCCGCCATGCTGTTCTACCTGAGCGACGCGGCCGGCCTCATGGCCAACCCGGCGAAGTTCGCGAAGGCCGACAGCCTCAAGACGACCCCTGACGGCACCGGCCCCTATCGCCTCGTCAAGGCACGCACGACGATCGGCACCAAGTGGGTCTACCAGCGCAACGACGACTACTGGGGCAAGCGACTCCCCTACGAGAACCTCACGATCAGCTTCTTCGACAACGAGACGGCGATCGTCAACGGCCTCAAGACCGGACAGGTGAACGCCGCCCTCCTGCAGACCGCCGACCAACAGATCAGCGTCGAGTCCGATGCCAGGATGAAGACGGCGAAGCAGGAGTTCGACTTCCAGGGGCTGCTGCTCTTCGACCGCGACGGGAAGCTGACCCCGGCCCTGAGGGACCCCCGCGTCCGCCAGGCACTGAACCGCGCGGTCGACCGCGCGGCCATGCTCCACGCCATCCGCCAGGACCGCGGTCAGGTCACCGACCAGGTCTTCGGTCCCGGCACCCAGGGGTACGACAGGCGGCTGGACACGTACTACCCCCACGACCCGGCCAGAGCCAGGGAGTTGCTG
Source organism: Streptomyces sp. NPDC015220 (assembly GCF_043079345.1). Lineage (NCBI taxonomy): Bacteria > Bacillati > Actinomycetota > Actinomycetes > Kitasatosporales > Streptomycetaceae > Streptomyces > Streptomyces sp. NPDC015220. The sequence continues at coordinate 87,123 of NZ_JBIBUK010000022.1, read as the reverse complement.
AAGGAAGCGGGCTACGCCCAGGGCTTCACACTGAAACTGCCGCGCATCGCCGCCATCGTCAATGACGCGCTCGCATCGTCGCTGGCCACCGACTTCAAGGCCATCGGCGTCAAGCTGGTCTGGGACGACCTCGACGGCGGCTCGGCGGTCCGGAAGGTGTTCACCGACCGTGCGTACTCAGGCCTCGTCATGAACATCGGCCAGTCCGCGTCCGACTGGGTCGTCGTCAACGAACTGGTCACCCCCGGCGCCTTCAACATGTTCGGCACCACCGACCCCACCGTGCGCGAGCTGATCCCGCGGATCCAGACCAGCAGCGGCGAGCAGGCGAAGCAGGCCGCACGGGCCCTGAACGAACACCTCGTGAAGTCAGGCTGGTTCGTCCCCTTCTACCGGATGACCTACCTGCACGTCTCGGACGGCACGGTGAAGATCACCCCGCAGTCCGGCATGGCCGTCCCCTCGATCTACAACTACACCCCCGTCAAGTGAGTCCGCCAAGGGGGCGGTCGGGCGGGAACCCGCGCGACCGCTCCCGGCGGCCGGTCACGGATACCGAGTGCCATGCTGAACTTCGTCGCCCGCAGGATCGCGGCCGGAGCCCTGCTCCTGCTCGTCCTGTCGTTCCTCACCTACCTGCTGCTGTCGATCGCGGACGTGGACGTCGGCCGCCAGCTCCTCGGCCAGAGCGCCGATCAGGCGGCCGTGGACGCCAAGAACGCCTCGCTGGGCCTGGACCGCCCGGTCCTCGCCCAGTACGCCGACTGGCTCGCCCACGCCGTCCGTGGTGACCTCGGCACCTCCTGGTTCACCAGCGAGGACGTCGGCGAGGCCGTCGCGGGCCGGCTGCCGGTCACCGTGAGCCTGATGCTGGGCGTCACGCTCGTCACGACCGTCGTGTCGTTCCTGCTCGGCGTCTGGGCGGGAGTCCGGCGCGGCGCCGTGGACCGCTTCGTCCAGATCCTGGGCGTCGTCGGCTACGCGCTCCCGGGCTTTCTCGTCACCCTGGTCATCGTGCTGGTCTTCGCGGTCCGCCTCGGCTGGTTCCCCGCCATCGGATACACCGCGTTCACCCAGTCCCCCGGCGGCTGGCTGTCCACCATCACGCTGCCGGTCCTGTCCCTGTCGGTGGCATCCGTGGCGGGCGTCTCCCAGCAGGTGCGCGGCGCGGTGATCGACGTACTGCGCCAGGACTACGTCCGGACCCTGCGCGCCCGCGGCCTGCCCGCCTCCCGGATCGTGTTCCGACACGTCCTGCGCAACGCCTCGGCGCCGGCGCTGTCCGTCCTCGGCATGCAGTTCGTGGGCCTGCTCGGCGGAGCCGTGCTGGTGGAGCAGATCTTCGGGCTCCCCGGCATCGGCAGCATGACCGTCACCTACACCACCCGCGGCGACATCCCCGTGATCATGGCGCTCGTCATGCTCAGCGTGGCCGGCGTCGTCCTGATCAACCTCCTGGTCGACATCCTGATCGGCTGGCTCGACCCGAAGGCGAGGGCCGCATGAGCGAGCACCTTCCCGCCGACGCGCCCGCGGCGGCCCGCACGGGGCTCCCCGGCCCCGCCGCCGGGCCCGCCGGCGAACCACCGGCCCACCGCACAGGCGCCGTCCGACGTCTGCTGAGGCACCCGCTCGGCGCCCTCTCCGCCGCCGTGCTGCTGCTCCTGGTCGCGGCCGTGTGCCTGGCACCGCTGCTCTCCCCGCAAGGCCCCCAGGTCTCCTCGCTCGGCGACGCCTTCGCCGCACCCAATGGCGCGCATCCGCTGGGCATGGACTCCGCCGGCCGCGACATCCTCTCGCGCATCCTCTACGGCGGGCGCAACACCCTCGGCGGAGCCCTGATCGCCCTCGGGATCGCTCTCGTCCTCGGGGTGCCGCCGGGTCTGTACGCGGGCTACCGCGGCGGCTGGTTCGACTCCCTCACCAACTGGGTCGTCGACCTCGTCATGGCCCTGCCCGCCATGGTGGTGCTGCTCGCCTCCCGTGCCATCCTCGGCCCCCGCGTCTGGGCCCTGATGACGGTGCTCGGCGTGCTCGCGGCGCCGAGTTTCTTCCGCCTCGTGCGCGGCGTGGTCGCGGGCGTACGCGGAGCGCTCTACGTCGACGCCGCGAAGGTGTCGGGCCTGTCCGACGCCCGCATCGTCGCCCGGCACATCCTCATCGTCGTGCGCGGCCCCGTCATCATCCAGGTGGCCCTCGTCACCGGCATCGCCATCGGGCTCCAGGCCGGTCTGGAATTCCTGGGGGTCGGCAGCGGATCGGCCGCGACCTGGGGGGCGATGCTCAACGAAGCGTTCCAGAACATCCAGCGCGCGCCGCTGCTGATGCTGTGGCCGGGCCTCGCTCTCGGTCTGACCAACGGCTGCCTCGTCCTGCTCGCCGGGGCCCTGCGCGACGTCCTGGAGGACCGGAGCGCCGAAACGGCCGCGCCCCGCCGGGCCCGGCACGGCGCCGCCCACCCGCCCCCTCCCACTGTCGCCGCCGCCGCCGCGAAAAACTTGCCCGCCGGCAGCTCCGACCGCTCCGGGCTGCTCTCGGTGCGCGGCCTCACCGTCGCCTACGCCCAGCCGGACGGCACCCGCAAGCAGGTCGTGCACGGCGTCGACCTCGACGTCCGCGCCGGTGAGATCGTGGGCCTGGTCGGCGAGTCCGGCTCCGGCAAGACGCAGACCGCCTTCTCCGTGCTGGGCATCCTGCCGGACGGCGGAGCGGTCAGCGGCGGAAGCATCACCGTCAAGGGACGGGAAGTCACCGGCCTGCCCGAACGCGCCTACCGCGCCCTGCGGGGCGGCACGGTGGCCTACGTCCCCCAGGAACCCATGAGCAACCTGGACCCCGCATTCACCGTCGGCAGCCAGCTCATGGAACCCATGCGGCACGTCCTCGGCATCTCCCGCCGGGAAGCGGCCCGCCGCGCCGCCGACCTGCTGCGCATGGTGGAGATCCCCTACCCCGAGCGCACACTGCGTCTGTACCCCCACCAGATCTCCGGCGGCATGGCCCAGCGCGTCCTGATCGCCGGTGCGATGTCCTGCGACCCCGAACTCCTCATCGCCGACGAGCCCACCACCGCGCTCGACGTGCGCGTCCAGGCTGAGGTCCTCGACCTGCTGCGCCGCCTGCAGAAGGACCGCGCCCTGGGCGTGCTCCTGGTCACCCACGACCTCGGCGTCGTCGCGGACCTGTGCGACCGCGTCGCGGTGATGAACGCCGGCCGGATCGTAGAGACCGGCAGCGCCGAAGAGGTTCTCCACGCCCCCCGCGACCCCTACACCCGAACCCTGCTCGGCGCCGTGCTCGACGAGGCCCCGCCCAGAGCCCCCTGGCGGGCCCGAGAGACAAGGAGCGCCACCGCATGACCGCGACCGAAGCCGCCACCTCCACGGACATCCTGCTCCAGGTGCGGGACCTGCGGGTCTCCTTCCGCGGCAAGGGCCGGCGTGCTCCGCGCACGGAGGTGCTCAAGGGCGTCTCGTTCGACATCCGACCGGGCGAAACGCTCGGCCTGGTCGGCGAGTCCGGTTCGGGCAAGACGACCATCGGCCGCGCGGTCCTCGGACTCGTCCCGGTCCGGTCAGGCACCATCACCTTCGCCGGTGAACGCATCGACCAGGCCCCTGCCGCCCGCCGCCGCCGGCTGAGCCGCGACCTCCAGGTCGTCTTCCAGGACCCTTACACCTCGCTGAACCCCTCCCTCACCATCGGGGACACCCTCGCCGAACCCCTGCTCGGACACGGCATCGGCACCAAGGAGGCTCGCGGCCGGGTCGGTGAACTGCTCGCCCGTGTCCACCTCCCCGCCGACGCGGCGGCCCGCCTGCCCCGCGAGTTCTCCGGCGGGCAGCGCCAACGCGTCGCCATCGCCCGCGCACTTGCCCTGCGACCCCGGCTCGTCATCTGTGACGAGCCGGTGTCCGCCCTCGACCTCACCACCCGGCGAACCGTTCTCGACCTGCTCCTGGAGATCCAGGAACAGACCGGGATCGCCTACCTCTTCGTCACCCACGACCTGTCGGTCGTGCGCTTCATGAGCCACCGGGTCGCGGTGATCCACCACGGGGACATCGTGGAAGCAGGCGACGCCCGCACCGTCACCACCACACCGCAGCACGAATACACCCGCGCGCTGTTGCTCTCCGCCCCGGTGGCGGATGTCCCCGAGCAGCGTCGGCGCAGACAGACCGCGCGCGGAACGCTCAGCTCCTGACGGCAAGGGCTGCCGTCAGGGGGTGAGCCGGGAGTCCGACAACGACTACCGACTTCGGCTTGTCAAGGTCACGTGAGTTCATCGAGGTCCAGGCCGGTGCCGGCTATCAAGCCGTCGAGGGTGTCGGGCCGGTACTGGAGGCGTTTGAGCCGGTTGCGTACGAGGGTTTCGAGCCGGCCGAGGGCGACCACGGCGAGGTTGGCCAGGCTGCGCTTGACGTGCGGCCATACCCACTCGACCGGGTTAAGGTCGGGCGAGTACGCGGGCAGCAGGAACACCGTCAGCCACTCGCGCTCGGCGATCAGCTCACGCATGACGCGGGACATGTGAGTGTTCAGCCGGTCCCACACCAGCATGATGGGCGCCTTGACCTCTTCGAGGAGGGCGGGGAAGCCTGCGAGTGGCGATTATTACGTCCTCGCAGGTCACGCCGCGTGTGCGTGCTCGTGGGGGATGCCGCCGAGTCGATCACGTCGGCGAACGTCGAGGTAATGGAGTCGGTCCGGGGCAGTGATCGGTTCGGGGGCTGGCCGAAGCGGTGCCGCACTGTGCAGGGTGCGTTGGTAGAGACGTCGAGGTAGGGCAGTCGCAGCAGCACGATCCATCAGCCTGACACGTCCATCCGGCAACCGGTGGCCATTCACGAGAACGCGCCGGTCACAGGCCATGGACGGAGTTTTCGGCACCCACAGGCCAGACCAAGATCGGGGACAGGAACCACTTCGGCCGCGAGTTCGAGGAACTGCTCGCCGACTTGGACGTCCGCATCCTCCGGCCGGCCCGCGGGGCGAGCCCCCAGCGGGCCGGTTCGAAGCTGTTCCACCCCCCGCGGCAGGTCGTCGAGTCGGTCAGCGAGACCTTCAAGGGCCGGCTCGGCCTCGAGCGACATCGAGGCCGGGCCCCCGGCGGGGGTACCCGTCCCAGTCCGGGACAGCGGGGAGTCGTCAGAGGTAGGTGTTCGAGATGTGCCGGCCGACCGCGTCCCCGGTGGCCAGGCCTTGTTCGCCGTCCCACCGGTAGTGGACGCCCAGGAAGACGCGGCTGAGGGTGTTCTCTTCGGCGGCCGCGGACAGAGTGTTGAACGACCGGTACACGCCGCCGTTGTAGGAGTCGTTCGTAGTGGCCGAGAAGGCGATGTTGTCGGTGGCGAAGTAGAGGCGCAGCACGGCGGCCCAGGCGCCCGCGAAGGTGGCGTGCCCGGAGATGTAGGCGGGGAAGGGCGGGGTGAAGCTGCTGCCGTCGTCGCGCGAGGACAGGGGCCGCCAGTCCGGGTCGGCCGTGGTGGCGTCGTTGCCGTCGGTGTCGGCGCGGTTTATCGCCGAGACGGGGCGCCACAGGTCGATCGGGGTGTTGTACTTGGCGTCCCAGGACGCGATGGCCGCGTCGGCCAGGGCCATGGCCAAGAGGGCGAACAGCCTGGCGTTCTGGACGACGGTGAGCGTCCTCTTACGGGCGATGATGCGGGTGTGCTGGAAGAGCTGCGAGGGGGGCTTGTAGGTGCCGTCCAGGTCGTTCGCCCAGAACTTGGCGATCTCGGTCTGTTCGGCAGTGCGCAGGATCGTGGTGCGCTGGGTGTCGCTGTGGCCTCCGAACCGGCGTACCTCGTCGACCTGCTCCGCGTACTGCGCACTGCGCAGCAATGCCTGGTAGGTGGCGAAGCCGCCCGGGAGCGGGGGCCGGAACTGGCTGGACGAGCTCATGCCGAACGGCTTGAGGCTGCCCCACTGCGGGGTAGCCGCGGACTCCGGCCCCGTGGCCAGCCAGGCGCCCGGTTCGCCGTCGGGGGTATAGACGGCAGGGGCGAGTGCGCCGTCGTTGGAGCGGGCGTTGAGCAGGGCGTCGGCGGCGGCCTTGCCGATGGCGCTGCCGCGGTCCTTCTCCGCCTGGGTCACGGTGGAGGCATCCTGCGACAGGGCCCAGGTGTGGTTGCCCTGGAAGGAGGTGATGGCCGGATACAGGTTGCGCAGTACGGTGTACGCGGCGGTGCAGATGGCCGCGTTCAGCGAAGCCGCCCCGAGAACCGGCTGCTTGACCACGTACGGTCGCCCGATCGGAGTGACGGAGTTGGCCGCATCGTACATCGCCAGGTGCATGATCGCGGCGCTGCGGGCCAGCGGACCGGGTGCCCCGCCGACCTGCCGCACCACGTCTTCCAGGATCTTGCTCCAGTAGTGCACCGGTTCGTACGGCGCAGCCTCGGCCCGCGCCTCGAACGCCGGCAGTACCACGGTGGCTGCTCCCGCGCTCAGGCCTGCCAGCACGGCCCGGCGCGTCGGCGCCCACCTCGGTCTGTCCCCGCCCCGCGTTTCAGATGCCCTCATGGCAGTCAGTCCCTCCCCGGTTCGACGATCGTCAGGAATGCTGAGCGCAGCGGCGTGTGTACGCCAGGCCATGGGTGAGGTTCGGCTGGAAGCCGCTACATGGTTGGCCTGTTGGGTGCGATGGTGCTGAAGTGATCCTCCGCCGGCCTGAACCCCAGGTCAGGACCGGACGATCGACCAGGCGACGGGACCGCTGCCGCGGCGCGAGGCCCGGTGTTCCGGCGCTCAGCCGGTGGGTGGGGGCTCTTCGCGAACGGTGCCGCGTGGGCTGGGAGTTGTCGTCCCGGTGGTCTCCCCCGTGCCACCGGGACGTTCCCTTGTCGGCAGCGGCACCTCTGGTGGACGCCGCCGACCGGATCGGAGCCTGTTCGCGCCGCTGTCGGCGCCCCGTGCTCCGTGACATGCGCCCTCGAGGAGTCCAGCTGCCTGCGGGAGATCGTCGGCCAGGCGCGTGAGCGTGCAGCGGGCCGCGTGGGACGTGGCTGCGGCCAGCTGCCCGGCGCACGGTGAACATTCCTCAGGGATGTCCGTGAATTGAGGGCGTGTGGCCGACGCGGACCTGGGGCCTGAGCACGTTACTCGGCCACTGGGCGCTTCAGTTGGCCCCTCTGAGCACGACATGTGGCCGGCCGACGCAGTCAGCGTGGCCGCCGGTGTCCGAGGGCAGATTCTCCGTAGCCGCTGGCAAGTCGACTGGGGGGGCGTATGCGAACCGACTCCAAGATCCACGAGTGGCGGATCGAACCCCGGGAGTACGCGCGGCAGGAGGACAGACGCGGCAGGAGGCACGCCTACGAGAGCCTCGACCCGGTGCGCACCGTACTGGTCGTGATCGACATGGTGCCTTTCTTCGCCGAGGCGAATCCGTACGTCCGCGGCGTCGTGCCCAACATCGGCCGTATCGCCGAGGCGCTGCGCACAGCCGGCGGCCTGGTCGCCTGGGTGCTGCCGGCGAACGAGCCACCGCTCGCGAGCGTAAGCAGTGAGTTCTACGGTCCCACGGTTAGCGAGGTGTTCTCGTCGACGGGCGGTGAAGGGCCGCTGCGCTCGCGCCTGTGGCACGCCTTCGACGTCCGGCCAGATGACTTGGTGGTGGAGAAAACCGCTTACAGCGCCTTCTTCCCCGGCCGCTCGGTGCTGCCAGGGCTGCTGGCGGAGCGCGACATCAACACCGTTATCATCACTGGCGCACTCACGAACGTTTGCTGCGAGTCCTCGGCCCGGGACGCGGCCACCACGGGCCTGCGCGTGCTGATGGTGGCCGACGGGAACGCGGCTCGGCGCGACCAGGACCACAACGCCGCGCTGCTCACGATCTACCGGTCATTCGGCGACGTTCGGGCCACAGACGAGGTCTTGGACCTGATCAGGAAGCGGACGGGACCGGCCCAGCCAGCCCAGTGACGGCGACGTCGGACGGCAGTCTCCCTGCTGGTCTCCTTGCCGACCATGCTGGTCGCGTTCGCCCGCTACAGCCGCGACGGCAGCTTCGCCGTCCTCGGCACCAACCTTCGCCTCACCGTTGTCATGGCCGCCGGTTCCACCGCCGGCGCGGTACTGGGCGGTCGCCGCAGCGAACCCGGGCGTGTGGCAAAGGCTGGCTGCGCTGTCGGCGATGGCACGGCGCAACAGGCCACGGGCGCGATCCATCACCATCGGACAGGCGACCGAGGCAGCGCCGGAGGGCTGGCCGACGACCGTGACGTTGCCCAGATCGCCACCGAAGGCGGCGATGTTCTCACGGACCCAGCGCAGGGCCGCGACCTGGTCGGACAGACCCCGCACCAGCGGTGTCAATCCCTCGCTGCTCCAACAGCCCGGCGTCGGTGCAGCGCTGGGCGCGAAGACTCCGCGGCCCAGGAGTGCCCGGCACAGCCGGCCCGGCCCGCAGCCCACGTCGATAACGGGGCCGACGCAGCGATTGAGCACGGATTCGTCGGCCCCGGTGGGATGCGCGTACCAGCGGTGCGCCGGCATCCGGATCCGGCACCCGTCCGCCAGCCGCAGGTACACCGGTCCATGGCCGGCCCGCAGGGCGAGCGCGTAAGGGTCTCCTCCGGCGCAGGGCGAGCCGTCCTCGTCGGCCGTCACGATGCAGCGTCGTGACCTGGTGCAGGTCGTTCTTCGTCGGCGTGGGCGGCCCGTCGGACGCGGCGGAGTTTGAGAGCGAAGGCCACGGCGGAGGCGGCGAAGAGCACGGCGGTGATGGCCAGCCACCGGCCGAGGTAGACGTCCATGGACAACCCGGTGGCACCCGGGTAGGGAGTCGACAGGGCGAAGATGAGGGGGAACCAGACGAGCAGGAGCACACCCGAGAGAAAGGCGGGCACGCGCAGGTAGTTGATCCACGGTAGTTGTGGCATGCGGGTGGCGCGATGTTGCAGGACAGCGTGTGCCGACAGGTCGGCGAGCGAGTACAGGGGCAGCAGGATCAGGTCGTGGAGGATCGCCGCGCCGACGAACCAGACCGCGACCTCGAGCGGGCGGACGGCGAACAGGCGCACCATGGCGTAGCCGGTGATCGCGAAGGAGGCGATCAGGACGAGAAGGTGCAGGGGACCGGAGCCGTACCAGCGGACGAAGCGTGGCATGGTCACGTCCTGAAGGTGAGCCTGTGCACCCACTTGGTGTTGTTCACGCCAGGGTTGGCCGGGACGATGACGCGGGCCGGGTAGCCGTGGTCGAGCGAGAGGTCCGCGCCGTTGACGTGCAGGGCGAGCAGCGATCGAGGGTCGTGGATCTGGTTGCCTCGCAGGACCACCGAGCTGTAGGGGCCGGATGGTTGGACGGACTCCACCAGGACGCTTCCGGCGGCGGGGCGGCCCGCCAGGGCGGCGAGGTCGGCCAGGCGAAGGCCGCTCCACTGCTGGTTGGGGGTGGACCACCCTTCCACGCAGGCGATCGGCAGTGCGGCGGCGTGCTGGGGCATCGCGAGGAGTTGTGCGCGGGTGTAGACGAGTGTCGGGCCGGGGCCGTGGATCTCCAGCCGCCAGGCGGGGCCGACGTGCGCGGGGGTGATGCCGACGGACGCGGCCGTCTTGTTGATCTGGAAGCTGTTCGGGCCGCTGCCCGGAGTACGGTTGTGCGGAGCGAGAAGGGCGGTGCGGCGCAGCCGGCCGCCGGTGCTCTGTCCTGCGGTGACCACGAGGAGGAGCAGCGATCCGCCCCCCACCATGGCGAGCGCGCCGCGCCGGGTCATCGTCGGCGGCGCGGGAGCGGTCGGGACCAGGCCGTCGGGGTCGGGGGGTTCGGGCCGTGTGTGGGCGAGGTCGGTGCGCAGTTCCGCTGTCAGGCTGCGGGAGCGCAGGGCGCGGGTCATCCGGCGGAGTCTGAGGCTCACATGGACGACGAAGGCGGCGATGAACACCCAGGCGCCGTAGAAGTGCAGGGTGTAGAAGGAGCCGGGAAAGACGTAGAAGAGCTGGATGTTGAAGATGCCGGTGACGAATTCGAAGATCACCCCGCCGACCAGCATGAGCAGGGACAACCGCTCCAGCCCGTGGGCGACGGAGCGGACCGGCAGCCACTCGAACAGCTTCGGGATCACTGACCACAACTTGGCCAGCAGTACGGGCACGAGGACCACGCCGAGCGTCACGTGCACGCCCTGGGTCAGCCGGTACAGCCAGTAGGGATGGGTGGGCCAGGCGAAAAGGTAGAAGCCCAGCAGGCCCTTGTCCGGGGTTTGGTCGTTGATGCGGTCGAGTCCCGGGTTGTAGGAGGCGTAGGAGAGCATCCCGGTGACGAAGAGCAGCGGGATGCCGAACAGCAGCACGAGGCCGAACACGGACGTCAGCCAGGGCCCGCGGAGGGGACTGCGCCAGAAACCGGGACGGAACGGCCCCGGGGGCGGAGGAGTCTGCTCGACCCGCCGCACAAGGGCCCGGGCACGAGCGGCCCCCTTGGTCACCCGCGCCGCCGCGGCAGCGCGGACCCGCTCGAGGCGGCCGTGCGCATGCCCCTCGTCCGATCTCGGGCGCTGCGGTCCGCCGGAGCCCGGGGCCATCGGCCGTCCGCCACCGTCCATCGGCCGCCGCCTCCTCTGTTCCGGGCCGACCTCCAAAGGGGTGGATCGAATTCCACCGCGCCGTCGGTGCCTGCCAGGTCGTCAGCCGTAAAGTGACACAGATAGGGTCGGCTTCCGGTATCCGACGTGCATGCAGTGTCCGTCGCCAGCCGAACGGTCGAACCGGCGCTGCGCACGGCTCGACGCGTCGCACGGTGGCCTCATGATGGTGGGGTGCGACGCCCCAGCGCACGGCACAGCGCCTTCGCCTTCACCCGGCCCGGCCGCTCCACGCTGACCAGACAAGTGCTCTGGTTCGTCGTGATCGGTGTCGCCTCCACGGTGGCCCAGGCCCTGCTGTACTGGGTTCTGCGCCACTGGTCGCCGCCCATCCTGGCGAATCTCGCCTCCCTTCTTGTCGTCACCGTCCTCAACACAGAGGCCAACCGCCGACTGACCTTTCGCGGGTCCGCGGTCCGGGCCCTGCCGGCGCATCTGGCCGCGGGTGGCCTATTCGTCCTGGCGTACCTGGTCACCTCAGGCGCCCTCCTGCTCTTCCGCCACTACCGGCCCACCTCCTCACCAGCGGCGGAGACCCTGGTGCTCGCGCCGAGCTTCGCCCTGGTGACCGTGGTGCGCTTCACCGTCTTGCGGATGGTCGTCTTCAGACGCCGACACCGATGACCCCTCGTGCCGATGGGGCCGGCATGCCTGCGCTCACGCACCGTCCGGCCGCCCGTCTCCGCTGCCACGCGCCCGCGCCCGGACGACTGCACCAGCGAGCACCGTCACGGCGGCCACCGCGTACGCGGAGACCTGAACGCCGTGCCACTGCAGTGCGTCCGCGACATACAGCACGATGCCCGCGGCAGGGATGGCGAGCCACTCCCACGGGCCGCCCATTGCCACGAGGGCCACGACGAGCAGCGCATACCAGTAGTACGCAGGTGAGGTGAGCAGCAGCGCAGTACCCGTGACCAGCAGCGATCCGTGCCACGGCCGCTCCGGATCGCCGCGCCGCAGGACGTACCAGGCGCTGAGCGCCACCAGTGCGACGGCAGCCGGACCGGCCCACGCGTCCGGCAGCGCCAGCCGCAGCAGCGCGAACCGGCGAACGTCACCTGGCTGGTACCCCTCCTCGCGCAGATAGCCGGGGAGATGACCCAGGACCGCTGTACCGGACGCCAGCAGGTACGGGAGATAGGCGAGCGCCACGACACCGACGGCGGCGAGCAGCACGCTCGCCGTGTGCCGCAGCCGGGCACGCGCATGCCCGGGGGCCAGCGCCCCCGAGAGCGCACCGGGGAGGGTGAGCACGGGCAGCAGCTTGACGGCGATCGCCGCCCCGAGCAGCGCTCCCCGGCGTGCTCCCGCGGCCGTGCCGAGCGCGGCCACTGTGAGCAGCACTCCGAGCGTGTCCACATGGGCGTCGTTGACTGCGGCGAACGGCACCGCCGGGCACCATGCCCACAGTGCCACCCGCCGCGTGTCACCACGCGTACGCCGCTGCACCAGCAGCAGCGCCACCGTCGTGGCGACGGCGAGCACTGCACCGGCGAGTTGCAGTGGCTTGTGCCGCCCGCCTGCCGGGGAGACGGCGTGCACCAGCAGGAACCACCCCTCGGCCACGGGCGGATAGATCGTGTGTTCGGACGGCCTGTTGATGTGCGTGCACATATCCGCCCCCGAGTGGAGATCCCACCCGCGGCACGCGGTCCCGGCGGGGAAGAGCCACGGATCACGCAACCGGGCAAGCTGTGGCGCGTTCGGCGGGTAGGCGTACGGGGAGATCCCCGCGCTCTGCACGCGACCGTCCCACGCGTAGCGGTACACGTCGTCGCTGGTGCGCGGCGAAGCCGAGAGCGCCGCCACACACAGGGCGGTCCCCCCGACCAGGATCAGCGCCACGGCGGTGCGCACCGGCACGCGGCGCACCATCCACGCCGCTCCGGCAAACAGCACCCACGCGGCGGCATACCAGTACAGCAGCGCAGCCGGGTGGCCGAGATCACCGCCGATGCGGACTGTCGCGGCGACGACGGCAACGAGGGCGGCGAGCAGTGCCGTGGCGCAGAGCGTGCGTACTCCCACACTCGCCACAGTGGCAGCTGGCAGCGTGGCGGCAGGCCTCGCGGCGCCGCGTGTCCTGATCCAGCCGTAGCCTCGAAGGCATGCTCGTCCTTGTCACAGGAGGGGCCGGATTCATCGGCTCCCACGTCGTCCGGGCTCTCGTCGAGGCCAGGCACGGGGTGCGCGTGTTGGACGTGCGGCCCCCCGAGCCGCCGCAGTTCCCGCCCGGCGTCGCGTTCGTGTGCGGCGACGTGCGGGACCGGGCGGTGGTCGAGGAGGCGCTGCGCGGGGTGGACGCGGTCTGTCACCAGGCGGCGACGGTCGGCCTGGGCCGGGACTTCGACGACGCGCCCGCCTACGTGGGGTGCAACGATCTGGGCACCGCCGTCCTGCTCACGCTCATGGCCCGGCTGCGGGTGAGCGAGCTCGTCCTGGCCGGCTCGATGGTGTACTACGGCGAGGGACACTACGACTGCGCCCGCCACGGGACCGTCCGGCCTGGTCCGCGCCTGGTAGCCGACCTGGACGCCGGACGGTTCGAGCCCGTCTGCCCGCGCTGCGGCGACCCGCTCACCCCCGGCCTGGTGCCGGAGGACGCTCCACCCGACCCGCGCAATGTCTACGCGGCGACGAAAGTCGCCCAGGAGCACCTGGCCGCCGCCTGGGCCCGGGCCACTGGCGGCCGGGCGATCGCCCTGCGCTACCACAACGTCTACGGGCCCGGCATGCCGCGCGACACCCCCTACGCCGGGGTGGCCTCACTCTTCCGCTCCGCGCTCGCCCGCGGCGGGCCGCCCCGGGTCTTCGAGGACGGCGGCCAGCTCCGGGACTTCGTCCACGTCGCGGACGTAGCCGCCGCCAACCTGGCGGCGGCCGACGCCGTCGGCGCCGCGATCCCGGCAGGGACGCTGCGCGCCTACAACGTCGGCAGCGGGAGCCCGCACACCGTAGGTGAGATGGCCACCGCGCTCGCGGACGCCTGCGGCGGGCCCGAGCCGGTGGTGACCGGCGAGTACCGGTTGGGCGACGTCCGCCACATCACCGCCTCCTCGTCACGGCTGCGCAAGGAACTCGGCTGGCTGCCCCAGGTACCGTTCGCCGTCGGCATGCGGGAGTTCGCGAAGGCCCCCCTGCGCGGCCAGCCATCGGCGCCTCGATGAGGCGCGTGCGGGAGATGGCCTCGAGCCCGCAGCCGCCTAAGACGTTGGGGCCCTCATCGGACGGAAGCGCCCTGCATCCGAACCGCACCAGCGGGCATCGAAGACGGCGCGGCGGCGCGAATCAGGTGAGATCCGGGCGCGCCGTCCTAATACTCTTCGTACGCTGAAAGACGTGACCGATAGGCATCGGCCCCCGGCGGACGTCGTACTCCCGTGCCTGAACGAAGCGGCCGCCCTCCCCTGGGTCCTGGAGCGGATCCCGCCCGGCTGGCAAGCCATAGTCGTCGACAACGGCTCGACCGACAGCTCCGCCGAGCTCGCAGCCTCGCTGGGCGCGCACGTCGTCGGCGAACCGGTACGCGGGTTCGGCGCCGCCTGCGCGGCCGGGCTGCGCGCCGCCACCGCGCCCGTGGTCTGCTTCTGCGACTGCGATGCCTCCCTCGACCCGGGGCTGCTGCCGTCCCTCACCCAACCCGTCCTGGACGGTGAGGCGGACCTGGTGCTCGGGCGGCGCAGGCCGACGACGCACGGCACCTGGCCGCTGCACGCCCGGCTCGCCAACCACGAGCTGGCCCGGCTGATCCGCCGCCGCACCGGCCTGCGCCTGCACGACCTCGGCCCGATGCGGGCAGCCAGCCGGGAGGCCCTGCTCGACCTGCACCTGACCGACCGCAGGTCGGGCTACCCCCTGCAGATGGTCGTCCGCGCCGCCGACGCCGGATGGCGAGTGCGCGAGGTCGACGTACCGTACTACCCGCGCGCCGGCCGTTCCAAGGTCACGGGTACCTGGCGTGGGACCTGGTACGCGGTGCGCGACATGCGCGCGGTGCTCAGCGAGCCGCCGCGGAGCCCGGCGGGAGCACCCCGGTGAGCGGCCCGGCCGGGATGACGCCCGAGAGCGCGGACGGACTGACCGCGCTGTTGGTGATCGCCAAGGAGCCGCGGCCCGGGCACGCCAAGACCAGGCTCACCCCGCCGTTCACCCTTGCACAGGCGGCCGCTCTGGCGGAGGCAGCGCTCGCCGACACCCTCGAGACCGTGCTGCGCTGCCCGGCCCGCCGCCGAGTGCTCTTCCTGGACGGCGCGCCCGGACGCTGGCTGCCGCCTGGTATCGAGGTGGTCCCGCAGGCATCCGGCGGCCTGGACGAGCGGCTGGCCGCCGCCTTCGCCGCCGTAGCGGACGGCCCCGCTCTGCTGGTCGGCATGGACACCCCACAGCTCACCCCGAAGCTCCTCGCCCCCGTACTGGATCCCGGCGCATGGCGGGAGTGCGACGCCTGGTTCGGCCCTGCGGAGGACGGCGGGTTCTGGGCGCTCGGCCTGGCCGCACCCGATCCAGCGCTGCTGCGAGACATCCCGATGTCCACCGCATACACCGGCGCCGCCCAGCGCCACCGCCTCACCAGGGCGGGCCTTCGGGTGCGCGACCTGCCACTCCTGCGCGACGTGGACACAGCACCCGACGCGGCCGAGGTGGCGGCCACGGCGCCGGGATCGAGGTTCGCCACCCTCTTCAAGCGCTACTCTGACGACCTACTCTCCTGAGCCGGAGAGTCGCCGTTGGTCTCGCTGCCGCGCGACCCCGATGAGCAGGCCGCTGCTACCGATGCCGCGTGACCGAATCTGTCACCCGAACCTGCATCAGACCCAGCGGGGCCGATAGTCGGCCGTGACGGGCTGCGGCGGCTGGACGGGGGCCTGTCAGTGGCGCCTGGCACCATGGCCACCCATGAACGCTGAATCGGCCGCCCACGCCTGGCTCCGCGACTTCCACCACGGCTTCCTGCTCGAGGGCTACACCCTGACGCTGGTTCGCGGGCTCACTCCGCGTGAGTACCTCGACCGCATCGGCGCCCAGCCACAGGAAGACTGCGACGGCTTCGATGACTTCATCGCCCGGGACCGCGAATTCCAGGACGGTCAGGACCACTGGGGCGACCGCATGTTCGTCGGCGCCACCCTGGTCCACGACCAAGACGCCGACTGGGTCCTGGCACTTGAGATCAACGGCGGCATCGAGATCCACACCGATGCGATGAAGCACGCCACTCGCGGCACCCGCGGCGTCTCGCACTTCCGCAGCCCGAACGCCATGTCCCTGTTCTCCTGGTGGGAGGACGGTGAGCTGCGCACTCGCTTCGAAGGTCCCCTCCATCGAGAAGGCAGCACACCGGACCACCTCCTCGACCTCATGCACCAGACGGGGTTCGACCTTGAAGCCGGCGCCTGTGACCTGGAGAATTACCTCGCACTCGCGGAAGAGCTCACCGGCGTCCACCTGACTGCGAACATGCTCGAAGACGGCACCTACTCGACAGGCACCGTCGAGATCCCCACCGAGCACTGAACCGGTGTCGTCATCGATGTCACCGATACGCACGACACCCGCTCCCCAACCCCGCGCACGAGCAGCGTTAGGTCGGCTGCAAGGCCATGCGGGTAGATAAAGAACAAGCTGCGTGCCTGTTCCTGATCCGATCATGACATTTGATCCGCGGGCTGATCGTGGACGCGAGCGTGTCTCCCATGGGAGTGGCGGGCTGAGTAGAACGTCCTGGGCGAGCCAGGGACCGTCAGACTCTCGCCGTGACTCCGCGCGGTGTGCCGGGGCTGGTTGGGAGAGCATCGTGGCTGGTCCGTCGGTTCAGGCGATTACCTCCGGCCGCTGTCTGGTGGCGAGGGTCAGCGACGAGATTAATTGCGTGACCGACCTGGTGTTCCGCCGTGCTCGCTGCGCTGGCGGGCAGCGCGCGGATCATGCAGTTGGGCGCGACCGCCCGCAAGCACCGCCGGGCCGACCACAGGGCTGCGAAGGCCGAGGCCAAGAACTCGTCGAAGGCCCGGCGGTAGCTACCGGGAGCCCGCCACGGGCTGCCGCTTGTAGAAGGACTCCTCCAGGTAGACGACCTCGTGCGGCTGGTAGGGCTCCTCCAGGTAGGCGGCCTCGTCTTCGTCGAGTTCGACGTCCACCGCGGCGACCGCGTCGGCCAGCTGGGCCGGCTTGGTGACCCCGACGATGGGCGAGGTCACCACCGGGTTGCGCATGACCCAGGCCAGGGCGACCCGGGCCGGGGACAGATCCCGCCTGCCCGCGATCTCGTGGACGCGCTCGGCCACCGCCTGGTCCCCGTCGCGGTGGAGGATCTCGCCGCCCGGGTCTGTTGCGGCACGCGCCGTGGCGGCGCCCCGGACCCGCGTCAGCCTGCCCCGCGCCAGCGGGCTCCACGGGATCACGCCGATGCCCTGGTCGGCGCGGAGCGGGAGCATCTCCCACTCCGCTTCCCGGCGGATGAGGTTGTAGTGGTCCTGCATTGTGAGGAACTCCGGCAGGCGGGCGTGGAACTGTCGGGTACTCCGGTGCTCACCGGAGCATGACGTCTCTGTGGTCCGGCCCGTGCACACAGCGCACGGGCCGGACCCCGCTTGTTGCCGGCAGCCTCTGGCAGTGTCTGTCCCGCGGCCGGCGGGCGAGCGCCTGCCCGACTGGCTCGACGCCGTCCGGCAGGACGTCCTGCCCAGCCTCCGCGCCGTCGCCGCAGGCATTGACCGCGACGGCGACGCCGTCATCGCCGGCCTCACTCTGCCCGGGAGTTCCGGCGTCGTCGAAGGGCACGTCAACCGGATCAAGATGCTTCCCTTCCGGCCCGTGCGAAGCCACAGGGCCGGAAGGGATCAAGCTATGCCTTGTCGAGGAAGAACTTCTCGTCGCCGCCGCCGTTGGCGTTGTACTGGCAGTTCACCGTTCCGCCGGGGCCGGTGGCGGTGGTGACCCCGCTGCCGGTCACCATGCGCAGGAAGATGTTCGTGAAGGTCGCCGACTCGAAGGAGAACGAACCGTCGGTCTGGGCGCGCGCACGGAACTTCTCGAAGGGGCCGATGAAGGACTGGCAGTTGACCGTGCCCCCGCTGCTCATGTCGGTGGGGGCCCCGGTGCCGTCCATGCGCAGGAACACGCTGGGGAAGGCCACCGACTCGAACGCGTACGAGCCGTCGGCCTGCGGCCGGACCTTGAACGTCGTCCAGGCGCCGGTGCCGTACTGACAGTTCACCTTCCCGCCGCCGGGATCACTGGGGGCGGTCACGCCAGTCCCGTCCATACGCAGGTACACGTTCGGGTAGTGCGTCGACTGGATCGTGATCGGAGTGTCCCCTAGCTTCGCGAGGTCGGCTTCCGATAAAGCCATGTCGGCCGTTCCTTCCGTCTGGAGAGATCGCGGAGGAGTTGGATGAGCGCCGTCGTCGACAGATTCCGCGGCGCTGATGTGATGACGTGATGGCGGGGCTGGAGGGAGGTGCCCGTTCAGCGAATACCGCGTCGCGGCGGGGAGCCGCTGAGGCGAACCGAACGGCCCTACCGGGTCTGTGATCGGCTTCCCGTGGTCGCGAAGGCAGGAATTCGCCGAAGTGCGGGATAACAGGGAATACCGCAGTAAGTCATGCTTTCCGCCCCCTTTTCCTGCAGTAGCAGGCCCCGGTACGGACTGTATGGGGGTGGGCACAATCTGTCTACCCCCGGCGCTTCGGAGGGTGGCCGCCCTGCTCAAGCGGCACGGCTGGAGCTGCCAGGTCCCCGCCCGGCGGGCTATCGAGCGGGATGAGACCGCAGTGGCCGGCTGGATGAAGGAGACGTGGCCGACACCCCTGGGCCCCATGCCCGCAGGAGATGTCCCTGGGCATGTGGGTCCGTCGACGGTGAATTTCTGGTCGGCCGTGTCGCGGGGGTACAGGCTGATCCGGGCGCCGTTTGCGGAGCCGCCGTCCGCGGGCACGCACCAGTCCCCGAGGGTGCGGATCTCGTACTTGCCGCCCTGAGCGGGGACGAACCTGAACTCCTGGCGTGGCCGAGGTGTTCTCGACCGCGTGGCACCGGTTGGGGGACATACCGCCCGAGCGGTGTTGCCGTGGCTGTACGCGACGGCCCGGCGGTCGCTGGCCAACACGCGCCGGACCGAGCAGCGGCGGCCGGCCACGCGCCCGCTCCAGCAGAGTACGAAACCTCAACGGAGCTTGCCCAGGGCCTCGACATCTGGGGCGCCCCGGCGAGCGCCCGGCGGGCATCGTCCGGGGCTCCCCGCTTCAGGAGAAGATGACGGAGCGCATGAGGAGGCGGTCACCGGCTCCTGCGCCGGGGGGCAGGGCGTGATGTCGCGGTGCAGGCGGCGCAGCCGGGTCAGCAGGCCCGCCGCGGCGTCCCGGTCGCCGATGTCCGCGGCGGTGCTCGCCCACGACGGGCAGCTCGAACTCGGGGTCGTAGAAGGTCCGGCGGCACACGCAGCCCGATCCTGAGATGGCCGAAGGGCTGGCCTTGTCCTCCGTGACGCACGGGTGGAAGAGGGCCGGGATCTTCTCCAGGTCCACGAGTGTGCAGGGCATCCTCGCGCGGCCTGGAGAGCCGGCTGCAGGGCATGCTCGGGCAGGCCGACAAGCTGCGCACCGCGAAGGGCCGGGGTGCTGAGTCGCGCCTGGAGCGCGGCATCCTGAACACTCCGGAGGAGGCGGAAGCTTTCCCGAAAGGGTCGATGTACAACGAGGCGTACTCGCTGCCCTGCTCACCCGCACCGAGGTCGTACCGGCCGTCAACCGAGTCGCACTGCACCCGTTCCTCGCCCAGCCCGATCTGCGCGCCGTGAGTGCCGAGCACGGCATCGACACTCCGTGGGCCCCATCGGCGGCCTGCACATCAGGAACGCGCCCCCATGGCCGACGCCGACCAGCCCCTCCGAACCCCGAACGGAGGCACGGACGAGGAGGGGTCAGGTCGTGTTCCGGCACGACCTGACCCCTCCGGCCCTCACGGCAGCGGTCGGGAGTGGTCCCGGGCGAGCCGTTCCAACTGCTCGATGCCGTGGTCGAGCTCGATCGGCCGTGCGGAGCAAGCCGCTGAGGAACTGACGAAAGGGCCTGGAGGAGTCGACGCGACGAGCGCCGCTCAGGTCGGCAGCGGCCGTTCGTCGGGCTCGCACCGCGTTCGGCTGGTCAGCCAGATGCTCAGCACTGCGAGGGCGCTCGCAGGCCAGGTCGTGATGCTCAGCGGCCCGGCGAGCAGCGGGTCGACGAGGTAGCCCGAGACGGTGCGGGTCAGCGGCAGCGCGAACTCGTTGAGCGACAGGTGCGCCGCGACAGCCGCCCACACCGACCCGGTGGCCAGCCGGACGGTGGCGATCACCGTTCCGAAGAGCATGGCCGTCATCACGGCGACCGGTATGCCCAGGAGCACGGAATGGCCCGGGTAGCTGCCGCCGAGCGCGGTCATCGGAACGTGCCACGCCCCCCAGATCACACCGCCGAGCAGGAGGCCGCGGGTCCTGCCGTAGCGCAGCAGACGGGGCAGCAGGTAACCCTGCCAGCCCAGCTCCTCACCGAAGTACAGCGGAACGGACACCAGCGCGCTCAGCGCGAGCGCTGTGATCGTCGCGGGCCCGGGCAGGTGCGCGGGGGTGTACCAGCCGACGAGCGTCGCCACGATCAGACCGGCTGCGGTCAGGCCGAGCGGGATCGCGAACGCGACGGCGGCGAAACGGACTTCGTACCGCCACGGCCTGGCCCGGGCGAGCCCGAGGACCCGTAAGGTCTCACGGGCCCCCCGGTGGCGCGCGGTGAGACCCAGGGCGGTCAGCGCCGGCACCAGCATCATGAGGATCATGCACAGTGCCGCGAGTCGCGGGGTCCCCTGCGCCGCGCTCGTGCGACGCAGGCCGTCGATCCACAGGGGGATCATGGTGAGCCACGCGCCGACGAAGCTGATGACCAGGAAGGGCGCGAGACCGGGGCGGGAACCGCCCGGCAGGTTCGTTCGTGTCATGACGTGACGCTACGAACCCCGCGGTGACCGGATCGATCGTGCACACTCACCGACCGATGGTGTAGCGCGCTCCACTGCGCTGCGACGCCGGAGGGGGAAGACTGGCCGCCGTGAACATGTTCTCGAAGACCCGGGTGAGCGCGGCGCGTTCGGTCCGTGCGGCCGGATACTGCGCTGGTGTGTTCGCGCGTGGGCCAGCCCTGCTCGTGCTGGTGCCCGTGCTGGTGTACTCGGCCGTGCTCTGCCTGGTCGGCGTGGGCCTGCTCGTCCTCCCGCTCGAACTGCGGCTGCTGCGCCGGCTGGCCGACCACGAGCGCGAGCGTCTGGGACGGTGGGCGGCGACACCCACAACACCGGCCGGACCGCACGCGCGAAAGCGCCTGCTGGCGGTGTTGACGGACCCCGCGACCGGCCGCGACCTGCGGTGGGCGCCCTGCATGATGATCGCCGGCACGGTGCTCGGGTGCTTCGGCGCGGCGCTGTTCGTGTTCCCTGCGGCCGTGCTCGTACTCGTAGGCCTGTGGTGGCTGTTCCCCGCGGACGAGCCGATCAGGCTGATGCTGGACGTCCCGATCGACGGCTGGGGGGCCGTGGTCTACGCCGGAGTGCCTCAGTTCCTGCTGAGCGTGCTGCTCGCCCTGTTCGGGCCGCCCCTGTTCGCCAGGCTGCTGGCGGCCGTGAGCCGGTGGCTGCTGGCCCCCTCGGCCGCCGCGATCCTCGCCGAACGTGTGTCGACGCTGGACCGGACGCGTGCCGGGGCGATCCACGCGCACGGCAGCGAGCTGCGCCGCATCGAACGGGACCTGCACGACGGCACCCAGGCGCGTCTGGTCTCCCTCGCCATGCAGCTCGGGCTCGCCGAGCGGGCCCTCGGCTCCGACCCGGCGGCGGTGCGCCCCCTGCTGGCCCGGGCGCGCGAGGGAGCCGAGGAGGCGATGGCCGAGCTGCGCGACGTGCTGCGCTCCGTCTACCCGCCGATCCTCGCCGACCGGGGTCTCAGCGGCGCGGTCTCTGCGGTCGCCGCCCGCTGCCCTGTCTCCGCCACCGTGGACGTCGGTGAACTCGGGGACCTACCGGCGCAGGCCGAGGTCGCCGTGTACTTCGCCGTCACCGAGGCGCTCACCAACGCGGCCAAGCACGCCCACGCCCGTGCCGTGGCGGTGACCCTGGCGAGGGACGGAGGCATCCTCCGCGCGGAGATCACCGACGACGGCCGGGGCGGAGCGGCCGAGGGCGGCGGCACCGGACTGCGCGGCATGCGGCAGCGCGTCGAGGCGGTGGACGGCCGGGTGCGGGTGCAGAGCCCGCCCGGCGGCCCCACACTGATCACCGTGGAGTGCCCGTGCGCATCCTGATCGCCGAGGACAACGTGCTGCTCGCGCGCGGGCTTTCCGCGATGCTGGAGGCACTGGGTAACGAGGTGGCCGCCACGACTGAGGACGCCGATTCCTTCGTGACCGCCGCCATCGCCCACCGGCCGGACGTGGCCGTCGTGGACGTCCGCCTCCCGCCGACCTTCACCGACGAGGGCATCAGGGCCGCACTGCACGCCAGGGAACGCGTCCCGGGCCTCCCGATCCTCGTCCTCTCCCAGTACGTCGAGGACACGTACGCCCGGGAGTTGCTCGCCGACGGCACCGGTGTCGGCTATCTGCTCAAGGACCGCGTCGCCCGCGTCGACGACTTCCTGGAGGCGCTGCACCGGGTGGCGTCCGGGGGCACGGTGCTGGACCCGGAAGTGGTAAGGCAGTTGCTCGTGACGCGCGGCAACCCCCTGGCTCGGCTCACCGACCGCGAACGCGAAGTGCTCGCGATGATGGCCCAGGGGCACGGGAACTCCGAGATCGCACAACGCCTCGTCGTGACCGAACGGGCCGTGCACAAGCACGTCGGGAACATCTTCCTGAAGCTCGACCTGCCGCCCGAGGACAGCGGTCACCGGCGCGTCCTCGCGGTCCTCACCTACCTAGGCGCTCCCCAGCGCGAACCCTGACGAGGCCGAGCACGTCGGAACGGCTGGACTCCGCGGCCACCGTCCCACGGACGGGTCGTCGCCCCTGGGCCGTGGGGCGGACGACGATCACTGACGTCGACACCGGCAGGTGCCTCGATCACGCGAAAGAGCACCTCAACCTGACGATCAAGCCCGTCAGCCGCTCCAAGGACGCATCCGGCTTCGTCGTACTCCCACGTCGTTGGGTCGTCGAGCGCAGTCTTGCGTGGATGATGCACGCCCGCCGACATGCACGGGACTATGAAGGGCTCGTCCAGCACTTCGAAACTTTGATCACATGGGCCGCTCGCCATCACCCCCATGACCAGGCGCCTGGCGCGCGAAGGCGCCACCCCCAGCTGGCCGAGGAAACCGGCGTCTGCCGGGGGCTGATCGCCGCATGTTTCTAGGGGTATCGCCGAGGTGAGCCCAAGAGGGACCTGGGGTGAAGTGGTGCGCGACGTTCATCTGCGGCATCAGCGAGCGTCGCGCCGAGCTCACCGCGACGACGCGCCCGCTCACCGGGTGTTGGGGCCGCCGACGCACAGTGCGTGGTCGATCAGGGCGCCGGCCGCGTTCTCCTGCTCCAGTATGTGGTCTTTGGTGTCGCCGCGGGCCTCGGACATGGAGACCACGGCGCTTCGACGCCCGTCATCGGTGACGCCGTTGAGGGTGATGTAGCCGCCGTCCCCTCCCTCGTGGCTCCAGTAGGTTCCTCCACAGTTCAGGGGGCGTTCGACCAGGCCGAGTCCGTACCGGCCGTCGGGCCACAGCTCTTGGACCGCCGCGCTCACGGGGACGGTCTGCTTCATCCTGGCCAGCTGCCGTGCCGGCAGCAGGCGGCCGTCGAGCAGCGCGCGGAGGAAGCGGTTTTCGTCCCGTGTGGTCGTGACCCACGAAAGATTCTCGTAGTCCACCGGTATCTGGTCGGTGACGTTTACCCGGGAGCCGGGGCCGAAGAGCTGGTAGGCCTGGGCGTGAGGGCGGGGCAGGGTGGGTGAGGTGCCCATCCACCGGGTCTGGTTGAGGCCGAGAGGGCGCAGAATGCGGTTCTCGATCTCTTGGTGGGCGGGTTGACCGGTGGCCTTCTGAATGATCATGTCGAGCAGAACGTAGCCGGTGTTGGAGTACGCCCAGCCCTCGCCAGGCACGAAGTCCTCCGGCTCGTGGGCCATGGCGAGGTCGACCAGTCGCTTGGGTTCGTAGACGTTGTGGCGCTGCTGGTAGTACTCCTCCGGCGCGGTGTATCCCGGCAGGTTGTCGCGGATGCCGCTGGTGTGCTGGAGGAGTTGGCGGATGGTGATTGGAGTGCCGTCGTTGCCGTTACCCTGCACCACTCCTGGAAGCCAGTGGTCGACCGTGTCGTCCAGGGACAGCTTGCTCTCGGCCTCCAGTTGGAGGACCACGGTGGCGACCAGCGTCTTGGACGTGCTGGCCATGCGGAAGTAGCCGCTGGAAGAGACCGGGCGACCGGTGGTCAGGTCCGCGGTGCCGCTGGTGGCCACCGACTGCCGACCGTCAGGCCCAATGACGCGGGCCTGCACACCGCTGACACCGAGGGCGTGGATCGTTGCGGCATCTCGGCGTAACTGCTCCACGAGGGAGGGACCGGCAGGCTGGGCGACGGCCGTGCCCGCCTCTGCGGCGAGCAACGTAGCGACACCGATTGCCATGGCGAGGTGCTTTCGCAGAGTCGAGGTCATGGTCGAACGCTAGTTTCGCCCCAGCGGGGGCGCGATCCGGCGCACCTCAAGATCAGAACGGGGGATAACCCCCGGTGCGGGCCGTCACCAGTCTGACGCTGGCCTGATCTGCCGGTAGGCCTCTTCGGGCAGGCGGTCCGGGCAGCGCGCATGCATCACCGTCGCCACCCCGCGCGCCGGCCCCCCGCTCTGCTGTCATCACGGTCACCACCTCCCTCACCACGTTATAGAACAGAAAATCGAACACGCGAGGTGAGAAGGTGGATCATGGGTTTGTGACGGAGCACGGCAGTTTGTGCGGAGCACGACAGCTTGCGAACGTTGGCCGGTGACTACGCCTGCCCCAGTACTGTGGCCTCGCATGACCGACTCCGATATCGAGATCACCGCAGACCTGGTCCACGAACTACTTCAGGAGCAGCATCCGGACCTCGCGGGGCTGGCCATCCGCGAGGTGGCGGGCGGGTGGGACAACCAGCAGTGGCGCCTTGGGGACGAGTTGGCCGTGCGCATGCCGCGGACAGAACGCGCCCCGGGTCTTCAGCGCAAGGAGTGCCGGTGGTTGCCGGTTCTGGCTCCGCGCCTGCCGCTTCCGATCCCGAACCCTGTGCGGATCGGTGAACCGTCGGCGCGCTTCCCGAAGCCCTGGACCGTCATGACGTGGGTTCCGGGCAAGCCACTGGACTACTCCTCGATCAGCCGCGGCGGCCACGCGGCCGACTCCCTGGCGGGCTTCCTCAGGGCGCTCCACGTGGAGGCGCCCGCTGACGCGCCGGTCAGTGAGGACCGCGGCGAGCACCCCAAGAAGTGCATGGACGGCTTCGACCACTTCTTCCGTGCCGTCGTCCCCGACGACCTTGCCGATGATGTCCGGGCCGTCTGGGACGACGCCGTCGCGGCGCCCGAGTGGGAGGGGCCGCCGCTCTGGGTGCATGGCGACCTTCATCCGGCGAACGTCGTCGTCTCGGACGGGACACTCTCGGGCGTTATCGACTTCGGCGACATGTTCGCCGGCGATCCGGCGTGGGACCTCGCGGCCGCATGGGTGCTCCTTCCCTCGGGTGCCGCCTCACGGTTCTTCGACGTGTACGCGCATGCGGACGAGGCGACGGTTCGGCGCGCCCGCGGGCTGGCCGTTTTCAAAGGCCTGTTCCTCATGCTGATGGGCCAGAACGGGGACCAGGGCCTTCCTGGCGGCAAGCCGGCGTGGGGGCCGGCAGGCCGGGCAGCGCTCGATCGTGTTCTTCAGAGCTGGTACTCATCCCCATCCTGACCGTGATCCTGCTCGCTACCGCGATCAGGCTGGCCCGCTACGGTTGAACCGCCCCGTCGATGGTGAGCCGTTTCGAATGATTCCGGTGATCCCGCCACGGCACATGCCCTGGCTGCTCCTGCGGATCCACGGCTTCCGCGACCAGGATTTGTCCACCCGTGCGGCCCCTGGCCAACCTCGCCGTGATCGTCCTCGACCGGCTCGAAACCCTCGTCCGCAAGCGGCTCAAACGCCTCCGGTACCGACCCGCCACCCTCGACGGCTTCATAGCCGGCACCGGCCTGGCCCTCGACGAGCCGGCGTCACCCTGACGAGCCGAAGTCGATATATGCGGGGCGGGCTGGTGGTGGCGGCGCAGCGACCGGTGAGGAACAGGGCATAGCAGCCGGTCAGGTAGGCGGTGGCGACGGCCGCGAGGGCGCCAAGCACGAAAGTAGAGCGTTACTCCCTGAGCGTCACACCAACGCCGCATTCTTGCAGGATTTCGATAACGGCCCCCGCTTTTAGCATGCGATTCGGCAGGACACTCCAACCATTCCCCATTCAGAAGTGGACCCTCGGTCGACGCCCCTCCCCCAAGTACAACAACAACGACCTCCGCACCACGACCACCTACCCCGGCGGAACGGTGCAGAAGGTCGACGTCGACCATTCCAGCCGCCCCAAGAGCATCAAGGTGACCTCCCACCAGGGCACCCCGGTGAACCCGGCCCACACCTACGGCTACGGCACCGACAACGCCACCGACGGCAGCAAGATCCGCACCATGACGGACAACGTCACCGGCCGCAAGCGCACCTACACCAGATGTCGTCCATCACCGTCAACGAGCCTCTACGCCGAAGGCGACCCCGTCAACCGCATCGACCCCAACGGACTGCTGTCGTTCGACATCGGCGGAGATGCCTGCCTCGGGGTGTGCATTGGTGCGGGATTGTCCATCAACAACGACGGAAGCGTTCACCCTTACCTGTCGACGGGTGTTGGGACGCCCGGCGCGAGCGTTGGTGCAAGATCGCGGTGGCCGCGGCCTCGATCCGGTCCAGCGAGGCGTGCGGCGGGATGGGCGGAACGGCCGGGTCGGTTCGGAAATCGATGACGAACGGCCGGTCGGCAGCCAGTGCGTCGGGGAGGACGTCCTTGCCCAGCAGCGCCTTGGCCACGCCGGCGCCGAGCACGTCGGCAAGCTGCTCCACCTCCGCGCGCGCCCCGCGCTGAGGTGCCCGATCAGGACAGCGACCTTCTCGCCGGAGTTCAGCACCACGGCGGCCCGCTGGATGTCCTCGTCCGCCGGCACCGGCGCGTAACGCCCGAGGCCCAAGCTGGAGGGCACCATCTTGAAGGCGTGGGTGGGCGGCGAGTAGTCCAGCTCCTGCTCATCGGCGGGCAGGATGATCGCGGTGACGGTGCGCTTCGCGTACGCCGTGCGCATCGCCCGGTCGATCAAGTTCGGCAGTTGCTCCGGCGCCATCGCCGTCTCGCAGAACTCTGAGGCCACGTCCTTGTACAGGCTCTGCAGGTCGACTTCCTGCTGGTAGCTGCCGCCCATCGCGCTGCGGTTAGGTCTGCCCCACCAGCGCCACCATGGGGACGTGGTCCAGCTTGGCGTCGTAGACCCCGTTCAGCAGGTGGATCGCTCCCGGCCCCGAGGTGGCCGCGCACACCCCCACCTTGCCGGAGAACTTGGCGTACCCCACCGCTTGGAAGGCGGCCATCTCCTCGCGCCGGGCCTGCACGAACTTCGGCTTGTTCTCCGCCCGTCCCCGAGCCGCCGGCAGACCGTTGATGCCGTCCCCGGCGTAGGCGAAGACATGGTCCACATCCCGCTCGCGCAGGCGCTGGAGGATGTAGTCGGACACCTTCGTGCTGGCCATGGCGACCCCGTTTCTGGCCCTGCGTACGCCGTGACCGCCCTCGGCCGCCTCGCCCGGAACAGCGGGCGCGCGGGAACGGCACGACACCATGGGTAACCGTCCCGCTGGAAAGAAAACGTCGCCGGAAGCCGTCCGTGCCGGGCGGATACCGCACGGTGACGGGGTCCCTGGGCCGCCTCCTTGGGGGGCCCGGTGTTCGGACGCGTCCGGGGGGCCGGAGCGGGACGCGTACCTCGCCGTGAGTCGCGGGGCTGGCGCTCCGTGTGCGGGCCGGACCCAGCTGGGTACTCGGCGCCGACACCGCGTGCTGGTCCGCTTGAGCCCGGCGCCGGTCCCCGACCAGCCCGCCCGTTTCTGGAGCCTTGATGTCCCAACCTCGTCAGCAGCAGGTCCCGCCCGGTGTGACGGCCGAGATGACGCCCCGGCCCGACCACGGTGAACACAGCTACCGGGGCTCCGGGCGGCTGGCCGGCAAGGCCGCGGTGATCACGGGCGGGGACAGCGGGATCGGACGTGCGGTGGCGATCGCCTACGCCCGTGAGGGTGCGGACGTCCTGCTCTCCTACCTGGACGAGCACGAGGACGCGGAGGAGACCGCGTGCTGGGTGCGGGAAGCGGGCCGCACGTGCGTACTGGTGCCCGGAGACCTGGCCGACCCCGCGCACTGCCGCTCAGTCGTCGACAAGGCCGTCGAGGAATTCGGCCGGGTCGACGTGCTGGTCAGCAACGCCGCCTACCAGATGACGCGCGACTCCCTCACGGACATCCCCGACGAGGAGTGGGACCGTACCCTGGCGATCAACCTCAGCGCCTTCTTCCACCTGACCAAGGCCGCCGTCCCGCACATGCGGCCCGGCTCGGCGATCATCGGGAGCACCTCGGTCAACTCCGACAGTCCGCCGCCGCAGCTGCTGCCGTACGACGTCACCAAGGCCGGCATCGCCAACATGGTCGGTTCGCTGGCCCAGATGCTGGCGTCGAAGGGCATCCGCGCCAACAGCGTCGCACCGGGCCCGATCTGGACACCGCTCATCCCCGCGACCATGCCGCCCGAGCAGGTCGAGAGCTTCGGCTCCGAGGTACCACTCGGCCGGCCCGGCCAGCCGGCCGAACTGGCGCCGGTGTACGTCATGCTCGCCTCCGACGAGGCCGCCTACGTCTCCGGGGCCCGGATCGCCGTCACCGGCGGGCAGCCGATCCTGTGAGCGCCGGGGACACGGCCCTGTACCCGTTGCGGCTGACCGTCACGGCGAAACCCCTCGTCTTCGGCGGCCACGCGATCGCCCGCCGCCTGGGCAAGAGGGGCCTGCCCGACTGGAGCGTCGCGGAGACCTGGGAATGCAGCGACGTCGAGGGCCACCGCAGCGTGGTGACCAACGGTCCGCTGGCAGGCCGGACCCTGCACCAGGTGCTGTCCGACCACCCCGAACCACTGATGGGCGCCGGTTTCTCCGGTGCGCGCTTCCCCGTGCTGACCAAGTTCATCGACGCCACCGGCACCCTGCCTGTGCACCTGCACGCCGACGACGAAGCCGCCCGGCTCCTGGAAGGGCAGCCCAACGGCAAGACCGAAGCCTGGCACGTCCTGGACGCCGCCCCCGGCGCGACCGCCCTGTGCGGCGTCAAGGCCGGGGTGACGGCAGACCAGCTCCGTGCCGCGCTGGAGGCCCAGGACTTCGATGCCGTACTGCGCCGTCTGCCGGTGCGCGCGGGCGAGACCCTCTACGTGCCAGGCGGGGTCCTGCACAGCTTCGGGCCCGACACCCTCGTCCACGAGATCGAGCAGACGTCCGACATCCAGCAGCACGCGATGCGCTGGAACATGGAGGACGGCTCCCCGGTGGGCGACGAGGAACACCGCTCCAACCTCGACATGCTGATGCGGCAGGCAGACCTGGAGAGCCGGCCGGACTTCATGCCCGGGCTGGGCATAGCTGCCGGGGACGGAGTGGAGCGGGTCTTCCTGTGCGCGGGCCCCTACTTCGCCCTGGAACGCTGGCGTGCCGGAACGGCGGAGCCGTTGCGCCGGTCCTTCGCCACCGCACAGATCCTGTCGAACGTCGGCGCCCCGGTGCGGGTCCGGGCCGGGGCGTGGAGCGAGGAGCTCGGCCGGGCGGAGACACTGCTGCTGCCCGCCGCGTGCGGTGACGTCGAGATCACCGGACCGGCCGACGTCCTGTTCGGCTACCTGCCCGACCTCGACCGCGACGTCCGCGGCCCGCTGCTCGCCGCCGGCTACCCACTGCCGCTCCTGCGGCGGTTCATCGCATCGTCAGCTTGATACGTCGGGCGCCTGCTGCCCCGGCAGACGCTCGCGAGACTGTTTCACCCCCACGCCGGGGGAAACCCACGTGGAACGCGTCGACCCGACGCGTGCACCGGAAAGCCGCAACCTCGGCACCGGAAGGAGAGCGATCATGCCTGCAGGGTCCAGCTCGAAGCGGGAGCGCCAGTACGAGCACATCAAGGACAGCGCCAAGGGCCGGGGGGCGTCCGAGGGGCGGGCCGAGGAAATGGCCGCCAGGACGGTGAACAAGGAGCGGGCCCGGTCCGGAGAGGCGAAGTCCGCGAGCCGTAGCTCGACGAAGGGCAAGTCGCCCTCCCAACGTGGTGGGGAAAGGTCCCGCGGCTCCGGGAGCGGTGGTTCGGGCCCGACCCGGGACCAGCTGTACGAGGAAGCCAAGAAGAAGGGCATCGAGGGCCGCTCCACGATGAACAAGGACCAACTCGCCAAGGTCCTCGGCCACTGACCGCCTCCGGGCGGGACTCTCTCCACTCGCGCGCGAGCCTGCCTCACCACACTTCGGAGACCTCCCAGCCGAGCACGGACGGGGCCGCCCGAGTACGCCGGCCACACCCGTAGCGGCCGGGGTCTTCCACGGTGTGCCTCGGCGTCACCGGAGGCGTCAGACGGCTGCGCGCTCCGAGTACGCGGCCAGCTCGGCGAGAAACCCCTCGCGCACGGCCGGCGCCGCCCAGGAGATCTCGATGGCGTTGCGCTGAAGACGCACCAGGTCGGCGTCGGAGAGGGCCGCGGGCCGGCGCAGTGCGGCGAGGTTCTCCGCGACGTAGCCCGGGAAGTACGCCGGGTCGTCGGAGTTGACGGTCACCTTCACGTCCTGGTCGAGCAGGGCGCGGATCTCAGCGGCCTTCATGCCGTCGGTGACATGCGCGTTGGAGATCGGGCACACTGTCAGGCCGAGGCCGCGCGAGCGGATCAGCTCGATCAGGGACGGGTCCTCCAGGGCGTTCACCCCATGGTCGATGCGGTCGACGCCGATCTCCTCGATGGCCTGCCGGATGTGCTCCGTCGAGTTCTCCTGGTCGACGTCGCAGTGCATCGTCAGCCGGAAGCCCTCGGCGCGCGCCCGCGCGAACACCGCGCGGAACTTCACCGGCGGGTTGCCCGCCTCGTCCGAGTCCAGGCCGACGCCGATGACCCACTCCTTGTAGGGGAGCGCCTGCACCAGCGTGGCCATCGCGAACTCTGTCTGGAAGTCGCGCAGGAAGCACATCACGAGACGCCCCCTGAAACCGGTGGCGCGCTCGGCGTCGTCGAGGGCGCGGGTCAGGCCGCGGATGACGGTGTCGAAAGCGACGCCGCGCGCGGTGTGCGCCTGCGGGTCGAAGAAGATCTCCGCGTACCGCACGTTCTGCGAGTGGGCCTTGGCCGCGTAGGCCGCCGCCAGGTCGTAGAAGTCCTGCTCGGTGCGGAGCACGGACATCCCCTCGTAGTAGACGGACAGGAATCCGGGCAGGTCGTGGAAGTCGTACGCGGCGCGCAGCGCGGCCTCGTCGGCGTACGGCAGCCTGATGCCGTTGCGTTGTGCCAGCGCGAATTTCAGTCCGGGCTCAAGGGTGCCCTCGATGTGCAGATGCAGTTCGCACTTGGGCAGACCGGTGATGAACGCGTCGACGGTGGCGTGCTTGGTGGTCATTGCCGAACTCCTCAGCGAACAGGGTTAGTTGGATGCAGGAAGCACGATGTCGACGACGTCCTGGGTGTGGTAGTTGACCACGCCCAGGTCGGTGACCGCGTACTCGGGGATGGCGGTGATCTCCAGGAAGATCAAGTACCCGAAGGCGGACGGCAGTTCGCAGCCGAGCGCGCGGGCGGCGGCCTCCAGGCGGTCCTCCGCGGCGGCCATCTCCTCCGGGGTGAGGTCGGCGACGATCCCGGCCACCGGCAGCGGCAGGAACTCCTTGATCTCGCCGCTGTCCACGACGACCTGCCCACCGCCCCGCCCGGCCAGGTGGTTGACGGCGAGCGCCATGTCGGCACGGTTGGCGCCGACACAGACGATGTTGTTGTCGTCGGGCGCCGCGGAGGACGCGATCGCGCCGGAGCGCAGGCCGAATCCGTTGATCATCGCGGTGACCGTGCCGCCGCCGGTCTTCCCGTACCGCTCGGAGACGGTGACGTACAGGGCGTCCTGCGTGAGGTCGGCGCGGACCGTGCCGTCCACGACCGGCAGCGTCATCCGGGCGCCCTTGCGCACGAACGGCACGGTGCGGTCCATCTCGACGACCAGGACGCGCGCCTCATCGCCCTCGGCCGGGACGCCGATCGAGCCCTCGGTGAGCGGTGCGACCTCGAAGGCGGGAGAGAGGGCCGCGGAGCGCCGCGGGGCCCGCGGCGCCTCGAGGGTCCGACCGTTCCGCGCGACCAGCTTGCCGCGCGCGAACACCCGCTCCACCTGGAACGACTCGGGCGAGTCGATGATCAGCACGTCAGCGTACCGGCCCGGCGTGAGCGAGCCGACGAGGTGGTCGATGCGGTACATCTCCGCGCAGTTGAGCGTCCCCATCTGGATGGCCTCGACCGGGCGCACGCCCGCCTTGATCGCCATGCGGACCAGCTTGTCGAGGTGGCCTTCGCGCAGGATGTCGGCGACGTGCATGTCGTCCGTGCAGAAGCCGACGCGCCGCGACTGGGCGCCGAACTCGGTGACGGTGCGCACGTTCTCGTTCATGAAATGCGCCACCGAAGACTCACGGATCAGCAGCGACATGCCCGCGCGCAGCTTCTCCAGCGCCTCCTCGGCGGTGTAGCTCTCGTGGTCGAGCCGGACGCCGGCGGCCGACAGGGCGTTGATCGTCGTCGTCGCGGCCATGGGAGCGCAGCCGAAGACGGGCAGCCGGTTGCGGTGGGCGAGTTCGAGGGCGCGCAGCACCTTCTCGTCACGGTTGAGGACGAACTCGGCGACGGTCTCCCACACACCGAAGCAGTCTGCCCACCCCTGCGTCTCGGCGTGCTCCTCGGGGCCGAAGGAGAAGCCGACCGTCGTCTCGGGCAGTGTGTACGGGGTCTTGAACGGAGCACCCCAGAAGATCTTCACAGGGCTCGCCTCCGCCTCCTGGAGCGCCTCGCGCACCCCCTCCAGACCGGCGACGACGAGGAACTGGTCGAGCCCGGAGACGACCGAGGTGGTTCCGTAGCGGACGACGGCGTCGGCGAACATCGTCACCGACAGCTTCGAGCACTCCAGGTGCAGATGACCGTCGACGAGACCCGGCGTCAGGTACCTGCCGGTCGCGTCGACGATCTCGGTGTCCGGACCCTCGTACGCCGAGACGTCACCGGTCGCGGCGATGCGGTCGCCCGTGATGGCGACATCGGCCGGGTAGATCTCACCGGTGCAGACGTTGACGAGCTGACCGCCCTTGATGACGCGGTCTGCCTTGACGACGCCCTCGGCGGCGTCGATGAGCTGGCGGAGGCTGGGGTGGTTCATGAGTCGGCTCCAGGAGGCGGTGCGGGGGGCGGGAAGGAGGATCAGGCGGTGGGCGTCAGCGCGGCCTCGGCCCGGACGGCGCGGCGGGCGAGCAGCCAGTACACGCTCCCGGCGACGAGGGCGCCCGCGAACACCGAGAGGTCCAGGCCACCGGCGGCGGCGGACAGCGGGCCGACGAAGACGGTGGAGTCGACCCAGAGGACGGCGGCGGCGAAGCCGAGCAGTACCGCGAGCAGACCGGCCGGGCGGACGCCGCCCCTGTGCCAGTACAGGCCCTGGCGGCCGGTTTCCTCGGGGAAGAACGACAACACGTCGTAGCGGCCCCGGCGCAGCACCCAGTCGGTGAGGTAGACGGCGGCCCACGGGCCGAGCCACAGCACGATCAGGCTGAGGAAGTCGGACAGGAGGGTGTAGAAGTCGGCGGAGAAGACCGCCCACAGGGTGATGCCCGTGCAGAGCGACAGGTCGATGAAGACGACCATCCAGCGCTTGACGGGCAGGCCGACGGCCAGCAGGTTCAGGCCGGAGGAGTACATGTCCGTGGTGTTCACGGCGAGCAGCGAGACGATCGCGAGCAGCAGGTACGGGGTGGTGAACCAGCCTGGCAGGATCACCGGGAGACCGGCGATCGGGTCGGCGGCGTCGCTCGTCGCGGTGGCGACGGCGGCGCCGAGGATCTGCAGCAGGACGTTGGGCACCATGCCGCCGAGCGCGGCGCACGCGAACACCTTGCGGGGCGCGGAGCCGGCGGGCAGATAGCGCGAGTAGTCACTGCCCATGTCCGCCCAGGACAGGCCGCCCGAGGCGGTGACCATGGCGAGGACCAGGGAGACCGTCACGACGGAGGGCGGCTCGCCGTGGGCGCCGAAGTCGGCCTTCGGCGCCACGAGAAACGCCATCACCGCGAACATCGCGGCGAAGATCCAGGCGAAGTACTTCTGCACCTTCATGATCAGGTGGTATCCCGCCAGCGGCAGCAGCATCTGAAGCCCCGCCGCGACAGCGATGACCAACAGCTTCACGGCCGCACTCGTGGCGATGCCCGCCTCCTCGAGCAGCGCCAGACCCGCGAGCACGATCAGCACCATGCCGCCCGCCTCGAACCCGACGAGCATCATCCAGCTCAACAGCGCCGGGAGCCGCCCGCCACGCGGACCGAAGGCGGCCCGTGAGACGGAGTGCGTGGAGGTGCCGGTGCGCGGGCCCTGGAGGCTGGTCAGACCGGTGACGGCGAAGCCCAGAACGTTACCGAGCACGATCAGCGCGACCGCATACCAGAAGGACAGGCCGAAGGAGACGACGAGGGCTCCGTAGACGACGGTGAAGACGGTGGTGTTGGTCCCGGCCCAGAGCCCGAGCAGGCGGCCCGGGCCGCCCTGGCGCTCACCGGCGGGGACGGCGTCGATGCCGCGCTGCTCGACCGTGAAGACGGACGCGGCAGGTGTGGCGGGCCGGGGGGATTCGGGCGGGGCGGCGGCGGTGGCCTCGGCCATGGTCGGCAGGCGTCCTTTGCGGGATTCGCGCCCCGGCCCGGAAGGGCGGGACGGGCAGTGTACGTGGGGGTCCGGCAGGGCCGGAAAAGGGTGCACAACGCCTGTGGCGGGGGCAGCCTGCGGGGGCCCTCGGGGTGCCTCGGCGAAGGCGTTGCCTAAACGTTTTGGCAACGGGACGGACGGTACTGCCTAAACGTTTTGGCAGTCAACCGGTAAGCTGTCGGCCATGTCAGACGTCACAGAGCCGACAGGCAGCGGCACGCCGCAGGCAGCGCGTGCCGCTGCCCGTGCGGCGAGCGCGGCCAAGGGGGGCGGGCTGCGTGAGGTGGCCCGTCGGGCCGGCGTCTCCGTCACCACCGCCTCGCACGCGCTCAACGGAGTCGGCCGGGTCGGCGCGGAGACTCGCGAGCGGGTCCTCGCCGTCGCCGCGGAGATCGGCTACCGCGCCAACCCCAACGCGCGCGGCCTGCGGGGATCCCGCACTGGACTGCTCGGCCTGACCCACCGCACCGCCATCGAGGGCGGCATCACCGACATCGAGTACTTCGTCAAGATCGGGAACGCCGCGACCTGGACGGCGATGGCGCACGACTACTCCCTCGTGCTCGTGCCGCCGTCCCTGGACGGCCGTCCCTTCGAGTCGCTGCCGCTGGACGGCACCATCGTCATCGATCCGCTCACCGACGACCCGCTGCTGAGCCGCCTCTCCGGCATGGGCGTCCCCGTCGTCACCACCGGCCGCGACCTGTCCCGCAAGGACGCCTTCCCCTGGGTCGACAACGAGCTGTCCACCTGCGCCGTCGCCGCCTTCGAGCACCTCGCCGCCACCGGCGCCCGCCGCATCGGGCTGCTGACCGGCTCGACCGGCCAGTCGTACGACGAGGACGCCGCGAGCGCCTACCGCGACTGGTGCGACCGCACCGGCCGCCCCGTACTCATGGACCGGGCCGAGCCCGGCACCGACTCCAGCGCCGCCGCGCACCGCCTGCTCACCCGGCCCGACCGCCCCGACGCCCTGTACGTCGTGATGGAGAAGTTCGGCTTCGCCACCCTCGCCGTCTGCCGCGACCTAGGACTCGACGTCCCGGGCGACGTACAGATCGTGGTGGGCGCCGACGGGGAGTTCGCGCGCAGCGCACGGCCCGCGCTCACCGCGCTCGACCTGGCCCCGGAAGAGATCGGCAGGCAGGCGGCCGAGCTGCTGATCGACGTGATCCGGCGACCGTCGGGGACCGGGACCGGGCCGGAACACCGTCTTGTCCCGGCCAGGCTGTTGCCGCGCGCCTCCACTCTGCCGGTGCGAGTGGAGCGCTGAAGAAGTCGTTTCTCATGGTTCGGGTGAGGGCTGAGCAGTCTGGGGGAAGCGGTTGAGTAGCGGCCTCCGCCGGCCGCGTCACGGCGCGCGGTGGTACGCCCGAAAGCTCTCCAGGCGTTCCAGCAGCGCGCGGCCCTCCTCGCGCCGGGTGCCCGGGGCGACGGCCTTCAACAGGGCGCCGACGGCGACCGGGTCCGGCCCGGACGGCGCGCGGGTGAGCCGGCGCACCTCGTCAGGGGCCAGCGGGGTGCGGGTCTCGTGGCCGTTCGCCGCGCAGAGGGTGCCGGTGTCCGGGCCCGGCGCCCACAGCACAGGTGCCTGCGGATCGCCGCGCAGCCGGTCCGCGTCACTGAGGGCGCGCGGCGCCGCGGCGGGCGGAACGGGCTCGAAACCTCCGGCGGTCCAGCGGCGCAGGGAGAGCACGGCGACGCGGCGGCGCATCGCGACGGGGTCGGCGAAGTCGTACAGGGCCCGTGTGACGGTGGTGAGCGCCTCGGGCAGCGTGGGAGCGAGGACGCCTCCGGTGGTGGGGCCGGGCGCGGTCAGGGGGACGTCCGTGGTACCCAGCAGGGTGTCCAGGCCGCCGCGGCCGGCGAGGCGGGCCGGGTCGAGGTCGGCGAGCAGGTCTTCGAGTTCGTAGCCGGTGTGGTGCTCGTCGCGGGGGATGCCGACGTTCACGCTGGTCGCCGGGGCGGCGGTGGCGCTCTCGCCGACGTGGTAGTAGTCGGCGGGCCAGTAGAGCAGTTCGCCGGGGCCCACCTCGGCAGGCACGGACGCCGCGATGTGGCGGGCGTAGTCGGTCTTGGTCGAGACGGGTTCCTCCCACGGCCTGCGCGGCCAGAACCGCATCCGCTTGCGGCCGCGCAGGCCGAACAGGAAGGTGGCGAAGCGGTCCTTGTGGACGCCGACCGGGCTGTGCTCGTAGGTGCCGTGGAACAACGTGGTGATGGCGCCGGTCAGCGGCAGGCCGACGGTCTGCCACAGTGGAGCGAAGAACGCGCGCTCCCGGGACCACAGCACGGCGTCGAAGGCGTGGAAGCCGTTGACCACCAACGCGTACCGGCGGTCGTCCAGGCGGGCGGCGAGACGTGCGTCGTAGGCGCCGAAAGCGCCGTCCCCGTCGGCGGGCAACATCCCGTCGGCGTCATCGCGTTGGACGGTGTCGACGGTGAACTGCACGTTGGGCGGCATGGGTGCGCCCGCTCCGCCCGTGGCGCAGCCGCGCACGGCAGCACGGAACACCTCCGGCGCCTTGAACGGCGCCGGAGCGACGGAGCGGAACAGGACCGGGCGCCGGTCCCAGTACCGCTCCATCAGGGTGCTCCAGGAGAACTCCGTCTCGACCGCCAGGATCGGTTCCTCGCTCATGCCGTGTCCGTCCTCCCCACCACGTCCACGCCGCGCAGGGCGTGCAGTTTGTTCAGCAGCGCGGCGACCTGCGCCTGGCGGCCGGGGCCGGCCTCGGCGCACAGTTCCGCGACGGTGTGCGCGCCCGGTTGCCGCAGCAGGCGCAGGACACGCTCGCCGAGCGTGCCCCGCAGGGAGAAGGCGTGGCCGTCGACGGCCCAGATCCACGCCCGCTCCTCGTCGAGCGGCATGCGCACGACGGGCGAGGCGGGCCGCAGCCGGTCCTCCGGTGCGAGGGTTACGGACGGCCGGGGGGCCGGGGCGGGTTCCAGCGCACCCGCGCTGACCCGGCGCGCCCACAGGACGCGCAGGATGCGGCCGAGCCGTTCCTCGCCGGTCACCCGCCGCAAGTCTCGTGCCACCTCCCCCAGTTCGGGTACCTCGGGGGCGCCGCCCTTCTCATCGGCGGGCGGGTACGGCAGGCAGGGGACGTGGTCATGGCCGCGTCGTTCGTGCAGCAGGCCCGCGACGACGTCCTTCACCGCTTCCGTCAGCAGGCGGTCATCGGCCGGGAGCAGCAGCCGCAGCGCGAGGGTCCGCGAGCCGTAGCGCAGGGCGTGGGGGCGTCCCGCGGGCCAGTGCAGCAGCTCCCCGGCGCCGGCCGTGAGGGCATGATCGTCCCGGGGGTGCTCCGGCAGCACCGTGACGCTGCCCTGCAGCACCCATACGAGGCTGGAGTGCGCGGGTTCGCGCCGCAGTCCGTCGCTGTCGGTGATCCCTTCACCGAGGGCGAGTTCGGCGACGACCGGCAGCACGGGATGGCCGATCCGCTCCCACAGCGGTGCGACCAGGTCGCGTATCTGCGCCCACAGGACGTGGTCGAGCAGAAGCGGCTGTTCCACGGCGAGCAGCCGGCCGTTCCCTCCCATCCGGGCGTCGAGCCGCAAAGCGTACCGCTCGGCCGTGTCGTCCTGCGGGCCGGGCAGCAGATCGCCGGGCGTCCGGATCCGTCCGCTCTCGACGAGGAACCGCACGTCGGGCAGCGCGCGGAACCGGGTGCCGGCCCGGAAGGGCCGTGCCGCCCGCACCATGACCGTGTACGCGCGCAGGGCGTCGACCGCGTCCCTCCCGCCGGGCGCGGGAGCGACGGCGGGCTCTCGCGCCCGGTGACGGGCGGCCAGGTCGTCCCAGGCAGCGGTCACCGGGTCCCGACGCGGTAGCGGCTGCGCAGCCGCCCCGCGTAGCGTGCGAGCGGTTCCATCCCCAGGTTGCGTCGCAGTTCGTCGACCCGGTCGGGCTGTTCGATGGGACACGGCTCCAACTCTCCCTCGCGGATCAGGAACTTGGTCCCGTACACCTGTGGGCGGCCCTGGACGACCCGCAGCGCGTCGGTGACGTAGGCCACCTGTCGCCGCGGCAGATCCCCTTCCCGGGCCGCCCGTCGGATCAGCCCGAGGCACTCCTGCTGAAAGGTGATCGGGCCCTCGGCGTGCTGGACGAGTCTGCACGCGGCGGCCGCGGCGGCCGGCCCGACGAGGGCGCGACCGGGCCAGCCGTACCGGGCCACGACGTCGGCCAGCCATCTCATGCCCGCCGTGGTCAATGCGACCAGCCGCTTCTCCGTCGCCTCGTCGGTGAAGCCGGAGGCCACCCAACGGGCGCGCATGACCGCGTCGACCCGGTCCATGCGCAGCAGCCGTCGCCGCACGTCCGGCGCCGGCTCGGGACGGCCGAACGGCTCCACGCGTATGCGGACCGTCTCCCGGTCCCAGATGTACGTGATCCGCCGTCCCGCTTCGGCCCAGGTGAACTCAGCCTCTCCGGTGTGCCGGTCGGTGACGCTCACCCGGACGCCGTCACCCTCGAGGGTGCCTGGTCCCACGGTGGCGCAGGCGTACTCGACCGCGTCGCGCAGTGCCACGCCCAGGCCGGCCAGGTCCCGGCCGCGCTCGTCGACCACGGCGGCGGACGGCGGCCAGGCGGGGTCGGGGTCCGCGGGGACGGTGAGGTATGCGGCTGGGGCGGGACAGCGGGCGGGGTCTGCCGTGCGCAGGAGCGGGCCGCCGTGCGCGCGGCGGAAGAAGTAGGGGACGTCCCCGACGTCGAGCTGGGCCGTCTCGGCCGGGCCGAAGACGGGCTCGGCGAGGGCTTCGTGGACGGCTCCGGCCGTGGCACCGGAGGTGCCCTGGGGCACGGTTGCGGAGGCGCCGCCGGGCCGGGCCGGAGACGGCCCCTCGGCTCGGGTCCCGGTGCCGGTGAGGCGGTCGGCCAGGGCCTCGGTGTACGCCGCCGTCGGCTTGAGCAGCACGCGGACGTACGTGTCCGGTGCGGCCCGCCGGAGGTGGGCGCGGATGCGGTCGTGATGGCGGGACATCAGCGTCCACGCGTCGAACATGCCGCGCAGGAAGGACGGCAGGTAGGGCCCGTGTCCGGCGCGCCCGTGGGTGTCGGCGACGACCGTGCGGGTGGCGACTCGGGTGCAGGGCCGGTCCCGTCGTACGAGTCGTGGTCCGCCGTCGGCGGTCTCGGTGAAGTGGGCGACGGGTCCGTCGACCGTGCACCAACGGGGCCGGTCCTCGAAGCCCGGATGGTGATGGTCTCCGGCGGCTTCGTCGGCGATGAGCCCGGTGTCGTGAAGCCGCCGCAGCGGTGTCAGGAAGATCTCCAGGTCCACGGGGTACGGCAGGGGCTCCCGGTCCTGGGGCCGGGAGCCGGCCAGGAGGTTGTCCTCGCCGAGGTCGGCGATACCGAAACGGAAAGCTGCGGCGGCGAGCGAGCCCGCCCTGTGCCAGTAACGTTCCGCCTGGCGACGGCCGAGGCGGGTGCCGTGCAACCGCCGGCCGTTCCCCGAGCGGATCACGCCCCACTGCGCGGGTGGTTCGACCCACTCCTGCCAGCTGTACTCCCGTCCGTCGGGACCGGAGCCGGGCGTGCAGCGCAGCACGGGTAGACGTACCGGACCGGACGTGCTCGGCAACGCGTTGAGCAGCGCGAACACGGAGTCGTCCGGGGGTAGGAAGAGGACCTCGCCGCCGGCCGGGCGCGGCTTGTAGGCGATGGTGCCGCCGCCGCCCAGGCGCACCCGCAGCACTCGGCGGCGGCCGTTGTGGGTCTCCGCGCCGTGGGCCTCGATGCCGGTCACCGGCAGCCGCAGGTCGGGCTGGTCGAACCAGGGAGTGCCGGTGTCGCGGGCGAGACGTTGCAGGAAGCGGTCCAGGAAGCCCGTCCAGCGGGCGCACTCCTCTTCGGCGCGGTAGGCGACGCCCGCAGCACACGCGGTGAACGCCTCGCACACCATCGGACCGAACAGCGCACCGTCGGTGACGTCGAGCACTCCGGGGGCGAGAAGGGCGGTGTGCTCGGCGGCGGTGCGGCCGCACCAGGCATCGAGGGCGTCCAGGAGCGTGCCGAGCGGAGCGAAGCGGGGGTCGGTCAGCGCAGCTGTCAGCAGCGCGGCATCCGACTCACCGGCAAGGTCGCGGTGATGGGCGAGGAGGCCGTCCTCGCCGAGGCGCAGCACCGGAGGGAACAAGGGGCCGGCGGCGCCCGCCCGTACGGCGTCGATCACCCTGCGCGCGGCGGGACCGAGCGCCGGGGCGTACCCCCGCACGGTCGGCGCGACCGCTTTCGCCTGCCACAGCACCTGGGTCATGGCGTCCTTCCCGGCGCGGTGCCGTCCCGCCTGGGGCGGGACGGCACCCGGTGTACCGTGCCGCGGCCTGTCGTCGGCCGCGGCTGGTGTCAGAAGCAGTAGACGCGGATACAGGTGCCGGCCGCGGCTCCGGTGCGGGCCGGGATCTCCTGCTCCAGCTCGCCGATGACGAGGTCGAGTTCTTCCTCGGCGGAGGGATGGGCTTCGGTGCGGGACTGGCCCTCATGGGTGGTGAGCTGGTTCACGGTGGTCCTCCTGGATCGACAAGAGACACTCGGTGATGCCGCGACAACTCGGCCGAGCTTAGGCAGCGGGGGACGACCGAAACAGGGCTGGAACAGACGACTTCTGGCCAATTACTGACTGTGACTGATGAGCGCGGAATGATGAGAGTGAACTTCCCCCGCCGCGCGGGAGGTGCTGACTAGCTGGTCAGGGCGGGTTTGCGGGGCTCCAAGGTGCGCCGTTTCGGTCGTTGCCTGGTTGGCGTAGTGCTTCTCCTCGAACTCGATGGGGCTGGGGTGGCCGAGCCGTTTCTGGATGCGGCAGGGGTTGAAGAAGCCGTCGG
Organism: Streptomyces sp. NPDC015220; assembly: GCF_043079345.1. Taxonomy (NCBI): domain Bacteria; kingdom Bacillati; phylum Actinomycetota; class Actinomycetes; order Kitasatosporales; family Streptomycetaceae; genus Streptomyces; species Streptomyces sp. NPDC015220. The sequence continues at coordinate 45,604 of NZ_JBIBUK010000022.1, read as the reverse complement.
CGTACTCGAAGAGTGCGTGGTTCGTCCCGGCCCGGGTGGCAAAGCTGCGGCCTCGATGCACACCGTCTTGACCAGCATCCACGGGTCCCCCGCCAGGGCTTTGTCGAACGAGTCGCTCCCGGGCCCATGGACGCCTCAATGCCCGACCGGACCAGACGTGTTGTGAACTTGATCGAGTCGGCGGCCCGGACGCGACGAGTGCCGGCTTCGCCGCGTGACGCGGAAGCGGCGGCTGACGCCCGGCGTGCGGACGGGGCGGCTGCGCAAGCACAGTTTCGCCCGACTTCACTTGATCAAGCCGCTGTGCCGAAGACCTCCGCGCCCAGGACCTGGTCGCGGAGCTGGGTGAAGTCGACGTCGAGCTTGGGGGCGTACGCCTCCGGCTGGATGCCGAGCTCGTGAGTGGAGTACTCGCCGGAGGGCGGTGTACGTGGCGTTCTTGTGCGACCCGGAGCGCAGCCGCTTCAGCGGGGTGAGCCTGCACACCGCTCACTGGTTCCGGCGTATGGCTGCCGGTGGTTCCGGAACGGGATCGGCCAGCAGCCTTTGCGCTTCGTCGTCCGTGAGTTCACCGCAGTCGCGCAGGATGTCCAGAGCGGCGCGCCAGCGCGTGCGGGCGGCGTCCCGTTCGCCGAGGTCGTACAGCGTGTGGGCAGGCCCCAAAGTTGCTCGGCCTCGTTCAGACGGCTGCCGGTCAGGCGGACGACTCGCAGGCTTTCCTCGTAGCACTCGATCGACTCCCCGTAGCGGCCGGCGAGCCGGGCGGCCTTGGCCAGATCGCCCATGGTCTGCCCGAGGCGGTACTGGTCGTCCTGGGCGCGGAAGATCTCGACCGCGCGCTCGTGTGCGCTGATCGCCTCGGCGTGATGACCGAGACGTTGATGGACGACCCCCAGATTGGTCAGGGCCCTGGCCCGCCCGTTGTCGTCTCCTGCTTCATGGAACAGGCGGATGGCGCGTTCGTGGCAGCGCACCGCCTCAAGCAGATCACCACGAAGGCGTGCGAGGATGCCCAGGTTGTTGGAGGCCCTGGCGAGCTGATGCCGGTCGTCCAGCACTTCCCACAGCTCTGACGCGTGGCGGAACTCGGCAAGGCTCTCGTCCATTCTGCCGGTCTGGCCGTAGGCCATGCCGAGGAGGTTGTGAGACCTTGCCTCAAGTGCCCGCTGGCCGCTGTCCCGGGCCGTCCCCACGACGCCCGTTACAGGGGCCCGGCCGGACCGTTGTCCCCTGCCGTCGTAGCTGACCACCCAACACACCCCGCCGCGGGGCGGTAAGACGCGGGCGGCAGCCAGCCCGGAATTGACCGCCTGGCTCGACCAGAGCGCTGTGGGCACGTGGGGTGCGCCGGTACCGGGCGACGGGGCGGGCGAAGGCGGGCAGGGGGCTTCAGCCGAGGCCGTAGCGCGCTCCGATCCCCTCGATGACCAGCGCCAGCCCCTCCTCGAAGTGCCGGTCGTAGTCCGTGAAGAGCTCCACGCCCGCCGCCGCCGTCAACGGGTAGTCGGCCAGCCGGCGGGCGCGTTCCTCCACCAGGTCGAAGCCCTCGTGGCGCTCGTCGGGCAGGGGCTGGGCACCCTGCTCCTCGGTGACGAAGCCGAGGGTGAACAGATACGCCGTCGTGAACGCCCGGACCGCCTGGGCGAGGCTGAAGCCCGCGGCGGTGAACAGGCGCAGGCTGTCCTCCAACTGCTCGGCGTGCTCCACGCCGGTGAATCGCGATCCGCTGAACACCTTCGCGCCGTCGCGGTAGCCGAGCAGCGCCGCGCGCAGGCCCCGGTTGGCCTTGAGCAGCCGCTCCCGCCAGGTGTCGTCGGGGGCGAGCGCGAGGCCGGCGACCATACGGCGGTACATCTCGGTGGCCATCTCGTCGAGCAGGGCCCGTTTGTCCTTGAAATGCCAGTACAGAGCGGGCGCCTTCACGTCCAGTTCCCTGGCGATGGCGCGCAGGGTGAGGCCGTCCAGGCCCACCTCGTTCAGCAGTTTCAGCGCCGTGTCCGCGACCCGCCGGCGGTCGAGGGGGGCGCGTCGTTCCGTTCCCACAGGGACAGCTTGACAGCTTAACGCCGTTAAGGCGATCCTGGGGCGCGACAGCGACTTAACAGCGTTAAGGAGAATCGGGATGAATACGGACGTTCTGATCGTCGGCGCCGGCCCCACCGGCCTGGCCCTCGGCGTCGACCTGGCCCGGCGTGGCGTGGACGCGCTGGTCGTGGAGCGCGCGCAGTCACTCTTCCCCGGCTCGCGCGGCAAGGGTTTCCAGCCCCGCACGATGGAGGTCTTCGACGACCTGGGCGTCCTCGACGCCATCCGCGCGGCCGGCGGGACCTACCCCGTCGGGATGATCTGGAAGGACGGGCGGCGGGCCGGCGAGCGCCGGATGTTCGAGCCGCTCCCGGTGAGCGAGGACACGCCCTACACCGAGCCGTGGATGGTGCCGCAGTGGCGCACCCAGGAGATCCTGCGGGCCCGGCTGGAGGAGCTGGGCGGCGAGGTCGCCTTCGGCCGTGAGGTCGTCGGCGTCGCCCAGGACGAGGACGGCGTCACCGCGCACCTCGCCTCCGGCGAGCCCCTCCGCGCCCGGTACGCGGTCGCCGCCGACGGTGGCCGGTCGGCCGTGCGGCGCGCACTCGGCGTCGGCATGACCGGCGAGTTGGTCGATCCGAGCCCGATGCTGGTGGCGGACGTCCGGATCGACGGCCTGGACCGCGACAACTGGCACTTCTTCCCGGGGGCCGACGGCCGCCTCGCGCTCTGCCCCCTGGCCGGCACCGAGGACTTCCAGCTGACCGCCGAGTTCCCCGAGGGAACGGAGGTGGACCTCACCCCGGACGGCATACGGAAGGTCGTCGCTGACCGCACGCACCTCGCCGCCGAGGACGTGACCGAGGTGCGCTGGGCCTCCGACTTCCGGCCTCGCGCGGCGCTGGCCGACCGGTTCCGCATGGGCCGGGTGTTCCTCGCCGGGGACGCGGCACACGTGCACTCGCCGGCCGGCGGGCAGGGGCTGAACACCAGCGTCCAGGACGCCTACAACCTGGGCTGGAAGCTGGGCGCGGTCCTCAACGGCGGTGCCCCGGCCGCGCTGCTGGACACCTACGAGGAGGAGCGGCGCCCGATCGCCGCCAGGATGCTCGGCGTCTCGACCGGCGTCCACCGCGGGGAGGTACGGCGCGGGAAGGAGACCCAGCAGTTGGCGCTGGGCTACCCGGAGTCGTCCCTGACTGCGGAGACGCGTGCCACCCCGACCGGTACGCTGCGCGCCGGTGACCGCGCGCCCGACGGGAGGGTGGACGGCGTACGGCTCTTCGACGCGTTCCGAGGGCCGCACTGGACGCTGCTGGCGCTGGGCACGGGCGCCCCGGCCGAGGACCTCGGAGCGGTACGCGTCGTGCGCGGGCCGGCCCACGGCGCGTACGGGACGGGAGCGTTCCTGGTCCGCCCGGACGGCTACGTCGGGTGGGCGGCCGAGACGGCGGACGGCCTCACGGAGTACCTGGCCCGCGTCGGGCTGCGCTGACGGGTCGGCGCCGCGCTGCACGGACGGCATTTCGTCCACCGGCTCCTACCGCCTGGTGACCACCCTGACCGACGCCCGCCGCCACCCCGCCTGTTGCTGTCCCTCGGGCATGGGCAGGACCGCCAGTGCGGTGTCTGCGATGTTCCGCAGTGTCTCCGGGTCCAGGCCGGCCTTGTCCACCGCCTCGATACCGCGAACCACCGTCAGCAGCAGTGCCGCCAACCGCTCCGGATCCGCAGCGCTATCAATGTCGCCGTGGCGCTGGGCGGCGCTGATCTCCGCCCGCAGCAGGGTCGGCAGTGCCGTCATGGTCTCGGCCGGCCGTGCGGCGACCGTCGGATCGTGCCGTGCCAGTTCCGCCGCGCCCTTGGCCAACAGGCACCCGCGGCGCTCGTGTCGGAGGCGGTGTTCTCCGCCATGAGGTGAACGTATTCCGACAGCCGGGCCAAGGCCTCTGCGTCCGGGCCGCCTGCCAGCTGCCCTACGGCCGCCTCGAGAACTGCGGTGCACCAGTCGCCGAATACACGGTGGAACGGCTTGCCCTTTTCGCCGAATGCGCCGTACAGGCTGCCCTTGGCCAGGCCGGTCGGATGGGCGATGTCGTCCATCCGGGTTCCTGCACAGCCGGTCGCCCAGAACTGTTCCCGGGCCCGCGCCAGGACTTGGGGCTCGTCGAATGCGCGTGGTCTCGGCATGGTCGCGCTCATCTTGACTCGGTCGTCCATTACCGCCCACGTTATGGACGAATCATCCCGGAATTGAAGAGGTGCGACATGCCAGGCGCACTGCAGGAAAGGGTGGCCTGATCACCGGAGGGACCAGCGGGACCGGGCTGGCCATCGCCCGGGCCGCCGGGGCTGGATCAGGGCGCTTGCCCGCGCCAACGCGGAAGCGGTCGTCGCCTCGGTGACGGGGCGGGCGGAGGCACCGTCGACGCTGCTGCTGGGCCGCTATGACGAGGCGGGCCGGCCGGATGTTCACCGAGGCGCGGGGGCATGCGCCGGTCCGGCTCACCGCGCGGCCCGGGCGGGCGTCCGCGACACGGACGCGTACGGCCGGCGCGCAGCCGGCCGTACGCCAAGCCGGGCCCTGTCACCACGCAGCCCTCCGCGCCTGTTCACGGTCGCACTCGACGGGGTGTCGCACCCTGATCAAGGACTGACCGAGTCCGGCCGGGTCCCGTCGCCGGTCTCCAGCGCGGTGACCAGCCGGTCCAGAGCCGGTAGCGCCTGGTGCAGCGCCGCCCGGTCGGCGTCGGACAGCTCCTCCACGACGCGGGTGAGGGCCGCGGTGCTGGCCCGGTCGTAGCGCTCCAGCAGGTGCAGGGCTTCCTCCGACGCGGTGAGCACCACAGTCCGTTGGTCGTGCTCGGGCCGGACCCGTTCCACCAGCCGTTCGGCGGACATCGCCCGGACCAGGTTGCTCACGGTGGACGGTGCCACCCGCACGCGTGCGGCCGCCGCGCCGGGGCTGAGACCCTCGGGCGAGGAGGACAGGGCCCGCAGCAGTTCGATCTGTGCCTCCGGCAGGTCGGGCAGCCCCTCGGCGTTGCGGGTGGCACGCAGGACGGCACGCCGCAGCGGTCCCAGAAGTCCGCCCAGGCCCGCCGCGACGCGCGCCGCCTCCGGTGTCCCGGGTGCACTGCGGTCACCCATCCCATCCGCCGCTCTGTCTGTGTTGCGCATGCCCCATTGTGGACTGCGCAGATAAAGTTTTGCAGCAAACATATTTTGTGGCAAAGTGATGTGTGGAGCGAGGGCACCGGACCGGCCGAACCCCACGCCGGCGGGTGACCGCTCACAGCACAGCAAGGAGCACCACCATGACCACCGTGCACGACACCCCGACGACCGTCGAGAACCCCGTCCCGCCGCAGGATCTGTCCGGCATCGTCGGGCACCGGTTCATCTACACGTACGCCAACGGCTGGCAGTACGAGATGTACGTGAAGAACGCCACGACCATCGACTACCGCATCCACTCCGGGATGGTCGGCGGCCGCTGGGTGAAGGACCAGGAGGTCGACTTGGTGCGGCTCGCCGACGACGTCTACAAGGTGTCCTGGAACGAACCGACCGGCACCTCGGTCGTCGTCAACGTGCTGCCTCACCTGCGGGTCCTGCACGGCACCATCTTCTTCCCGCAGTGGATCGAGCAGGACGGCAGCAAGACGGTGCTCTACCAGAACGACCACCTGGAGGAGATGCGCGCCTACCGGGACGCCGGCCCCACCTACCCGATCTACGTCGTCCCGGAGTTCGCCCGCATCACCCTGTTCGAGTACGTCGGCGAGAACGATGAGAGCGTCGTCGCGGTGGGCCCCGAGGACCTGCCCCGAGGCTTCGCCGACCGCACCTCCTAACGACGTTGTCAAGCCGCCGTCGTGACGGGGAGTTCGCCTCGGTAGCGCCGTCCGTCACGGACCAGAGCCCGTAAGACGTTCACTCGTCGACGGGCCGGGGCGAGGACCGCCTGGACGTGTCGCTCGCCTTCGGCGCGCTTGTGTTCGTAGAAGCGGCGGGACGCATCGCAGTTGCGGATGCTGATCAGCGCGGAGGTGTGGAAGACGCGCTGGAGGCCGCGGTGATAGCGGCGGGGACGGTGCGGGTTGCCGCCGACCCTGCCCGAGTCCCTGGGCACCGGGACGACACCGGCAAGGCCGGCAAGGCGGTCGGCAGAGCCGTACCGGCTCACGTCGCCAGCGGTGGCGGTGAGGAACGGTCGGCGTCGATGTCGGCTCGACGGCCGGTGAGCACGCGCAGATCGATGGCGTGCTCGTCGTCCGGCCCCGGCGCGGTCAGGTCCCGGCGCATCCGTGCCTGGTCAGCGATGACGGTGGCGTCCTTGGCATCCGTCCTGCCGGTGCCCTTGTAGGCGGCCGACGCACGGTTGACCGCGAGGCCGGGTATGTGGACGATGCTGACCGTGATTGAGCAGGATGCTGATCCGGTTCCGCACGCGCTGATGGCGCGGATCGGTGAGGTCGGCGGCACTCTGGTGCGAGCCGGCGCTGCTGACGCCGGGGGCGGCCGACGTCGGGGAGGGCATGCGGGGATGTGGGGCCCGGCCGAACGGATCACCGCCGCCCTTGCCGCGCGCGGTGTCGAACTCACCGACCGCGGTACCGTCGACGTCGCCGTGCGGCGCTCAATGCCGAACGGCTTGCCCAGCGACTCACGGGCCGCCTCTCCGGCCGTCCGGCTCCTGACGCACACCCTGGCCGGGAGCGCCACCGACGCGGCGGCCCGCACCGGCCGCGGCACCCGAAAAAACAGGCAGGTAGAAGTGGAAGAGGCCGATTCCCGCACAGTCAGTTGCGCCCGCGTCACGCGAGAAGATCTACCGGTGCAGCCTCCGCCGCGAGGGCGAACCCCGCAGATCGATCACGCCCCGATATGCGCCCTGAGATCAGCCGAGACCACGATGGGCGGCCCACAACGCCCCGGCACGGCTGGCAGCGTCGGAGACCAGGGCCGCCAGTTCGGGCTTATCGGGGACAGGGAACGAGACGTATGCGCCCCTACCGCCACCGACTGGTCTGCCATAGGCCTTCACGGCGAGGTGACCGTCCGGAAGAAGCCGGACGTTGAGTGTGGTCAGCGTGAACGCCTCACCGCGTCGAGTGTCCGTCCAGCGGAGCGCCTGCGGAATCGTGACATTGATCGCCAGAGCACTTACATCCAGGTCGCTGCTCATGGACGGATGATCTCACGCGAGTTGCCGCAGGCGGCCGCCACCGGCTCACGCAGCAAGCAGTTTGATCACGACTCGACAAGTACTGCAACGGTGCTTGCCGTGACGGGCAACCAGTCCGATCGTTGATGTGGTGGTTATGGGGGGGACCTTGCGGATGTCAGGATGTGGGCCGGTGAGCTGGCGGCTGTGCATGAGCGGTTCGTGCACCGGTTCAGCAGGTCGGAGCCGCGTGTGCGCCCCTGGCACCGACCCGACCGCCGGCACTGGGTCCTCGCCCGCCGCGGCGTCGCCCGCCCCGAGGAGATCTCCTACTACATCGCCTACTGCCCGGCCGAAACGACGCTGGACGAGCTGATCCGTGTGGCAGGCAGCCTCTGGGCGGTGGAGGAGTACTTCCAGACCGCGAAGCAGGCATGCGGAATGGACGACTACCAGATCCGCCGCTATCCCGGCTGGTACTCCATCGCCTGGTGCACCCCGGCCAGCTTCCGGCCCAGGACCGGCAGCTCCCGGGACTCGGCCGCGCCGGCCGCGACCACTACGTTCGGGCACCGTACGTCCTCGCGACCGGCATTTTCGACGGCGCAGGACGTCCGCGCAGGTCGGCGCCGGGCACGGGCACGCCCACCGAACGGAGCCGGCCCCGGCCGGGCAGCGGGTGGGCTGCGCGGCCGGGGCCGGTACCCGGGGTCAGGTGGTCACCGGCTGCCGGTGGTCACTTGAGGTAGGGGCCGTCGGTGCCGATCTTGCCCGGGGCGGCGTTCTTGCCGCCGAGGTCCAGCACGTAGACCCGCAGGTTGCCCTTGCCGGAGGCGGCGACGGACAGGGTGCCGTTGCCGACCACCTTGGTGTCACCGGTGACGGCATCCTTGTAGGTGCCGTTGGGGATCCCGGCGAAGGTGGCGTTGTCGCCCACCGCGACCAGGGCGAAGCTGTCCACCCCGCTGGCGGCGTCGGTGTAGCGGCGCTTGTAGGCCATGCCGCCGCTGACGCCCTCGGTGGAGTACTGGCCCATCTGCAGGGCGGGGATCGCCCGGCGGATCTGGTTGAGCCGCTGCAGGTGCTTCACCAGGGGCTTCTGCAGGGTGGCGGCGACCGCCCCGCTGGCGCTGTCCACCTTGGAGAAGTCCGAGGTGGTGACGGTGCCGGCGATCTGGTCGCCGTAGTAGGCGCGGCCGGTGGTGGCCAGCGGGCAGGTCGGGCCGCAGTCGAGCTGCTTGCCGGCCTGGAACTCGATCTCCGAGCCGTAGTACAGGGTCGGGATGCCGCGGAAGGTCCACATCAGCGACATGTTCTCGGCCCAGGCGTCCGTGCCTCCCGCGTAGCGGGTGGCGGACTTGTTCGGCCCGTAGTCGTGGCTGTCGACGTAGACGACGTTGTAGGTTGCGTCGTTGGTGGAGTCGTCGGAGTCCTTGCCGTTGTAGAAGGCGTTGTGCGCGTCCCCGAAGTTCATGTGCATGCGCATGTCGATGATGTTCATGCCGGAGGCCTTGCTGTGGTCCGGCGTGTGGTAGCTGTTGCCGCTCAGGAAGGCGTTGTTGCTGGTGGGTTGCTGACCGGTGCCCAGCTGCTCCTCGTAGTTGTACTGGTCGAGCGCCGCCTGTACGTCGTCCGAGGTGTAGTCCTTGCGCTCCTTCCAGGTGTAGAACTGCGCGGAGTGGTTGACCGAGCCGCGGTTCCACTTGTCGTTGACGAAGGCCGCGACCTCGGCGAAGACGAAGAAGTTCTGCGCCTTGTCCGGGCCCCAGTCCTGGAGCACCCGCTGCTGGATGGCCGGCAGGAAGCGACGGTTCCAGGTGACCCGCGGGACGTGGACCGCGGTGTCGATGCGGAAGCCGTCGACGCCCATGTCGATGTACTTGTTGTAGGCGCCGATCAAGTAGTTCTGCACCTCGGCGTTCTCGGTGTTGAAGTCGGCGAGGTCCTCGTGGATCCAGCAGGAGCGCGAGTCCTCGCCTTCCCAGTTGCCGATCCAGCACTGGTGGTAGTACTTCGACGGGAACATCTTCGAGGTGGGGCTGGGCCACTGGCAGTTGTAGACGGTGTAGCCTTCGGCGCTCTTGCCGCCCGTGGGTACACCCCAGTTGACGCAGGTGTTACCGGTCGGCTCCGCGGTGGACCACAGGTCGCCGTTGTAGTACGACTTGCCGCTCTTGGGCTCGACGGTCAGGCCGTCGTACTCGAAGCCGGCCTGCTTCTCGTCGTAGTACCAGGACCACTGGGAGTCCCGCACGCCGTAGACGGTCGGGGTGAACAGGCCCTTGGCGCCCCAGCGGGAGCTGTGGTTGTAGACCACGTCCTGGTAGATCTTGATGCCCTTGGCGTGGGCGGCGTTGATCAGGTCCTGGTACGAGGCGCCCGCCGACTCCAGCCGCGCGTCGACCTTGTAGAAGTCGTAGCCGTGGTAGCCGTGGTAGTCGTAGTCGGACCGGTTGAGGACCACCGGGGTGATCCAGATCGCCGAGAAGCCGAGGGCCTTGATGTAGTCGAGCTTCTGGACCAGGCCCTTGAAGTCACCGCGGAACATCGGGTCGTTGTTGGCGGCGTTGCCCGACTTGACGTCCTGGCTGCCGCCGCGGTTGTTGCTGCTGTCACCGTCGTTGAAGCGAGCGGTCAGCACGAAATAGATCGGGTCCTTGCGCGGGTCGGTGCCGATCGGCTTGCCCGGCGGGGGGGTCGGCGGCGCGTCGCCGGTCTTCGCGGTGGCGGCGTCCGACGCGTCGGAGATGTTCCCCGCGGCGTCCAGCGCCTTGACCGTGTACGAGTAGGTGGTCTGCGGCTCCAGACCGGAGTCGGAGTACACCGTGGAACCCGTGTTGACCACGATGGTGCCCTTGGTGCCGCCGGTGCGGGTGACCTCGTACCCGGTCACCTCCTTGTTGTCGGTGGACGGCTCCCAGGTCACCACGATCGAGGTGTTGGTGGCCGACGCCTTCACCTGGGTGGGCATGCTGGGCGCGGTGGTGTCCGGCACGACGTCGGCGCAGGGGTCGTCGGCGTTCTTGGTCACCACCTTGTCCTTGACGGTGCTCAGACCGGTGGACAAGGCGTAGTTGACCCCGTTGTTGTTGTCCCAGACGCCGTTGCCGTTGTTGAACGTCGCGGCCAGGCCGGCCGCGCTGCCCAGGTCGACGGTCTTCCGCACCCAGCCGGTGCAGGCCGCCTCCATGCCCACACCGGGCGCCGCGGTCCAGCTGCCGCCGGTGGGCGCGTAGTGCAAATCGACCGTCGTCCACCCCACCGAGGCGGTGGAGTAGTAGACCGTGGCGGAGTTGGTGCCGCCGCTCTGGGAGGGAGACGGCGACGGCGAGGCGCCGGCGCACGGGTCCCCGGTGCCCACCACACCGTCCTTGACGGTCACCGGCCCGGTCGCCAGGGCGTAGTTCTTGCCGCCGTTGCTGTCCCAGGTGCCGGACCCGTTGTTGAAGGTCGCCTGCAGGCCGGCGGCGGTGCCGGGGTCGACGGTCTTCTTCACCCAGTCCGTGCAGGCCGCTTCCATGGCCACGCCCGGCGAGGTGGTCCAACTGCCCCCGTTGGGCGCCCAGTGCAGGTAGTAGCTGCTCCAGCTCTTCGACTTGGTGTAGTAGAACACCGTCGTCGGGGTCGGCGTGGTGCCGCCGCACGGGTCGCTGTGCGCGATGGCGCCGTCCTTGACGGTGATGGCGCCGGTACCCAGGGCGTAGTTCTTGCCGCCGTTGTTGTCCCAGGTGCCGGACCCGTTGTTGAAGGTCGCCTGCAGGCCGGTGGCGCTGCCGAGGTCGACGGTCTTCTTCACCCAGTCCGTGCAGGCCGCCTCCATGGCCACGCCCGGCGAGGTGGTCCAACTGCCCCCGTCAGGCGCCCAGTGCAGGTCGTAGGCGCTCCAGTTCTTGGTCTTGGTGTAGTAGAAGATCGTCGCGGTGTTGGGTGCCGCAGCTGTCGTGGTGTCCGCCGCTCCGGCGGAGTGCACCCCTGTCGACAGCAACCCCGCCACCAGGGCGAGGGCAGGGGCGAGGACGGCGGCCCAGCGGCGCCGTCCCCGTCGGATATTCGGTTGCAACGAAGGGATCTCCTCGCACAGGGCCGCCTGCGGGGGCGGCCAGGGGCGCACGGGATCGCCCCTTCGACCTTACGCAAGAAATGCAATAACTTGCAGTCGTCGAAGGCCCCGTCCAGGCCCCCTGTCGGGTGGGAAACTGTGCCCACGGCGATCTTCCGTGGCTGGCGGCCCAGCGAGAGTCTCGCCTCCAGGTGTGCGCCAGGGGGAGCTGCTCTCCGACGGAACGGCTCTGAAGTCCACGGATGCCTGGGGTGGGGCTCGATGAACTTCGACGTTCGTACGCGGACGCGGGACGCTTGATGCCACGGCAAGTTCGCCGCCATCCTTGCGAAAACTTCTGCAAGAACTGTCAGGAGAGTAGCGAGGGGTGGTCGGGGTCGTAAAGATGTATGACAGGACAGGTTCAACCGCCGCCCTACCCACCCGCACCCCCGTCGCGACGGCTCAGGGCTGCCGGGGCGGCGCGCAGCGCCGCAGCCGCGCGTGGAAGTCCTCGTCCGGGTCGAAGACCATCTCGACCGTCACACCCCGCCAACGGCCCAGCCGATCCGTTCGTGTGGCACTGAACTTCCCCACCGGCGACGTCCGGCCCCCTCGGGCCCGAGACGCCCGCACCGGCACCGACTTCACCCCGACGAACGACTGGGGGTAGGTCGTTCCGGTGAAGGCGTCCTTCTCGCTGATGTCCGTCCGTGCGGGTAACACCCAGCAGCTGGGCCAGGTAGGTGCTGGTGGTCGCCCTGCGGCGGCGTAAGAGCGCTGACGCCGCAGCGGACGCGGACCTGCGAGCCGGTCGCCCGGGTCGGGACCAAGCAGGAGCTCGCCGAGGTGCTGATGGTCAGCATCAGAACCTTCGGGTACCACCTCGGGAACGTCCTCACTCGACTTGGCGTGCGCTCCCGCGTCGAACTGGCCGCCCGCTTCCGTGGGCGACGTGACCGCTCGGAAACGCCGCCCCCCGCGGAGGCGATCGGCATTCGTTACCAGCACGAACACCTCGGTTCTGGAGCCGCCTGCCCAGGCAAACGCCGATGTGCGCTGGCCGGGGCGCGTCACGGGCGACGCGGGGCTTGATCCGTCGACCGGTGGTTTCTACGGGCCGACGTTTGGGGCCGCGGGTTCCCATGGCTGGAACCATGGGTCGGGCCATGCCTCGGCTGCGGCGAGCAGCGGGTAGAGGGTTGCGCCGTCGATGCTCTCGCGGATGAGGTCGGCGTGGCCTCCGTGCCGTGCGGTCTCCTCGATCAGGTGGAGCAGGACCCAGCGGACCGACCAGCTCCCGACCTCCTCGGGAAACCACGGAAGACCGCGCGGCACCGGAACGGCCTGCCCGAGGTCCGGGATACCGGCGATCACCGCGTCGGTTCGCTCTGCTGCCTCGGCATACGCGGTCAGGACCTCGGCCAGGCTCTCGTCCGGGGCGAGCCGGAATTCGTCGGCGTCCGTCTCGTCCGCCTTTCGCTGGGACCCACGTTGCTGCTGAAGGATGAGGTCGGTCCAGAAGTTCTCACACCGTCCGGCGTGCTTGATCAGCCCACCGATGCTCAGCTCGCCGACGGGAGCCGCCATGCGGGCCTGCTCATCGGTCAGACCATGGGCGGTGGCGCGGAGCGCGCGCCGTTGGTGGGCGAGATAGGCGGTCAACGCCGTGCGTTCGTCGGCGACGGGCGGGGCGAATCCCGGCATGACTGTATCCCCTCGTATGCAAAACGTTGCAGCAATTTTCGGCTGGATTCTACCGCTGTGTCCTCGCGGTGAACACGGGTTTCTCGTCGAAGGGTGCGCGATGACGAGCGTGTTGGGCAAGCTCGTACGACCAGATTGCTCGTGACTTGAAAGATTTTGTGTCACCTTGCGCAAGAGGTGAGAGCGTCTCCTTAGCCAGGAGGTGACTTGCGGAAATCAGTCGGATCGTGGGGCGCGGGCCGCCTGAGGTGCTCGGGGTGCGGCGGGTGGCGGTGTCAGCCGCTTCCCCGTTTCGGCCTCGACCAGGGCCGGTCGGCTGAAATCGGGACGTTCGGCCAGGCGCCGGCCCTGCGCCTGCGCGCCGTGGTGAACCTGCCTCGGGCCGACCCGGACCAGCTGGAGATCAGCGAATCCCGGCGCACGCTCCTCGAACAGCAGCTTCCGTACGGCGAGGTGGCCGGGGCTGTGACGATGCTGTCCAGGCGCCGGAGCGCGGAGCTGCCCGCCGCTCGCTGGGAGCGAGGGCCGTTCGGCAACTCTGCCCCCTCCGTCGGTTACTCGTGCACGGTCGCCGGACCGGACGGCGTGCCGGCGTTGAAGGGCACTTGGTGCGGGGCTTGGCGGGCCGGGCGCCGGCCTGTCGCCTCAGATTCGCTGTTGGAACAGACGGCATCGCAGGCCCAGGCGATCGGCGAGCCCGAGGAGGAAGGCGTCGCCGAGCGGCGGCCAGTTGTTGAAGTGCACCGCGACGCCGGCGAGGTGGATGGCCCACTGGCCGGTCCAGTCGCCCAGCAGGGCGGAAGTAGCTCAGTCCTCGCAAGTCGTTAGCGGTTCCGTCTGGTCAAGCCAGGGCTGGACGAGCGTGATGTGCGCGTCTTCGTCGAGCTGCGTGTTGCAGTTCGGGCAGGTCGGCGGGGTGTATTGGACGCCAGGGTCGTGGACTTGGCGTTGGTCGAGGATGTCGATGCCGTCGCCGACGGGACCGTTGCTGTCGTGGGGGTCGCGGACAGCTGCTGTGGCAGCGGGACCGGGGATGTACCGACTTGGCCGCCAGAGCGGATCAGGTCGGTCATTGGGTTGAATGATCCGCCAGTCGAGAAGCCAGTTGGTGGCGGTCGCCGCCCGCGCGGGAGCTTACTCGGCGAAGGAGGTCAGCTCCGCGATGACGATCGCGCTGTCGCTCATGGCTGCGAGCGTAGCGTTGGGATTCCGAGCGCGGCCGCCCCTGCCCGCGCTGACCGGCAAGGCAGCGGGGTGAATGTGCTGGCGGGTCACTGTACTCGGGGCACGCGGAAGCCGGCCGCGCGGAGCTTCTGTTCGGTCAGTGCGGTCAGGCGGGCCGAGATGGGGGCCTGTTCCTCGCCGTGGTTGTTGATCAGCCGGTAGCGGGCGGCGGCGGTGGCCCAGGCCCGCATGGGGCCGCTGGCATCGAGCAGTTCGGGGTGGGCGAGGTAGTGGTCGGCCAGGGCTGCCGCGAGTTCTTCGATGCGCGGGTCGTCGGGGTCCCAGCTCTCGGCCTCCCAGCCGCGCTGGGTCAGCTCGACGTAGGCGGGGTCGGCCAGGCGGCTCTCCAGGACGGCCAGGAAACCGTCGAAGCCAGCTGGGATCAGCGCCTTGGCGAGGACCAGCGCCTCGCGCTGCGTGGCGACGTACTCGGCGGCGAAGCCGAGAGCGCGCATGCGGTCCAGGAGGGCGCAGGCCCGGTCGGGCAGCAGTGCCCGGTCGCCGTCGGCGAGCCGACGCAGAGTCTCGCGACGAGTTGTCAACTCTGCTATGTGATGGACAAGTTGGCGTTCCACCTCAGCGAGCGCGGCGGTGAACTGCGCGCCGTCCGCAGCCAGCAGGGACGCGGTGTCGGCCAGCGGCACTCCGGCGGTGGCGAGGGTGCGCACCTGCACCAGGCGCAGCAGGTCGGCAGAGCCGTAGCGTCGGTAGCCGGAGCTGTCCCGCTCCGGCTCTGCGACGAGCCCCAGCTTGTGGTAGTGCCGCACCGTCTTCACGGTGACGCCGACGAAGGCCGCGGCCTGCCCGATCGTGACTCCGTTGCTCATGCGCCCAGTGTGCCGAACACCTCCTCGACGAGTCGCTGTTGGGCCTTCTGGAAGGGCGCGGCGAGCGACAGGCCGGGGTCGTCGACGTAGTTGAGCCCGGCGGTCAGTGTCGTGGTGCCGTCGGCCGAGGCGTACATCAGGGCCGCCGAGCCGCCCTGGCCGCCGTTGTGGTGGTAGACGGTGCGGCCCTCGCCCAGGTTCTGAGCGAAGATCCCCAGGCCGTAGCCAATGGTCTGCTCCGGGGTGCGCATCTCGGCCAGCAGTCCCTCCGGCAGGAGCTTGCCGCCCATGAGTGCACAGAAGTACGTGTGCAGGTCCGCGGTGGTGGAGATCATGTCGCCGCCGGCGCCGACCCAGGACGGGTTCTGCCGGGTGACGTCGATCGTGTGCTCCACCCCTGCGTCGTCGTAGCGGTAGTAGCTGTGGTTGTGGGGGTCCGGGATTTCGGGGGACGCGCCCGGCGCCAGCGTGCCGGTCAGGTGCAGCGGTTCGAGGATCCGTTGCCGCAGTTCCTCGGCGAACGGGCGACCGGTGAGTTCCTCGACCAGCAGCCGGGCGATCACGTAGTTGGTGTTGGCGTAGCTCCAGCCCGCCCCCGGCTCGAACCGGGCCGGCCTGGCGAGCGAGAACCGGACCAGTTCTGCCGGTTCGTAGGTGTGGAAGCGCAGGTCCACCCACTCCTTGCCCTGCCAGGGAATGCCGGCGGCGACCGTCCCGTCCTCGTAGTACTCCCCGGTGTGGTTGAAGATCCCGCTGGTGTGCTGGAGCAGCATCCGGACGGTGATGCGGCGGTCGAGGCCGAGCTGCGGCAGTTGGTCGGCGACCGGGGTGTCCAGGCCGGTCCGGCCCTCGGCCACCAGCATCAGCACTGTCGTCGCGACGAAGTTCTTGGTGGTGCTGCCGATCCGGAAGTGCGCGTCCGTCAATGGGCGCTGGGTGTCGCCCAGTTCACGGTATCCGGCGCTGCCTACCCAAGCACCGCGCTCGTCGTCGACCCGCAGTTGCACCCCGAGGATCCCGGACGCCGCGATCTCCTCGATCGCCTTCTGCAGTTCCGGCCGTTCCGGGCCCCGGGGGGTGGGATTGCTGGGCATGGTGCGCCTCCGCGTCGTGTGTGCCCCGCTCGGTGCCGGGCCGTTACGGCGAGCCTGCACCCTGACCTTGGGTCAACCTCAACTGTGGCGTGCATCACGGCACTTGGAGCGCCCTGGACCGGGGTCGTGTTCAGGCGGCGACGAAAGGCACGTACGCGGCCAACCCTGAGGTTCACTTCAACGCCCCGGCCGGCTGACTCGTACGGCCGCAGGGTGCGGACCCCGCCGTTCCACCCGTACCGAACGCCCTGGCAGGGCATTCCGCCCCGGTCAGCCCGCAGGTCGGCCGGGGTGCCGGTGGCGGCCGGAAGACAGCGGACCGCGCAGCACCGGCCTTGCCGGGGGCCCGTGCCCCTGACAGTCTTCCGGCGCGCGCCCTGCGGCAGCCGGACCCCGGCCCCCACCCGCTGACTCTGCCCGATGGACGAACCGACCAGGAGTGCCCGCCATGCCACGTACGACCTTCCGTGTGCCCCGCACGCTGCTCGCCGCCACGGCGACGGCCGCCCTCGCCCTCGCCACGGCCCTCACCACGGCGACCGCCCCGGCCGCCGCCGGGACCATCGCCCAGACCCCCAATGCCGGGACCACCGCCGAGGCCACCGGAGCCGCCGGAGCCGCCTCAGGCTTCTGGGCCTGCTCCGTCCCGTCCGGCTACACGTACACCTCAACCACCAGCTCCTACACCTGCTCGGGAAGCAGCAGCTTCCGGACCACCGAGTTCTACGTCGAGCCGCCCGCCGACGGCCTCTGGGCCTGCAAGAACATGCCCGGCTACACCTACACCGGGGTCACGAGCAACCAGGCGTGCTCCTCTGGCGGGAGCTACAAGACCAGCCAGTTCCTGCTCTACAAGCCCGTGACCGGCATGTGGGCCTGCTACGTGCCGTCCGGGTTCACGTACACGGCCACCCAGCAGAACTACGCATGTTCCGGCGGCAACAGTTACACCACCACCCAGTTCCTGCTGCGCGCGCTGTAGACGCCGAGGGCCCCGGGCCCAAACCCGCGCTGGCTCACGAGCCCGGTCTCCGGCCGGAGGACCATGGGGCGCTGATCCAGCTGCTGCCGCGGGATCCGGGGCTGCCTTCGGGGATCTCGCCGCTGTGGGAGGAGTTCAAGGCGTCCGGCTGGGAGATGGGCGCCGTCCGTCTGCGCAGGGAAGTTGCCGCGCATGGGCGGCTTGTTGTCATCTGCGCTTCGGCGCCGGAAGGTCGTACTCTCACCTCTTGACGGCCTCTGCATGTCCATGAGTGTCTCGCCGACATTCTCGGCGTCGAACACTCGTGAGTCCGGGATCAACTGCTGCACGAGCGCACTGGTCGTCGTCCTGCCCCCGTGTCCGTCTCCCGGCAGGGCGCACCGGCGCCGTGAGAGCGGCCTCTGCCGCGCCCGCCGACGCAGTTGCCGATATCAGGGGCGCTGGCTTCGACCACTTCTTGCGGGGTCTGGCACAACTTCCGTGAAGCCGACCCGATCCTCGATGCCGGAGGTCGGTCTTTTGAAGGACTGGCGGGTCAGCGGCTCGTTGCGAGGCAGGCCACAGTCGAGATCGGTACGAGTTCACGGAAGTTGTGCGCGAGCCCGAGTTTCGACGGCGCAACGCGGTACTCAGCGCCGTCGCTCAGCTTTCAGGCAGTCTCGAACGTGCGCTCGTATCAGTTGGGGTCAGTCAGTGCGGCGGGAGCGGGCAAGAGCCAGCCCACCGAGGGTCGCGCCGATCAGACCCACCAGCATGGCCACGTAGGCCCCACCCAGCCCGTTGCCGGTGCCGAGGCCACCATCGGCGGTGGTCGCGACCAGCCCGCCGAGGACCATGCCGGTCAGCCCCGCCACCATGGCCAGCCTCGCCCCGAGTGGTCCGTTGGCAGTGCCGAGACGAGCTGTGGGCCGGGCCAGCGCCAGCCAGGCGATACCCATGCCGGCCAGCCCCAGCAGCGCGCCTGCGGTGGCCCCGAGTCGGCCGGGGCCGAAGTCGTAGACGTCAGCGGCGAGCGGCTGGACCGATGCGTGCGCGGCCGCCGGTACGGCAAGGGCGACGCCTGCGAGCAGGACGGCCGCGACGGTGGCAAGCAGGCGACGAACAGACATCGGGGTGCTCCTTCTCTTCCTGTGGACGGGTGTCGCCTGAGCATGTACGCCAGGGCCGCCCCTGGTCGTCCGGTGAACGCAGACACTTCGCACTGCCGTCGATGCCGCATCCGGCTGCTACGGACGCCGCAGGGGGCGCGAAGGTACTGCGTGTGCGGTAGTCGGATGCTCGTCCACGAGGGGGACTCGCCCGCGGCGGCAGCCAGCTAAGGTGCGGGCATGAGTGCAGGCCAGTCCCGTGCGCGGGCCCGTGTCGGAGACTGCGTCATCGCTGTCGGCGTGGCAGCGGCGCTGCTGGTAACGGGGCTGTCCGGGCAGCGCTCCGCCACCGATCTCAACGTGCTCGGTTATGTGCCCCTGACGGCCGGCGGGCTGGCACTGGCGGCACGCCGCCGGGCTCCGGTTGCCGTTCTGGCCGTCACCGGGCTGTGCGCGGTGGGGTACCAGGCGGCCGGTTTCGATGTGCCTGCTGTCGCGTACCTGTTCGCGGTGTACGCGGCCGTACGGGCGGGGCACCGCACCACTACCGTGGTGGCGAGCGTGGTCATGCTGGCCGTGCTCCCGCTCGCGGCCTTGGCCTCGGGCCTGCACGACACAGGGGAAGCGTTCGCACAGGCCCGAGGCGCCCTCGAGATCGCCTGGCTGATCGCGGCGGGCGCCGCGGGGGAGGCACTGCGGCAGGCCGAGCGTCGGGCGGACGAGGCCGAGCGCACCCGAGAGGAGACCGCGCGGCGCCGCACCGACGAGGAACGGCTCCGTATCGCACGGGAGCTGCATGACTCGCTCACCCATCAGATCTCGGTCATCAAGGTGCAAGCCGAAGTCGCCGTCCACGTGGCTCACAAGCGCAACGAACAGGTTCCGGAAGCCCTGCTGGCGATCCAGGAGGCCGGCCGTGAGGCAAGCCGTGAGCTGCGCGCGACGCTGGAGGCGCTGCGCGACGACGACACGGCCCCGCCGCGTGGGCTCGAAGATGTCCCGGAACTGGTGGAACGAGCCCGTACACTCGGCCTGGAGGCGACACTGACGATGGCGGGGCAGAGACAGGGTGTGCCGGCCGCGGTGGGCCGGACCGCCTACCGGATCGTTCAGGAGTCCCTGACCAACATCGCCCGTCATGCGAACGCCGGCACGGCGTCGGTTCTCGTCGACTGCCGTCCGGACGCCCTCGCCATACGCATCGACGACGACGGCAAGGCCACACCGGTCACCGCGCTGACACCCGGCGTCGGGCTGCTTGGCATGCGCGAACGCGTCACCGCCCTTGGCGGGCGGCTGCGCGCGGAACCGCGCGACGAAGGCGGCTTCACGGTCCGGGCCGAACTCCCCCTGGACCGAACGTCGTGATCCGTGTCCTGCTGGTCGACGACCAGCCGCTCATTCGCAGCGGATTCCGCGCGCTCCTCGATCTCGAAGAGGACATCGAGGTGGTGGGTGAGGCCGCCGACGGCCGCAAGGGACTGGAGCTCGTCAAAGCACACCTGCCCGACGTCGCGCTAGTCGACATTCAGATGCCGGTCGTCGACGGCATCGAGGCGACCCGGCGCATCGCCGCGGACCCGGCCCTGGCCGAGGTGCACGTCGTCATCCTGACCAACTACGGCTTGGACGAATACGTCTTCAACGCGCTACGCGCCGGCGCCTCCGGATTCCTGGTCAAGGACATCGTGCCGGACGACTTCCTGCACGCCGTACGCGTCGCCGCCCGTGGCGACGCCTTGCTTGCCCCCTCGATCACCCGCAAGCTGATCAACCAGTACGTCACCCAGCCGCTCCCCGCCCACGCCGGCACGGGGCTGGAAGAGCTGACCAGCCGCGAACGCGAGGCCGTTGTCCTGGTCGCACATGGACTGTCCAACGACGAGATCGCCGACCGCATGGTGATCAGCCCACTGACCGCGAAAACCCACATCAACCGGGCCATGACCAAGATCCATGCCCGTGACCGAGCACAACTCGTGGTTCTGGCCTACGAATCCGGCCTGGTAGCCCCACGCAAATCTTGACCGTGCGCCTCGCACGCCTGTGCGTCGCGTGGGAGCGCTGCGCGAAAGCGGCGCGCAGCCGCCGGTCGCTGCCGGTGATGTGCATCATCGGACGCCGGCCGGGGGTGACCTCGACCTCTTCGGTGACAAGACCCCGCCGCAGGCGGTGGCACAGCCGGGTGCGGGACCCGGGCCGCAGCCCCGGGGCGGCCGGCGGGTTGAGCCTGCCTCGTCCTCGAGGCAGATGGAGCCCCCGCAGGCCGCCCGGGCTCTTGGCCTCGGCCCAAGTTGCCTCGTTCCAGCCGGCTCAGCCCCCGCAGCCACCGAACCCGAGGGCGGTCACCGCGTTGTCGTAGGCGAACAGAAGTTCCTGCTTCGCGCCCGGCGGGATGCTGAACCAGTAGCCGTAGTAGTCGGCATCGGTCCAGATGCAGGCGAACTTGTCGCTGCGGTTCCACACCGAACTGGCCCGATCGTTCCACGCCCAGCCGATGTTGGGGATGTCCACCGGATCGAGCTGCAGGACGTCCCCGGTATTGTTGTGGCCGTCAAAGAGGCAGATTTTACCTTCTGAACAGCGGTTCACGGACCCATCTTTGGGGTCATCAGCCGACGCTGTTCCCGGAGCCGTCAGTACGGTGGTGCAGGCGAGGACTGCTCCTACTACCGCGGTTTTGACTGCCAGTTTCACGAGTACCCTTTCCGTTGTTGCCCGTGAAAGCGCGGCCCTGGTCGCCGCGCTCAACTGTTGCTTATTGACGGGTTGCGGTCATAAAACGGTTGCCGCGCGCCTGGGGTTCACAGAAATAACGTTGGTCGTAGTCTCCGCAAGGGATGTCCGTGGCGTTCTCGCGGCTTACCGATCGTTTCAGCATGACGTTCGGAATCGTCGCAGGCAGATGATGCTGCAAGCGATTTGGAGCAGGCCGAGATGGAGGTCGCCACGTATTTCGTAGCGGGTCCGTAGCCGTTTGAGCTGGTAGAGCCAGGCGAAGGCGCGCTGAACGACCCAGCGGGCCTTTCCCAGGCCGGAGCCGTGAGCGGTGTTCAACTGCTCGGTCCGCCCGACAGGTTGGGAAACGCTCAATGTACCAGGTTCGCCACCACTAAGCTCGAGGCGGAACGGAGACACCCTCATCGCCCGCGATCACGGCATTGCTGTTACTGCGCCGTGAACGGCATCGCCGAGGCATCTCCCGTCGAACCCTGCCTCAACTTACCGGGCATTCCACGGGGCCTCCACAGATACGCACGTTGTAAACGCGGGCGTGCAGACCCCAGTCGATAGTGTAGTCCTGCCATTTGCGCAAGGTACGCTCGGTGTAGTAGTCGTTCTCCTCGATAATGTAACTGAACGTAACGATATTGTTGCCCGAATGGAAATTTCTGACGTCGTTGAAGGACACCCTCAAGCTGCCGGCGTTGGCGAAGCACATGCGATTGCCGGTGCTCGTTTCCACCCATGCGAAGTCGGTGCGCGGGGGGAGAGTGGGGTCTCCGCAAGAAGTCTCGTTGGCCGCGGAGGCGGGGGTCGTCGGCATCACGAACGTCAAGCCTGCGGCGGCCACCGCTGCGACGAGAACTCTCTTGGCTACCTGCGTCACGGTTGTTCCCCTCCATGGGACATGAATAGAAATGATCATCAGAACTTGTCGGACCTCTTCACCATCGGCCCGGCGCGAGCGCTGCGGCCAGGTGGAAGGCTACGGAGAGTGCAGGTCGCAGTCGTCACCACACAGAGCCAACTCGGACGTAGCTCCTACGGGGGACAGGCTCTCTGCCCCTTGGCGTAGCCGCGGTGAAGCGCGCTCGGGGTATGTGTCGGCGTACATATCGAACCCACGGCAGTTTCCTCAGCTGCTCGAGGAGGCCTGGGTGGTTGCCCCTGACAACGGCGAGGTGGTTCGGCGGTGAAGGTCCGTTGGTCGCGTATGAGAGCCCACAAGACGTCGAGGCGGCGCCGGGCGAGGGCGAGGACGGCCTGCTTGTGTGACTTGCCCTCGCTCCTCTTGCGCTCGTAGAAGGTCCTGGAGGTCGGACAGCACCGGGCGGCAACCTGGGCGGACAGGTAGCAGACACGCAGGAGACGGCGGTGGGAGCGGTGCGGTCGGCGCATGTTGCCGCTTCCCCCTGTGCCGGGTCGAACCGCACCTTCTCATGACCCGCCCCTGGGGTGCCTGCCGGTTTCGGAGGGGCACGCCGATCCGGCACCACAGTGGTTTCCCGCTGTTCCTTGCCCGCGTGCGTTCACCGCACCCAGTCCCCGCTCGCGGACCGGCGGATTCCACCCACGCTCGTGGGCGATAGCAGGAAGCACTCGAAGGCTCACGAACCGCCTTCCGAGGATGCGGACTGCGTCGAGCTGCCGGAGTTGAGCGTCAAGGTCAGCCAGAGTCGCCGAGCGTGATCACGTAGTCCTCCCACGCAGCGTGATGCTCGATGGCCGCGCGTCGTTCAGCCGTGCGGCGTCGTCTGGGTACTCGTCCGTCTTCAGACACCGTAGTGAATGTAGGCGGCCCACCGCGACGGCAATGCCGGCGTCCGATCCCGCTGGTTGTGAGTCGCCCGGTGCAGCGCCTCGGCCACCGTGTCGAGGGCGGGGGGCGTTGTGCCGTCGTTGGTGAGGACGGTGTAGACATCACGCGCCACAGCGGCTGCGGACCGATCGCTGATCGGCCAGAGGGTTCCGATCACATTGCGGAATCCGGCGAGCTGGAAGGCCGCGGTGAGCTGGGTCGACTCGTCGACCTGGAGCGGATTCCCGTCCGTGGTACTGCATGCGGACAGGTACGCCAGCTCGGCGGACTCAAGATGAAGCTGAGTGATGGCGTGCAGGGTCAGCGGCTGCGTGAGGTGGTCGTGGAGGATGAGACGGCTGCGCGCGGGATCGTTCCAGTCGGCGACGCCGTGGCAGGCGAGGTGGATGATGCCATGTTGCCTGAGCGCTCGGACGACGGAGTCACGGTCGGTCCTGGCACCCGGCGGGGGGAGAACGACGGCGTCCCGGACGAGCGCGCGTACGGCGTCGGCCTCGACGACCGCGGAATCGAGCAGCGGGCACTCGGGCGCGTCCGGAACCGCCACGACGGCGGCGGACGACGAACGTGGGCGTGGGAGCCCGCGCACGTGGGCCAGCGCGCGGATGGTCGGTGTGTAGGAACTGATGACGCGGTCCATGACCGAGTCGGCCGTGGACCTGTCCGTGTGCCGACCGGCGGCGTGGAGGGGCAGGAGGGCGACCGGTCCGACGGGGCACCACCAGATGCGTGGCCAGGGCCCGGGTGCCCGGTGTGCGGAGGTGTGGCCGAGGTGTCGCAGCACCGGTTCGGTGATGGTGTCCCAGGTCCAGCCGAGGACGTCGAGCATGCGCTGTTGCGCGGCCCGGCGCTCCCGGGCGGGCCGGCCCCGGTCGGCTGCGGTCGTCCGGGCCTCGCGGAACGCGGACACCTGCTCGGCGACCGCCGACTCGGTGGCGCCCGGTGGGAGCGCGAGTGCGTGGACCGGGTCGCCGGGGTCGTCACGGACGATCAGCGCATGACCGTGCCGGTCGTGCACCGTGAGGTAGACGATCGGGCCGTGCCCGGCCTGTTCGCGCAGTTCGGCGATGGGCGCGGGCTGAAGGAACCGCGTCAGACCGTCGCGTCGGCGAATCTCTGCCAGCAGCCGGTCCCACTCCTGGTTGAGCCGGTCTCGCATGGCGCCCAACGTCCGCAGTCGTGCGCCGAGTTCCTCCGCCGAGAGGGTGTCGCCGACTGCCGTCGACTCGTGGTCCAGGGCGTTGACGGACCGGCGCAGCTCGTCGAACGGCGCGGCGAGGTCGGGAGCGCGCGACCGCAGCTCCGTCAGGTCGCCGCGGGTGTCGAGCGTGCTGGCCAGGACCAGCCCTCGGGTCTGTTCCAGCAGCTCGACCGCCCGGTCGAACCTGCCGGTCGAGATCGCGGCCGCGGCGGCGGCGGCAGCGAGTCCGTGTAAGGCGCGCAGACGGCTCTCTCGGCTGGCGCGTTCGACATCGCGCACCATCATCTGCGGCACCAGCCCGACCGCGGTCTCCACCAGCGCCATCGCCTGATTGCGGTGCCCGACCGCCAGAGCCGCTCTCGCCGCCCGCTGCCCCGCCCTGACCCGTTCGGTGGGCGACGCGACGGTCATCCGGGTGGCCACGGCGTAGACGCTGACGCACTCACGTGCCGTGGCCGGATCGCCGGTCTGCTCGCCCAGCAGGGTGAGGATGTCTCCGAGGTTGGACAGCAGGACGGCGCGTCGGGGATGGGCGGGCGGCGTGGCCTCGACGGCCTCCCGGGCGAACCGCTCCGCCTGCGTCAGGTCCAGGCCCGGGACGCCCACTCGAGCCGATTCCCTGAGGGCCTGGCAGAGATTCGTCAGGACGCCGGCCCGGGCGGGGTGGGCCGGAGGCGTGGACGCGACCGCGTTTGACGCGGAGTGCACCGCACGGTCGAGGAACTGGCGGACGCCGGTCCGGCGATACAGCACCATGAGCGCGCCGACGAGGCTGGTCAGGCGCTCCACGTACGCGGGGTGGTCGTACGGTGTACCGTCGCATGCCTCGTCGGCCGCGCGCACAGCCTCGAGCATCGTCCCCACGTCGGCCTCGAGCATGGCCAGTGCGACGAGCGCCTCGCTCACGATGGACTGGGCCCTGGCGCGCTCGGGGTCGTCCGGCGCGAACGCGCCGAGTACTCCGCGACCGAGGAGCACCGCCTCACGTGCCACCGCCCGGTCGTGTGTGCGGTCGGCGAGAATCCGCAGGTGGCCGACGAGGTTCATCTTGTACGTCGCGAGATGCGGGGACGGAGGCCGTACGGCGTCGATCGCGTCCCGGCCGGCCTCCACCGCCTCCCGCAGCCTGAGGAGTTCGCCCGTCCGCTCGTACTCCAGCCGGAGCGTGATGGCCAGGACGTTCAGCGCGATCGCGCGGTCCGCGTCGCCCTCGGGGAACGCGGCGACCGCTCCCCGCGCGATCTCCAGGGTTTCACGCAGCAGCTCCGCGTCAGTGCTTCGCTCGTACAGGGCGCGTAGCGCGTTGCCGAGGTTCACCTGGAACCTGGCGTGGTTCGGATCGCCGGGCGGAGTGGCCTCGACCGCTCGCCGGCCGGCTTCGACCGAGTCCCGCAGGGCGTTGAGATCGTCGGTCCGCTCGTAGATCAGGCGCAGCGCGACGCAGAGCCTGTTCCGGCACAGGGCGTGGCTGCTGCTGCCTGGCGGGTGCGAGCTCAGCGCCGCCTGGAAGGCTGTGACGGCCAGTCGCAGGTCCGGGAGCAGCCCCCGCCACTCGTAGGACAGTTGCAGCGTCTCGCCGAGAGAGAACAGCGTGTCCGCGTGATCGGGCCGGTCGGTGCCGACGGCATGCAGCGCGTTCCGGGCGGCCTGGGCCGCTTCGGGCAGGAGCGCGGGGTCCGCCGTCAGATGGAACAACCGGGTCAGGAACTGGGCGGCGTTGTACTGCTGCACCGGGTAGTCGGGATGGCCGGGCCGGGTGAGGGCGGCCGCCTCCCGGCATGCGTCAGCCGCTTCTTGCAAGGCCGCCAGGTCGTGGTTCAGCTCGGACAGCCGCAGCAACGCGATGCCGAGGTGGGAGAGGCAGGTCGCGCGGTCGGGGTCCTGGCGGGGGACGGTGGCGATCAGGTCCCGGTAGGCCGCGACCGCACGCGGGGGGATCCGCGGATCGTGAGTACGCTCGAACTCGATGAGCAGGTCCAGAGCATGCTGCTTAGCCTCTTCGAGAGTCACGAAACGGCCTTACCGGTGTCTGCGACGATCGGCTGTGGCACCATCGTAGCGTGCAGGACATCCACCCGGCGGTGCGCCAGATCGCGCTGCTCTGCGCCAGTCTGGAAGCGGACGGCACCCTTCGAGCGGAGCTGGCCGACGCGGGCCTCTCCGAAGGCACTTGGGCCCGGATGACCGAGGCGGTGCGCCGGGGCGAGGCGGACAGACTGGCACCGATGCTCGAAGAACTCGAAGCCGTGGCGGAGAGGGCGGGCCTCGACGGAGTCACCGTCACGTCCCGGGCGTACCAGGTCCTGCCGGACTCCGACCCGCCCTCACGCACCATCAGCGGCTGGCGATGCCCGCACGCCCGGCCCTGCGGGCGCGCCGAGGTCGGCGCCGACCCGGGCACCGAGCGCCGGTGCGCACTCACCGGCGATCCCCTGGTGTGGGCCAGCGTGACCAGCAGGTGAACGGGCTGCTGCTCGAATTGGGCAAGAAGATCGCCGACCGGTGGCTGACCACGCTGTTCCTGCCCGGTCTGATCTGGGTGTGCACCGCCGCGCTGTCCTGGCAGCTCGGCTGGACGCACGCGCTGGACCCTTCCGCCGCCGAACCGCTGCTCCGGCACGTCGACGGTCGTCATCCCGTCGGGCAGAGCGTCGCCGTGGCCCTCGGCGCGCTGATCGCCGCCATGAGCGCGGGACTGACAGCAACCGCAGTCGCGGCCCTCATCCGCCTGTTCCGGCCCGCCGCCGCGCGGACCGCACCCGTGCGACGCCTTCGCGACGTCCGGCGGCGACGCTGGGAGCGGGCGAGACAGCATGCGCAGCGACTGGAGGAAGAGGCGCTCGGCGCCGCCGTGGGCTCCGTGACGGTCGGTCCCGAGATCGCCGAGGCACGGGCCCGCCAGGACGCCATCAGCCTTGAGGAACCCCGGCACGCCACCTGGGCCGGCGACCGTCTGCGTGCCAACGCGTCGCGCATCCACCGGGCTTACGGCCTGGACATCACCCTTGCGTGGCCGCGCCTGTGGGTGCTCCTGCCCGACGCGCTGCGCGCCGACGTCACCGCGGCACAGGGGGCGTACGCGGCAGCCGAGGTCATGGTCGGATGGGCCGTTCTCTACGCCGTGCTCGGCCTGGTGTGGGGGCCCGCGCTCCTCATCGCCATCGCCGTTGTGGCCGTGGGCTCGCTGCGTGGCCGCTCCGCCACCGAAGTTCTCTGCCAACTCGTCGAGTCCGCCACCGACTTGTACGGCCGGAAGCTTGCGGAGGAATTGCGCATACCGTGCGAGGGGGCGCTCAACCCAGCGATCGGCGGCGCGATCAACGAGATCCTCCGCAAGGAAGGGCCGCGGAGCTGATCCGCCACGCGCCTTGGCTTCGCACGCCCGTCACCTCTGCCAGTCGCCGATGCCGTCCCATACGTACTCGACGAGGCGCAGCGTGCTGCGGTCCAGTGCGCCGACCCGTTCGGCCACCGCCGCCATCAGGGCCATGCCGCCGTCCCGGTGCAGGCGGTGTCCCAACGAACGGAGCTTGACCTGGTCGATGATCCAGTCCGCGATCTGTCCGTCGTTGAACAGGAGCATGTCGAGATGGCTGCCGTCCAACATCTGGCTCTGCCGGTCCGGCGAGACGGTGCGGGACCAGCGTTCGCCGGCGGACGCGAGTCCGATCACCCGCCGGGCCGTCCGGTCCAGAGGCGGCTCCTTGACGTTGTCCCCGACCTGGCTGTCCGGCTCGTTCGCCTTCTTGATCAACGCGGTGATCTTCTGCAGATTGCGCAGGTTGAGCCGGCAGCCCGGGCACCATACGTCGGCGGGGATCGTGATCGGGAATCGGCAGTCGCAGCGCAGGACCGCACCGGACGTCGTGTTGACGTCCCGCTGGCTGATCCGATGGCCCGCACCGCACCCGGGACACGTGATCGGGAAGTCGAGCGCGGGGCCCGCCCCGGACCGGCGGCAGCCCGGACAGGTGCCCTTGTCGGGGGCGTAGGTGCCGTCGTTGGCCGCGTAGCGTTCCGCCAGCCTCTCGTTGACGTCCGGCACCAGCCACTTGCACACGGAGCAGAAGAGCTCCGCGTCATAGCGGAAGGAGAGCCGCTCACACGTGCTGCAGACTGCGTCGTGGACACGCTCCGCCCGCACAGCGTGCGCGATGGAGGACACGACGACATCGGGATGGCCGGTGTGGCAGGCCGGGCAGACCGGATGCACCGCCTCGCACGGCCCCTGGTGCTCTAGCGCGCAGATCCCCTGATGCAAGGGGCCGCACGAGAAGTCGTGAGGGGCATGCGGGCAGTTCGCACGCTGCCCGTCCACATCCGGTCGGTGACCATCCAGTCCTGACACCGCAGCCCTCCAGCAGCCTTGACCGAGAGAATTAACTCGACTGTGCTTCCGCCTAGTTCCTGAGTGAGTTGCCCGCGAGGCGTTCCAGGATCGCGTCGACGATCTCCACCTCCTCGGGCTCCATCGACTCCTGATACAACGAGGGGCCGGCTGAGCCGTAGGCCAGCCGCTCCAGGGAAGCGGCGAACGGATAGGCGATATGGCCGTATTCACGGCGTAGTTCGTCGAGGATGTACTGCACGGTTCGGTCCTCACGGCGGCCTGCACGCCGGCATTCGACGACATGGTCGATCACCTCGGCCGCCGTGTGGTCGGCGTATGTCCTGGAGTTCATGACCGACGGGCCGAAGCTCGTGGCCTGCCCGTCGGCCGCCTGCAGAGGGCCGACGATGTCCCCGCAACGATCGCACCTCGGGCGCCGCGGCTCGTAGGGCAGGTCCACGACGGGGACCAGGCAGTCCACGCAGAAGAGTCGCCCGCAACCCCCGCAGATGCTGGCCGTGCCGCGCATGTTCTCCGGCGTCGAGACGAGTACGCCGCCCTGCCCTGCCACCAGGCGTACCGTGACGTCAATGCGGCAGGAACCGCACTCGACGACTTGATGGTCGGCGAGGCCGTGGTCCTTCCACGGCTCATTGCCGAGCGGCCGCGGTTGCGGTCCGAGCGGGAGCTGCGGCGCAGAGGCGAAGCCGGGGTGGGCGGGGCCGGGGACCAAGGTGCGGTCGCCCTGGGTGATGACTCCGAACACCTCTTCGTCACGCAGGACCTCGTCCGGGCGCCGGGGCCCGGAGACGAAGACGACACGGCAGTTGTTCCAGCTACCGCCGGAGCGCTCCATGATCTGTGCGGCGACCGCTCCCAGCTCGCCTTCGGACGTGTCGACGACACCGTAGGAACCGTCGATGAGGGCTCCGGTCTGCCGGTGGGCCAGGTTCACCCAGCCCCCGTGCCTTCGCTCGACCTGGAGCCGGTAGTGCCAAGCCGCGGTCGGCGCCGGATCTGCCGTCTCTGCAGGGGGCACCGGTGGTACCGCGTCGGGAAGGGGCGGATCGTGTTCCCCACGGTCATTCGGACCCGGCGCCCTTCGACTTCTGATCCATTTCACGCCCTACGTCCCCCTACGTCCCCCTACGAACCGTGGCGTCTCGGTGCGGTGCTTTGGAACTTAGTCACAGCACTCTTCCACACCAGTGGTTGTGAGGCTGCGCGTTGGTAGTACTGGACAGATCAAACTGGCGAACGGTTACGGCCCCCTCGATGCCTGATTCGAAGGGCGGTGCAGCATGCTGACGGAAGGAGGCTATTCCGACCGTGCACTGTCCCCCTTCTCGTCCCGCTCGCTGGCCTCGTCCTCGGCTCGGGCAGCGAGGTACTCGACCCAGTATGCCCGCGAACATCTCCGCCGGGAGTCGTTTCACAAGGCAGGCACCGGCGAGCGCTGGACTCCACCGTTTTGGACGACGCGGTCACACCGGTGGCCTTCACGACCTCCCGCACCGTCTCGAACACCCGGCTCGGCCGGGCAGAACGGGAGAGGCTGCGGCCGAAGCAGGCCAGCACACCTTCACACGGCTCATCGCCACCGCGGCGTCAGCGGTCTCGTCCTGGACGTGCCCGCCAAGTCCCTTCCCGCCCTGATCCAGTGGTTCCTGGTTGGGGCACAGCTCGGGGCCGAGAGGCCGCACGGTTCGGGCAAGGACGCCGACCCGCTGCTGGTGCTCACCGAGGCCGCGTGCGAGCGGTACGGCCTGCCCCCTGCTCTGTCGGAGTCCGAACGGCTTGCCGGGCGGCTGACCGAGGGGCACGAGGTCATCAAGCAGCTTGAGCGGTCCGGCTGGCAGCTCACCGAGCGGGCGCTGGAGCTGTGGGCGCGGATCTACCGCCCCGCTCAGGGGGCCGTCGAAGGCGCGTGCGGTTGTGCGTCCCTTCCTAGGCGCGCCCTGGACGGCCGCCCGTGGGGTCATGCCGCGCAGCTTCAGCCGTCGGAACTGGCACGGGTGCTGGGCGTGTACGCGCAGCGGGTGATGACGCCAGTGGGTTCCACCGCGGTGACGGGGCTGCGTCCGACGACCGCGCTCAACCCGCCGACCCGCGCCGGCGAGCCTGCACTTCCTTGGCCGCGTTGCGGTCGGCCACGTCGGCCGGGGTGACCATGACGGACAGCGGCGGGCCGTTGGTGTCCACGACCAGGTGCCGCTTGCGGCCGTTGATTCTCTTGCCGGCGTCGTAGTCCGCGGAGATGACCAAGCAGGTCGCCACCAGCAAGCTCCACCGACCCAGCGACATCACGAGGTCAACCTCAGTAGGCACGCGGCCCGGCCTCCGCGCGGCGCCGGGTGGCGTGCAGGGAGCCGAGGAGGCCGAGGGCCCGGGCGCTCGGGCTGCCCGGTTCGGCGTGGTAGATGACGAGCTGCTGACCGGGGGCGTCGCGCACGTCGAAGGCCTGATAGGTGAGGGCGAGGGCGCCGACCTCGGGGTGGTTCAGGTTCTTGGCGTCCCGGCTCTTGCCGCGCACGCCGTGGGCGTTCCACAGACGGTCGAACTCTGCACTGCGCTTGGTGAGTTCGGCGACCAGTCGGCGCAGTTCAGGGCTGTCCGGGTCGAGGCCGGCGCCCTCACGCAGATTGGCCACGGCGGCCTGGGCCGCCCGCTCCCAGTCCGCGTAGAAGTGCCGGCCCGCGGGGTCGAGAAAGATCATGCGGGCCAGGTTGTCCGCCGGGTCGAACGGGGCGAAGAGCGCGTCGGCCAGGGCGTTGGCGGCGAGGATGTCCAGGGTGCGGCCCAGGACGAACGCCGGGGTATGCGGGTAGCCGTCCATCAACTGGCGCAGCGGCGGACTCACCCCGGCCGTCGTGTGGACGGAGCGTTCCGCACCGGGTGCGCCGCCGGCCAGGCGGAACAGGTGCGTCCGCGCGTCGCCGTCCAGACGCAGGGCGCCGGCGAGGGCGTCCAGCACCTGGGGGGAGGGGTTGCGTTCACGGCCCTGTTCCAGGCGGGTGTAGTAGTCGGCGTTCACCCCGGCGAGGACCGCGACCTCCTCCCGGCGCAGTCCGGCGACCCTGCGCGTCCCGTGGCTGACCATGCCCACGTCCCGCGGCGTGAGGCCGGCCCGGCGGGCGCGCAGGAAGGCACCCAGGTGGTTCTCGTCCATGCGGTACAGACTAGGCGGCCGTCCAGCGCGTTGCCTGGGTGTGCCGCACCCAGGCAGGGACCGTCCTGGCCCGTGCCCGCCGTTCCGCACAGACTCGGTGGCGCAGTCAGTCGACTGCGGAACCATCCATCCACCGGAAAGGACATCGTCATGACGCGGACCACCAAGGTCGTCCTGGTGACCGGCGCGAGCAGCGGGATCGGTGAGGCGACGTCCCTGCGCCTGGCCGCCGACGGCCACCGGGTGTTCCTGGGCGCGCGCCGCACCGCGCGCCTGGAGAAGCTGGCCGGGCGGATCGCCGCCGACGGGGGCACCGCCGACTTCCGGCGGCTTGATGTCACCGACGCCGCCGACGTACGGGCCTTCGTGTCGGCCGCGATCGAGCGCTGGGGACGGGTGGACGTGATGGTCAACAACGCCGGAGTGATGCCACTCTCGCCGCTGTCGGAGTTGAGGGTGGACGAGTGGGACCGGATGCTCGACGTGAACGTCCGCGGGGTGCTGCACGGCATCGCGGCTGCCCTGCCGGTCATGCGGGAGCAGGGCGGCGGCCACGTCGTGAACGTCGCTTCGGTCGGCGCGTACGAGGTGGTGCCGACGGCCGCCGTCTACTGCGCCACCAAGTTCGCCGTGCGCGCCCTGTCCGAGGGGCTGCGCCAGGAGTCGGCCGGAGACATCCGGGTCACCGTGGTCTCCCCGGGCGTCACCGAGTCCGAGCTCGCCGACTCCATCTCCGACCCGCGTGCGCGCGAGGATATGAAGACCTACCGCTCGGTGGCCGTTCCGGCGTCCGCGATCGCCGATGCCATCGCATTCGCCGTCTCCCGGCCCGCCGAGGTGGACGTGAACGAGATCGTGGTGCGCCCGGCCGCCAGTGCGCAGTAGGGGGGGCCGGGCGGCCATCCGGCAGGCCCCTGTATTCATCACGAGCGTTGTTGACAAGTCATCTCGATCGGCTTGCTCGGTAGCCTGTCGCCGTGGGGATCATTGAGCGGCTGGTGCCGGATGAGCTGTGGGAGTTCCAGCGGGTGGTGCCTCAGGCGCCGACCCGTCCGCAGGGTAGCGGCCGACGTCGGCACGGGGGCCGGGAAGTGCCGGCCGCGATCACGTTCGTCGCGACGTCGGGTTGCACCTGGCAGCAACTGCCTTTCCAGTAGTGCTTCGTTAGACACCACCAGGCGAGTTCACTCGACGTAGCGAAGCACTACTGGAGGGACGCCGCGGGACCCGCTGCTGTCAGCGGGTCCCGCGGCGTCGTCGGTTTCGGTCACACGGGTGCCGGCCGGGATCGGTCGCCCGTGGGTTCGAGGCGGACGACGATGCCCTTCGACGTGGGCTGGTTGCTTACGTCGGCGACGCTGTCGAGCGGCACCAGGACGTTCGTCTCCGGGTAGTAGGCGGCGGCCGAGCCCTTGGCCGCGGGGTAGGACACGACCTCGAAGTTCTCGGCCCGGCGCTCGGTGCCGTCCTCCCAGACGCTCACCAGGTCCACGCGATCGCCTTGGGCGAGGCCGAGTTCGGACAGGTCGGCCGGGTTGACGAGGATCACGTGGCGGCTGCCGTGGATGCCGCGGTAGCGGTCGTTGTTGGTGTACGGGACGGTGTTCCACTGGTCGTGCGAGCGCAAGGTCTGCAGCAGCAGGTGACCCTCGGGGGCCCGGGGGACCACCCGCTCGTTGCAGGTGAACCGGGCCTTGCCGGTCTCGGTCCTGAACACGCCCTCGTTGACCGGGTTGGGTAGCTGGAAGCCTCCCGGACGGGTCACCCGGGCGTTGAAGTCGTGGAAGCCCGGCACGATCCGGGAGATGCTGTCGCGGATGGTGTTGTAGTCGCCCTCGAACTCGGCCCAGGGGATGTCCCCCTCGCCGCCGAGGCTCAGCCGGGCGAGCCGGCACAGGATGGCGACCTCGCTCAGCAGCACGCGCGAGGCCGGTTCGAGTCGTCCCTGGGAGGTGTGCACCTCGCTCATGGAGTTCTCGACGGTGACGAACTGCTCGCCGTCGGCCTGGACATCACGCTCGGTGCGCCCAAGCGTCGGCAGGATCAGGGCGGTGTCGCCGCAGACGGTGTGCGAGCGGTTGAGCTTGGTGGAGATGTGGGCGGTCAGCCGGCACGAACGCATCGCCTTCTCGGTGACCTCGCTGTCGGGCGCTGCGCGCACGAAGTTCCCGGCCAGGGCGAGGAATACCTTGACGCGGCCCTCCAGCATCGCCTTGATCGAGTTCACCGAGTCCAAGCCGTGCGGGCGCGGCGGATCGAAGCCGAACTCCTCCTGAAGGGCGTCCAGGAAGGTGTCCGGCATCTGCTCCCAGATGCCCATGGTGCGGTCGCCTTGGACGTTGCTGTGGCCGCGCACCGGGCAGGCGCCCGTGCCGGCGCGCCCCAGATTGCCTCGCAGCATCAGGAAGTTGACGATCTCCCGGATGGTGGGTACGCCGTGCTTGTGCTGGGTGATGCCCATCGCCCAGCACACGATGACGCGTTCGCTCCGCAGGACCTCGTCGCGGACCCTCTCGATCTCCTCACGGGTTAGTCCCGTCGCCGCGCGCACGTCGTCCCAGTCGACGGTGCGGGCGTGCCGGGCGAACTCCTCGAAACCGGAGGTGTGGGCGTTGATGAAGTCGTGGTCCAGGACGGTGCCGGGACGCGCGTCCTCCGCCTCCAGCAACAGCCGGTTCAGTGCCTGGAACAGGGCGAGGTCTCCGCCCGGCTTGATGTGCAGGAAGCGGTCGGCGATCTGGGTGCCCCGCCCCACGACCCCACGCGGCTTCTGCGGGTTCTTGAAGCGTCGCAGCCCCGCCTCCGGCAACGGGTTCACCGCCACGATGCGGCCGCCGTTGCGCTTGGCCTCCTCCAAGGCCGAGAGCTGCCGGGGATGATTGCTGCCCGGGTTCTGCCCCACCAGGAAGATCAGGTCCGCGTGGTGAAGGTCGTCGAGACTCACGGTGCCCTTGCCGACGCCCAGCGTCTCGTTCAGGGCGAAGCCGCTGGACTCGTGGCACATGTTGCTGCAGTCGGGCAGGTTGTTGGTGCCGTAGGCACGGGCGAAGAGCTGGAAGACGAAGGCTGCCTCGTTGCTGGCCCGGCCGGAGGTGTAGAAGACCGCCTCGTCGGGCGAGTCCAGCCCCCGGAGTTCCTGCGCCAGGACGCCCAGGGCGTCGTTCCAGCCAATGGGCTCGTAGCGGTCCGAGCCGGGCCGTTTGATCATCGGCTCGGTGAGCCGGCCCTGCTGATTGAGCCACATGTCGGAGCGGGCGGCCAGATCGGACACGCTGTGCTCGCGGAAGAAGTCGGCCGTGATCCGGCGCGTCGTGGCGTCGTCGTTGATGTGCTTGGCGCCGTTCTCGCAGTACTCATTGCGATGGCGCCGGCCCGGAGCGGGGTCCGCCCACGCGCAGCCGGGGCAGTCGATGCCGCCCACCTGGTTCATGGTGAGCAGGTCGACCCCGGCCTTGCGCGGGGAGGTCTGCTCCAGGGAGTACTCCAGCGCGTGCACGACGGCGGGAACCCCGGCCGCCCACTTCTTCGGCGGTGTCACGGAGAGGGAGGTCTCCGGCTCCTCACCGGGCGGGTGCTGCATCGCTTGGCCTTTCTCTCTTGCTGTGTGCGGTACGCGGGTCAGCCGACGGGCCACTGGGCGACACGGCTCCTGGGCGGCTCCGGGGTGTCGTGCTGAACCCGGCCGTTGCGGATGGTGCCGCGCCAGGCACCGCCCTCCTGACCGAGCCCTTCGATGAAGTGCTTGAAGCTCACCAGTTCCCCGCGCACCAGTCGCGCGGTCAGCCCCACGACCCTGGACGAGCGGGTGAGGACCTTCGCGGCCCCCTGCGGTTGGAGGAGCATCCGGACCGTGATCGTGGTGCCACCGGACTCCGTCGGCCTGAACTCGACCTCGCCCTGGTGGGTGGGGTGCTGCTCCAGGCCACGCCAGGCCAGGTAGGCGTCAGGGTCCTGTTCCACGATCTCGACCGCGAAACGGTGACGCAGGGGACCGTGGCCGATGGTCCACGCGGTGACGGTAGGCCTGATCTGCTCGACGTCGCGCACCACGGTCGAGAAGCGCGGGAACGTCTTGAACTGCGTCCACTGGTTGTAGGCCGTGCGGACCGGCACCGCGACCTCGATCGTCTCCTCGACGTGCCGCTCGCGCAGCGGACGGCGGCGTGTGACGCCGTCGCCGTCGGCGCGCATGCCCGGAGTGTTCGGCACGGCCTGCCCATCGTCGTCTTCGTGCGCCATCATGGTCCTTCTTCCGGTGAGGGGGCCGGCGTCCGGAGACCCGGCCCTCCCCTTATGGGGCAGGGCATCTCTCCCGGTTCCCCGATCCCGGGTTTCGAGTCACCCGACCGCGTAGGCGTCTCGGGCGGCGCCGAGCGCGAAAAAGGGGCCGGGCCCGGCTCGCAGGAGGGGGTTGCGTCCAGGAAAGTGGTGTACGGACTCCCACCTGATCCGGGCGTTTGGCCCGGCCTCGGCGGACGCGGGGCAGGGCTGGATGCACACCAGGCACTGACCGGGGGCGGCGACGGGCGCCAGGCGCAGTGGACGAAGCCCTCCTTCTGGAGAGTGCGGCCACGCGTCGACGTCTCTGCCGGTCCCACGGTCCGCGTCCCAGAGGGAGCGTTCGGTGATGTGCGTCAGATCGGGCATGAGCGACACGTTAAGTGATGTCGCCGAGGCGGGCCGCACGGGCTCGGAGGTAGCGCTGTTCGGGGAGGCTCAGGGTCTTGGCGGCGGCTGACTCATAGGCGGCTCGGGCGGCCTCGGGGTCGCCGGCGCGTTCCAGGAGGTGGGCGCGGACCGAGTCCAGGCGGTGGCCTGTAGACAACTCCGGTTCCAGCGCGTCCAGTTCGGCCAGAGCGGCCTTCGGTCCGTGGACCATGGCGATGGCCACGGCACGGTTGAGGCGTTCGACGGGGCTGGGGACAAGGTGGACGAGGACGTCGTAGAGGCCGAGGATCTCGGGCCAGTCGGTGCTGTCGGGCGAGTCCGCCTCGTCGTGGACGGCGGCGATCGCGGCTCTCAACTGGTAGGGGCCGAAGCGGCGTTGGGACAGAGCCCAGGTCACCAGGGCCACGCCCTCCTCGATCGCCGCGTTGTCCCACAGCCCGCGGTCCTGCTCGTCGAGGGGGATCAGTTCGCCGCCCGCCCCGGTCCGTGCGGCGCGGCGGGCGTCGGTGAGGAGCATCAGGGCGAGCAGGCCGGTGACCTCACAGTCGCCGGGCAGCAGGCGGTGCACCGCACGGGCCAGCCGGATGGCCTCGCCCGCGAGTTCGGCGCGCTGGAGGGAGGCTCCGGAGGTGGCCGTGTAGCCCTCGTTGAAGACCAGGTAGAGCGTGTGGAGAACGGCGGGCAGCCGCTCTTCCCAGTGATCGGGGCGGCTGAAACGCGTGCCCTTCACCCGCTGCTTGGCCCTGCTGATCCGCTGGGCCATCGTCGCCTCCGGCACCAGATACGCGCGGGCGATCTCGGCCGTCGTCAGACCGCCGACAGCCCGCAGCGTCAGCGCGATCTGAGCGGGCGGCGACAGATCAGGGTGGCAGCAGAGGAAGAGCAGGGTCAGCGTGTCGTCCTCGGAGGGCGCACGATCGGGCCCGGGCGGCGGTGCGGTGAAGGCGTCGCGCGGTGTGAGCGCCGCCGCCTTCTCCTCACGCGACCGCCGCGCCTGATCACTGCGCAACGCGTCCGTGAGCCGCCGTGAGGCGACCCTGATCAGCCAGCCCCGCGGATTGTCCGGAACCCCCGACTCGGGCCACTGCCCGGCCGCTGCCAGCAGCGCCTCCTGTACGGCGTCCTCGGCGGCGTCGAAGTGCCCGTACCGGCGTACGAGCGCGCCGAGGACCTGCGGCGCGTGCAGGCGCAGCAGGTCCTCGACCTCGCTCGTACGTCTCAGAAGTCTCCCCTGCTCACACTTCGCCGAGCGGCCGGATGACGACGGGGTACGTGTTCGCGCCCTCGGGAACGGGGCACTGGGTGACCCGCGCGGCGATCTCCGTGACCCGCTCCAGGCTCTCGCACTCCAGGAGCCAGTAACCGGCGATCACTTCCTTGGTCTCGCCGTACGGCCCGTCGGTGATCACGGGCTTGCCGTCCGCGCCGGCGCTGACGAGGCGGGTCCTGGCAGGCTCGGCCAGCCCCTGGGCATCGATGAACTCGCCTGTCTCGGCGAGGTCGTTGTTGATCGCCCCCATGTGCTGAAACATCGCCTGCATGTCCTTGTCGCTCCAGGCCGGCAGACCCGCGACGGGCTTGCCCGCCTGGGCCTCGTAGTCCGCCTGCGTGCCCTGCACCATCACCAGGTACTTCATGAGTCCGCTCCTTCGGCTCGGGCCGCCTGTGGTGGGCGGCTCTCACAGAGGACGTCGGAGCCAGCCCGCGCTTCTCTACACGATCGCAGAAGTTTTTCAGGCTCGCGGGAAGAGAACGTCAGGGGTCCCGCTGCTTAAGGCTTCTGACAAAGTGACGCGTGGGCCTTGGAACGTGTTGGCCTGACGGGTCGTCGGCCTGCACATGAGTTGGCCCGTAGGGCCAGGTCCTTGCTCAGCCACGGCAGAGATGCCGCAGGCGTCCGGATGGGTCAAGGTGTGGGCGAGGCCTCGGTGAGTGCCATCCAATCCCGGATCGTCTCCTGGTGCGATCCTTTCGCCGTACTCGCAGCCACCGCCTCGGCGTCCTCGACGGAGCACGGCGTCCCTGCTCGGGTGAGCAGGACGAGCGGCCACTCAGGGCCCGCGTCAGCCGGCTCCCCGTCGAAGGGGGTCCAGTCCCAGGGCCCGTCGAACCGCCATGCCCGGCCGACGGCATCGGCAACCTCGTCGCCCACTTGGAGGGATGCGTACGGGCGCATCAACAGTTCGAAGGTGAAGGGGATCCCGTCGCCAGGGTGGATGGTGTACCCCGAGCCATCAAGATGGGTCTCGTCCGGGAACTCTCGATAGGACAGACCTCGGGGCAGCACGGTCACGGTCTGGGTGGGATGTGGCAGCCAGGCCGTCTCCAGCGGGGGGTGGTGGTGGGCGACGTCCGTCACGTGCACGACGGTGGGTGGCACGCCGACCCGGCAGACGTCTCCCGCCTTCAGCTGTTCGGGCGGGGGGTCCGTTCGAAAGAGCTCGGCCTCGACCTCAGGCGAGATGCTCCCGCCGCTGTGCACGCCGAGGGCGACGACCCCGTTCCAGTGCGCGAACTTGTTCTCGGGGTCGATTTCCCACCACGGCCATCGCACCGACACGTGATCCCACGTGACACCCTGCTCGACCCTGGTAACCGTGAAGGGGCAAGCAACCGACAGTACGTCACCGACCCGGAAGTCCCCCTCATCAATCACCCGGTCAGGGTAGACGGGTTCCTTTGGCGGCATACGCGGGCCTACCAGCCAGGGCGCCCGCTCGGACCTACGGGTCACCCACCGCGCACATGGGCCTTTCAAGGCTGTGGCGGGCCTTTCGTGACGGTCAGGGCAGATAGGTTCGCGGTTCCTGCATGTGAGAGAGCCTGGTGAGGGAAACCCGTGGTGGTGAGGTGCCGTTCCAGGTGATGCTGCGGTCGTGATCGAACGGGATGACGCGGTACGCATCGTTGAGGAAGAGCTGGCGCGTGGCCATCAGGCGTGGGTTGCTGCCGGCGTCGAGCGGTTCCCGCGCAGCGTGGTCGTGCGGGTAATCGAGCACGAGCTCGTCTGGAAGGTCTATGTCCAATCCGAGGAGTATGCGCGAACGGGCAGTCTGG
Source organism: Streptomyces sp. NPDC015220 (assembly GCF_043079345.1). NCBI lineage: Bacteria > Bacillati > Actinomycetota > Actinomycetes > Kitasatosporales > Streptomycetaceae > Streptomyces > Streptomyces sp. NPDC015220. The sequence goes on along the minus strand of NZ_JBIBUK010000022.1, from coordinate 6,480 downwards.
CTGCGATGCTGGTGGGACAGGGTCCGTATCTGGTCGACCGCGCCGATGGCGGGCTGCACTCGATTGGAGTCCTCTCCGAGGTCGAGGGTGCTTGGGAGGACGACTACCGCAGTCGTATCCGAGGGCTGCCGGTCCGCACTCCGGTGGATGATCTCCACGACGAGCTACGGACTGTAGCCGAAGGAACAGGTGGGCGCGTGGCTGCTGTCCGTGCCCTTCGTCGGAAGGTGACTGGGCTTTCCCCGAGGCATGCCCTCGCCTATGTGACCGGGCTGCTCGCGGGTGTAGTGCCGACTCAGCTCCTGGCCATCGCTCACCAGGAGCTTGTGGAACCCCTCGACCGTGTGCTCGCCGTACGTACCTTCGGTATTGATGCTGATTTCTGAGATGCGACCAGTCGAAACCACAAAACGCACGCAGTTGGCTGTGTTGGCCCCGTTCTGGGCGCATGCGTCGCCGTCTCGCAGCTCGACGCAGGTCCCGATGACCGGCGCGGTCACCTCGCAGCGACAGACTCACTGGTTCAGCTGAGGCGGGACATCACGGTGGCTGCGCGAGGACGAGGGTCCGCAGCAGTGCAAAGGAGGCGCGACCGTATGTCCGGCGTTTGATCAGCTTGATGCGTGTGCCCCTAAGAAGTCGCAGCTCAGCTGGCGGGAGCAAGGGTGACGGCGTGGCCGAGGAGGTCGAGTTGGCGGACCAGGTCGTGTTCAGGGAGCAAATCGTTCGGAGCAGCTGAACTGGACATCAGTAACCAGCGGCCCGAGCCTGGAAGTCAAGTCGGTACGGGTGGAACCACCCGTACCGACGTAAGGCGATCGATCTCTCCGGAGAGAGGACTTGGGAATGGCAGATCAGAATTCGGTTCAGCTCAGGGACAAGGAACTCGACCACGTGCGCGCGTTGACGCGGGAGATCGACGCCAAGCTTCGGCAGATCCACGAGATCACCATGGGCCATGTGCGCGGCGAGGAGGGTAAGTACCGACCGAAGCAAGCGCGGTTCGTCTTCGACAACATCCGAGTGGTTATCGAAGATGAGGCCGGGTGCGGAGTCTACGAAGACCCGCCCGGGATCTGCCGACCGTGCCGACCGGGTGAGTAGCACCGCCTGACGTACTCGCCTTGCGCTTGCCGGTGGGGATGATCAGGTCGGGCTGGATCTGCTCGACGGACTCGCCGTTCGCCCGGCGTCGGAGCATGCCCGCCCTCCACGCCTACCTTCGCTGGCGCACCAGTGTTCGCCACCCCGAAGTGCTGGCAGCCCAGCGCCGCGAGCATGCCCGCATTCCCAGCGAGAAGTGACTCTGCTGGGGCGGACGCCCACTGACCCGAGCTGCTTGATCGTGGTGGTGGACCCGAACAGGGCCTGTACCGTGCGGACATGGCAAGCAAGCGGCAGCCGTACTGGCGCACCATCGGGACCCCGACGACGCTCGTGCTCTACCGAACCGTCGACAGGTGGCGGTACGCGATCTACTTCGCCGAACCGTCGGGCGTCGCCGACGGCGCGCTCAATGATCCCGCGTCCCCGTCCGAGCCCGGTACCGCGCAGGCCGCCTGCCACCAGAAGGCCGAAGAACTCACGCACAGACGTCTGGAGGTCCTCTGGCGCGAGACCGCTCAACCTGACGAATGGACCGGCACCGTCGCCAGCGCCCGCCCACGTCCACCTGCCTGACCGAATCAGCACGTCATTCGATCCGGCGAGCCCTTGCGGTCAGATCACTAGCCGAAGATGAGCTCAACGTCTCTGTCCACGCAGACCCGCAGGACGGAGACCAACTCGCTGACGTCTTCGATGCGCCGTCGGAGGACGGGATCGCTGTCGTCGGGCTCACGTTGGTTCAGAATTTCGACCAGCCGCGGCAACATCTCCGCGCATTGGGCAGGCGCGATGTCTCCCTCGTCGTCCGGGTGGTTGAGTAGTGGCGCCAGCGTGGTGGAGACGCTGGACCACTGGCGATCCCCGCCGAAGCCGTCCATCTCGGCGAGCGCGAACCCTTCGACCCGGGCCAGCCACTTCCTGAACATGCTGAAGCCGGTGTAGGACCAGGAGACGTCTGGGCTCGTCGCCACGTCGTAGCCACCTGGGAAGAGCATCAGCCCCATCTCGTACCCCTTGCTTGCCGGTGGCCAGGATCAACCATGGGGCGGGGTGTCGGCAATTGGAATGATCTCTGGATGGCTGGTGTGATCACGGTGGCGGAGCCGTCCTGAATGTCCCGTTCACGAGGCTGAGCCCGCTCGCCTGGAGCAAGCTGGTGACCCAGCTACGGAGGGAGGGAGTCGACGCTGCGATCCGCGGGCGGCCACGGAGGTTGCCGCTGGCGGACCGTGTGTCGCCGTGATCGTGATCGTGGACGACACCGTGCGCCACGAGGCTCTCGATGACCGGGCGGGGGTGCGGAGGCCCGTTCCCACGCCGTCGCCGTCGTGGGGTCAGGGTCCCTCCACCGCACTGATCCTGGCCTTGGAGACGTCCACCGAATTGGGGATCATCGCCTGCGCCTTCACCAGGTTGCGCAGCAGGAAGTTCATCAGGTCCGCGCCGCTCATCTCCTTCAGCGTCTTCGCCAGCGTGGGGTTGGTCTGCTCGAAGCGCATGATCTCGACCACGGCGCGGTCGACCAGGCCGGGCAGGATGTCGGGGCCGGCGAGGATGTTGTTGTGGAGCAGCTCGGGACGCTCCAGCCGGCTCCCCGGTCCGTAGACCATGCGGCTGCCCTGGTCCATGAGAGCGTACTGGCGGGCCAGCTGGTGCGCCTGCCGGTCCTCCGTGTCCTCGATGTGGTTGAAGGCGGAGAACGACTCCATGAACTTCTCCTCGTCCGGCGCGCCCCGCTCGAACTTGCGTGAGAGCTCGGAGGCGTCCCCGCTCTTCGCGGGGCCCGTCACCTGGTCCGGCTTGTCCCGGGCAGTACGGATCTCGGGATAGTCGCGCTGCACGAAGTCGCTCAGCATGATCCAGCCCTGGCTGAGCAGCCCGGATTCCTCCAGTCCGAGTTCGATACGGGCCTTGCCCGGGCCCTCGCCCTCCTTGCCCTCACCGAAGCGGGACTTGCGGCCCTTCATGCCGGCGGGCTCGATGTAGAAGAACACGAAACCGTCGTTGGCGAGCATGTACGTGTCGACGTTCATGGTGTTGTGCTTGTCGCCGACGCTCTGCCGGTCGAGTTCCGTCTTCGACTTGAGACTCTTGTCGGCGGACTTCTCGATCGAGGCGAGGCGGGCCTGCGGGGTGTAATGGGCGACCACGCTCTGCCGGAGCGCCTCGGTCAGCTTCGCCCGGACGCTGCGCACCCAGGTGTCCTCACCCCGACCGCCGATCTCCCTGCGCTGGTCGGCCCGGTTCATCTCCGACAGCTCACGGACGTAACTGGCTCCCTCCATCCCCAGGTTGACGGTCCCGTGCTGGAACTCTGCGTCCTTCCACAGCGCCCCGCGATCGGTCATGTCCTTGTATGGGGTCCGGGCGGCGGCGGGCATCCGTGCATCGCGCTCGACCTGATCGCCCAGGACCTCCATCTCGGCCCGGATGACCCGCAGCGCCTCCTCCAGATAGGCACGTTCGCCCTGCTGCGCGCCCTCCATCAATTCGTGCGCCTGTATCTGGATGGCGACCAGTTTCTCCATGCAGCGGTTCGGGTCGCGCTGAGGCGAGTCGTCGTAGGCCTGGATCGCGTCCCGGATCCGTCCCGTCACCGGGGTTTCGGGGTCGGGCTTCTTGAACCAGGACATGAGGGAACCGGTCGTGGACTGCCGGGGCTTGATCTGCCCCTCGAGCTTCTCGTGGCCCTTGCGCTGCACCGCCATGGCGGCCCCGTGGGAAGCGGCTGGCGCACGCTGGACGGAGGCGGAGTGCCCGAAGGTGCCGGGCAGCGCGAGGTCGGGGGGCAGCCCCTGGGAGAGTCTGCGGCCGTTGGCGGCGGAGCTCCGCTCGAAAGCGTCGTTCTCACTGGACACCTTCGCGCCCGCACCGTTGTCGGTCCCCGCCACCGGCCCCATGGCCTGCTGGTAGACATGGTCGACCTCGTGGAACATCGTCTCGTCGTCCAGGCGCGGCTTCTGGCTGACGATGTCCGAACCGGTGGTGTACGCGAGGGCGCCGAACTCCACCGCCGACCGCTGCGCGACCGGGCCGGTGTGCATCCTGACGTGGTCGAAACTCATCCCGTACGCCTGCTCCGCCTTGCTGCGGATACGCGGCTCCAGCGGGGTGCCCGGGGAGGCCAGCGCCTCACTGACCGACGTCCGGCGCTGAACCGCGGCCTGCTCACCGGCCGGCTGCGTCCCCGGGTGTCCGCAGCCGGGCCCGTGCGCATGCCGGTCCTCCTCCACGGCGCGCGACACGGCGGCGTTCCCCGCGAGACGTTGCAGGCTCAGCAGACGCCCGGCCACCGCGCTCGGGGCGGGCACGGAGCCGCGTGTGGCCTGCCCTCGTGTCTGCTGGGGGGCCTGATCCTCATGTGCGCGCACAGCGCTCCCTTCCGCGCGGACGGCTGGCCTCCCAGCCTTACCCGAACGACTCGCGACGGTCGAGGGCCGTAGGGGCAGCGGCGCGGGCACCGACGGGGTGCCCAAGCCCTACGGGCCGGCGAGCGGGGGCCCGACGACGCGGGCCGCTGCCCGGGTCTCGCGGGGCGGGTCCGGCGTCCGCATCCGGCGGCCGCCTCGGCACCGCGTACCTCGCGGGCGTGGTCGCGTCCCCGGACGAGGTGTTCGTGGGCCAGCGCGCCGAAGCCGACGTCGACGGCGATGCCGCCGTGCGGCGTGCCGTAGGTGCACGGTACGTCGGCCCGGTGAGCCGTCCAGGACGGTCCGTACGCACTCCGGGCAATCTCCCCGCGCGGTGCGGCACTCCCCGCGCGGAGCTGACCGAGCAGATCACCGCCGTCCACAGCCAGTCCCGGGGCACCTACGGCGCCCCGCGCGTCCACGCCGTCCTCAAGCGCGAGGGCACGACCTGCGGCCGCGAACGCATCGCCCGGCTGACGCGGGCCACCGGGCTCGCCGGCCGGCACCGCCGCCGACGACACCGCACCACGATCCCGACCCGCATGCGGCCACCCCCCTGACCTCATCCTGCGCGACTTCCGACCGAACCCGGCCACAGCCGGGACCCGATGGTGCGGTCGTATTCAGCTAGTTCAGGCTCTGACCGGGCGAACGGCCGGGGTGCCGTCCCGTCGGGCTTGGCTGCTTTCACCGTGATTCCCCGCTGTTCCCCGCCCGATCCGGTGCGCTTGTGGTGCGCCCATGCCGCTTCGCTTAGGCGCTGCCTATCGCTTCTGCGCCCTGTAGCGTTTCATCAGCGCAGTGATCCGTGCGTGGTCCGCCTGGCCGTTGAGCTCGGCCACGAGATCATCAGGACACAACTCGTAAAGATCCCCCCACCATCGACGTCCTCGGTTGTCCCAGATCCGGTATCCACCTGGCACACCCCGAGCTACATAGCGTCTCCTACTCACGGTCCCTCCCCGTACTCGCGGTACTTCCGTATGCGCTCGCGGACACGATGGCCTCGTGGCTGCCCTGGCTAGAGCGCATCGTGACAGAGATCACGGCGTACTACCGGGCACTCGACGAGGGCGCCACTCTGCGGCAGCACTTCCGCCGTGCCGACGAGGAAGGCTGCCAGGGTACATAAAGGCCGTACCCGACCGCGGCGAGTTGATCGTCATCAAGCAGGCAGAGCTGACTCCGGCCGACCAACGCGTGGGCTGCCCGCCTCATCGAGTCTGCGGCCGCGCCCGGAAGCCTGGAGCTGCGCCTGGTGTGGTCGAGCGACCCGACGGCGACCGTCCACCGGGACCCCATGGGGTTCCAGGCTCATCGGCGGCCGCGGCTGTGTCTGCTCACCGACGGGGCCCGCCGTCGTGCGCGGACGGTGGCCAGACCCCCGCGGTCAGGCGTCCGACCTTGCGTGGAGGCCGTTCCTTGCTCCTGCCCTCGGGTCCGGCCTCCCGTACCTCGTCCGTTCACCGCTACTACTCCTAGGCTCGGTGACATCGACCGAAAGAAGGGGCGAAGCACACGGCGAGCGGTTCGGCAGCATCGACGAGGTCGCCGCCCGGCGGCAGGCGATGACCGATGCGCGGCCCGGAGACGAGTCCAAGCTGCTCACCTCTGCGAGCGGGACAGCCGGGCCATGCCCCTTCGGGCACTCGTTCGTGCCCCATGGCTTACTGACTCGTCGCCATCACCATGTTTAAAGTCCGGGAGTGAGCCTCTGGACTTCCCTCGAGCCCGCCTCCGCGACCGTGGACCCGGGTGGTAGTACGACTGTGCGGCTGCGGCTGCGCAACACCGGTGACGTCGTCGACGAGTACCGATTCGAGGCGGTGGGTCCTCTCGCGCCCTGGGCCGTCGTGGAGCCGCAGTCACTGCGGTTGTATCCGGGGACGACGGGCTCGGTGGATCTGACGTTCGCTCCGCCGCGTACGCCGGACGCGACGGCGGGGCCGAATACGTACGCGGT
>NZ_JBIBUK010000021.1:128837-134198 GCF_043079345.1 Streptomyces sp. NPDC015220 | reverse complement strand
CTCAGGTCGTGGCCGAACGGCTTCTCGATGACCGCGCGCCGCCAGGAACCGCCCGTCTGCTCGGCCAGACGGTGCTTGCGCAACTGCTGGATGACCACGGGGAACGACTTCGGCGGCACCGACAGGTAGAACGCGAAGTTCCCGCCCGTGCCCTGCGCCTTGTCCAGCTCCTCGATCGTCTGGCGCAGCCGCTCGAACGCCTCGTCGTCGTCGAAGGTGCCCTGCACGAACCGCATGCCCTGGCTGAGCTGCTGCCAGACCTCCTCGCGGAACGGCGTGCGCGCGTGCTCCTTGACGGCGTCGTGCACGACCTGCGCGAAGTCCTCGTGCTCCCAGTCGCGGCGGGCGAAACCGACGAGCGAGAAGCCCGGCGGCAGCAGACCCCGGTTGGCCAGGTCGTAGACGGCGGGCATCAGCTTCTTGCGGGACAGGTCGCCCGTGACGCCGAAGATGACCAGGCCCGACGGCCCCGCGATGCGCGGGAGCCGTCGGTCTGCGGGGTCACGCAGCGGATTGCTGCTCGACAAGGTGTCAGCCCTCCGCCGGTGCGAGGCGCTCCAGCTCCGCCTCGGTCGACTTCAGCAGGTCGTTCCAGGAGCCCTCGAACTTGTCGACGCCCTCGTCCTCCAGGACCTGGACGACCTCGTCGTAGGAGATCCCGATCCGCTCCAGCGCGTCGATGTCGGCACGGGCCTGCTCGTAGGTGCCGCCGACGGCGTCGCCACGGATCTCGCCGTGGTCGTCGGTGGCCTCCAGGGTGGCCTCCGGCATGGTGTTCACCGTGTTCGGCGCGACCAGTTCCTCGACGTACATGGTGTCCTTGTACGCCTTGTCCTTCACACCGGTGGAGGCCCACAGCGGACGCTGCTTGTTGGCGCCCGCGTTCTCCAGCGCGTCCCAGCGGTCCGAGGAGAAGACCTCCTCGTACGCCTGGTAGGCGAGCCGCGCGTTGGCCACGCCCGCCTTGCCGCGCAGCGCCTTGGCCTCGTCGGTGCCCATCTCGTCGATGCGCCGGTCGATCTCGGTGTCCACGCGGGAGACGAAGAAGGACGCCACCGAGTGGATCTTCGACAGGTCCAGGCCGCGCTCCTTGGCCTTCTCCAGACCGGTCAGGAAGGCGTCCATGACCTTGCGGTAGCGCTCCAGCGAGAAGATCAGCGTGACGTTGACGCTGATGCCGTTGCCGATGGTCTCGGCGATGGCCGGCAGACCCGCCTCGGTGGCCGGGATCTTGATCAGCGTGTTCGGCCGGTCCACCAGCCAGGCGAGCTGGCGGGCCTCGGCGACCGTCGCCTTGGTGTTGTGCGCGAGACGCGGGTCGACCTCGATGGAGACCCGGCCGTCCTGGCCGTCGGTGGCGTCGAAGACGGGGCGCAGGATGTCGGCGGCGTCCCGGACGTCCGCCGTGGTGATCATGCGGATGGCCTCTTCGACGGTCACCCTGCGGGCGGCCAGGTCCGACAGCTGCTGGTCGTACCCGTCGCCCTGCGAGATGGCCTTCTGGAAGATCGTCGGGTTGGTGGTGACGCCCACGACGTGCTGCTGGTCGATCAGCTCTGCGAGGTTGCCGGACGTGATCCGCTTGCGCGACAGGTCGTCCAGCCAGATCGCGACGCCTTCATCGGAGAGGCGCTTGAGTGCGTCTGTCATGGAAATTACATCTCCTACGTGTCGTATACGAGCGTCAGCGCTGGGCGTCGGCGAGGGATTCCCGGGCCTTGGCGGCCACGTTCTCGGCGGTGAAACCGAACTCGCGGAACAGGACCTTCGCATCGGCCGAAGCACCGAAGTGCTCAAGGGAGACAATCCGGCCCGCGTCGCCCACGTACTTGTGCCAGGTGAGTCCCACGCCTGCCTCGACGGCCACGCGCGCCCTGACGGCCGGGGGCAGCACGCTCTCCCGGTACCCCTGGTCCTGCTCCTCGAACCACTCCACCGACGGCATCGACACCACGCGGGTCGGCACCCCATCGGCCTGGAGCCGCTCACGCGCCTCGACGGCCACGTGCACCTCGGAACCGGTGGCGATCAGGATCACCTGCGGCTCGCCGCCCTCGGCCTCGAACAGGACGTAGCCGCCCTTCGCCGCGTTGTCGTCGGGCTCGTAGGTCGGCACGCCCTGACGGGTCAGCGCCAGACCGTGCGGGGCGCCCTTGCCGTACTCCTTCGTCCAGCGCCGGAGGATCTCGCGCCAGGCGATCGCGGTCTCGTTGGCGTCGGCCGGGCGGACCACGTTCAGGCCCGGGATGGCGCGCAGCGAGGCCAGGTGCTCGACCGGCTGGTGGGTGGGGCCGTCCTCGCCGAGGCCGATGGAGTCGTGCGTCCACACGTACGTCACCGGCAGGTGCATCAGCGCGGACAGGCGCACGGCGTTGCGCATGTAGTCGGAGAAGACCAGGAAGGTGCCGCCGTAGACGCGGGTGTTGCCGTGCAGCGTGATGCCGTTCAGCTCCGCGCCCATCGAGTGCTCGCGGATGCCGAAGTGGATGGTGCGCCCGTAGGGGTCCGCCTCGGGCAGCGGGTTGCCGGCGGGCAGGAAGGACGACGTCTTGTCGATGGTGGTGTTGTTCGAGCCGGCCAGGTCGGCGGAGCCGCCCCACAGCTCGGGGACGACCTCGCCGAGCGCCTGGAGCACCTTGCCGGAGGCGGCACGGGTGGCGACGGACTTGCCCGCCTCGAACACCGGGATCTTCTCGTCCCAGCCGGTGGGCAGCTCGGCCGCCGCGATGCGGTCGTACTCGGCGGCGCGCTCGGCGTTGGCCTCGCGCCAGGCCTGGAAGGACTTCTCCCACTCGGCCCGGGCCTGCCGGCCGCGCTCCAGCGCGCCCCGGGTGTGGCCGATGACCTCGTCGCCGACCTCGAAGCTCTTCTCCGGGTCGAAGCCGAGCACCCGCTTGGTGGCCGCGACCTCCTCGTCGCCCAGCGCCGAGCCGTGCGCGGCCTCGGTGTTCTGCGCGTTGGGGGCCGGCCAGGCGATGATCGAGCGCATCGCGATGAAGGACGGCCGGTCGGTGACGGCCTTGGCCTCCTGGACGGCCGCGTAGATCGCCTGCGGGTCCAGGTCGCCGTCGGCCTTGGGCGCCACGCGCTGCACGTGCCAGCCGTAGGCCTCGTAACGCAGAGCGGTGTCCTCCGAGACGGCCGTCTCGGTGTCGCCCTCGATCGAGATGTGGTTGTCGTCCCACAGCAGGATCAGGTTGCCCAGCTTCTGGTGGCCGGCCAGCGAGGACGCCTCGGCCGAGATGCCCTCCTGGAGGCAGCCGTCACCGGCGATGCAGTAGATGAAGTGGTCGAACGGGGACTCGCCGGCCGCGGCCTCCGGGTCGAACAGACCGCGCTCGTAGCGGGCGGCCATCGCCATGCCCACCGCGTTGGCGACGCCCTGGCCGAGCGGGCCGGTGGTGGTCTCCACGCCGACCGTGTGGCCGTACTCCGGGTGACCCGGCGTCTTCGAGCCCCAGGTGCGGAAGGCCTTCAGGTCGTCCAGCTCCAGGCCGAAACCGGCCAGGTAGAGCTGGGTGTAGAGGGTCAGGGACGAGTGCCCGGCGGACAGCACGAAACGGTCGCGCCCCACCCACTGCGGGTCGGCCGGGTCGTGCCGCATCACCTTCTGGAACAGGGTGTAGGCGGCAGGAGCCAGGCTCATGGCCGTACCCGGATGGCCGTTGCCGACCTTCTGTACGGCATCGGCGGCCAGGACACGCGCGGTGTCCACCGCACGCTGGTCCAATTCGGTCCACTCGAGGTCTGTGGTGGTCGGCTTGGTGCTCACCCTGGTTCAGGGCTCCTCTCCACATGATCGGATGCCGGCGCACGTGCCCGTGCACCGGCTGCCGGCGTTCTCGTCGGAGGCCGGCGGTTGTCGAGCCTACCCTCGTAAAGACGTGCATTTTTTCGAGTCATTCAAGAGTGCCCGGACTCTTCGAAATCCGCATGGCAACTGGGCCGGAGCCTATTCGGCAACTGAATAAGGAACCGCTCATCCGATCGCTCAATCGAGCTCTCGCGCGCCCGTCGGAACAGTGTTCTCCCGGCGTTCGGGGACCCGCCCCGCGGCGTTCGGGCGCCCGCCACGGCGGCCCCGCGCCCGGGGTGCGGCCAACACGACCCGACCCCCGCGAATGCCCGGGTCTGGGCAACGTCTACAGTGGCGTGGTACGCGCGAGCCTTTACCGCAGGTTCACAGGGTGAGGGCTCGCTGGGATGTCTCTGTCAGGGGTGTGCGTGACGGCCGTCGAATCCCGTCCTGGGGGTCCCTCCCAGGCCCTTAAGGCTCTGGGGGAGGGACTGCTCGGTGCAGGCCAGAGCCCGAGCCACCGGCCGTTCGGGGCCCGTGTCAAGGCGTTCGTGGCGCTGACCAAGCCACGGATCATCGAGCTGCTGCTGATCACCACCGTTCCGGTGATGTTCCTGGCGCAGCAGGGTGTGCCGAATCTGAAGCTGGTGCTGCTCACCTGCGTCGGCGGCTACCTCTCCGCGGGCGGCGCGAACGCGCTGAACATGTACATCGACCGCGACATCGACGCGCTCATGGACCGCACCTCGCAGCGGCCGCTGGTCACCGGAATGGTGAGCCCGCGTGAGTGCCTCGCCTTCGGCATCACCCTGGCGGTCGTGTCGACGCTGCTGTTCGGGCTCACCGTCAACTGGCTGTCCGCGTGGCTGTCGCTCGGGGCGTTGCTCTTCTACGTCGTCGTCTACACGATGATCCTCAAGCGGCGTACGTCGCAGAACATCGTCTGGGGCGGCATCGCCGGCTGTCTGCCGGTGCTGATCGGCTGGTCCTCGGTCACCAACTCCATGTCCTGGGCGCCGGTCGTCCTCTTCCTCGTCATGTTCTTCTGGACGCCGCCGCACTACTGGCCGCTGTCCATGAAGGTCAAGGAGGACTACGCCCGCGTGGGCGTGCCGATGCTGCCGGTCATCGCCTCCAACAAGGTCGTCGCCCGGCAGATCGTGATCTACAGCTGGGTGATGGTGGCGGTCTCGCTGCTGCTGACCCCGCTCGGCTACACCGGCTGGTTCTACACGGTGGTGGCGCTCGCGGCCGGCGGCTTCTGGCTGTGGGAGGCGCACGGGCTGCAGAACCGGGCCAAGGCCGAGGTGACGGGCGTGAAGCTGAAGGAGATGCGGCTGTTCCACTGGTCGATCACCTACGTGTCGATCCTCTTCGTCGCGGTGGCGGTGGACCCCTTCCTGCGGTAGTCCCCGAGAGGCGTCCCGACGGGCGGGGGGGGGGGGGCCCGGCCCCCCCCCCCCCCCGCGCCCGTGTGTGGAACCCGGGGGGGGGAAGGGGGGCCGGGGGACCCCCCCCCGGGGTGCCCCCCCCCCCCCCCCCCCCCGGCCGCCCCCCCCCCCCCC
>NZ_JBIBUK010000021.1:0-128827 GCF_043079345.1 Streptomyces sp. NPDC015220 | reverse complement strand
CCTTGTGGGGGGTTTTTGGGGGGGGGGGGGGGGGGCCCCCGGGGGGGGGGGGGCCCCGGGGGGGGGGCCGGGGGGGGGGGGGGGGGGCCCCCCCCCCCCCCCCCCGCCCGTCGCCGTTCTGTCTACCCGTGGGTAGCATCCTGGCCATGGCAGACACGCAGCAGGTTGACCCCAAGGCCGAGCGCAAGGCGGCCCGACTCGCCCAGCGCATCGGCTCATTCTCCAAGGCCCACGGCGGCGCCGAGGGGCAGGTCGCGTACATCGGGCAGCGCGGCGCCCGCATCGTCCTGGTGGGCGAGGACGGAGCCTGGGGCGACATCGTCGCCCCCACGTACGCCATCGCCGAGCAGGCGGTGGAGAAGTCCGGGATCACCGTCCACGAGTCCTTCGACGGCGAGTTCGCCGCAAAGGTGAGGACCGGTCCGTACGAGTGGAGCCGCATGGCCGGAATCCAGCTCGGCGGCCCGGCCAACGGCTGAACCGGGGCAGATCCGAGTCGAGGGGCGCGCGGCGCCGGGCTGGCGGCACGGCCTCGGGGACCGGCGGTACGGCCTCGGCGCGAGCGTCCGGGGACGGGTCCGGGCGCCGGCGCCTCCGTGGCCGAGGTCCGGCGCCCGAGGGCCCGCCCGTGGCGGGCACCGCCCGCTTCGGTACCGGGACCGGCCTGGCGCTACGCCGTCGGCGCCCCCGCCGTCCGGGCCGCTGCCGCACCGCCGTGTGCGTCCTGCGTCGGGGTTCTCCGCTCAGGCGGCTCCCGGACGCTGTCCGGTCCGCACGCGGTGGCGGCCCGGCTGTTCCGGGCGGCACCGGGCCGGGGTGCCCGACCTGGGGCGCCGAGGGCGCCCGGTCGCCGGGCGGCGGAGCGGGTCGCCACGGGCGACGCCCGGACGGGTGTGGGCGGGGGAGTGAACCCGGGGCGAACGAGCCCGTACAGCCTGGGGCGAACGAGCCGGTGTGAGCTCCGGTGCGCGACCGGAGTGGCCGGTGCGCGACCGGAGTGGGCCGCGGGACGCGGAAGCCGGTGGGCCCACGCGGCGCGGGAGTCGGCGTGACCGCGGGGCGCGTGAGCCGGTGTGCGCCCGGGCCGGCTACGCCTTGGCCAGCTCCGCCTCGGCGGACGACTCCGTCGGCTCGGCCGCGGACGTGGGCCGCTCGCGCAGCGACAGCAGCACGCGCAGCACCCCGATCCACATCACGCACGAGCCCAGCATGTGCAGGGCGACCAGGGCCTCCGGGAGATGCGTGAAGTACTGCACATAGCCGATCACACCCTGGCCGAGCAGGATCAGGAACAGGTCCCGCGTGCGGTCCAGCGGTCCCTTCGGGGCGTCGACGGCCTTGAGGACGAACCACAGGGCGAACGTCAGCGTCACCACGATCCAGGCCAGCACCGCGTGCAGCTTGGCGACCGTCTCCCAGTCCAGCGGGATGCGCTCGACCGCTGCGGAGTCGCCGGCGTGCGGGCCCGCCCCGGTCACCACCGTGCCCACCGCGATCAGCAGCACGCTCGCCACCACCAGGAACCACACCAACTGCTGCACCGCCTTGCCGACCAGCGGGCGCGGGGCGGTGTCGCCCTCGCGGGTGCGCTGCCACATCACCGTGGCGACCGCGATCAGCGCGGTGGACAGCAGGAAGTGCGCGGCCACGGTGTACGGGTTCAGGCCGACGAGGACCACGATGCCGCCGAGCACGGCGTTGCCCATGACGATCCAGAACTGCAGCCAGCCCAGCCGGGTCAGGCCGCGCCGCCACGGCTTCTCGGAGCGCGCGGCGATGATCGCCCAGCCGACGACGGCGCACAGCACGTACGTCAGCATGCGGTTGCCGAACTCGATCACCCCGTGGAAGCCCATGGCCCGGGTGGTGGTCAGCGAGTTGTCGGTGCAGGTCGGCCAGGTCGGACAGCCGAGGCCCGAGCCGGTCAGGCGCACGGCGCCGCCGGTCACGACGATGACGACCGCCATGGCGAGCGCGGCGAGGGCCGCCCGCTGGACGGTCCGCGGCCGCGGGGTCCAGCGTTCGGCGATGAAGGCGAGCGGGTTGCGCGCGGCGGACAGGACGTCGGCGCGGGTCAGGTTCGGCACGCGTTCCATCGTAGGCCGCCGCTTGTGCACACTTTCACGAGGGTCCATGGGGTGTCTGCCGTCCCTACTCCCAGCGGAAGAACTTCCCGGCGGCGGCCAGTCCCACGACCGCCCACACGGCGAGGATCCCGAGGTCGCCCCACGGCATGCCGGCGCCGTGCTGCAGCACGTCCCGCAGCCCGTCGGACAGGGCCGAGACGGGCAGCAGCCCGAGCACGTCCTGGGCGCCGGAGGGGAACTTGTCCAGCGGGACGATCACTCCGCCGCCGACGAGCAGCAGCAGGAAGACCAGGTTGGCGGCGGCGAGCGTGGCCTCCGCCTTCAGCGTCCCGGCCATCAGCAGCCCCAGCCCGGAGAAGGCGGCCGTCCCGATGACGAGCAGCACGAGCACGGCGAGCGGGTTGCCGTGCGGCGACCAGCCGAGCGCGAAGGCGATCACGGTCAGCAGGACGACCTGCAGCACCTCGGTCACCAGTACCGACGCGGTCTTGGCGGTCATCAGTCCCCAGCGGGGCAGCGGCGAGGACGCCAGCCGTTTGAGCACGCCGTAGCGCCGTTCGAAGCCGGTGGCGATGGCCTGTCCGGTGAACGCCGTCGACATCACCGCGAGCGCCAGGACGCCCGGGGTGAGGAAGTCCACGGCCTTGCCCGCGCCGGTGTCCACGATGTCGACCGAGCTGAACAGCACCAGCAGCAGCGTGGGGATGACGACGGTGAGCAGCAGCTGCTCGCCGTTGCGCAGCAGCATCCTGGTCTCCAGCGCCGCCTGCGCCGCGATCATGCGGGGCAGCGGGGCCGCGCCGGGCTTCGGCGCGTACGTGCCGGTGGCGGTGGTCACGAGCGCGGCTCCTCGCCCCGGCGGGTCTGCGTGTGGACCGGTTTCATGAGCGCAGCTCCTTGCCCGTCAGTTCCAAGAACACATCCTCCAGAGTGTGCCGCTCCACGGAGATGCGGTCCGGCATCACCCCGTGCTGCGCGCACCACGACGTCACCGTGGCCAGCAGCTGCGGGTCGACCTTGCCGACGACCCGGTAGGCGCCGGGCGTCAGCTCCGCGGCGGAGGAGTCGGTGGGCAGCGCCTTGAGGAGGGAGGCGACGTCGAGGCCGGGGCGGCCGGTGAAGCGCAGGGTGTTCTCCGCGCCGCCGCGGCACAGCTCCTCCGGGGAGCCCTGCGCGACGACCCGGCCCGCGTCGACGATCGCGACGTCGTCGGCGAGCTGCTCGGCCTCTTCCATGTAGTGCGTGGTGAGGATCACGGACACGCCGTCCGCGCGCAGGTCGCGCACCAGGTCCCAGGTGGCCCGGCGGGCCTGCGGGTCCAGTCCGGCGGTCGGCTCGTCCAGGAACACCAGCTCGGGGCGGCCGACCACGGCCATGGCGAGCGCGAGCCGCTGCTGCTGCCCGCCGGACAGCCGGCGGTAGCTCGTC
This sequence comes from Streptomyces sp. NPDC015220, assembly GCF_043079345.1. Lineage (NCBI taxonomy): Bacteria > Bacillati > Actinomycetota > Actinomycetes > Kitasatosporales > Streptomycetaceae > Streptomyces > Streptomyces sp. NPDC015220. Next base: position 125,312 of record NZ_JBIBUK010000021.1, on the reverse strand, counting down.
CGCCCGCAGCCGCCCAGTCCCAGCCGCTCGATCAGGGCGTCCACGTCCAGCGGGTGGGCGTGCAGCCGGGCGACGTGGCGCAGCATCTCGTCGGCCCGGGCGCCGGAGTACACGCCCCCGGACTGGAGCATCACCCCGATCCGGGGCCGCAGCTCGGCGGAGTGCCGCACGGGGTCGAGGCCCAGGACGCGCACCGTGCCGGAGTCCGGCCTCCGGTACCCCTCGCAGATCTCGACCGTCGTCGTCTTGCCGGCGCCGTTGGGGCCGAGTACGGCGGTCACGCCCGCCCGGGCCACCAGGTCGAGGCCGTCCACCGCGGTCTTCGTGCCGTACCGCTTCACCAGGGCCTGGACCTCGATGACGGGGTGCGGCGCGAAGCGTCTCGGCGAGGGATGGTGGTCGGGAGACGGGCGGGCGGGCTCACTTCGCATGGCTCCAGAGTCTAGGGACGTGCCGGGCGGCTCAGGCGGCCGGGTGCGGGAAGTCGTCCTCCCGTGGCCGGTGCACCGCGAGCCACCGCTGGGCGTACGCCACCGCGTCCGCCACGGGGAACAGCCGCGCGTCGGCGGCGCCCACCCGCCCCCGGACGACCGGCCGGTCGCGTTCGAAGTCGTGCCCGAGCTCGTCGAACCGGTCGGAGGTGATGGACACCTCGGTCACCACCTGCCAGCCGTGCGGCCCCGGCCGCCCGTCCTGGACCAGCGGCGCGGGGATCCGGTACTCGGCCAGGTGGAAGCAGGTGCAGGAGTCGTACCCGGCGCCCAGCAGCAGCACCCGGGCGTCCGCGGCCTCCAGCCTGGCGAGCGGGCTGCGCTCGCCGAGCCGGCAGTCGACGGCGTGTCCGTCGACGAGGTCGGCGGCGCGCGGCCCGAGGGCCGCGAACGACGCCGTCGGATGCGCGCTGCGCCGTGCGCCCGGCCAGGTGCGCACGGTCTCGGGGATCACTCCGACGCCGTGCACGGGGGTGGTCCTCGGGTCGTAGGCGGGCATCGTGGCCCGGATGGTGTCCCACCACTCCCTCGGCACCGGAGGACGGCTCCACCGCGCGGGGTCGGAGAGGTGGCCCGAGTGGGTGGGGACGACGAGCGTGCCCTTGGGACCGAGGGCGTCGAGCAGGCCCTGGACGACCGCGACGGGGCCGCCGCAGACCCAGCCGAGCGAACTGAGGGAGGAGTGGACGAGCAAAATCTCGCCGGGACGTACGCCGAGGCCGCGCAGGGCTTCGGCGACCGTGTCCCGGGTGACGAGCGGGCCGGTCGGCGGGGTGGTGGACATGGTCGGGCAGTCTGTCGCAGGGCCCCGGCGAGCGCCACCCGCCCGATGCGGCCGGATGATCGATCAAAGATCGTTTCCGCAGGTGGGATTAGGTTCACCTAAGTGATGCAGGGCACCGCTCGACCGGATCAAGGCCGCTTGTCAGTCCCGGAGGAATTACGCAACAATGGCGTTGTGAAAAACGTCGGCGAGGCTCGGGAGACCCCCATGGGGGCCGCTCAGGAGGAGTCCGCGACCGGTGAGCGTTCGACGCGCAACCGGGTCGCGCGGTCCATCCTGGACCACGGCCCGTCGACCGTCGCCGAGCTGGCCGGACGGCTGGGACTGACCCAGGCGGCCGTGCGGCGCCACCTGGACGCCCTGGTCGCCGAGCGGGTGGTGGAGGCGCGCGAGCGGCGGGTCTACGGGACGCGTACGCGCGGCCGGCCCGCGAAGGTCTTCGCGCTCACCGACTGCGGCCGGGACGCCTTCGACCAGTCGTACGACAAGCTCGCGGCGGACGCGCTGCGCTGGATCGCCGAGCGGGAGGGCGGCCAGGACGCGGTCGCCGCCTTCGCCCGGGCCCGGATCGCCGCGCAGGCGGGCGCCTACCGCGAGGCGATCGAGGCCGCCGGCCCGGACGAACGCGCCGAAGCGCTGGCCAAGGCCCTGAGCGTGGACGGGTACGCTGCTACGGCGCGCAGCGCGCCCCTCCCGCACAAGGGCGAGCAGCTCTGCCAGCACCACTGCCCGGTGGCGCACGTGGCGGAACAGTTCCCGCAGCTGTGCGAGGCGGAGACGGAGATCTTCGCCGAACTGCTCGGCACCCACGTCCAGCGACTGGCGACCATCGCGCACGGCGACGGCGTCTGCACGACGTTCATCCCCCAGATTTCCACTGACGCATCTGCAAGCAAGGCCGGGAGGAACCCCGCATGACTCTCCCCACGGAGACTGCTCACCCCGAACTCGAGGGCCTGGGCAACTACGAATACGGCTGGGCCGACTCCGACGAGGCCGGTGCCTCCGCCAGGCGCGGTCTGGACGAGGAGGTCGTCCGGGACATCTCCGCCAAGAAGTCCGAGCCGGAGTGGATGACCAAGCTGCGCCTCAAGGGCCTGCGCCTGTTCGAGAAGAAGCCCATGCCCAACTGGGGCTCGGACCTGTCGGGCATCGACTTCGACAACATCAAGTACTTCGTCCGCTCCACCGAGAAGCAGGCGGAGTCCTGGGAGGACCTGCCCGAGGACATCAAGAACACCTACGACAAGCTGGGCATCCCCGAGGCGGAGAAGCAGCGCCTCGTCGCCGGTGTCGCCGCCCAGTACGAGTCGGAGGTGGTCTACCACCAGATCCGCGAGGACCTGGAGGAGCAGGGCGTCATCTTCCTGGACACCGACACCGCCCTCAAGGAGCACCCGGAGCTCTTCAAGGAGTACTTCGGCACGGTCATCCCGGTCGGCGACAACAAGTTCGCGTCGCTGAACACCGCCGTGTGGTCGGGCGGCTCCTTCATCTACGTCCCGCCGGGCGTCCACGTGGAGATCCCGCTCCAGGCCTACTTCCGCATCAACACGGAGAACATGGGCCAGTTCGAGCGGACCCTGATCATCGTCGACGAGGGCGCCTACGTGCACTACGTCGAGGGCTGCACCGCGCCGATCTACAAGTCGGACTCGCTGCACTCCGCGGTGGTCGAGATCATCGTCAAGAAGAACGCCCGCTGCCGTTACACGACCATCCAGAACTGGTCGAACAACGTCTACAACCTGGTCACCAAGCGCGCCGTGGCCTACGAGGGCGCGACCATGGAGTGGATCGACGGCAACATCGGCTCCAAGGTGACGATGAAGTACCCGGCCGTCTACCTGATGGGCGAGCACGCCAAGGGCGAGACCCTGTCCATCGCCTTCGCCGGCGAGGGACAGCACCAGGACGCCGGTTCCAAGATGGTCCACATGGCGCCGAACACCTCGTCCAACATCGTCTCCAAGTCGGTGGCGCGCGGCGGTGGCCGCACCTCCTACCGCGGCTTGGTCGAGATCGGCGAGGGCGCCGCGGGCTCCAAGTCCAACGTGCTCTGCGACGCGCTGCTCGTCGACACCATCTCCCGCTCCGACACCTACCCCTACGTGGACGTCCGCGAGGACGACGTGTCCATGGGCCACGAGGCGACGGTCTCCAAGGTCTCCGAGGACCAGCTCTTCTATCTGATGAGCCGCGGCCTGACCGAGTTCGAGGCGATGGCGATGATCGTGCGCGGCTTCGTCGAGCCGATCGCCAAGGAGCTGCCCATGGAGTACGCCCTGGAGCTCAACCGGCTGATCGAGCTGCAGATGGAGGGCGCGGTCGGTTAAGCACCGGCCCGGGCCGGAGGCGACTCCGGCCCGCCGTCCCCGTCAAGCCCTTACGCAACGGAAAGCGAGCATTACGACAGCCATGGCTGAGGCTCAGAACATCCCCGTGGGTTCGACCACCGCGGGCCAGATCGCGGTGGCCGCCGAGTCGACCGTCGCCACGCGCATGAGCGCGCCGCCCTCGTTCGACGTGGCGGACTTCCCGGTCCCGCACGGCCGCGAGGAGGAGTGGCGGTTCACCCCGCTGGACCGGCTGCGCGGTCTGCACGACGGCACCGCGGCCGCCACCGGCGGCGTGAAGGTGGACGTCCAGGCGCCCGAGGGCGTGAGCGTCGAGACCGTCGGCCGCGACGACGCGCGGCTCCGCAGGGCCGGCGCCCCGGTGGACCGCGTCGCCGCCCAGGCCTACTCCGCCTTCGAGCAGGCCTCGGTCGTGACCGTCCCCAAGGAGACCGTCCTCACCGAGCCGATCCGCATCGCGGTGCACGGCGAGGGCGGCACGGCCTACGGCCACCAGGTCATCGAACTCGGGGCCTTCGCCGAGGCCGTCGTCGTCATCGACCACACCGGTGACGCGGTGCTCGCCGCCAACGTCGACTACCTCCTGGGCGACGGCGCCAAGCTGACCGTCGTCTCCGTCCAGGACTGGGACGACAAGGCCGTGCACGTGGCCCAGCACAACGCCCTCGTCGGCCGGGACGCCTCCCTGAAGTCGGTCGTCGTCACCTTCGGCGGTGACCTGGTCCGGCTGCACCCGCGGGTGAACTACGCCGGCCCCGGCGGCGAGGTCGAGATGTTCGGCCTGTACTTCACCGACGCCGGCCAGCACCAGGAGCACCGGCTCTTCGTCGACCACAACACCCCGCACTGCAAGTCGAACGTCGTCTACAAGGGCGCCCTCCAGGGCGACGACGCGCACGCCGTGTGGATCGGCGACGTGCTCATCGAGGCCGCGGCCGAGGGCACCGACACCTACGAGATGAACCGCAACCTGGTGCTGACCGACGGCGCCCGGGTCGACTCCGTGCCCAACCTGGAGATCGAGACCGGCGAGATCGTCGGCGCCGGACACGCCTCCGCCACCGGCCGCTTCGACGACGAGCAGCTCTTCTACCTGATGTCCCGCGGCATCCCGCAGCACGATGCCCGCCGCCTCGTCGTCCGGGGCTTCTTCGCCGAACTGGTCCAGCAGATCGGTGTCGCCGACATCGAGGAGCGCCTGCTCGCCCGGATCGAGGAGGAGCTGGAGGCGTCGGTCGCATGAGCGGTGCCTTTGTACGCGTCTGCGGGCTGAGCGAGCTGGAGGAGGACACCCCGAAGCGGGTGGAACTCGACGGCACGCCCATCTCCGTGGTGCACACCGAGGGCGAGGTGTTCGCGATCCACGACATCTGCTCGCACGCGAACGTCTCGCTGGCCGAGGGCGAGGTCGACGACTGCCACATCGAGTGCTGGCTGCACGGCTCGCGCTTCGACCTCCGCTCCGGCAAGCCCGACAGTCTTCCGGCGACGCGTCCCGTCCCCGTATACCCCGTAAAGATCGAAGGGGACGACGTGCTCGTCTCCCTCTCCCAGGAGTCCTGAGGCACCCATGGCAACGCTTGAAATCCGAGACCTGCACGTCACCGTCGAGGCCGACAACGCCACGAAGGAGATCCTCAAGGGCGTCGACCTCACCGTGAAGCAGGGCGAGACGCACGCCATCATGGGCCCCAACGGCTCGGGCAAGTCGACCCTCGCCTACTCGCTCGCGGGTCACCCCAAGTACACGATCACCGGCGGCACCGTCACCCTCGACGGCGAGGACGTCCTGGAGATGTCCGTCGACGAGCGCGCCCGCGCCGGCCTGTTCCTGGCGATGCAGTACCCGGTCGAGGTCCCCGGCGTCTCGGTCTCCAACTTCCTGCGCACCTCCGCCACCGCCATCCGCGGCGAGGCCCCCAAGCTGCGCACCTGGGTGAAGGAGGTCAAGGAGACCATGGAGCGGCTCCACATGGACCCCTCCTTCGCCGAGCGCAACGTCAACGAGGGCTTCTCCGGCGGTGAGAAGAAGCGCCACGAGATCCTCCAGCTGGAACTGCTCAAGCCGAAGGTCGCGATCCTCGACGAGACGGACTCCGGCCTGGACGTCGACGCCCTGCGGATCGTCTCCGAGGGCGTGAACCGCGTCCGCGAGACCGGTGAGGTCGGCACCCTGCTGATCACGCACTACACGCGCATCCTGCGCTACATCAAGCCCGACCACGTCCACGTGTTCGCCGGCGGCCGCATCGTCGAGTCCGGCGGCGCCGAGCTCGCGGACAAGCTGGAGAACGAGGGCTACGAGGCATACGTGAAGGGTGGCGCATCCGCGTGACACAGCTGCCGGGCCTCCTCGACACCGAGGCGATCCGCAAGGACTTCCCGATCCTGGACCGCGTGGTCCACGACGGGAGGAAACTCGTCTACCTCGACAACGCGGCCACCTCGCAGACCCCGCGCCAGGTCATCGACGTCCTGGACGAGTACTACGAGCAGCACAACGCCAACGTCCACCGCGGCGTGCACGTGCTCGCCGAGGAGGCCACGGCGCTGTACGAGGGCGCGCGCGACAAGGTCGCCGCGTTCATCAACGCGCCGAGCCGCGACGAGGTGATCTTCACCAAGAACGCCTCCGAGTCGCTCAACCTCGTGGCGAACATGCTGGGCTGGGCCGACGAGCCCTACCGGGTGGACCACGAGACCGAGATCGTCATCACGGAGATGGAGCACCACTCCAACATCGTCCCCTGGCAGCTGCTGGCGCAGCGCACGGGCGCGAAGCTGAAGTGGTTCGGGCTGACCGACGACGGCCGGCTCGACCTGTCCAACCTCGACGAGGTCATCACGGAGAAGACGAAGATCGTCTCCTTCGTGCTGGTGTCCAACATCCTCGGCACCCTCAACCCGGTCGAGGCGATAGTCCGCCGCGCCCAGGAGGTCGGCGCCCTGGTCTGCGTCGACGCCTCGCAGGCCGCCCCGCACATGCCGCTGGACGTGCAGGCCCTGCAGGCCGACTTCGTCGCCTTCACCGGCCACAAGATGTGCGGCCCGACCGGCATCGGCGTGCTCTGGGGCCGCCAGGAGCTGCTGGAGGACCTGCCTCCGTTCCTCGGCGGCGGCGAGATGATCGAGACCGTGTCGATGCACTCCTCGACGTACGCCCCGGCGCCGCACAAGTTCGAGGCGGGCACCCCGCCGATCGCGCAGGCGGTCGGTCTGGGCGCGGCGATCGACTACCTCGACTCGATCGGCATGGACAAGATCCTCGCCCATGAGCACGCGCTCACCGAGTACGCGGTGAAGCGGCTGGCACAGGTCCCCGACCTGCGCATCATCGGCCCGACCACGGCCGAGGACCGGGGCGCGGCCATCTCCTTCACGCTCGGTGACATCCACCCGCACGACGTGGGCCAGGTCCTCGACGAGCAGGGCATCGCGGTGCGCGTGGGCCACCACTGCGCGCGGCCCGTCTGCCTGCGCTACGGAATTCCTGCGACCACGCGAGCGTCGTTCTATCTGTACTCCACCCCGGCCGAGATCGACGCCCTGGTCGACGGCCTGGAGCACGTACGGAACTTCTTCGGCTGACGGGACGGGACGAGCGATCGCATGAAGCTGGACTCCATGTACCAGGAAGTCATCCTGGACCACTACAAGCACCCGCACGGGCGCGGTCTGCGGGATGGCGACGCCGAGGTGCACCACGTGAACCCGACGTGCGGCGACGAGATCACCCTTCGTGTGAAGTACGACGGCACGAAGATCGAGGACGTCTCGTACGAGGGCCAGGGCTGCTCCATCAGCCAGGCCTCGGCCTCCGTGCTCAACGAACTCCTCGTCGGCAGGGAACTCGCCGACGCGCAGAGGATCCAGGAGACCTTCCTGGAGCTGATGCAGTCCAAGGGGAAGATCGAGCCCGACGACGCGATGGAGGAGGTCCTGGAGGACGCGGTCGCGTTCGCCGGGGTGTCCAAGTATCCGGCCCGGGTCAAGTGCGCCCTGCTGAGCTGGATGGCCTGGAAGGACGCGACGGCCCAGGCGCTGGACGGCGCCGACGCCGAAAGGAAGACCGCATGAGCGAGACCGTGGAGACCAAGCCGGCCTCGGAGGAAGAGCTCCGCGAGGCCCTGATGGACGTCGTCGACCCCGAGCTGGGCATCGACGTCGTCAACCTGGGCCTGATCTACGGCATCCACGTCGACGAGGCGAACATCGCCACCGTCGACATGACCCTGACGTCGGCGGCCTGCCCGCTGACGGACGTGATCGAGGACCAGGCCAAGTCCGCCACCGACGGCCTCGTCAACGAGCTGCGCATCAACTGGGTCTGGATGCCGCCGTGGGGCCCGGACAAGATCACGGACGACGGCCGCGAGCAGCTGCGCGCGCTCGGCTTCAACGTCTGAGGCACGGGCAGCGGCGCAAGCCGCCGAAGCCGCACGGGAAACGGCGAGGTCCGACACGGACCTCGCCGTTTCCCGTGCCGCCGCCGGCCCGCCGCGGCGTTGTGTACGCCCGTACACAACGCTGGCTACGCTGCCCGGCATGGGATACGTGATGCTCGCCGGAGCCATAGCCGCCGAAGTCGCCGCCACGACCGCCATGAAGTACAGCGAGGGCTTCAGCAGACTCGGCCCCTCGCTGCTCACCCTCCTCGGGTACGTCGTGTCCTTCCTGCTGCTCGCGCAGACCCTGAAAAGCGTGTCCATCGGCACCGCCTACGCCATCTGGTCCGGGGCCGGCACCGCGGCGGTGGCCGCGATCGGGCTGGTGCTGTTCGGGGAGGGGCTGAACGCGGCCAGGATCGCCGGGCTCGCGCTGATCATCGGCGGAGTGGTGGTGCTGAACCTCGGCGGTGCCCACTGATGCCCCGCCGGCACGACCCCGGCCGGCGGCAGCGGATCATCGACGCGGCGATCCGGGTGGTCGGCCGCAAGGGGATCGCCGGGCTGAGCCACCGCTCGGTCGCGGCGGAGGCCGAGGTGCCGCTGGGCTCCACGACCTACCACTTCGCCACCCTCGACGAACTGATGGTCGCGGCGCTGCGGCAGGCCGACGAGGGCTTCGACCGGGTGATCGCCGCCCGCGACGGCCTGACCGACCCGCACACCGACCTCGCCGGTGAACTCGCGGGCGCCATGGGGGAGTGGCTCGGGGGCGACCGCGCCGGGGTGGAGCTGGAGTACGAGCTCTACCTCGCAGCCCTGCGCCGCCCCGTCCTGCGCCCCGTCGCCGCCGAATGGGCCGACCGCCTCGCCGGCCTGCTGGCCCGCCGCACCGACCCGGTCACCGCCCGGGCGCTGGTCGCCCTGGTCGACGGCATCTGCCTCCAGGTGCTGCTGACCGGAACGCCGTACGACCCGGGCTACGCGCGCGAGGTACTGGCCCGGGTCCTCGCGCCGGGCGCGCCCCCGCCCCCGCCCGCGTAGACGGCCGCGCGGGCGGGGGCGGGGGCGAGGCGGTGGCAGGCGTGGGACACCCCGCTCGGGCAGGCCGCCCGGACGGGACGGCGGGCCCGCTCCGGCGGACCGACCGCGGGGTGCGGGGACGGGGGGACGGGCCACCCGCCCGCCACCTGAGACGGGCGCCGTACCGGTTCGCCCGTGTCGGCACCCTCACGTTAGGTTTCCCCTATGACCGACACGACTGCTCCCCGCACCACCGGCGCCGTGGCCGCCGGCCTCGCCACGATCGCCTCCGACGGAACCGTCCTCGACACCTGGTTCCCCGCGCCCGAACTCACGGACGAGCCCGGCCCGGCCGGCACCGAACGGCTGTCCGCCGAGCGCGCCGCGGAGCTGCTCGGCGGCGGCGCCACCGCGGCGATCGGGCCGGACGCCCGCCGGGGCGTCGAGGTGGTCGCGGTCCGCACGGTCATCGCCTCGCTCGACGAGAAGCCGATCGACGCGCACGACGTCTACCTGCGCCTGCACCTGCTCTCCCACCGGCTGGTCAAGCCGCACGGCCAGAACCTGGACGGCATCTTCGGCTTCCTGGCCAACGTCGCCTGGACCTCCCTCGGCCCGGTCGCCGTCGACGACCTGGAGAAGGTGCGCCTCAACGCCCGCGCCGAGGGCCTGCACCTGCAGGTGACGTCCGTCGACAAGTTCCCGCGGATGACGGACTACGTGGCTCCCCAGGGCGTCCGGATCGCCGACGCCGACCGGGTCCGGCTCGGCGCGCACCTCGCCGAGGGCACCACCGTGATGCACGAGGGCTTCGTCAACTTCAACGCGGGCACCCTGGGCACCTCCATGGTCGAGGGCCGTATCTCCGCCGGTGTCGTGGTCGGCGACGGCTCGGACATCGGTGGCGGCGCCTCCACCATGGGCACGCTCTCCGGCGGCGGCAACGTGATCATCTCCATCGGCGAGCGCTGTCTGATCGGCGCCGAGGCGGGCGTGGGCATCGCGCTCGGCGACGAGTGCGTCGTCGAGGCCGGTCTGTACGTCACCGCGGGCACCCGTGTCACCATGCCCGACGGCCAGATCGTCAAGGCCCGCGAACTCTCCGGCGCCTCCAACATCCTCTTCCGCCGCAACTCGGTCACCGGCGCCGTCGAGGCCCGCCCGAACAACGCGGTCTGGGGCGGCCTGAACGAGATCCTGCACAGCCACAACTGATCAACGACGGCCGCCGTGACCCGCGGTCGCCTCCTCGACCGACGCTGCGACCTGCTGCCGAGCCGTAGGCACTCGTCGACGTCGGTCACCGGTGAGCGCCCTTCCACGTCCCGAGGACGGCCCGGGAGGGCGCTCGTGCGTCAGAGGCGGTCCGTCATCAGACCGGCCGCCCACTCCGCCAGGGTGGTGAAGTCGGTCTCGCGCATGCCGAGTCGCGGGTTCACGTGGTGCAGCAGCGCGGGCGCGGGGTGCCGGGCGGCGGTGTACTCGGTGTCCGCCGGACTCTGCTCGTCGTCCACCCAGGCGAAGGGACGGCCCGCCGCGTACGTCACGATCGCCTCGGTCTTCCAGTGGACCAGGTCGGGCCGGACCGCGAGCAGGCCCGTGCCGAAGTCGACGTAGGGCAGTTCGGGCAGGCCGACGACCGGGGCGATCCAGCGGTTCGCCGCGTCCATCCAGGTCGTGGCCCAGCACAGGTCGTATCCGAGCCCCAGCAGGGCCGGGCCGTGCGAGGGGTTCAGCCGGACCCGCAGCGCCCGGCCCGGGTGCAGGGCGACGTGGATCGTCGTGTACCCGCGCGGGGGCCGCTCCGGCTCGGCGGCCCACGGGTTGAGGGGGCCGTCGACGTCGAGGAACAGCAGCGGACGGCTCATCAGGCCACCGTACGGCACGGGCGGGCCGGTGGCGAGGTGCTGCCGGCCCCGCCCGTACGTCAGCGCGCCACCAGCCGCTCGTACGCCGCCAGCAGCGCGTCGACCGTCTCCCGGCCGGCGGGGAGCAGCGGCGCGCGGACCGGACCCGCGGGGAGTCCGAGCGCGTTCAGCAGGCCCTTGACGGTGACGGTGCCGGGCAGTCCCGCGCACATCAGCAACTCGATGAGCTCGGTGGCCCGTTGCTGCGACCTGGCCGCCCCCGCGGTGTCACCCGCGTCGAACGCGTCCAGCACGGCGCGCAGTTGGCCGGGCACGACGTTCGCGACCGTGCTGACGTATCCGGCGCCGCCGACCGCGTAGAGGGCGAGGTTGTGCTCGTCGCAGCCCGCGTAGAACGCCAACTCGGTGCGCGCCAGCAGCTTCTGGACGCCGAGGAAGTCGTACGAGCAGTCCTTGACCGCGACGATCCGGGGGTGCTCGGCCAGCCGCAGCAGGGTGTCCGGCTCGATGCGGGTGCCGGTGCGGCCGGGGATGTCGTACAGGACGACCGGCAGGCAGGAGGCGTCCGCGACGGTACGGAAGTGCGCCTCGACCGCGTCCTGCGGCGGCCTGCTGTAGTAGGGCGTGACCACCAGCACCGCGTCGGCGCCCGCCTTCTGCGCCGCCAGGGCGAGTTCGACGGTCCGCGGGGTGTCGGCCGTGCCCACGCCCGCGACGATCGGGACGCGGTCGCCCACCGCCTCGCGCACGGCCCGGATCAGCTCGGCCTTCTCGGTGTCCGTCGTGGTCGGCGACTCGCCCGTCGTGCCGCTGAGCACCAGACCGTCGCACCCCTCGGCCACCAGCCGGCCCGCGAGCCGTTGGGCCCCGTCCAGGTCGAGGTGGCCGGACCCGGCCGTGAAGGGCGTGACCATGGCACACAGGGCCCGGCCGAAGGGCGGAGCGGGCGCTGGGGAGGGAGTGGCGGCAGCCGCCTCGGTCGTCGTCATGACGGTAGTGTCGGCGGGCCGACGGTGAAGCTCCACTTAAATCCGCTACGGGGTATTCATAAGCGATACTGGAGGAACGGTGCCCTGTGTCCAAATGGGCCGTTCTGGGCCACCATGGGCATGAGGTCACCGACCGGCAGCTCATGGGAGGCGTCATGAAGCTCGGCAAGGCACTGGCCACCGGAGTCGCGGAGGAGCGGCAGCGGCCGCGGACCGAGGAGCGGGCCCCCGGACGTCCCGCGCGGACCGAGGCGGAGGCCCGGACGGAGATCCGGGAGGCACCGCGGGCCACCGCGACCGAAGAGGTCCCGGCCGCCCGATGAGGCTGCGGCTGCCGACGGAACACCCGGCGGAGCCGCCGACCGGCTACAAGATCGCCCACCCGGTGCTGTCCCAGGACGGCACCCGGACCGGCTTCACCGGAGTGTCGCTCGGCGGCGCGCTCCCGTACGGCGTCGTCGCCGACGCGGCCTGCGTCTACGGCCGGCGGCACCGGCCGCCCGCCCGGCTGTGCGACTGCGGCTTCCACTGCGTGCACGACCGCGCCGTCGCGGAGGAACTGCTCTGCACGGCCGAGCACCGGGACGCCGTGCTCCTGGAGGTCACCGTCCTCGGCGCCTACATCCGCTTCGAGCGCGGCTTCCGCTACGCCCGGCAGCGGGTGCGGAGGGCGACGGTCGGACCGTGCGGCTGCGGCGCGCCCGCCGTGGCGCTGGCCGACGCGGGCTGGGGCAGGTCAGGCCGGCGGGCGCTGGCCGCCGCGTGCGGGGGCTGCGTGCGCGGCCGCCGGTCCGTGACGCTCGCCGATTTCGCCCGGCTGGCCGGTGAGGGGCTACGGGTCGTGGCCGCCTCCCCGGGGCCGCCGGCAGCCGAGGACGGCGTCCCCGGGGAGCAGCCGGGCGTGCGCGGGGCGCCGGGTGCGCCCGACGGCCTCGGCGTGCCCGCAACGCCGAGCGTCCCCGAACTGGTCGCGGAGGCGGCGCTGTTGCAGGCCCGGCTCGACTGGTTCCAGACCCAGCTGGCCAGGCTGGGGGAGCGCGGGCCGGGCAGTCCGGGAGCTCCGGGCCGGGGATGAGGGGCGTGCCCGGTGACCCCGGCGTGGGCCCGGTGGTGCGGTCGGGCCTGGCCGCGGCCGGGCGTGGCGGACCGCCCCGGCCGGGGCGGCGGGGCGACGGCCGGGTCTGCGGCCGGGTCGGCCGGGGCGGCACGGGCCCGCGCCGGGGTAGCCGGGGCGTCGCGGGGTACCCGGTAGTTCCGGACCGAGAGGAGGCGGGACACCGTGACCGGGACCATCGATGCCAGGCCAGTGGTGCGCGACGAGCGCCACCTGGTGGCCGACCGCCCGGCGGGCGACCACTCGGTGGGCGAACTCGTCCACCAGGCCACGGAACAGATCTCCCTGCTGGTGCGGCAGGAGGCGGCCCTCGCCAAGGAGGAGCTGACCGCGAAGGGCAGGCGCATGGGGCGCGGCGGCGGGCTGCTGGGCGCCGCGGGCGCCGTCGCCTACGTCGGGCTGTTCGCGCTCGCCGGCACGGGTGTCGCCGCGCTCTCGCTGGTACTGCCGGTGTGGGCGTCGGCGCTCATCGTGACGGGTGTGCTGTTCGCGATCGCGGGCCTGCTGGCGATGACCGGCCGCGTCGAGCTGCGCCGCGCCGGGCCGCCCACGCCGGAGCAGACGCTGGGCAGTGTCAGGGCGGACGTCGAGGAGATCAAGGAAAGGGCGCACCACCGATGACGGACAGGACGCAGGGGGCGGGCGGCGGGGCGACCCACGCCGTCGGCGCGAAGGGCCCCGACGAACTGCGGCAGCAGATCGAGCAGACCAGGAGCCAACTCGGCGACACGGTCGAGGAGCTGGCCGCGAAGGCGGACGTCAAGGGCCGTGCGAAGGCCCGCGCGGCCGATCTGCGGGACAAGGCCGGCGCGATGACGGTGCAGCTGCGCAGCACCGCGGCGCAGGCCGGGCACCGCGTTCAGGAGCGGACGGCCGAGGCGGGGCACCGGGCACAGGAGAAGGCGCAGCGGGCCGGGCACACGGCCGGGGACTCGGTGCGGCGGCCGGTGAGCGGCGCCGTGCGGACCTGCCGGAGCCACCCGCGCCAGACGATCGCGGGCGCGGTCGGCGTGATGGTGGTCGTGGCCGGGATCGCCGGGCTGATGGTGCGCCGCCGCAGGGGCTGAGCCCGACGCCCGGACGCGGCACGCCCCGGCCGGGCAGAGCAGGAGGCCGCCCCACCCGTCAGGTGGGGCGGCCTCCTGTTGCGCGGCTTCCGCGCCTCACGGTGCGGTCCCGAGGGGGCCCGGCCGGGGGCCGAAGGGCCGCCCCGTGAACGGACGACGCGGCCGACGGGAGGCCGCGGGGCGGCCGTCCGCGCGCAGGGTCGCGCGGACGGCCGGCGGGCGCCGGTGACGGGTCCTACGGGCGGAACCGCAGCACCTGCGGGTCGTGGTCGCTGATCTGGTCGTGGAACTCCGAGTTGATGTGCACGCTGTCGTACTCGAAGCCGTCGCCGCGCCGGATCGACGGGCTGATCAGGATCTGGTCCAGGACCTGCTGGTTGCCCTGGTAGTCGTAGGTGTAACGCTCGCTCTTGGGCAGCGACTTGATCGCCGACCACAGCTCGCCGTCGCCCTCGAGGATCTGCGCGGTGCCGGAGAACTCGAAGTCGTTCATGTCGCCGAGCGCGATGACGTCCGCGTTCTTCTGGACCTTCAGGATGTCCTTGACGAAGGAGTTCACCTCGGCGGCCTGGAGGTGGCGCTGGATCTCCGAGCTGCGCGCCGGCGGCTGGTACTGCGAGGTCAACCCCTGGTCGCCGCCCTTGGAGGCGAAGTGGTTGGCGATCACGATGACCGTACGGCCACGGAAGACGAACTCGCCGGCCAGCGGCTTGCGGCTGGACTTCCACGCGTCGCTCGTCGGGTCGATCCGGCCGGGCGAGACCGTCAGGGCCGCCTTGCCGCGCACCCTGGTGACGCCGACGGCGGTGGTGGAGTCGCCGCCCGGGCGGTCGGTGAAGGAGACCCGGGCCGGATTGAACAGGAAGGCCTGCCGGATGTTGCCGCCGGGCTCGCCGCCGTCCTGGTCGTTGACCGGGTTGATCGAGCGCCACTCGTACCGGGGGCCGCCGGCCGCGACGATCGCGTCGATCAGCTCGGTCATCGTCCGGGTCGCGTCGACCGTGCCGTCGTCGGTGGCGCCGTTGTCGTCCTGGATCTCCTCCAGGGACACGATGTCGGGCGACCGGAGGTTGTGCACGATCGCGTCGGCGTGGGCGGCGAAGGTCGAGTCGGACGGGTCGAGGTTCTCCACGTTGTACGTGGCGACCGCGAGCTCGCCGGGCGACTGCCCGGCGGTCGTCTCGCGCTCCAGGCCAGCGCTCCGCAGCGCGCCGAGCTGCCCGGCGACCAGCGTGTAGCCGCCGTACTGGTTGTAGTCCAGCGGGCCGGTGGTGGCGCCGGCGAGGGTGTCGCCGACGTTCGCGACGGGGAAGTCGGCGGTGGAGCCCAGCGACTGGACCTGGAGCCGGCCGGTGTTCTGGGAGTCGTAGGAGCCGTACACCGTGCCGCCGCGGCGGGAGGCGTTCTCGTGCGGCTTCACGGTGACCCACAGCTCGCTGTACGGGTCGGTGGCGGTGACCACCCGGGCGTCGGTGATCTGGACGTTCATGCCCTCGAGGGACTCGTAGTGGTCCAGGGCGTACTGGGCGGGGCGCAGCGGCAGGCCGTTGACGGAGCCGCCCGCGGCCGGGTCGCCCGCCGGGGTGTACGCGGCCGGCACCGACTTCGCGTCGACGACGACCGGAGCCGGCACCGCGTTGCCGCTCGACAGGACGGTGACCGTCGGCTTGGTGAGCTCCGTGATCGACTGGTTGCCGGAGGAGGCGCCGCCCGGCACGAACTCCGAGACCGTGCCGGTCACCGTCACCGAGTCGCCCACGGCGACCTTCGGGGCGGAGCTGGTGAAGACGAAGACGCCCTCGCTGGTGGCCGGGTCGGCGTCCGGGTTCGGGTCCTGCATCCAGAAGCCCTTGGACGAGCCGTAGCCGCGCACGCCGGTGACGATTCCGGCCACGTCCGTGACCTTCTGCCCGGCGTACGGGGATATCCGGGTGGTGCCCTGGATGTCGTGGATGCGCACGGAGTCCGCGTGCGCGGGCGCGGTGAACAGGATCGTGGACGCCGCGGAACACACGGCGGCGACGGTCAGCGCGGCGAGACGCGCGGAAGACTTGCTCGGCAACGGAAATCCCTCCGGGGACGTGACAAGCGCCGGGACGAGGGTGGAACGGGTGGCGCTGTGGCAACGCGCGTAGAAAGAGAGCGCGGTGCACGGCCGCCGCCCTGTTTCTACGCGCGTCAATCTCCTGCGCGTTCAGGCCGGTTGTCAAGGTTTCGGCCATGTACGGAGCCTGACGGGGAGATGAACCGGGCGGCATGGGTGGAAATCCGTCTAGGCTGAGCGGTTGAGTCGTAAGGCTTCCAGGCCCGCCGGGTTCAGATCCCCCGGGCCTCCAGGTCCGCTAGGAGAACCAGCCGATGTCAGACAGGTCCCCGTTCCCGCCGGTGCGGCTCGCTTCCGAACCGGAGCTGGCCCGGGACGCCCTCGCCGCCCCGCTGCTCGCGCGTGCCGCCCGGCTCGCCCGCTGGGCCGGACCCGGCACGCGAATCGACGCCGGCGGCGCGCTGGTGGAGGAGCAACTGCCCGCCGCCGCCGAGGTGCTGGGGCTGAGCGGCGACGACGCGGCCGCGCTGGCGAGCGAGGCCTGGCGCACCGCCGTCGACACCGGTCTCGTGGAGATCGTCGACGAGGACGAGGGCGCCGTCGAGGCCGGAGCGGATCTGCGCCTGCTGACCGGCGGTTCGCCGCACGACGTGCTCACGGTGTGGCTGACCGCGCTGGACGCCGTGCTGGCCGACGCGAGCGTGCCCGACCTGGAGGGGCTGATCGACGCGATGGACGAGGGCGGCGCGGTCGACCTCTCCGCGCTGGACTGGGACCCGCAGGCCGAGGCGGACTTCCTCGACGGTGTGCTCGCCAACCTGTACCTGCTCACCGTGGGCGAGGACGGTCCCGGCGGCGACCCGGTGCCGCTGCCCGCGCTCGCCGCCTCCATGATCGTGCCCAGCGACATGGGCGAGCCCACCAACGACATACTGCAGCAGGTCTCCGACGCGATGATGCGGCTGGACGACCAGTTCCGGCTGCTGGAGCCGACCGGGCTCGTCGAGTACCGCCCGGTGGACGAGGCGCTGCTCGTCGACGCCGAGGAGGCCGACGCCGCCGAGGAGACCGCGGCCGAGCCGTCGGCAGCGGTCGACGACGCGGACGTCAGCCGCTACGGCATGGTGCGGCTCACCCCGCTCGGGCTGTACGGGATGCGCGCCCGGCTGCTGGACGCCGGCCACGAGGCCCCGGTGGTCGGCGACCTCGCGGACAAGGGCGCGGACGCGCTGCTCGACGGCACCGCCGCCTTCCCGCCGGCGGCCTCCCACGCCGAGACCGAGCAGTGGCTGGCGCGCCGAGACCCCCTGGCCGCGGCCGCCGAGCTGCTGGCCGCGGCGCGGGGTACGGACCCCGGGGCCCCGCTGCGGCGGCTGCGCTGCCAGCAGGCGCTGTCCCTGGTGGGCGCCGTGGCCGAACCGGCGCTGCGCGAGGTGCTCGACGACCGCGAGCTCGGCGGCCTGGCCCGGGTCTGGCTGACCGAGCGCGGTCTGGCCGACGTGCCGCCGCCGACCCAGGACATGGTCTTCTGGCTCACCATCGACACGGTGGCGGCCCAACTGGCCGCCGAGGGCGACTCCGCCGAGCTGCACGCCCTGGTGCAGGGCCTCGCGGAGCAGCACGGCGGCTTCTTCGCGGCGGCCTGGCGGGTGGACCACCCGCAGACGGCGGACGTGCTGGAGGCGATGGGCCGGCTGCACCCGGACAAGCGCATCGCCAAGGAGGCGCGCAAGGCGGCCTTCAAGGCGCGGTCCGCCCACGGGGCCTGACGCCGTCCGCGAGCGGGCGGGCGGCCGCCCGAGGACGGGCCGCCGGCCGAGGACGGGCCGCCGGCCCGCCCAGGGACGGCCCGGGGTCGTCCGGGAACGGTTCCGGGCCGTCCCCGGACGGGCCGGGACCGGTGATCCAGGCTCGGGCGAGTGGGCCGTCCGGGGCGGGCCGGGACCGGTGATCCCCGCGCGGACGAGTGGGCCGTCCGGGGCGGGCCGGAGAGGATTCTCCGGGGTCCCGTGCGTGTCGTGTGGGGAGCGCTTTGCACATCCCATACGGATTCATGAAAGGGGGACCGGTGCCGTCGGCCGGCGTTCAGCTCCCGTTCAGGCTCGGGCGGGACGGTTTCGCCGGACCGAGGTCGCCACCCTCCACGGCAGCTCCCCTCTCACAGGAGACACCATGTCGCTCACCCGCAGGGACTTCGCCAGACAATCCGCGCTCACCGGCGCCGGGGTCGCCCTGGCAGGCAGCGTCGGCGCCCTCGCCACCGCGCCGAACGCCCTCGCCGCCTCGGACGCCGACGCCGCGGCGGGCGAACCGGGGGAGAGGCGCCACGGGGTCGGCTACGGCCCGCTGCGCCCCGACCCGAACGGCGTCCTCGCCCTGCCGGCCGGCTTCTCGTACCGCATCGTCACCTACAGCGGGCGGACGAAGCTGGAATCGGGCGAGTTCACCCCGTCCAACCACGACGGCACCGCCACCTTCGAGGGCCCGCGCGGCGCCGTCCTCCTGGTCAACAACCACGAGCTGAAGGGTCCGCGGTCCGGCTGGCCGCATCCCGTCCCGCTCGCCGAGGGCCTGGTCTACGATCCGGCCGCCTCCGGTGGCTGCACCGTGGTCGAGGTGCGTCGCGACCACGTCGCCGAGTGGGTCGGCATCGCCGGCACCTCCACCAACTGCGCCGGCGGCAGCACTCCGTGGGGCACCTGGCTGACCTGCGAGGAGACCGAGGACAAGGCCGGCCAGAACGGCATGACCAAGGACCACGGCTACGTCTTCGAGGTCGATCCGGAGGACCGCCGCGCCAACCGGAACCCCCGGCCGGTCAAGGCGCTGGGCCGCTACGCCCACGAGGCGGTCGTCGTCGACCCCAGGCGCGGCCACCTCTACCTGACCGAGGACGCCTCGGGGCCCAACGGCCTGCTCTACCGCTGGACGCCGCCGGAGGGTTTCCGGCACGGCCGCGGCCGGCTGCGCGCCCTCGCCGACGACGCCGGTGTGCTCCAGGCGTTCAAGTGCTTCGACTCCGGCGGCCGGTTCGTCGACGACCTCTCCCGCGCGACGCGGATCGGCACGGTGTACGGCGTCGACTGGACCGACGTCCCGGACCGTGACGCGAAGAAGACCTCCGTGCGCAAGCAGTTCACGGCCGGCCAGGTCACCCGCGCCCGCAAGCTGGAGGGCATGTGGTGGGGCGACGGCGGGGCCTACATCGTCTCCTCCTACGCCCGCGAGGAGAGCCCGGCGCAGCACGACGGCCAGGTCTGGTTCTACGACCCCAAGCGCCGCACGCTGACGCTGAAGGTGCTGCTGGGCGTCAACACCGACCCCTCGAAGGACGGCGCCTTCGACGGACCCGACAACATCACCGTCTCCCCCTACGGCGGCCTCGTCATCGCCGAGGACGGCGATGGCGTCCAGCACCTGTTCGGCGCCACCGAGAGCGGCCGCACCTACCCGATCGCCCGCAACGAGCTGAACATCGGTACCGAGGAGGAGCCGGAGTACAGCGAGTTCACGGGCGTCACCTTCTCGCCCGACGGCCAGACCCTGTTCGCCAACATCCAGGAGCCGGGCATCATGCTGGCGATCACCGGCCCCTGGAAGCGGCAGCGACGCTGACCGCTCCTGGTCCGCCCCTCGCGGTGCGGGCCGGCCCCGGTCCCTACCGGCCCCGGTCCCGCACCGGCACGGCGCCCTGACGGCGCCTCGCGGTGGACGGCGGCCCGGGGACCCGCCCGTCTCAGGCGCCGCAGCCGGACGGAGTGCGGGTCCGGCCGGGCGGGGCGCCCCCGGGTGACGGGGGCGCCCCGGCCGCCGTGGCGCCGACTACAGCGCCTGCGCCGCCGGCTTCACCATGTTCCGTACCGTGCGGGCCTTGACGAAGTCGCCCATGGCCGTCATCTCCCACTCGCCGGAGAACTGCCGGATGAGCTTGGCCATCATCACGCCGGTCTGGGCCTCGGCGTGGGTGAGGTCGAAGCGGACCAGTTCCTCGCCGGTGGCGGCGTCGAGGAGACGGCAGTAGGCCTTGGCGACATCGGTGAACTTCTGGCCGGAGAAGGAGTTCACGGTGAACACCAGGCCGCTCACCTCCTGCGGCAGCCGTCCGAGGTCGACCACGATGACCTCGTCGTCGCCGGCGCCCTCGCCCGTGAGGTTGTCGCCGGAGTGCTTGACCGCGCCGTTCAGGATGGACAGCTTGCCGAAATAGCAGCTGTCGATGTGGTTGCGCTGCGGGCCGTAGGCGATGACCGAGGCGTCCAGGTCGATGTCCGCGCCGCGGTACGCCGGCTCCCAGCCGAGCCCCATCTTCACCTGGGACAGCAGCGGGCGGCCGCCCTTGACCAGGGAGACGGTCTGGTTCTTCTGGAGGCTGACCCGGCCCTTGTCCAGGTTGACCTTGCCGGTGCCGGGGGCCGGTGCGGCGGCGGCCGGCGGGGCCGGGGGAGCGGCCGGGGCCTGCCGGGCGGCCTGGGGCGGCGTCGCGGGCGGCGGCGGAGTCGTGGGCCGCGGCGGGGCGGCCGGGGCGGGCGCGGGCTCCTCGACGCTCACCCCGAAGTCGGTCGCGATGCCCGCGAGCCCGTCGGCGTATCCCTGGCCGACGGCCCGCGCCTTCCACCGGCCGCCGCGCAGATAGATCTCCACGACCACCAGCGCGGTCTCCGTGCCCAGCCGCGGCGGCGTGAACGTGGCCAGCGCCGAGCCGTCGTCGGCGTCGCGGATGGTGGCCGTGGGCTCGATGCCCTGGAAGGTCTGCCCGGCGGCGTCCGGACTGGCGGTGACCACGATCTTCTCGATGCCCGGCGGCACGGCGGCCGTGTCCACGGTGATCGCGTCCGGCGCGCTGCCGCCGCCCGAGCGATAGGTCACGCCCGGTCCGGTCGGCTGGTTGTAGAAGATGAAGTCGTCGTCGGAGCGCACCTTGCCGTCGGCGGTGAGCAGCAGGCCCGAAACGTCGAGCCGCACGGGAGCGGCCACGTCCACCGTCACGCGCGCGGCGTCGAGAGGGATGTTCGAGCCAGGGGTCATAGCTGTCATGTGGGAGGTAACGAACGAGGCCGCTTTACCGTTCCCTTACCTGCCGAACGGGTGAGGGGGCCCGCCGCGCCGTTCGGCGGGTCAGTACGGCCAGATCGGCGGGTCGGTCACGAAGTGGCCGCCCAGGTAGGCGTGCGCCTCGTCGTCCGGGTCCAGTTCGCCCTGCTCGGCGACGAGCTTCGCGGCGTACGGCTCGGAGTCGTCCCGCGGCTCGTAGCCGAGTGCCCGCGCGCTGGTCAGGTCCCACCACAGGCGGGTGTTGGCGGAGGAGCCGTAGACGACGGTGTGGCCGACGCGCTCGGCGGTCAGGGCGGCGTGGAAGAGGCGGGCGCCGTCGGCGGGGCTCATCCACACCGAGAGCATGCGGACGCTGGTCGGCTCCGGGAAGCAGGAGCCGATGCGCACCGAGACGGTCTCCAGGCCGTGCTTGTCCCAGTAGAGCTGGGCCAGGTCCTCCCCGAAGGACTTCGACAGCCCGTAGAAGGTGTCGGGGCGGCGCGGGGTGTCGACCGGGATCAGCGGGTCCTCGCCGCGCGGCCGCGGGGTGTGGCCGACCGCGTGGTTGGAGGAGGCGAAGACAATCCGGCCGACGCCCTCCTCGCGGGCCGCCTCGTACAGGTTGTACGTCCCCTCGATGTTGGCCTTGAGGATCTTCTCGAACGGAGCTTCCAGGGAGATGCCCGCGAGGTGGATGATCGCGTCGACGCCCCGGACCGCCTCGCGCAGCGCCGCCCGGTCGCAGAGGTCGGCGGTGACGGCGTCGGGCTCGCCCTCGACGGGCCGCAGGTCGAGGAGGCGCAGCGCGTAGCCGTACTCGGGCAGCAGGCCCCGCATCAGGGTGCCGAGCCCGCCGGCGGCGCCGGTGAGCAGAACGGTGCGGGGAGCGGGCATCCTCGGTCTCCTAGCGTCGAACAGCCGCATGCGTGGACGACATTCACATGTATGGACAAGCTAAGGACGAGACGGCGGCCCGTCAAGTGTGTCGTACGGGCGTGAGATCCGCTGTCGGGATGCCGGTTCGCGCGCTTGACCGGCCCGGATGGGCCCGCGTAGCGTGACTGCGTTCATGAATATGGACATCGATCAGAAACGTGAGCGTCTGCCCCTAGGGAGAGCCCGTGCCGTCAGCCGTCCCCCTCGCCGAACGCCTCAGCATCCCCAGCGGGCCGCTGTTCTTCCCCGTCACCGCCTACGGCCCCGACGGCTCCGTCGACCTCGACACCTACCGCACCCATGTCCGCGACGGGCTTGAGGCCGGCGCCGCCGCCGTGTTCGCCTGCTGCGGCACCGGGGAGTTCCACGCGCTCGCACCCGAGGAGTTCGAGCTCTGCGTCCGCGCGGCCGTCGAGGAGAGCGCGGGACGGGTACCGGTCGTCGCCGGCGCCGGATACGGCACCGCCCTCGCCGTCCGCTACGCCCGGCTCGCCGAGGCGGCCGGAGCGGACGGGCTGCTCGCCATGCCGCCCTACCTGGTCGTCGCCGGCCAGGAGGGGCTGCTGCGCCACTACCGCGAGCTGGCCGCCGCCACCGCCCTGCCGGTCATCGTCTACCAGCGCGACAACGCCGTCCTCACCCCCGCGACGGCCGTCGAACTGGCCCGTACGGACGGAATCGTCGGCCTCAAGGACGGCCTCGGGGACCTGGACCTCATGCAGCGCATCGTCAGCGCGGTGCGCACCGGGGTCCCCGGCGACTTCCTGTACTTCAACGGCCTGCCCACCGCGGAGCAGACCCAGCTCGCCTACCGCGGCATCGGCATCACCCTGTACTCCTCCGCCGTCTTCTGCTTCGTCCCGGAGCTCGCCCTCGCCTTCCACCGGGCGCTGCGCGAGGGCGACGACGCCACCGCCGCCCGGCTCCTGGACGGCTTCTACCGTCCGTTCGTGGAACTGCGCGCCCAGGGCAACGGCTACGCCGTCGCCCTGGTCAAGGCGGGCGTGCGGCTGCGCGGGCTCGACGTCGGCGAGGTGCGGCCGCCGCTGCACGAACCGGCCGAGGAGCACGTCGAGCAGCTCGCCCGGCTGATCGAGCACGGCCGCGCGCTGCTCGGGGAGGAGGCGTGAAGGCGTCGGCGTTCCTCTACCCCTGGGACGTCGACGGCGACCCGGAGGCGCCCGCGCGCATCGCCGGGCTCGGCGTACGGTCGGTGACCCTCGCCGCCGCCTACCACTCCACCCGCGCGCTGACCCCCCGCCACCCGCGCCACCGCGTGGTGACCGCCGAACACGCCGCCGTCCTCTACCCGCCCGACGGCCGCTGGACGGGCCGCGCCCTGCGCCCGTACCCGGCCGGCGACTGGGCGCCCGGGGACGCGTACGGCCGGGCGGCGGCGGCCCTGACCGGGGCCGGTCTGGAAGTGCACACCTGGGTGGTGCTCGCGCACAACTCCCGCCTGGGCGCCGAACACCCGGACACCTCCGTCGTCAACGCCTACGGCGACCGTTACCCGTGGGCGCCGTGCATCGCCCAGCCGGCCACCCGCGCGTACCTGACCGACCTGGCCGCCGAGGCGGCCGTGCGGCCCGGCGCGCGCGGCACCGAACTGGAGTCGCTCGGCTGGTACGGACTGGCCCATCCGCACGCCCACGACAAGACCGCCGGGGTGGGCCTCGGGGACGCCGGGCAGTACCTGATGTCGCTGTGCTTCTGCCCCGCCTGCCGCGCCGGCTACGGCGGACGCGGCCTGGACCCGGACGAGCTGGCCCACGCGGTGCGCACCGCGCTGGAACCCGCGTGGCGCAGGGCGCGCCCGGACGGGAGCGCGCGGGGCTGGGCCGAGGTGGAGGGACTGCTCGGCGAGACCATGGCCACGGTCAGCCGCGCCTGGCGCGACGAGACCGCCCGCACCCTCCAGGAGCGGGCCGTCGCGGCGGTCCGCGCGGCCGCCCCCGACGGCTTCCAGGTGCTGCTGCACGCCGACCCGGTGTCGTACCACTGCGGCGCCAACGCCGGAGTCGACCCCGCGCACGTCCTGTCCGTCGCGGACGGCGTCGTGGTGCCCTGCACGGGCGACCCCGGCCTGCTCGCCCCGTTCGCCGCACAGGGACGCGCGGGCACCGTCCTGGCCGCCAACCTCACCGTCGTGTCGGGCATGGGCGGCCGGCCGGCCGAGCTCGCCCGGGACGCCGCCCGGGCCCGGGACCTCGGCGCGAGTGAACTGCGCCTGTACCACGCCGGGTTGGCGTCGGACGGTGACCTGGCGGCGGTGCGGGCGGCACTGGGGCCCGGCTGACGGTCGGCGTCGGAAACGGCCCGCGGTGTCCGGCGCCGCGCATCGCGAGGCGCAGGGCCGTCTTCGTACCGGGTGCGCGTGGGCGTACCCGGTGAGGCGGCCGATTGCCGCGGCAGGCGACGCCCGCCGGTCGAGGGGCGGCGTCCGGCGCGCCTTCCGGGGTCTCCTGCCGGAAGTGCTCGGGGGAGTGCCGGCCGGAAGCGCCGGTGCGTCCGGTACGAGGGCCCGGTGCGGCGAGCGTGGGTCCTCTGTTCGGGTCGGACGGGCCGGGCGTCGCCACGGGCCGAACACCGCCTGCCGCGGCGCCTAGCCGCGGTGCCGGGCGTCGCCGCGGGCCCGGCGGGGCTCGTCGGGCAGGGGCCGGGCGGACCGCCGGGCCAGCGGAGCCGTCGACGCCAGCAGCCCGAGCCCGGCCAGGACCAGCAGCAGCCGCCGGTCGGCCACCTCGGCCAGCGCCGCCCCCACCGCCAGCCCCACCGTGTTCGGCACGAACACGAGCGAGTTGGCGGTGGCGGCCACCCGGCCGACCAGCTCCCCCGGTGTCTTCTGCTGCACGGCGGTGAACGCCGCGATCAGCACGCACGGCAGCCCCGCGCCGATCGCGGCGCTGCACCCCAGCGCCACCGGGTCCGACGGGACCGCCCGCAGGGCCACCGCGACCGCCGTCAGGACGATCCCGTACGCCGCGAACCGGCTCGCGCCCAGCCGGCGCAGCCCGGCGCCCGAGGCGACTCCGACCACGACCGACCCCGCGCCCTGGACGGCGTACAGCACTCCGGCGTACGCGGGGGCGTGCCCGAGGCCGTCCACCACGGCGTAGACCAGCGCGCCGTTGACACCGGCGCACAGCATCGTGGCGCCACCGGCCAGCACCAGTGAGCGCAGCAGCGGGTGCGACCACAGCCGGCGGGCGCCCTCGGCGGTGTCCCGCCGCCAGGACCCGGTCGTCCGCGCCGGCCGGTCCTCCCGGGCCCGCAGGAGCGCGTACAAGCCCGCGGCCAGCGCGAACGTGACCGCGTCCAGCAGTGCCACGCACGCGCCGCCGTAGGCCGCGTACAGGCCGGCGCCGGCCAGCGGGGCCAGCAGCTTCATGCCCTCGGTCGCGGTGGTGCGCAGCCCGTTGAAGTCGCCGAGCAGCGCCGGGTCGACGGCCCGGGCGACCAGCGCCGACTGCGCCGCGTCGTGCACGACGCCGGCGGCGCCGTAGAGGAACAGGACCGCGTACAGCAGCCAGAGCCGGCCGGGCGAGTCGACGGTGAACAGGGTGAGCAGCAGAGCCGCCAGCAGCAGGTTCACGCCGATCAGCAGGGGCCGGCGGCGGGCGCGGTCGGCCACCGTGCCCAGCAGCGGCCCGGCCAGGGTGGGCGCCCACATCGCGAGCAGGCACAGCGCGGCCAGCGAGGTGGAGCCGGTGAGGTCCTTGACCCACACCCCGGACGCCAGCCACAGCGCCGAGGTGCCGAATCCCGAGACCACCACCGCCGCCAGGCACAGCCCGGCCTCGCGGTCGCGCAGGACCCGCACCAGGGTCCGGTCGGTTGTCTTCATGCCCGCCGATCGTGTCCCTAAGGCCCCGCCCCGCGGATCGGGCGGGCGCCTTAGTCGCCGCGGCGCCGGGCGGGAATCCGTCGGAAGCCGTCAGTAGGGCTCCTGGGGCGTGGGCCGGCTCCGGCCTGGCGTCGGCCGCATGCCGCGCTGCCTCGCTCCGATCGTCATCGGCGTCCTGTACGCCCTGGTCACGTCCCTCCCGCACGAGCCGCACCGCCGCCGCGTCAACGCGGTCACGGTCGCCGGAGCGGGCGCCGCCCACCTCAGCGGCGGCGGGTTCGGCGGCTGGGAGTTCGCGTTCACCGCCGCCTCCGCCTACGTCGCCTACCGCGGCCTGGACTCCTGGACGTTCATCGGCGTCGGCCGGCTGCTGCACACCGCCTGGGACGTCGTCCACCGCCCTCAAGGGCCATCCCATCGTCCCGTTCGCCCACGACTCCTCGTTCGGCTGCGCGATCTGCGACCCGGTCATCGCCCTGTGGTGCTTGCGGGGCGGGCCCTCGACACAGGAGCTGCTCGGCCGCGCACGGACCGCGCGGCAGCGAGGAGCCGGCCACCGGAGGCGACTTCCTCTGTCAGAAGCATTGACGAAAGCGCGTGCCACTCCTACTTTCATCGCGTCGTACTTCGTACGTCATATATGAGACGCGATACATGAGATTAGCTGCGCGGGATCCGGGACAGGGATCCGTGCGTCCGGAACCGGGTACCGAACCGGGGCCGGCCGTACGCGACCAGGCGGTCCGCGTGGTGGTCGACGAGATCCGAGAGGCGCGCATGACCTCTGTGCCCACGCCGATCCCCTCCCGCACGCAGTTCGTGCTGGAGGGGATCAAACACCGCATCCTCACCGGACGGCTGACACCCGGCCAGGCCCTGGTCGAGACCGAACTCGCCGCCCTGTTCGGGGTGTCCAAGACGCCGGTGCGCGAGGCGCTGAAGACCCTGGCCGGCACCGGCCTCGTCGTGATGAACCAGTACAAGGGCGTCACGGTGCGCATGGTCGACGCGGACATGGCACGCGAGGTCTACGACGTGCGCCTGCTGCTGGAACCCGAGGCGCTCAGGCGCTCGGTGCGGCGCGGCGCCCGTCTGGACGCGGCGCGGGACGCGCTGCGGCGGGCCGACGAGGCCGAGGACACCGCCGAACGCTCCCTCGCCAACCGCGAGTTCCACCGCGCCCTGTACCTGCCCTGCGGCAACCCGCTGCTCGGCCGGATGCTCGACGAGGTCCGCGACCAGGCGGCCCTCGTCTCCGCGGTCGCCTGGTCCACCGACCCGTCCTGGGAACGGGAGGCCACCGAGCACCGCGACATCCTGCGGCTCGCCCTCGACGGCGACGCCGACGGCGCGGCCGGCGCCCTGCACGCGCACATCGCTTCGTTCGTGCACCGGGCCTTCCCCGAGGTCCTCGACGAGGAAGGCAGGCCATGAGCGGCGTGACGTTCCAGTCCCAGCGGACGGCCCTGGCCGACGTGGTGGCCATCCCGGTGACCCCGTTCGCCCCGGACGGCGCCGTGGACACCGTCACCCACCGGGCCCTGCTGCGCCGACTGCTCGACGGCGGCGTCACCACCCTCACGCCGAACGGCAACACCGGCGAGTTCTACGCCCTCACCCCCGAGGAACGGCGGCTGGTCACCGAACTGACCGTCGAGGAGGCCGCCGGCCGGGCGAGCGTCCTCGTCGGCGTCGGCCACGACGTCCCCACCGCCGTCGCCTCCGCCCGGCACGCCCGCGCGCACGGCGCGCAGATGGTCATGGTCCATCAGCCCGTCCACCCCTACGTCTCCCAGGGCGGCTGGGTCGACTACCACCGCGCCATCGCCGAGGCCGTGCCCGAGCTGGGCGTCGTGCCCTACCTCCGCGACGCGCGGCTTCCCGGCGCCCGCCTGGCCGAGCTCGCCGACGCCTGCCCGAACGTCATCGGCGTCAAGTACGCCGTCCCCGACGCGGCCCGCTTCGCCGCCTTCGCCCGCGACGCGGGACTCGACCGCTTCGTCTGGGTGGCCGGCCTCGCCGAGCCCTACGCCCCCTCCTACTTCTCCGCAGGGGCCACCGGTTTCACCTCAGGACTGGTCAACGTCGCCCCGGCCGTCTCCCTGGACATGATCGAGTCGCTGCGGGCCGGCGACTACCCGGCGGCGATGAAGGTGTGGGAGCGGATCCGCCGCTTCGAGGAGCTGCGCGCGGCCAACGGCTCGGCCGACAACGTCACCGTCGTCAAGGAGGCCCTGGCCTCACTCGGTCTGTGCCGCCGGGAGGTGCGCCCGCCGAGCAAGCCGCTGCCCGAGGGCGAACGCGCCGAGGTCGCCGCCATCGCCGCGGGGTGGTCCGTATGAGCGTCCCCGGCAAGCGTCCCGAAGAGCTCAGGAGCCACCAGTGGTACGGCACCGACGGCCTGCGCTCCTTCAGCCACCGCGCCCGCACCCGCCAGCTCGGCTACCTGCCCGAGGAGCACCTGGGCAAGCCGGTCATCGCGATCCTCAACACCTGGTCCGACATCAACCCCTGCCACGTCCACCTGCGCGAGCGGGCCCAGGCGGTCAAGCGCGGGGTGTGGCAGGCGGGCGGCTTCCCGCTGGAGTTCCCGGTCTCCACCCTCAGCGAGACCTTCCAGAAGCCGACCCCGATGCTCTACCGCAACCTGCTCGCGATGGAGACCGAGGAGCTGCTGCGCTCCTACCCGGTCGACGGCGCGGTGCTGATGGGCGGCTGCGACAAGTCCACGCCCGCCCTGCTGATGGGCGCCGCCAGCGTCGACCTGCCCGCCGTGTTCGTGCCCGCCGGGCCGATGCTCCCCGGCCACTGGCGCAGCGAGGTCCTGGGCTCCGGCACCGACATGTGGAAGTACTGGGACGACAAGCGGGCCGGCCTCATCGGCGACTGCGAGATGGCCGAGCTGGAGAGCGGTCTGGCCCGCTCGCCCGGCCACTGCATGACCATGGGCACCGCCTCCACCCTCACGGCCGCCGCCGAGGCGCTCGGCGTGACCGTCCCGGGCGCCTCCAGCATCCCGGCCGTGGACTCCGGGCACGACCGGATGGCGGCGAAGGCCGGTCTGACCGCCGTCGAACTGGTCCACAAGGACCGCAGGCTGAGCGACATCCTCACCCGCGAGGCCTTCGAGGACGCCGTCACCACGGTGCTCGGCCTCGGCGGCTCCACCAACGCCGTGATCCATCTGATCGCCATGGCGGGCCGCGCCGGGGTGCGGCTCACCCTCGACGACTTCGACCGCATCGCCCGCACCGTCCCGGTCCTCGCCGACGTCCGTCCCGGGGGCCGGAAGTACCTCATGGAGGACTTCCACTTCGCCGGCGGCCTGCCCGGCTTCCTCTCCCGCATCCCGGACCTGCTCCACCTGGACCGGCCGACCGTCGCGCACGACACCCTGCGCGAGCAGACGGCCGGCGCCCGGGTGCACGACGACGACGTGATCCGCCCCCGCGGCAACCCGGTGGCGAGCGAGGGCGGGGTCGCCGTCCTGCGCGGCAACCTCTGCCCCGACGGCGCCGTCATCAAGCACATAGCCGCCGAACCGCGCCTGCTCAGGCACACCGGCCCCGCCGTCGTCTTCGACGACTACCGGACGATGCAGCGCACCATCGACGACCCCTCCCTCGGCATCACCGCCGACAGCGTGCTGGTGCTGCGCAACGCCGGCCCCAAGGGCGGCCCCGGCATGCCCGAGTACGGCATGCTGCCGATCCCCGAGCACCTGCTCAAGCAGGGCGTGCGCGACATGGTGCGGATCTCCGACGCCCGCATGAGCGGCACCAGTTACGGCGCCTGCGTGCTGCACGTGGCCCCGGAGTCCTACGTCGGCGGACCGCTCGCCCTGGTGCGCACCGGCGACCCGATCACCCTCGACGTCCCGGCCCGCACGCTCCGGCTCGACGTGGACGACGACGAACTGGCCCGGCGCAGGGCCGAGTGGACACCCCCGCCGGTGCGCCACGAGCGCGGCTACGGAGCGCTCTACACCGAGCAGATCACCCAGGCCGACACCGGCTGCGACTTCGAGTTCCTGGCCCGCCCCGGCAAGGTGCCGGACCCGTACGCGGACTGAGGGCCCCACGGCGCGGGCCGCGCACCACACCTCCCGTCATCCTCGCGAAGCACCCCCCACGTCCATGTAGCAAGCGCTTCCTGCGCGCGCTGCGCCCGCCCGCCGCCCGACCACCGCCCCCGCGGACGTCCTCCGGGCGACGCCTCATCCATGCGAACGGAGAACAGTCATGGCCCAAGCCGCAGCCGTGGCGAAACCGCCCGCGCCACCCCGGCGGCGCCGTGCCTCCGCCACGCCGCGCAGGCTCCCGTACCTGTTGATCGCCCCGGCCGCCCTGCTGATGCTGGGCTTCATCGCCTACCCGGTGCTCAGCGTCTTCTACTACAGCCTGCGCGACTACAACCCCACCAAGCCGTGGCGCGACGGCTGGGCCGGATTCGACAACTTCGTCCACGCCTTCACCGACGACCCCCAGTTCTGGGACACGCTCACCTTCAGCGCCAAGTGGGTCGTCGTCGAGGTCGGGCTCCAGCTCCTCTTCGGACTCGCCCTCGCCCTGATCGTCAACCAGACCTTCGTGGGCCGCTCGCTGGGCCGGGCACTGGTGTTCTCGCCGTGGGCCGTCTCCGGCGTGCTCACCTCCGCCATCTGGGTGCTGCTCTACAACTCCCAGACCGGCGTCAGCCGTTACCTCGCCGACCTGGGCCTCGGCTCCTACGGCGCGAGCTGGCTGTCGGACACCTCCACGGTCTTCCCGGCCGCGGTCGTCGCCGACCTGTGGCGCGGAGTGCCCTTCTTCGCCATCCTCATCCTCGCCGACCTCCAGTCCGTCCCCAAGGACCTGTACGAGGCCGCCGAGGTCGACGGGGCGAGCCGGCTGAGGCAGTTCCGGCACATCACCCTGCCCCACCTGAAGGACGCCATCGTGCTGTCCACGCTGCTGCGCGCGGTCTGGGAGTTCAACAACGTCGACCTGCTCTACACGCTCACCGGCGGCGGACCGGCCGGCGAGACCACCACCCTGCCGCTCTACATCGCCAACACCAGCGTCGACGCCCACAACTTCGGCTACGCCTCCGCCCTGACCACGGTGGCGTTCGTGATCCTGCTCTTCTGCTCGATGGTCTATCTGCGGCTGAGCAAGTTCGGAGGTGACGAGAAGTGATCACCGAGATCGCCCCCGCGCCCGGGCGCACGGCGCCCGCGCCGGCCCCGCCGCGCGGCCGGCGCCGCGCCTGGGACGAGGTCCCGCGCTGGCAGATCTACCTGCCGCTGACGGTCTACCTGGTCTTCACC
This sequence comes from Streptomyces sp. NPDC015220, assembly GCF_043079345.1. Classification (NCBI taxonomy): domain Bacteria; kingdom Bacillati; phylum Actinomycetota; class Actinomycetes; order Kitasatosporales; family Streptomycetaceae; genus Streptomyces; species Streptomyces sp. NPDC015220. Next base: position 94,068 of record NZ_JBIBUK010000021.1, on the reverse strand, counting down.
CTGGTCCCCTTCTACTGGATCCTGCTGTTCGCGCTGCGCCCGGCCGGCTCCACCTCCCTGGTCCCCTGGCCCGTCACCTTCGACCACTTCGAGAAGGTGTGGACCGAGCGGAGCTTCGGCACCTACTTCGGCAACAGCGTCCTCGTCGCCGTCGCCACCCTGCTGCTCACCACGGTGGTGGCGCTGGCCGGCGGCTACGCGCTCGCCCGGTTCGACTTCCGGATGAAGCGGGCGTTCATGCTGGGACTGCTCTGCTCGCAGTTCGTCCCCGGCGCACTGCTGCTGGTCCCGCTCTTCCAGATCTTCGCCAGGCTGTCGATGATCAACTCGCTCGGCAGCGTGATCATCGCCGAGACCGTCTTCCAGCTGCCGCTGTCGATGATCCTGATCAGCGGCTTCATCCGGAACGTGCCGCCGTCGCTGGAGGAGGCCGCCTGGGTGGACGGCTGCAACCGGTTCGCCGCCTTCCGCATCGTCGTCCTGCCGCTGCTGCGGCCCGGCCTGATCGCCGTCGGCTCCTTCGCCTTCGTGCACGCCTGGAACCACTTCCTGTTCGCGCTGATGTTCCTGTCCGACCAGAGCAAGCAGACCATCCCGGTCGGCCTCAACACCCTGATGGGCGCGGACAGCGTCGACCTCGGCGCGCTGGCCGCGGGCGGCATCGTCGCCGCCGTGCCCGTGGTGATCGTGTTCGCCTTCATCCAGAAGTGGCTGATCACCGGCTTCAGCGCGGGGGCGGTGAAGGGATGACCACGGCCCCCCTGCCCCTCGTGCTCGCCGGCGCCCGCGGCCACGGCCGCCGGCACCTGGACAACGTCCGCCGCCTCCAGCGCAGGGGCCTGGTCCGGCTCGTGGGCGTCTGCGAGCTGACCCCGCTCACCGACGACGAGATCCCCGAAGGACTGGGCAGGCCCGCGCAGTCCGACGACTTCGGCGCCCTGCTCGACGCCACCGGCGCGCGGATCGCGGTCATCTGCACCCCCATCCCCACCCACACCCGCCTGGCGCTCACCGCCGCCGAACGGGGCGTGCACCTGCTCCTGGAGAAGCCGCCGGCCCCCTCCTACGCCGAGTTCCGCCGGATCGCCGACGGGGTCGCCGCGGCCCCGGTCGCCTGCCAGATCGGCTTCCAGTCGCTCGGCTCCCACGCGGTGCCCGCCGTCCGGGAGCTGATCGCCCAGGGCGCCATCGGACGGGTGACGGGGATCGGCGCGGCCGGCGCCTGGGCACGCGACGAGGCGTACTACCGGCGCGCGCCCTGGGCGGGCAGGCGCCGGCTGAACGGCGCCGACGTGGTCGACGGCGTGCTCACCAACCCCCTCGCGCACGCCACCGCCACCGCCCTCGCCCTGCTCGGCACCACCCGCGCCGAGGACGTCACCGGCATCGAGACGGAGTTGTGGCGGGCCAACGCCATCGAGTCCGACGACACCTCCTGCGTCCGCGTCACCACCACCCGCGGCCCGGTCGCCGTCGCCGCGACCCTGTGCGCCGAGCACCCCGGCGAGCCGTACGTCCTGGTGCACGGCACCAGCGGCCGGATCACCCTCTGGTACAAGCAGGACCGCGTGCTGCTGCAACGCGCCGGACACGGCCCGCGGGAGTTCCGCCACGGCCGCACCGACCTGCTCGAGAACCTGGTCGCCCACGTCACCACCGGTGCCGGGCTGCTGGTGACGCCCGCCGGAACCGGCGCCTTCATGCGGGTGGTCGAGGCCGTCCGCACGGCCCCGGACCCGCGCCCGCTGCCGTCCGGCGCCTGGCGCCCGGACGCCGGCGCGCACCGCAGGGTCGTACCCGGCATCGACGGGCTCGTCGCGGACTGCGCCGACACGCTCCGCCTCTACTCCGAACTGGGCGCCCCCTGGGCCCTGCCGGAGGAGGCGACCACCGGATGACCCCGAACGACGCGCCGGTCCTGCGGGTCGCCGGCCGCCCGGTGGCCCGCTACGTCACCCGGCCCCGGCTGCCCGCCCGGCTCGCCCCCCGCCCGTACCTGCACCCCGTCACCACCCTGTCCGGCACCCCGGTCACCGAACTCGGCCCCGCCGACCACCTCCACCACCTCGGCGTCGGTGTCGCCGTCCCCGACGTCGAGGGGCACAACTTCTGGGGCGGACGCACCTTCGTGCGCGACCGGGGCCCGACCGAGCTGGACAACCACGGCGTCCAGCGGCACGCCGGCTTCCGGCGGTGCGGCCCGGACGGGTTCGTCGAGGAGTTGCGCTGGGTGGCCGACGGGCGCGAACTGCTGCGCGAACGCCGTACCGTCGCGGCCACCGGGCTCGGCGACACCGCCTGGGCGCTGGACTTCACCTTCTCGCTCACCAACGTGACCCATGGCCCGCTCTCGTTCGGCAGCCCGGCCACCAACGGGCGCCCCGGAGCGGCGTACGGCGGCTTCTTCTGGCGCGCCCGCAAGGAGGACGAGCCCCCGCTCGTGCGCACCCCGGACGGCGACGGCGAGGCGGCCGCGCACGGCGCCCGCGCCGACTGGGTCGCCCTGGCCGGCCGCACCTGGACGCTGGTCCTCGCCGGGGCCACCGGGGCCACCCGCCGGGACGCGTGGTTCGTCCGGGCCGCCGAGTACCCGGGCGTGGGCTCCTCGCTGGCCCGCACCGAACGGCTCGCCGTCGCGCCGGGGGAGACCGTCGTGCGCCGGATCGTCACCGTCGTCGCCGACGGCCGCCTGGAGCGGGAGCAGGCGGCGGCGCTGGTGCGCGAGGCGGTGACGCCGTGAGGCCCGCGAACTCCCGGGGCGTCCCCGGCCCGCCCGGCGCCGGAGTGGGCGACGGCGTCTACCGCAACCCGGTCCTCGACGCCGACTGGTCCGACCCGGACGTCCTGCGCGTCGGCGACGACTACTACCTGACCGCCTCCAGCTTCGGCCGCGCCCCCGGCCTGCCGCTGCTGCACTCGCGCGACCTGGTCGACTGGACCCTGGTCGGGCACGCCCTGGAGCGGCTGGAACCGGAGGCCGAGTTCCGCTCCCCACGCCCCGACGGCGGCGTCTGGGCGCCCGCCCTCCGCCACCACGACGACCGCTTCTGGATCTTCTGGGGCGATCCCGACCACGGCCTGTTCCAGGTCAACGCCCCCGAGATCCGCGGCCCGTGGACCCGCCCGCACCTGCTCAAGGCGGGCAAGGGACTCATCGACCCCTGCCCGCTGTGGGACGAGGAGACCGGCGAGGCCTACCTGGTGCACGCCTGGGCCAAGTCCCGCTCCGGGGTCAAGAACCGGCTCACCGGCCACCGCATGCACCCCGACGGCACCTCGCTGCTGGACGACGGCAAGGTGATCGTCGACGGGGACCGCATCCCCGGCTGGTTCACCCTGGAGGGTCCGAAGCTCTACCGTCACGACGGCTGGTTCTGGATCCTCGCGCCCGCGGGCGGCGTGGAGACCGGCTGGCAGGGCGCCTTCCGCTCGCGCGGCTTCTTCGGGCCGTACGAGGAGAGGGTCGTCCTGGAACAGGGGGACACCGACGTCAACGGCCCCCACCAGGGCGGCTGGGTGCGCACCCGGACCGGCGAGGACTGGTTCCTGCACTTCCAGCAGCGCGGGGCCTACGGCAGGGTCGTCCATCTCCAGCCGATGCGCTGGGGTCCGGACGGCTGGCCGGTCGTCGGCGACGAGGGCGCCCCCGTCGCCGTGCACCGCAGGCCCGCCCTGCCGCCGCAGCCGCCGGCCGCGCCCGCCACCGACGACGACTTCCCCGGCGGCCGCTACGGCCGGCAGTGGCAGTGGACCGCCAACCCGCGCGACGGCTGGGCCACCGAGCACTTCGGCGACGGGCTGCGGCTGACCTGCCTGCGCTCGCCGACCGCCCACGACCTGCGGAGCCTGCCGAACGTCCTCACCCAGCGGCTGCCGGGCCGCCCCTGCGTGATCGAGGTGGACCTGCGCCTGGACAGCGCGGAACCCGGGGCCCGGGCCGGACTCGCCGTCCTCGGCGACGCGTACCGCTGGATCGGCCTGGAGCGGGGGAGCGACGGGAAGGTCCGTCTGGTGCACCGGTTCGCCGAGCGGGGCGCCGAGGCGGAGCGGGACGCCGGCCGCCCGGTGCCCGCGCCCGGCGGACGGGCGCGGCTGCGCGTCGAGGCCGGCGCGGGGGCGCGCTGCCGGTTCTCCTACGACACCGGCGCCGGCTTCCGGGCGTCCGGGCAGGTCTTCGCCGCCACCCCCTGGCGTTGGGTCGGCGCCCTGCCCGGCCTGTTCGCGCTCGCGCCCGCCGGCCGGGGACACGCCGGCGCGGCCACCTTCACGCGGTTCCGCATCACCGCCGCACACGGCACGAACGTCTCCCCGCAGTCTCACCTCGCTCGTCGGATCCAGGAGAAGAGAGCCGATCGATGAAGACCAACTTCCACAGAAACAGGCGGTGTTCCGCCGTGGCCGTCGCCGTGGGTTCCGTGCTCGCGCTGACCGCGACCGGGTGCGGCGACGACGGCGGCGGCGCCGGCGGCAAGGGCGCCGAGGGGGCCGGCAAGGGCGAGATCACCTTCTGGGACAACAACGGCGGTGTGCGCACCGACATCTGGAAGCAGATCATCGCCGACTTCGAGAAGAAGAACCCGGACATCAAGGTGAAGTACGTCGGCATCCCGGCCGCGAGCGCCCAGTCCAAGTACGACACCGCGATCCAGGGCGGCGGCCTGCCCGACGTCGGCGGCGTCGGCACCGCCATGCTGGCCGAACTCGCGGCGCAGGACGCGCTGGAACCACTGGACGGCCGGCTGGGCGACAGCGCGCTGAACGGCAGACTGAGCCAGAACCTGCTCGGCGTCAGCAAGGCGGCCGGCGGCGGCGACACCCTCTACCAGATCCCGACCTCGGTGAACAACGGCACGCTGTGGTACCGCACCGACCTGTTCGAGAAGGCGGGCCTGGAAGCGCCGACCACCTGGCCGAAGTTCTACGAGGCCGCCGACAAGCTCACGGACAAGGGCCAGAACGCGTTCGGCTTCACCATCCGCGGCGGCGAGGGAGCCATCGCGCCGGCCCTGGACGCGGTGTACGGGCAGACCGGCATCACCTCGTTCTGGAAGGGCGACCGGACCACCGTCAACGATCCGAGGAACGTGGCCGCGCTGGAGAAGTACGTCGCGCTCTACAAGAAGGACACCCCGTCCGCCGACGTCAACAACGACTTCACCAAGATGGTCGCCCAGTGGGACTCCGGCACCATCGGCATGCTGAGCCACAACCTCGGTTCCTACCAGGACCACCTGAAGGCGCTGGGCAAGGACAGGTTCCGGGGCGTGCCCAACCCCACCCTGGCCGACGGCACCCGGGTGCAGGTGTCCAACCCGGTCGACGGGCTGGCCCTGTTCAAGGCGGGCGGGAACAAGGCGGCGGCCTGGAAGTTCATCGAGTTCGCCGTCTCGGCGGCGGAGAACTCCAAGTTCAACGAGTCCGCCGGCCAGGTGCCCGCGAACGTCGACGCGGCCAAGGACGCCTGGATCCAGCAGGCCGAGCCGACCAGGCTCGCGGCCGAGGCGCTCAACGGCGCCGACACCAGGATCGTGCAACTGCCCTACTACCTGCCCGACTGGAACACCATCTCCAAGGCGGACAACGAGCCGAACTTCCAGAAGCTGCTGCTCGGCAGGATGACCGCGAAGCAGTTCCTGGACACGCTGGCCGGCCAGCTCAACAAGGCGCAGGCCGAGTGGAAGCGGCAGAAGGGCTGATCACCGTCGTGTCGCCTACCCGCGGACGAGTCGCCCGCTCGGCGCTCGCCGCCGTCCCGGCCGCCCTGGCGGTGGCCGGGACGGCCCGGGCCGCCGGGCGCCGCTCCGGGCCCCGCACCTCGCCGGCGACTCCACCGCCGCCCGGAGCCACGACGCCGTCCGGCCGCACGACCACATCCCCCGTCCCGGATCACCCGGCCCGCCGGCGATCCGGACCCGTGAGCGAGGAGATTTCCACAGTGCGCCTATCAAAATGTCATGAGCGCGTCAGCATGGTGGCCGTGACCTGCACGGCCCTGGTGCTCGCCGTCACCGGCACCGCCGCCGCCCAGCCCCGCCACCACCACGCCGACCCGGGCCGCCAGGTGCTCGCGGCCCAGGACGGCTGGGCCTCCTACGGCGCCGGCACGACGGGCGGCGCCCGGGCCGACGCGGCCCATGTCCACACCGTCCGCACCTGGGACGCCTTCAAGGCCGCCCTCGCCGCCGACGGGGACGCGCCGAAGATCATCAGGGTCAGCGGGACGATCGACGCCGACGGCCCGGGCTGCGGCTCCTTCGCCGTCCCCGGCTACGACTTCGACACCTATCTGAAGACCTACGCCCCCGAGACCTGGGGCCGGGACAGGGACCTCTCCGCCGAGCCCGAGGACAGCCCGGAGGGGCTGCGCCGTGCCTCGCAGGCGCGGCAGGACGCCTACGTCAAGGCCTACGTCCCCGCCAACACCACCATCGTCGGCGTCGGCGAGGACGCCGGCTTCAAGGGGGCCAGCCTGCAGATCAAGGACGTGGACAACGTCATCGTCCGCAACCTCTCCTTCGAGAGCCCGCTCGACTGCTTCCCGCAGTGGGACCCGACCGACACCGCCGACGGCAACTGGAACTCCGAGTACGACAGCGCGGTGGTCCACGGCGCCACCCACGTGTGGATGGACCACAATACGTTCACCGACGGCGACCACCCCGACAGCGCCCTGCCGCACTACTACGGCCGGATCTTCGAGCAGCACGACGGCGAGCTGGACATCGTCAAGGGCGCGGACTACGTGACGGCCTCCTGGAACGTCTTCGAGGACCACGACAAGACGATCCTGATCGGCAACAGCGACAGCGCGTCCACCGCCGCCGTGGACCGCGGCCACCTGAAGGTGACCTTCCACCACAACCTGTTCGCCGATCTGGTCGAGCGCGCCCCGCGGGTCCGCTTCGGCCAGGTCGACTCCTACAACAACCACTTCGTGGCGGGCGCGGACTACGGCTACAGCTACGGCATCGGCATGGAGTCCCAACTGGTCGCCGAGCACAACGCGTTCACGCTGCCGAGCGGCGTCGGCGCCGGTCGGGTCCTGAAGAAGTGGAAGGAGGCCCCGGTGACGGCCGCCGACAACTACGTCAACGGCCGGCGCACCGACCTGATCGCGGTCCACAACACCGAGGTTCCGGACGAGACCCTGCGGTCGGGCGCGGGCTGGACACCGGTCCTGCGCACCCACGTGGACTCCCCGAGGGCGGTCCCCGCCGTCGTCGACCACGGCGCGGGCGCGGGCCGGCTGCGCTGACGCCCCCGGGCCGGGGCGGTGCGCACCGCCCCGGCCCCCGATTCCCGCACCCTCGTGAAGGAGCACCCGCATGCCCACGGTCCCGGCGAACCGGCCGCAGCCCACCCGGGCCGAGGCGCGGTCGGCGACACCGCGGACGTATCCGGGCGACTGGCTGCCGGGAAGGGACGCTGACCCGGAGGACGACGGGCGGGGCGGTGCTCGGCCCGGGTGCCACCGGGGTGCTCGGCGGGGACCGGCACGATCCCGGTGTCGTCGTCGCTCCCCGGCCCCGTCCGCCACGGCCCGTGACAGCGGATCACGGCCCGGGGCGGGTCAAGGGGAGGTCACGTCGCACCCATGCGCGGGCAACGCGCCGGGCGAAGGGCGTATCGATCGGATAACGCCTCTCGCGCGGTGCCACGTGATGCGCGTAGACAATGCGTGACCTGGTGGATCAGCCACCGACTAGATCCGGAGAACCCATGCGGAAGTCCCTCAAGGCAACGGCCGTCGCCGCCAGTTGCGTCATCGCCGGTGCGGCCCTGTACGGCGCAGGCGCCGCCACGGCCGGTCAGTCCACGGCCAACTCCACCCACGAGCCCTACAACATCGGGCTGCTGACCAAGGACATCGACACCTACTACGGCACCACGCAGGACGCGAACGGCGTCTACCAGGCGTCCCCGGACAGCCCGTACGCCAAGGACCTGGCGCGCATCGACGCCGACGCCAAGCGGTACATCGACCAGGCGGCCCGCAAGGCGCGGCACCACAAGGGCGACAAGCCGGCCGTCGTCTTCGACATCGACGACACGCTGCTGCTCAGCCTGGACTACGAGAAGAAGAACAACTACGGCTACAACGGCGCCACCTGGGCGGCCTACGTCAACGAGGCCGACCGGCCGGAGGTCTTCGGCAGCCCCGAGCTCGTGCGCTACGCGGCGGAGAAGGGCGTCACGGTCTTCTACAACTCGGGCCTGTCCGAGGCGCAGCGCGCGGCCGCGGTGGAGAACCTGAAGAAGGTCGGCGCCGACGTGAACCTCGACGCCGCCCACATGTTCCTCAAGGACGCGGCCAACCCGCCGGCGTACCTGAGCGACTGCGCCACCCCGGGCGCCTGGAAGTGCACCACCGTCCAGTACAAGTCCGGCACCCGCAAGCACATCGAGGACCTCGGGTACGACATCATCGCCAACTTCGGCGACCAGTACTCCGACTTCGGCGGCGGCCACGCGGACCGCACCTACAAGCTGCCCAACCCGACGTACTTCGTGAGCTAGGCCCCCGCGTCAAGGGCCCCGGAGGGGACGGCGACCTCTCCCGGACGCGGCGGCGGCCGGTTCCCGTCCCACCTCCGCGGCGAGGAGGACCCGCGCGGGCGACGCGCCCGCCGGTCCGCCCCGCCCCGCCCGCCGGTCCGCCCCGCCCCGCCAGCCGGTCCGCCCCGCCCGCCGGTCCGCCCCGCCCGCCGGTCCGCCCCGCGCGGCGGAGCGGACCTATCCCTTCAGCGCCGCCCGCATCATCGCCTTGGCCACCGGTGCCGCCAGGCCGTTGCCGCTGACCTCCGAGCGGGCCGCGTCCGACTGCTCCACGACCACCGCGACCGCGACCTGCCTGCCCGTCGAGTCGGAGGTGCCGTAGGCGGTGAACCAGGCGTACGGCACCTGGCTGTTGTTCTCGCCGTGCTGGGCCGTGCCCGTCTTGCCGCCCACCGTCACGCCGGGGATCCTCGCGTTGGTGCCGGTGCCCTGCTCGACCACGGTCCGCATCGCGGAGCGCAGCTGAGCGGCCGTGGCGGAGCTGACGATCCGCTTGGTCTCCGCTTCGGCGTCGTAGTCCCGCAGCACGTTGCCGTCGCCGTCCGTGGTCCGCGACACCATGTGCGGCGAGACCAGTCGGCCGTCGTCGGCCAGGGCCGCGGACACCATCGCCATCTGCAACGGGGTGGCGGTGACGTCGAACTGGCCGATCCCGGACAGCGCGGTCTGCGCCTCGTCCATCCCGGACGGGTACACGCTCGGGTAGGCGCGCACGGGCACGTCCTGCGCCCGGTCGTCGAAGCCGAACCGGTCCGCCATCGCCCTCACCTTGTCCTGGCCGAGGTCGACGGCCATCTTCGCGAAGACGTTGTTGCAGGAGTACCGCAGCGCGGTGCGGATCGTGGCGTTCTCGCACGGGGCGCTCGGGTTCTCGTTCGACAGCACCCGGGTGGTGCCCGGCAGCTTGTACGGGTCCGGGCTGTCGGTCCGTACGTCCACCGACGGGTACAGCCCGTCCTCCAGCGCCGCCGCCGCCACGACCAGCTTGAACGTCGAGCCGGGCGGCAGCGGCTGGCGCAGCGCCCGGTTCGTCATCGGCTTGTCGGGGTCCTGGGTCAGCTTCCGCCAGGCGTCCTTGTCGCCGGTGCTGAGCACGGTGGGGTCGTACGACGGCGTGGAGGCCACCGCGAGGATCTTCCCGGTGGCCGGGTCCATCGCGACGGCGGCGCCCTTGTTGTCGCCGAGCGCGTCGTACGCCGCCTTCTGCACGGCCGGGTCGATCGTGGTGATCACGTCGCCGGGGGTGGCCCGCTTGCCGGTGAGGGCGTCCAGCGGGTTCTTCAGCCGGGAGTCGGTGCCGTTCAGCAGGTCCTGGTAGACGCCTTCCAACTGGGTCGCGCCGTAGACCTGGGAGCTGTAGCCCGTGACCGCCGAGTACAGTCCGCCGTCCGGGTACGTCCGCTCGTATCTGAGGTCACCGCTGGTCGTCCGCGCGGACCCGGTGACCGCGCTGCCGCCCACGATGATGTTGCCCAGCGGCTCGGCGTACGTCTCGATCGCCTTGCGCCGGTTGTCCTTGTCGTCCGCGAGGGCCTTGCCGTCGTAGAACTGCACCCAGGTGGCCCGCGCCAGCAGGGCCACCACGAGCAGCAGTACGAAGACGGACGCCCGCCTGATCGTCTTGTTCATCCCGGTCCGGAAGACGAGCGGGTCGGGGCGAATCGTTCCCGTCCGCCCGTTTTCTCATCGGACGTTCATGAAGCCCGCCCCGTGCGCCGCGGTCACCGCCGCGCCGCGTCCGGGCCGGCGGGCCGGACGCGGCGCCGGGGGAGAGGCGTCTCCTCCGCCGTCGGCCCGGAAGGGCTCAGCCGTTCGGACTCGGTCCTTCAGTCCTCCAGGACGAGAACGGCCTCGTCGATCTCCTCGCCCCGCGCCTGGGCGAACCCGCGGGCCAGGGCGGTCTGCCGGAAACCGCACTTGCGCAGCACCCGCAGCGAGCCCGCGTTGTCGGCGGCCGCCCGTGCGTACAGCGGCCGTTCGGGGACCTCTGCGAGCAGGGCGCGCAGCGCGGCCGTGGCGATGCCCCGCCCCCAGTGGGCGCGGTCCACCCAGTAGGTGACCTCGCGCTCGCCGGGCTCCCCGTACACCGCCGTGCTGCCGACCACGTCCCCGTCCACCAGGATGGCGCGCAGCACGTCGGAGGAGGCGCGGATCCCTCGCCAGTGGGTGTCGAAGGCGTCCCGGTCGGCCGGGTCCAGCGGGGTGAAGGCGGCCATTCTCAGTGCCTCGGGGTCGTTGAGCTGCCGGAAGAACACCGGCAGGTCGCTGTCGTGTACCTCGCGGAGCACGACGTCCATCTCTCACAGCCTCCGGGTGGCGAGCGTCAGACGGTCACGGGCGTCGAAGAGGGCATCCTTCACCATCTGCTCGTGCGCGGGGGTCAGGCGCGCCACCGGGATCGAGCAGCTGATCGCGTCCCGGGCCGGGGTGCGGTACGGGATCGCCACGCCGAAGCAGCGCAGGCCGAGGGTGTTCTCCTCCCGGTCCACGGCGAAGCCCTGCTCGCGGATCAGGTGCAGCTCCTCGATGAGCCTCTCGCGGTCGGTGATGGTGTTCTCGGTCAGCGCGGGCAGCGTCTCGGGAAGCATCTTGCGGACCTGCTCGTCCGAGTACGTGCTCAGCAGCGCCTTGCCGAGCGAGGTGGAGTGGGCCGGCAGCCGGCGGCCGACCCGGGTGAAGGGGCGCAGATAGTGCTGGGACTGGCGGGTGGCCAGGTAGACGACGTTGGTGCCGTCCAGACGTGCCAGGTGGATGGTCTCGGTGGTGTCGTCGGACAGGCGGTCCAGGGTCGGCCGGGCCGCCGCGACCACCTCGTCGCCGTCGATGTAGGAGGTGCCGACCAGGAGCGCCCGCACGCCGATGCCGTAGCGGGTGCCGGTGGCGTCGGTCTCCACCCAGCCCAGCTCGACGAGCGTGCGCAGCAGCATGTAGAGGCTGGACTTGGGATAGCCGACGGCCTCCTGGACCGCGGCCAGGGAGTGCATGCCGGGCCGGCCGGCGAAGTACTCGAGCAATTCAACGGTCCGCACCGCGGACTTGACCTGTGCCCCGCCGCCCGTCTCGCCTGCCGACATCGCCCTTGACCCCTTCGTTCGACGAGAAATAGTCTCCTCGTGCATTCATCATCAGAGACGGCGTTCAGTATATCGAACAACACCGATGGATGACGTACGTACTGCGGCAAGACATGTGGAGGGACCCGCGGTGGCAGCAGCACCAGTCTGGAGTGTCGATCCCCGTACCGGGAAGCAGCGGGAACAGGTTGCGGTGGAGGCCACGGCGCAGGAGGTGGACGCCGCCGTCCGCGCCGCGCACGCGGCCCGCGCCTCGCTCGCCGACCGCACCCTGCGGGCGGCCTTCCTGCGTACCGCCGCCGACCGTCTGGAGGCCGCCCGGGACCTGCTCGTCGAGGCCGCCGACGCGGAGACCGCGCTCGGCCCGGCCCGGCTCACCGGGGAACTCGCCCGGACCTGCTACCAGTTGCGGGCCTTCGCGGACATCGTCGACGAGGGCGCGTTCCTGGACGTGATCGTCGACCACCCCGACGACACCGCCACCCCGCCCGTCCCGGACCTGCGCCGCTACAAGGTGCCCCTGGGGGTCGTCGCCGTCTACTCGGCCTCCAACTTCCCGTTCGCCTTCTCGGTCGCCGGCGGCGACACCGCGAGCGCGCTGGGCGCCGGCTGCCCGGTCGTGGTCAAGGCCCACCCCGATCACCCGGCCCTGTCCGAGCTGGTCGCCCGGGTGCTGCGCGCGGCCGCCGCCGAACACGGCGTCCCGGAGGGCGTCGTCGGCCTGGTGCACGGCTTCGAGGCGGGCATCGAGCTGATCAGGCACCCGCTGGTGGCCGCCGCCGGCTTCACCGGTTCGGTGCGCGGCGGACGGGCCCTGTTCGACGCGGCGGCGGCCCGTCCGGTGCCGATCCCCTTCCACGGCGAGTTGGGCTCCCTCAATCCCGTCCTGGTCACCGACGCGGCGGCCGCAGAGCGGGCTGAGGCCATCGGGACCGGGCTCGCCGGGTCGATGACCCAGGGCGTCGGCCAGTTCTGCGTCAAGCCCGGCCTGGTCCTCGTTCCGGCGGGCGCGGCGGGCGACCGGCTGGTGAAGTCGCTGACCGACGCCGTCGGCGGCACCGCGGCGGGCGTCCTGCTCGACCAGCGCATGCGCGACAACTTCCTGGCCGGCGTCGCCGAGCGCACCGGACTGCCCGGCGTCGAATCGCCGGTCGCCCCCGGCGCGGCCGGCGAGCGCACGGTGACTCCGGGCTTCCTGACCGTCCCGGCCGCGGAGCTGACCGGCGAGGGCGCGCACGACCTGCTCCTGGAGGAGTGCTTCGGACCGGTGACCGTGGTGGTCCGCTACGCCGACGAGGCCGAGGCCACGGCCGTGCTGTCCCGGCTCCCCGGCAACCTCACCGCGACCGTGCACCTGTCCACCGAGGAGGCGGCGGGGGAGGGGCGCGGCGCGGAACTCCTCGCCGAGCTGACCCCGCTCGCCGGGCGCGTGCTGGTCAACGGCTGGCCGACCGGTGTCGCCGTGGCCCCCGCCCAGCACCACGGGGGCCCCTACCCGGCGACGACCTCCACGTCCACCTCCGTGGGCGGCACGGCGATCGAGCGGTGGATGCGGCCGGTGGCGTACCAGAACGCGCCGGAGGCGCTCCTGCCGCCCGAGCTGCGCGACGACAACCCGCTCGGCCTGCCCCGCCGTCTCGACGGCCGTCTGGAACGCTGACCCCCCGGGCCGGGCGGCGGGAAGCGGACTGGGAGACTCGGTGAATGGACGTCGAACTGCCCGAACTCCCCTTCGCCCTGCGCCCCTACGGCCCGGACGGCGACTGGTCCTACCGGGACGGGACCCTCACCGGCCGCGCCGGTGCCCGCCAGGACCGCTTCGTCCCGCCCGCCGGTGAGGCCCTGGAACCGGCCTCCGACGCGCCCCGCCTGCTGGGGGCGCCGCCCGAGGGTGACTTCCAGCTCATCGCGCGGGTCACGGCCGGTTTCGCCGCGCCCTTCGACGCGGGAGTGCTGTACGTCCACGTCGGCGACCGGGCCTGGGCCAAGCTGTGCCTGGAGTACTCCCCGGACGTGCCTACCGTCTGCACGGTGGTCACCCGGGGGCACTCCGACGACGCGAACTCCTTCACCGTGGAGGGGACCTCGGTCTGGCTCCGGGTGAGCCGCACCGGCCGCGCCTTCGCCTTCCACGCCTCCCGCGACGGGCGGCGCTGGACCTTCGTCCGCGTGTTCACCCTGGGCGGGGAGCCGGAGCCGGGCGCGACCCTGGTCGGCTTCATGACCCAGTCCCCGACCGGGGAGGGGTGCGCGGTGACGTACGACCGGATCGAGTTCCGGCCGAGCGCGCCGGACGACCTGCGGGACGGGAGCTGAGCGGGCGGGTCACCGCCGGCGGGACGGCGCGGACGACGGGGCCCGCCCCGGGCCCCGCGACGAATCCCGCAGGGGACCGGCGTCCCGAAGACGGCGGCCCCCGGACCGCCGGCCGCCGGCCGGCCTGCCGGACCGCGCCGAGTGTCCCGCCACCGGGCCCGCTCGTCCGCTCGGCCGGCACGGCGTCCGGCATCACGGCGTCCGGCGCCGCGGTGGTCAGGGGCGGGGCGATCGCCCCGCGGCCCCGCGGCCCCGCGGCGTCCTGCGGCGGGTGATCCACGACCCTGCGGCGCGACCGGGTGACGGGGGATCCGCGCGGCCGGGGAATGAAGCACGCTGCTTGAAGGTTCACGCGTCGTGGGCGGAATCCGCCGTCCGCGTGCGTACGAGCGGGAGAGAACACAGAGCATGCGCGTCGAGATCTGGTCGGACATCGCCTGTCCGTGGTGCTACGTCGGAAAGGCGCGCTTCGAGAAGGCGCTGGCGGGCTTCGAGCACCGTGACCGGGTCGAGGTGGTGCACCGCTCGTTCGAGCTGGACCCGCACCGGGCCAAGGACGACGTCCAGCCCGTGCTCACCATGCTGACCCGCAAGTACGGCATGAGCGAGGCACAGGCGCGGGCCGGTGAGGACAACCTCGGCGCGCAGGCCGCCGCCGAGGGACTGGACTACCGCACCCGGGACCGCGACCACGGCAACACCTTCGACATGCACCGCCTGCTGCACCTCGCCGGGGAACGCGGCAGGCAGAGCGAGCTGCTGGACGCGCTCTACCGGGCGAACTTCGCCGAGGAACGGTCGGTCTTCACCGAGGGGGAGGAGCGGCTGACCGAGCTGGCGGTCGCCGCCGGGCTCGACGCCGACGAGGTGCGCGGGGTGCTCGCCGACCCGGCCGCGTACGCCGACGAGGTCCGCGCCGACGAGCAGGAGGCCGCGCGGCTCGGCGCCACCGGGGTGCCGTTCTTCGTGCTGGACCGCAAGTACGGCGTGTCCGGCGCCCAGCCCGCCGAGGTCTTCGCCCAGGCCCTCGCCCAGGCGTGGGGCGAGCGCGCGCCGCTGACCGTCCTCCAGGACGGCGACGGGGACGCCTGCGGCCCGGACGGCTGCGCGGTGCCGCGGGGCTGAGGCGCCGCCCGGTCCTCCGGGGCGGGCACGTGGCGCCGCGGTGCCGAATCCCCCGGGGTGCGCGCGTTCCCCGGCGCCCCGGGTCCGCGGAGACCGCGCGCCCGCCGGGGCCGCGCGCCCGCCGGGGTGAGGCCCGTCCGCCGGGGTGGGGCACGTCCGCACGTCCGGCAGGGTGGGGCCCGTCCGCCGGGCGAGGCGGGTTCGCGCGGCTCGGCGGCGATGCATAAGCAGTCCTTGGACGAGTCATGCGGGATTATGCGATGGACTTTGACTTCAGGGGGCCGCAGAGTGGTCCCATGGAGACCTTCGAGAGCCTCGTCCGTGCCGAGTTCACCCCGAAGAACACCTATCTGAACACCGCGAGCCTGGGGCTGCTGCCGGCCCGTACGGTGGTCGCCCTGCGCACCGCCGTGGAGGCGTCGGCCACCGGGCAGCCGACCGACATGTTCGCGGACGTCGAGGCGGCCCGCGCCTGTTTCGCCCGGCTGGTGCGGGTGCCGGACCACCGGGTGGCCGCCGGTGGCTCGGTCGCCGTCTACAGCGGGGTCGTCGCCGCCTCGCTCCCCGAGGGCGCCGAAGTCCTCACCGCGGAAGGCGACTTCAGCTCCGTGGTGAACCCCTTCCACGTGCGCCGCGACCTGAAGGTGCGCAGTGTGCCGCTGGACGCTCTGGCCGAGGCGGTGCGGCCCGGGACCGCGCTGGTCGCGGTGAGCGCCGCGCAGTCGGCGGACGGCCGCGTCGCCGACCTGTCCGCGATCGGCGCCGCGGCGCGCGAACACGGGGCACGCACGTACGTCGACGCCTCGCAGGCCGCCGGCTGGCTGGACTTCGACGCGGGCGCCTACGACTACGTCGCCGCAGTCGCCTTCAAGTGGCTGCTGTGCCCGCGGGGCGTGACCTTCCTGGTCGTCCCGGAGGACCTCGGCGACCTCAGCCCGCTGTTCGCCGGCTGGGTGGCGGGGGAGCGGCCGTGGGACAGCTGTTACGGCCCGGTCGCCGAACTCGCCCACTCCGCGCGGCGGTTCGACGAAAGCCCCGCGCTTTTCTCCTACGCGGGCGGTCGCCGCTCGCTGGAACTCGTCGAGGAACTGGGCGTGGACGCCGTACGCGTCCACGACCTGGCCCTCGCCGACCGGTTCCGCGCCGGGCTGCGGTCGCTGGGGCACGAGCCCCTGCCCGCGCCGGACTCCCCGATCGTCTCCGTTCCCGGGCTCGGCTCCCGGCAGGGCGGGTTGAGCGAGGCGGGCATCGAGGTCTCCGACCGCGCGGGCAATCTGCGGGCCGCCTTCCACCTCTACAACACGGCGGCGGACGTGGACCGGCTGCTGGAAGTGCTGGCGGGCTGAGGAAACGCGGCGCAGGGGCCTCCCCGTCCCGTACGAGGAGGCCCCTGCCCGGTCGACCACGGATGATCACTTCGCCGTGAGGCCAGGCCCGGCTCCCGCCCGGTGTCCACCGCACCGGGCGGGGCCGGGGCCCGCCGCGGGCCCGCTCCGGGGCGGCCGGGCTCCCGGCCGGTGTTCACCGCACCGGGGTGAAGTCCCGCGCCCCGATGAACTCCGGCCTGCGCACCGGCGCGGAGAACGGCTCCACCGCCGTGTTCTCCACGCTGTTGAACACGATGAAGACGTTGCTGCGCGGATACGGCGTGATGTTGTCGCCGGAGCCGTGCATGCAGTTGCAGTCGAACCAGGTCGCCGAACCGGCCCGGCCGGTGAACAGCCTGATGCCGTGCTCGCCGGCCAGCGAGGTCAGCGCCTCGTCGGAGGGCGTGCCCGCGTCCTGCATCTGCAGCGACTTCTTGTAGTTGTCCTCCGGGGTGGCCCCGGCGCAGCCGA
The DNA here is from genome assembly GCF_043079345.1 of Streptomyces sp. NPDC015220. NCBI lineage: Bacteria > Bacillati > Actinomycetota > Actinomycetes > Kitasatosporales > Streptomycetaceae > Streptomyces > Streptomyces sp. NPDC015220. Next base: position 77,159 of record NZ_JBIBUK010000021.1, on the reverse strand, counting down.
GGAACGTCCGGTGCGAGCCCGGCATGATCATCAGGCCGCCGTTGGTGTCGAGGTTCTCGGTCAGCGCGATCGAGACGGACACCGTCCGCATGTTCGGCAGGCCGTCCTCGGCGTGCCAGGTCTCGAAGTCCGAGTGCCAGTAGAAGCCGCTGGCCCCGAAACCCGGCTTGACGTTGATCCGGGACTGGTGGACGTAGACGTCCGAGCCGAGGATCTGCCGTGCCCGGCCGACCACGCGCTCGTCGCGCACCAGGTTCGCGAACACCTCGCTGATCCGGTGCACCTCGAAGACCGAGCGGATCTCCTTGGACCGCGGCTCGACGATCGACCGTTCGTCGGCCCGGATCGCCGGGTCGTTCACCAGCCGGTCCAGCTCCCGCCGGTAGACGGCGACCTCGGCGTCGGTGATCAGCTGGTCGACGGCGAGGAAGCCGTCGCGCTCGAACGCCTGGAGGTCGGCGGTCGCGATCGGGCCGGGCGTGTCCGGGGAACCCCAGACGACCGGGTCCTGGCGCGGGAGGCTCACCTCGGTGGCGCCGCGGGTGGGGTAGAGGTCGGTGACCGTCGTGGTGGTCGTGGTCATGGGTTCCTCACACCTCCTCGGGCTCGGTGAGCAGCGGGTAGACGCCGTTCTCGTCGTGGTCCTCCCGTCCGGTCACGGGCGGGTTGAACACGCAGATGCAGCGGAAGTCCTCCTTGACCTTGAGCGTGTGCCGCTCGTGGCCGTTGAGGCAGTACATGGTGCCGGGCGTGATCGTGTACGTCTTCCCGGTCTCGCGGTCGGTCAGCTCGGCCTCGCCCTCGACGCAGACGACGGCCTCGATGTGGTTGGCGTACCACATCGACGTCTCGGTGCCGGCGTACAGGATCGTCTCGTGCAGGGAGAAGCCGACCTTCTCCTTGGCGAGGACGATGCGCTTGCTCTCCCAGGTGCCGGACGCCGCCTTCACGTGCCGGTCGGTGCCTTCGATCTCCTTGAACGAACGGACGATCACGGTGGTGCGTGCCTCCTTGTGAATGGGGATGGTGTTCTGCCGAGGGCTCAGGCGGTCTCGCGGACCGCGCGGGCGAGGACGGCCATGCCCTCGTCCAGTTCCTCGGGGGTGATGGTCAGGGCGGGCAGCAGCTTCACGACCTCGCTCTCGGGACCGGAGGTCTCGACGAGCAGCCCGAGCTCGAAGGCGCGCCGCGCGACGCGCCCGGCGCGTTCGGCGGCGTGGAACTCCAGGCCCCACACCAGGCCGCGGCCCCGGTACTCCTTGACGTCGGCGAGGTTCTCCTCGGCGATCGAGACCAGCCACTGCTCGACGAGTTCGCCGCGGGCGCGGGTCTGCTTCTCCATCGCCGACCCGTCGGTCCAGTACGTCTCCAGGGCGGCGGTGGCGGTGACGAAGGCGGGGTTGTTGCCGCGGAAGGTGCCGTTGTGCTCGCCCGGCTCCCAGATGTCCAGCTCGGGCTTGAACAGGCACAGCGACATCGGCAGGCCGTAGCCGCTGATGGACTTGGACACGGTGACGATGTCCGGGGTGATGCCGGCCTCCTCGAAGGAGAAGAAGGCGCCGGTGCGGCCGCAGCCCATCTGGATGTCGTCGACGATCAGCAGCATGTCCTGGCGCTCGCACAGATCGGCCAGGGCGCGCAGCCACTCGGCGCGGGCGACGTTGATGCCGCCCTCGCCCTGCACGGTCTCCACGATCACGGCGGCCGGCTTGTTCAGGCCCGAGCCCTGGTCCTCCAGCAGCCGCTCGAACCACAGGAAGTCCGGGACCTGGCCGTCGAAGTAGTTGTCGAAGGGCATGGGCGTGCCGTGCACCAGCGGGATGCCGGCGCCGGCCCGCTTGAAGGAGTTGCCGGTGACCGCGAGCGAGCCCAGGGACATGCCGTGGAAGGCGTTGGTGAACGACACGATGGCCTCGCGGCCCTTCACCTTCCGCGCCAGCTTCAGCGCCGACTCCACCGCGTTGGTGCCGGTCGGGCCGGGGAACATCACCTTGTACGGCAGGTCGCGCGGCCGCAGCACCAGGTTCTGGAAGGTCTCCAGGAAGCGGCGCTTGGCCGTGGTCGACATGTCGAGCCCGTGGGTGATCCCGTCGCGCTCCAGGTAGTCGAGCAACGCCCGTTTCAGCACGGGGTTGTTGTGCCCGTAGTTGAGCGAGCCTGCGCCCGCGAAGAAGTCGAGGTACTCGTGGCCGTCCTCGTCGTACAGCCGGCTGCCGCGCGCACGGTCGAAGACGGTGGGCCAGCCGCGGCAGTAGCTGCGCACCTCGGACTCCAGGGTCTCGAAGACACTCAGGTCGGGCTGGGTGATGGTCACGACGGATCGCTCCTCGGTGCTGGGGAGTGGGAAGTCGGTTCGGGCCGGGGGGGAACGGCCGGGAGGTCGGGTCCGGCCGGGAGGGAGCGGCCGGGAGGTCGGCCCGGCCGCGGCGGGAAGACGGTGAGGTCAGAGGGAGAGGGGACCGATGCGGTGCAGGACCTCGGGGTCGTGCTGCCCGTCCGGGAACCGTTCGCCCGGGAACAGGACCTCGCGCTCGACCTGGGCGCCGTGACGGGCGGCGTAGGAGGTGAACAGCCGCTCGGAGGCGGTGTTGCCCGGGGTGATGGTGGTCTCGACGGTGGTGAGCCCCTGCTCGGCGGCGACACGGGCGGTGAGCGCGTCCAGCAGCCGGGCGGCGAGACCCCGGCCGCGGTGGCCGGCGTCGACGGCGACCTGCCACACGAGGAGGGTGCCGGGGCGGTCGGGCCGCACGTACCCGGTGACGAAACCGACCGGCTGGCCGTCGGCGTCACGCGCCACCGCGGACGTGGCGGCGAAGTCGCGGCACCACAGCAGATAGCTGTACGAGGAGTTCACGTCCAGCGTCCCGGAGTCCTTCGCGAGCCCCCAGAGCGCGGCGCCGTCGGCGACGACGGGGCGCTCGATGGATATGCCGTCGGAGTCGGCGCAGGCACCGCTGGATACGGCGTTCAGCATTTCCGGGTGAACTGTTTGCAGGTCTGCTTGTGCGGCAGTCATGCGAAATGAACTTACCGAGCTGAATTAAAAAATGCATCGCCCGCTGCCCTTACATGGAACGGTTCCATGTGTTATCGCGCGAGCGCGTGGTCGCGCGAGGGCGCGGCTTGATGTGGGGGTTTGCCCGTTAATTACTGGACAAAATGGCCACCTCTGTGGAGTGCGTCACAGTGGTGTAACTCCGCTGTCGACCCCGGAATTACGCCATGGAAGCTTCTCTGGATCTTCGCGTTTACAGACGGGGAAACGGGGCAGAAGCAAAGCGTGATTACCCGGATTAAATTCCTGGAATTGCTTTCTTTCGCTGCCCCGGAAAACCCGGCCGGCGGTTACTGCCGCCATGCCTCGGCGACAGCGCGCCGGGCGCCTTCGAGGTCCGCGGGCGTGCCCCGCTCGGCGGCCAGGGCGGAGCCCAGGGCCGTCACGGCCGCCTCGACGGTCTCACGGGTCGCGTCGGGGCCGTAGTGGTTGACCCGGATCATCTCCTTGGCGAGGGAGCCGCCGCCGGCCGCCAGCGGGAGGGCGGGGTCCGCCGCCAGGGCGCGGGCCACCAGGCCGGAGGCGGTGACGTCCGCGGGCACGCGCACGGTGGTCGCGACGGGGGCCGCCTCGGACGCCTTGTGCACGTACGGCTCCAGGCCGAGGCCCAGGGCCGGGACTCCCGCGCGGGTGGCCGCGGCGGCCGACCGGTGCCGGGCCGTCACCGCGTCCAGGCCGGTCTTCTCGATGCGCTCGACGCACGCCTCCAGGGCGAGCATCTCCAACTGGGCCGGAGCGTGCAGCAGCGTCTTGCGGCCGCCGTCGATCCAGCGCTCCTTCCAGTCCAGCAGGGACAGGTAGGAACGGCGGGGCGCCCGCGGGTTCGCCGCCATCCGGGCCCAGGCGCGCTCGCTCACCGACACCGCCGACACGCCGGCCGGCCCGCCCATCGCCTTCTGCGCCCCGATCACGCACAGGTCCACGCCCCATGCGTCCGGCAGGACCGGCTCCGCCCCGATGGACGCCACCGCGTCCAGGTAGAACAGGGCGCCCTGCTCCCGTACCGCCTCGCCGATCTCCGCGACCGGGTTGGTGTTGCCGGTCGCCGCCTCCGCGTGCACCAGCGACACGAAGTCGATCTCCGGGTGCGCGGCGAAGGCCTCCCGGACCTGCTCGGCGGTCACCGCCGTGTGGTACGGCACCGACAGGTCGTGCACCGTCGCACCGCAGTCGCGCAACCAGTCGCCGAACGTCTGCCCGTACGGGCCGGTGATCACGTTCAGTGCCGTCGTGCCCGGACCGGCCGTCGCGCGGATCGCGCCCTCCAGCGGGAGCAGCGCCTCGCCCTGCATGATCACGACGTCCTGCTCGGTGCCGAGCAGGCGCGCCACCCGGTCCTCGATCGAGGCGAAGCGGTCCGCGCTCAGCGGTGCGAGGTCCAGGAACGGGTGCGTCACGGCGGTGCTCTCTTCTCGATCGTCGCGGGGTCGACGGAGTCGAGCGTAACCGGCGGCCCGCCCCCGCCCGTCACCGGCGACCGGCGGGACCCCACGGCCCCCGGCGGGGGAGGGCCGGGGCCCGGGGCGGAAGGGCGTGGAACCGCGACCGGGTGCCCGGCACCGGCCGCGGCTAACTAGGGTGCGGTACATGAGCGATCAGGCGGTGCTGCACGTGAAGGGGCGGGTGCTCGTCGGCCCGGACGAGGACCGGGTCCGCGACGAGGTGTGGGTGGTGGGCGGCCGGATCTCCTACGAGCGTCCGGCCGGCGCGAGGGACGTGCGGACCGTCGAGGGCTGGGCGCTGCCCGGCCTCGTCGACGCGCACTGTCACGTCGGCCTCGACGAGCACGGTCCGGTCCCCGACGACGTCTCCGAGAAGCAGGCGCTGACGGACCGGGAGGCCGGGACGCTGCTCATCCGCGACGCGGGCTCGCCGTCCGACACCCGCTGGATCGACGACCGCGAGGACCTGCCGAAGATCATCCGGGCCGGCCGGCACATCGCCCGCACCCGCCGCTACATCCGCAACTACGCCCACGAGGTCGAGCCGGACGACCTCGTCGCGTACGTCGGCCGGGAGGCCCGGCGCGGCGACGGCTGGGTCAAGCTCGTCGGCGACTGGATCGACCGCGACCTCGGCGACCTGTCCGCCTGCTGGCCGCGGGCGGCGGCCGAGGCGGCGATCGCGGAGGCCCACCGCCTGGGCGCGCGGGTGACCGCGCACTGCTTCGCGGAGGACTCCCTGCGCGACCTCGTCGAGGCGGGCATCGACTGCGTCGAGCACGCCACCGGGCTGACCCAGGACCTGATCCCGCTGTTCGCCGAGCGCGGCGTCGCGATCGTCCCCACCCTCGTCAACATCGCCACCTTCCCCCGCCTCGCGGCCGGCGGCGAGACCAAGTACCCGCGCTGGTCGGCGCACATGCGCCGGCTGTACGAGCGGCGCTACGACACCGTCCGCGCCGCGTACGACGCCGGCATCCCGGTGTACGTCGGCACGGACGCCGGCGGCTCGCTGCCGCACGGCCTGGTGGCCGGCGAGGTCGCGGAACTGGTCAGGGCCGGCATCCCGCCGGTCGAGGCCCTCTCGGCGACGGCCTGGGCCGCCCGGTCGTGGCTCGGCCGGCCCGGCCTGGACGAGGGTGCGCCGGCCGACCTCGTGGTGTACGAGCAGGACCCGCGCGCCGACGTGCGGGTGCTCGCGGCGCCGCGGCGGGTGGTGCTGAACGGCCGGGTCGTCGGCTAGCCCGGGTCACCGGCCAATCCGGCGCGGGCCGGGTCCGGCGCGGGCCGGGTCCGGTGCGGGCCGGGCGGTTCGCCGGAGGGATCACCGAGCGGTCGCACCGACGGCCGGGCGGTGGGGCGTCGGCCGTGTGGTGGGGCGTCGGCCGGATCGCCGGATCGCCGGATCGCCGACGCGCCGGCGTGTCGGTTGACGGGGCGTGACCGGTGTCAGGGTGGTGTCGTTGTGCACCCCGTCGTGTGCGCCGGTGCGTCAACCAGTGCGTTCGTACGCGGGGCGGTGTGCGAGTGACACGGAGGAACATCTGTGCCGAAAGAATCGAAAAGAAGGCCGGAAACCCCACGATGGAGTGAAGTCACGCAGGATCGCTGACCGTTCACTCTGAGTGCGTAATTCTTGCCGGGTCCCAAGCACTCTTCTCTGGGGGTCCCACACCTTGAACGGCCACACCTTCCGCACGCCCGCGCGCCGCTGCGCCGCCGTCGCCGCGGTCACCGCCCTCGCCGCCGGCCCGGCGGCACTGACCGGGGCGGGTGCCGCGCACGCGAGCGCCGACCACGGCCGCGCGAGCGCCTCCGTGCTGCGCACCGGCCTCGACGTGTCCCTGCTCAACAAGACGGTGAACGTGCCGCTCACCGTCTCCCTGAACGAGGTCCAGGCGCCGCGGAGCGCCCGGCAGACCGCGCTGACCGCCCGGCTGGACGGCGTCGACGGCGGAAAGCCGTTCAGCGTCGTGCGCGCGGACGTGGCGAAGGCGGACGCGACCGTCTCGGCGAGCAGGGCGGAGGGCAGCGTCGAACTCGCCCACGCCCGCGTCCACGTTCCGGGCCTGCCGCTGCTGTCCGTCATCGAGGTCGACCAGATCACCTCGAAGGCGACCTGCGAGGCCGGCAAGCCGCCGGTGGCGAGCAGCGACGTCCTGGGCGCCGTGACGGTGCTCGGCAAGAGGGTCACGCTCACCGCCGGCGGCACGACCGACGTCGAGGTGCCGGGCGTGGGGGAGGTCCGCCTCGACCTCTCCGAGCGGGCGACGACCTCCCGCACGGCCGCGGCGACGGCCCTGCGGCTCGAGGTCTCCGTCAACCCGCTGAAGCTCAACGTCGCGGAGGTCGAGGGGACGCTCACCCTCGCCCGGGCCACCTGCGAGTCCCCGAAGGCCCCGGTGAAGCAGGCCGAACCGGCCGCCTCCACGACCGCGCCGGCCGCCGAGGTGAAGCCCCAGGGCGCGCCCGCGAAGCCCGCGCCGACCGGCGGGACCGACCTGGCCGAAACGGGCGGCGGCTCGCTGACGCCGTACCTCGCGGGCGGTTCGGCGGTGCTGCTGGCGGCGGGCGGCGGGGCCGTGGCGCTGACGCGCAGGCGGAGGGGCTGAGGCCACTCGTCGCGGGCGGAGCGGTCGAGGGCCCGGCCCGGTCCTGACAGGCCGGAGCGGACCGCGGACGGGAAGGCCCGGCACCTCCTCGGTCCGTCCGGCGCCGGACGGCGCCCCGGCGCCCGCCGAGCGCGGCCGGGAGGGGGCTCCGGGCGGTAACCTCTTCGCGCGGAAGGCTGAGCGAGGATCTCTTCGCCCGGAGTGCCGGGCGAGGACTCCTTCGCCCACCCGGCGCTCGGGCGGGGGGGCCGGGCGGGCCGAACCGGACCGGACCGGGGGCCTGTCGGGGCACCGGGCGGGGCACGGCGCGGGAGCACTGACCGGCCCCACGAGTCGGGCGGACTCGGGGCGAGGCACCGGCCGGCCCCACCGAGTCGCGCGGGCCCGATCCGAGCGGGCCCACCGATGAGGGCGGGCCCACCGATGAGGGCGGGCCCACCGATGAGGGCGGGCCCACCGAGTCGCGCGGCCCCGAGCCGCGCGGGCCCGGGGTGGGCCCCGGGCCGCTCACCCCGCCCGCGGGGCCAGCGCCCTTTCCAGCGCGCGCAGGAACCCCTCGGCCGTCCCCGGGTCCCTGACCGCGAGCCGCAGCCACTCCTCGTCCAGCCCCGGGAAGGTGTCCCCGCGCCGCACGGCGTACCCCAGCTCGCGCAGCCGTCGCCGTACCCCGGCCGCCCCCTCCACCCGGACCAGCACGAACGGGCCCTCGGCCGGTCCGGCCACCCGTACGCCGCGTCCGGAGAAGGAGGCCAGGCCCGCCACCAGATGGGCGCGTTCCGCGGTGATGAGGTGCGCCGCGCGCGCCGCCTCCGCCAGCGCCCGCGGCTCCACGCACGCCACCGCCGCCGCCAACGCCGGCGTGGACACCGGCCACAACGGCTGGGCCCGCTCCAGCGCGGCGATGATCCCGGGCTCGGACAGGACGTACCCGATCCGCAGCCCGGCCAGCCCCCACGTCTTGGTCAGGCTGCGCAGCACCACCAGGCCGGGCACGTCCGTCCGCCCGGCCAGCGCCTCCCGTTCGCCCGGCACCGCGTCCATGAAGGCCTCGTCGACCACCAGGGTCCGCCCGGGCCGGGCCAGTCGGGCGATCGCGGCGGCGGGGTGCAGCACGGACGTCGGGTTGGTCGGGTTGCCGATCACCACGAGGTCCGCGTCCTCGGGGACGTCCGCCGGGTCGAGCCGGAAGCCGTCCGCCGCCCGCAGCAGCACCCGGTCGACGGTGTGCCCGGCGTCCCGCAGCGCCGCCTCCGGCTCCGTGAACTGCGGATGCACCACGACCGGCCGACGGACCTTCAGCGCTCGCGCCAGCAGGACGAACGCCTCCGCCGCCCCCGCGGTCAGCAGCACCCGCTCGGCCGGCAGCCCGTGCCGCGCCGCCACCGCCGCCCGCGCGGCCCGCCCGTCCGGGTAGGCCGCGAGGGAGTCGAGCGAGTCGGCGATCCGCTTCCGCAGCCACGCCGGCGGTGTGTCCGCGCGCACGTTCACGGCGAGGTCGACCAGCGCGGAACCGTCGCCCCGCACCTCGGCGTCGCCGTGATGGCGCAGGTCGTACCCGCCGGCGGGCACGCCGTCGTCAGTGCGCATGCGAGTGGGCGTGGCCGCCGTGATGGTGGTGGCCGTGGTGGCCGTCGTGGTGGTGGCCGTCGTCGTCCGGGTGGAAGTGCGGCTGCTGGGGCAGCCCCACCTTGTCCTCGAAGCCGGGCAGCGCGACGCGGTACACGCACGTGTCGCAGTTCATCCGCAGATCGCCCTCCACCGCCTCCGCGTACCGCTCCATCACCAGGTCCAGCAGCTCCGGCTCAGGACCGATGACGTCGGCCGACAGCACCTCGGCCTCCGGGTGCGCGGCCGCCCACTCGGCCGTCTGCCGCCGCACCCGTTCCGGCAGGATGCCGGTGAACAGGAAGTACGGCAGGACCACGATCCGCTTCGCGCCCAGCCGCGCGCAGCGGTCGAGCCCGCCCGGCACGTCCGGCGCCGCCAGCGACACGAACGCCGTCTCCACGTTCGCGTACCCGCGCCCCTCCCACAGCAGCCGGGCCGCCTTGAACACCTCCGCGTTGGCGTCCGGGTCGGTCGAGCCGCGTCCGACCAGCAGCACGGTCACCTCGGACCGCTCCCCGGCCGTGCCCTCCAGAGCCTGGTCGAGCCGCCGCTCCAGCACCGACAGCAGCGCGGGGTGGGGCCCCAGCGGGCGGCCGTAGGCGTAGGAGATGCCCGGGTGCCGTTCCTTCTCACGGGCCAGCGCCGCGGGGATGTCGCCCTTGGCGTGCCCGGCGGACACCAGCATCAGCGGTACGGCGGCGAACCGGCGCACACCGCGCTCCACCAGTTCGGCGACCGCCTCGCCCAGCGGTGGCGGGGAGAGCTCGATGAAGCCGCCGGCGACCGGCAGTTCGGGGTGGCGGCGCGCCAGCTCCCGCACGAAGTCGCGGAACGCCTCGGCTCCGGCGTCGTCCCGGGTGCCGTGACCGGCGATGAGCAGGGCGGGCGGCGTCGGGGTGGTCACTGGGTCTCCTCGGGTGCGGCGGGCGGAACGGACGGGATGGGGGATACGGGGTGGTAGAGCAGGGCGTTGAGCGCGGCGGCGGCGACCGCCGAACCGCCCTTCTCGGACACGTTGCTCACGGCGGGCAGCCCGCTCTCTCGCAACGCGGCCTTGGACTCGGCTGCGCCGACGAAACCGACGGGCAGGCCGATGACGAGCGCGGGGGAGGCGTCCAGCGTCAGCAGTTCCTCCAGGGCGGTCGGCGCGCAGCCGATCACCCACAGGGCGCCCGGGCCGACCTCCTCGTGGGCGAGGCGGATCGCGTGCGCCGAACGGGTCATGCCGGGACCGGAGCTGGCGTCCCCCAGCCGGCAGACGGTGTCGCGCCGGGTGATCCCGGCGGCCACCATCTCCACGTCCACGACCACCGGCGCCCCGGCGTGCAGCGCCGCGTGCGCCCGCACCAGTTCGTCCTCGTCCATGACGAGGTCGTCGGCGTAGGCCAGGTCGGCGGAGGAGTGGATCACCCGCTCCGTCACCGCCCGGGTCAACGGCGCGAGGTGCGAGGTGTCCAGACGGGCCCGCAGCCGCCGGAACGACTCCTGCTCGATCGGATGGACGACGCGGTTCACCGGGCCTCCTCCTGCCGGGTCTCCCGGCCGTTCTGCCAGCGGTAGCCGCGCGGGGTGACCATGCGGCCCGCGATCTCGCGGGTCGCGGTGTTGCCCACGGTCACGACCGTCATCATGTCGACCGTCGACGGGTCCAGTTCCGCCAGCGTCGTCAGCCGGCTGGACTCGTCGGGCCGCGAGGCGTTGCGCACGACACCGACCGGCGTGGTCGGCTCCCGGTGCCCGCCGAGGACCGCCAGCGCCTCGGGGAGCTGCCAGTGGCGCCCCCGGGAGCGGGGGTTGTAGAAGGTCACGACGAGATCGGCCTCGGCCGCCGCCCGCACCCGCCGCTCGATGACCTCCCACGGCGTGTGCAGGTCGGACAGGCTGATCGACACGTGGTCGTGGCCGAGCGGCGCGCCGAGGACGGCCCCGGCCGCGAGCGCCGCCGTGACTCCCGGGACGCCCAGCACGTCGATGTCGTCCGAGGCCTCGGCGAGCGCGGGGGAGGCCATGGCGTACACCCCGGCGTCCCCGCTGCCGATCAGCGCGACGGCATGTCCCCGGCGCGCCTCGGCGACCGCCGTGCGCGCCCGTTCCTCCTCCGCGCCCAGTCCGGACTCCAGGATCCGGGTGCCGGGCCGCAGCAGGTCGCGGATCTGGTCGACGTACTGGTCGAGCCCCACCAGCACGGAGGCGCGCCGCAGTTCGGCCGCGGCGCGCGGGGTCAGCAGGTCCCGGGCGCCCGGGCCGAGGCCGACCACCGCGAGCCGCCCGCGCACGGGCCGCCGTACCACCGCGCAGGTGGCCATCGCCGGCCGCCCGTCCGCGCGCCGCGACTTCCGCTTGGGGACCAGGAGTTCGCCGCCGCGCAGCAGCGCGGCGGCCTCCGCGACGGAGGGCGTGCCGACCGCGGCGAGCGGCGCGTCGGACGGATGGGGCACCGGCACCCGGGCCAGTTCCTCGGCGGAGTACGTCACCAGGGGCACGCCCAGTCGCCCGGCCGCCGCGACCAGGCCAGGCTCGTCGGCCTTGGCGTCGACGGTGGCCAGCTCGGCGACCGACCGCGCGGACAGCCCGGCGTCCCGCAGCACGCCCTCGACCAGCTCCAGCACCTCCGCCTCCGGCACGCCCCGGGAGGCGCCCACCCCGACCACGAGGGACGGCGGCCGCAACAGCGCCTCCCGCTCGGCGGGTTCGACGGCGCGGTCGGTGACACGGACGGCGTACGACCCCTGGGCGGCCACCGGCAGCGGCGGCAGCGGCCACGGCACCTCGGCGTCGAGGACGACGGCCTCGCCGTCCAGCAGCGCCCGCGACACCCCGGCCACGTCCCCCTCCACCGGCAGTCCCAGCGTGTCGAGACCGGCCATTCCCACGGAGTCCGTCGCCGTCGTCACCACCGGCTCGGCGCCCAGCACCCCGCCGACGGCGGCGGCCAGTTCGTTCGCCCCGCCGCCGTGCCCGCCGACCAGCGACACGGCGAACCGGCCGCCCTCGTCCACGCAGACCACACCGGGGTCGGCGGTCTTGTCCCCCAGCAGCGGCGCGATCAGCCGGACGACCGCGCCCGTCGCGAGGAAGCACACCAACTGCTCGCACTCGGCGAAGGCGGTCCGTACGGCGTCCCCGGCGGGCCCGTCGTACACCCGCGTACGGTCCGGCCACGCGGCCGCCAGCCGGTCCCGCGCAGCCGCGCCCGCCGCGGTGGCGGAAATGAGGCCGATCACTGAGCAACTCCTTCTCTGAACCCGGTGGGTGCCGGGGATGCCGTGGGCGCCGCGGATCGCACGCCCCACAGCAGGAAGACGGGATTGGTCGCCGCCAGCCGGGTCACGTCCCCCGGCAGCGGCGCGAGCCGGGAGGACTGCAACAGCACCCCGTCGCAGGCGAACCCGGCCTCGGCGAGCGCCCGGCGCGCGGCCGGCACCCGGTCGAGCGCGGCCAGGGCGACGACGACGGTCCGCCGGGCCCGGCGCGCGCACGCGGCGACGATCGCGGGCAGCTCGCGCCCCCCGCCGCCGACGAACACGGCGTCCGGGTCGTCACCGAGCCCGGTCAGCGCCCCGGGCGCCGATCCGTGCAGCACGGTCACGTCCACCCCGTGGGCGGCGGCGTTGGCGCGTACCCGCTCGGCCCCGTCGGCGGTCCTCTCGACCGCGACGACGGCCGCGCCGAGCCGCGCGCACTCCACGGCCACCGACCCCGAGCCGGCGCCGACGTCCCACACCAGGTCGCCCAGGCGCGGCCCGAGCCGGGCCAGGGCCAGCGCCCGCACCTCGAACTTGGTGATCATCGAGTCGCGGTGCGCGAACGCCTCCTCGGCCGGCGCCCAGCCCGCCGGGTGCGCCGGGGCGCCCGCGACCGTCCGCGCGGCGCCCAGCGCCCGCGACTCGTCCAGGCACAGCACCACGCTGACCGCCGTGCCCCAGTCCCGGGCGGCCGCCTCGGCGGGCGTGACCCGTTCCACGCGCTCCCGGCCGGCCTCGCCGAGCGCGCAGGCGACGACCAGCACCCGGTCGCCCGAGTCGCCGGCGAGTGCCGCACCCAGCTCGGCCGGCCCGGCGCCCGGCCCGGTCAGCACGGCGACCTTGGGCCGGGCCCGGCACACGTTGACGGCCGTGCGCAGCTCGCGTCCGTGCGCGCTCACGACCACCGCGTCGTCCCAGGGCAGCCCGATCCGGGCGAAGGCGGCGGCGACGGAGGAGACGCCCGGACGGACGTCCAGCCGCCCGGACCCGAACCGTTCGGCCAGCGCCCGCACGATCCCGAAGAAGCCGGGGTCGCCGGAGGCCAGCACGACCACCCGCCGCTCGGCGTCGAGGTACTCCCCGATGACGTCGAGAGCGGGTGCCAGCGGCCCCAGCACCACCCGTTCGGCCCCCTCCGGCAGCCGTACGGCGTCCAGGTGCCGCCGGCCGCCCACGACGAGCTCCGCCCCGGCGAGCAGGTCCGCCGCCGGCGGCGTCCCGGTACCGGTGCCGACGACCGTGATCACGTGCTCGCACCCCGCTCGCGCAGGGCCCTGCGGGCCTCGGGGTCGGCCTTGCGGTAACCGTGGAAGTGGCCCGGGTGGTACAGGTGCGAGCGGGTGCCGTGCGCGTCGAGCGCCGGGCCGACCAGGAAGAGCGTGTGCTTCCAGAGCCTGTGCTCCTTGACCGTCTCCTCCAGCGTCCCGATCGTGCACCGCACCACCAGCTCCTCCGGCCAGGTCGCCTGGTACGCCACCACCACCGGCGTGGCCGTCGGGTAGCCGCCCTCCAGCAGTTCCCGCACCAGCTGGCCGCTGCGCGCCGCCGACAGGAAGATCGCCATGGTGGTGCCGTGCCGGGCGAACTCGCGGACCTCCTCGCCCGGCGGCATCGGCGTCTTGCCGCCGCCCAGCCGGGTCAGGACCACCGACTGCGCCACCTCGGGAATGGTCAGCTCGCGCCGCGCCAGCGCGGCGACGGCGGAGAACGCCGAGACACCGGGGACGACCTCGGTGTCGATGCCGAGCGCCGCGCACCGGTCGAGCTGCTCCTGCGTGCCGCCCCACAGGGCCGGGTCGCCGGAGTGGATGCGGGCCACCTTCAGGCCCTCGGCGCGGGCCCGCTCGTACACGGCGACGACGTCCTCCAGGGACATGGTCGCGGAGTCCAGGATCTCGGCGCCCTCGCGGGCGTGCTCGAGGACCTCGGCCTGCACCAGGCTGGCCGCCCAGATCACGACGTCGGCCTCGGCGATCGCCCGCGCGGCGCGGAACGTCAGCAGGTCGGCGGCGCCGGGACCGGCACCGACGAAGGTCACCTTGCCGGTGGGGGCATCGGCCATGGGGTCGGGTCCTTCCGTACGGATTGTCATGGTGTGTGGTGGTCCAGAGGGGGCCGGATGTGCGCGATCGGGGGTCGATCGGATAGCAAGGGCACATGGCGGTCTTCGTCGCGCTCGGCGCGTTCCTGATGACGCTGGCCGGCGGCTGGACGGCACAGCGGGTGACCGATCGTCGCCACCTGGTCCTCGGACTGGCGGGCGGCCTGATGCTGGGCGTGGTCGGCCTGGACCTGCTGCCCGAGGCGCTGCGCGCCGCGGGCCGCGAGGTGTTCGGCGTACCGGCGGCCCTGCTGCTGTTCGTGGCCGGCTTCCTCCTGGCCCACCTGGTCGAGCGGCTGCTGGCCGCCCGGCAGGCCGCGCACGGCGGCGACGAGGCGCACAACCACCGCGCGCCCGAGGTGGGCCTCACGGCGGCGGCCGCGATGGTCGGTCACAGCGCCATGGACGGCGTGGCGATCGGCGCGGCCTTCCAGGTGGGCGGCTCCATGGCCGCCGCCGTCGCGCTCGCCGTCGTCGCCCACGACTTCGCCGACGGCTTCAACACCTTCACCCTCACCAGCCTGTACGGCAACGCACGCCGCAAGGCCGTCGCGATGCTCCTCGCGGATGCCCTGGCGCCCCTGGTGGGCGCCGCCTCGACCGCGTTCATCACCATCCCGGAGTGGTTCCTCGGCGGCTATCTCGGCCTCTTCGGCGGCGTGCTGCTCTACCTCGCGGCGGCCGAGATCCTGCCCGAGGCCCACCACGAGCACCCGGCCCGCTCCACCCTGCTGTGCACGCTCACCGGCGTGGCCTTCATCTGGGCCGTGGTGGGCCTGGCGGCGTGAGCGGGCCCCGGGGAACGGGCGCCGGGCACGGCTCACAGCTTGCCGCCCCGTCCGCCCTCGCGCCGCGCGGGCGCGATGAGCGTCGACAGGTACGGCAGCGCGGCGCCGTCCAGATCGGCGGCCGGCCGGATCGACTCCTCCGGCAGCCCCAGCGCCGACCCCCACACGGCGTCGGCGAGCCGCCCGCTGTCCCGCAGCGCCTCGGCGACCTCCCGCGCCTGCCGCCCGAACTTGTAGGCGACGACCGTCCCGGGCCCCTTCAGCGCGTTCTCCAGCACGGCCGTCCCCGCGGTCACCGGCACCAGCGTCAGCGGCTCGGTCCCCTCGGTGAGCACCGCCCCCGAGCGCGCCGCCAGGTCCTGCATGGCGGTGATGCCCGGCACGGTCTCCACCACGACCCCCGGCACCAGCTCGGCGACGGTCTGCGCGAGATAGGTGAAGGTCGAGTACACGTTCGGATCGCCGATGGTGGCGAACGCGACCGAGCCGTGCCCGCGCAGCAGCCCGGCGACCCGCTCCCCGGCGGCGTCCCAGGCGGCCTCGCGGCGGCCCCGGTCCGACCGCTCGTTCAGCGCGAACACCACCCGCACGACCTTCTTGGCGGGCACGTAGTGCAGCACGGTCGCCTCCGCGCGCCCGCGCTCCCCGGTGTCCATCACGGGGACGACGACGACGTCGGCCGCGCGCAGCGCGCCCACGCCCTTGACGGTCACCAGCTCCGGATCGCCGGGACCGACCCCGACTCCGACCAGCCTGCTGCTCATGACGTCCGGCACCTCTCCACGAACCGACGGGCGGCACCGGGCGCGCCGGCCCAGTGCGTGTGCAGATAACTCGCGTGCACGTTGCGCTGCACGAAACCTTCGACCCGCCGGGTGGGGACGCGCACGCCCCAGGCGGGAGCCGCCGGGCCCGTCCCCGAGCCCGGCTCGACGACGGTCCGGTGGAACTCGTGCCCGCGCATCCGCTCCCCGGCGGCGGCGAGCACGCTGTCGGTGACGGCCACGGCGTCCCGGTATCCGAGGGTGAGCCGCTCTGTCATCCGCGCGGCCGCGTCCAGCACCCCGCACATCGGCCGCCCGTCCAGCTCCCGGCACAGGTACAGCAGCCCGGCGCACTCGGCGGCGACCGGGGCGCCGGCGCGCGCGAGGGCGCCGACGTCCCCGCGCAGCGACTCGTTCGCGGACAGCTCGGCGGCGTACACCTCGGGGAAACCGCCCCCCACGACCAGGCCGCTGGTCCCCTCGGGCAGCCGCTCCTCACGCAGCGGATCGAAGGTGACCACCTCCGCCCCGGCGGCGGCCAGGAGCTCGGCGTGCTCGGCGTAGGAGAAGGTGAAGGCGGCGCCGCCGGCGACGGCGATCCTCGCCCTCGGGCCCCGGCCGGCCGCGACCGGCGGCAGCGCGGAGGCCACCGCCTCGGCCGCGTCCCAGGCCGCGCCCGGCAAAGCCCCCGCACCGCGCGCCAGCGCGACCAGGGCCTCCAGATCGCACCCCGCCTCGACCTGGGCGCCCATCGCCTCGACCGCCTCGACCGCCGCGGCCCGACGCTCGGCGACCGGCACCAGGCCCAGGTGCCGGGACGGGGTGTCCACCTGCGGCGCCCGCCGCAGCACCCCCAGCACCGGCACCCCCACCGACTCCAGGGCCTCCCGCAACAGCGCCTCGTGCCGGTCCGAGGCGACCTTGTTGAGGATCACGCCCCCGATCCGCACCCGCGGGTCCCACGTCACGAACCCGTGCACCAGCGCGGCCACCGACCGCGACTGCGCGGACGCGTCCACGACGAGCACCACGGGCGCCCGCAGCAGCTCGGCCACCTGCGCGGTGGAGGCCAGCTCACCGTGGCCGGCGGCTCCGTCGAACAGCCCCATCGCGCCCTCGACGACCGCGATGTCGCACCCGCGCGCGCCGTGCAGGAACAACGGCCCGACCAGCTCGGGCCCGCACAGGAAGGCGTCCAGGTTGCGCCCCGTCCGCCCGGTGGCGAGCGCGTGGTACCCGGGGTCGATGTAGTCCGGCCCGACCTTGTGCGGCGACACGGCGAGCCCCCGCCGGGCCAGCGCGGCCATCAGGCCGGTGGCGACGGTGGTCTTGCCGCTGCCGGAGGCCGGCGCGGCGACGACCAGCCGGGCGACGGACGACGAGGAGGAGGTCAGCACGGAGT
Source organism: Streptomyces sp. NPDC015220 (assembly GCF_043079345.1). NCBI lineage: Bacteria > Bacillati > Actinomycetota > Actinomycetes > Kitasatosporales > Streptomycetaceae > Streptomyces > Streptomyces sp. NPDC015220. Next base: position 60,142 of record NZ_JBIBUK010000021.1, on the reverse strand, counting down.
CACCACTCGATGCCCCGCTGGCCCTTCTGACCCACGTCCATGGGGTGCTTGACCTTGGACATGTCGGTGACGAGATCGGCGAGGTCCACCAGCCCGGCCGGCGCGTTCCGCCCGGTGATCACCACGTGCTGGGTCCCCGGCCGGTCGCGGAGCACCTCGACGACCTCGTCGGTGTCCACCCAGCCCCAGTGCATCGGGTACGCGAACTCGTCGAGCACGTACAGCCGGTACGTCTCGGCGGCCAGGTCCCGCTTGACCTGCTCCCAGCCCTCACGGGCCTTGGCCTCGTTGTCCATCTGGGCGTCCCGCTGGACCCACGACCAGCCCTCGCCCATCTTGTGCCAGTCGACGCTCCCGCCCTGGCCGGAGGCCCCGAGCACCCTGAGCGCGTTCTCCTCGCCGACCTTCCACTTCGCCGACTTGACGAACTGGAACACCCCGATCGGCCAGCCCTGGTTCCAGGCGCGCAGCGCCAGCCCGAAGGCGGCGGTGGACTTGCCCTTGCCGATCCCGGTGTGCACGACCACGAGCGGCCGGTTGCGCCGCTGACGCGTCGTCAGCCCGTCCTCCGGTACGACGCTCGGCTGTCCCTGCGGCATTACGCGGCCCTCCTCGAAGTCCCCTGCGCTCCCTGCACGTCCCGCACCAGCCCGGCGATGCTGTCCGCCCGCAGCTCGTCCAACGTCACCGCCGTACCGCCGAGTTCACCGGCGAGTCGGCCGGCCAGCCCCAGCCGTACCGGTCCCGACTCGCAGTCCACGACCACACAGGCGGTCCCCTCGGCGGCGAACAGCCGCGCGGCACGCCCGGCCAGGGCCACCGGCTCCTGACCGCCGGTGGCCCGCCCGTCGGTCACCACGACCACCAGCGCCCGCCGCGCCGGGTCCCGCAGCCGCTCCACCCGGAGCACCTCGTGCGCCCTGAGCAGCCCGGCCGCCAGCGGCGTACGCCCGCCCGTCGGCAGCGACTCCAGCCGGGCCGCGGCCGCGTCGACCGACGAGGTCGGCGGCAGCGCCACCTCGGCGTCCCTGCCGCGGAACGTCACCAGCCCCACCTTGTCCCGCCGCTGGTAGGCGTCGAGCAGCAGCGACAGCACGGCGCCCTTCACCGCGCCCATCCGCTGCCGTGCCGCCATCGACCCCGACGCGTCCACCACGAACAGCACGAGGTTCCCCTCGCGCCCCTCCCGGGCCGCCTGCCGCAGATCGTCGCGGCGCACCACCAGCCCCGGGCCGCTGCGCCCGCGCGCCCGCTGGTGCGGTGCGGCGGCCAGCACGGTCGCCGCCAGGTGCAGCTTGGTCAGCGTGCCCCGGGGCCGGCGCGCCCCGGTCGTCCGCCCGTGCTCGGTCCGCGCCCGGGACCGCCGCCCGGCAGCGCCCTCACCGATGCCCGGAACGCTGAGCGCCTTGGTGCGGAAGGGCTCCGAGGCGCGTGCCGGGGACCGCTCGCCCGCACCCGCGCCGGACGGCTGCGGCTCTCCGCCGTCGTCACCGGCCTCGGGCCGAGCGGCGGTGTCGCCACCGTGCGGTCCGCCGTCCTCGGGCGCGGGCCCGCCGCCCCCGCCGGGGCCGTCCGGACCGGGATCGGGATCGTCGTCCTGTCCTCCGCCGAACTCCTGGAGGGTCTCGTCGAGCTTGTCCTCGTCGAGACCGGGCGCGTCGAAGGGATTGCGCCGCCGCCGGTGCGGCAGGGCCAGCAGCGCGGCCTGCCGCACGTCCTCGGCGAGCACGTCGGTCCGGCCGGCCCAGGCGGCCAGCGCGGTCGCGGTCCGGGCCATCACGATGTCGGCGCGCATGCCGTCCACCTCGAAGGCGGCACAGGTCGCCGCGATCTGCCGCAGCGCCCCGTCGCCGAGCCGGACCCGCGGCAGCAGCTCCCGCGCGGCCGCGATCCGGGCCCGTACCGCGCTCTCCTCGCCCGCCCAGCGCGCCGCGAAACCGGCCGGATCGTCGTCGTACGCCAGCCGGCGCCGCACGACCTCCACCCGCTGATCCGGCTCCCGGGAGGCCGCCACCTCGACAGTCAGCCCGAACCGGTCCAGCAACTGCGGCCGCAGCTCGCCCTCTTCCGGGTTCATGGTCCCCACCAGCAGGAACCGCGCCGCGTGCCGCACGGACACGCCCTCGCGCTCGACGTAGGAGGCGCCCATCGCCGCCGCGTCCAGCAGCAGGTCGACGAGGTGGTCGTGCAGGAGGTTGACCTCGTCGACGTAGAGGATGCCCCGGTGCGCGCCGGCGAGCAGACCGGGCTCGAAGGCCTTCACGCCCTCGGCGAGCGCCCGCTCGATGTCCAGGGCGCCCACCAGCCGGTCCTCCGAGGCGCCGACGGGCAGTTCGACCATCCGCGCCGCCCGTGACTCGTAGGCGCCCGGCTCGTGCGGCCCGTCCGGGCACGCCGGGTCGGGCGAGCCGGGGTCGCAGGAGAAACGGCACCCGGCCACGACGTCCACCTCGGGAAGCAGCGCGGAGAGCGCGCGCACCGCGGTGCTCTTCGCGGTGCCCTTCTCGCCGCGCACCAGCACCCCGCCGACCGCCGGGGAGACGGCGTTCAGCAGCAGCGCGAGCCGCAGGTCGTCCTGGCCGACGACGGCCGTGAACGGAAAGGGGGTACTCACTTCTCGTCGCCCTCCAGGTCGCCCTCGAGTTCCAGGTAGGTGGCGCGCAGCCGCTCCAGCGTGTCCGCGTCCGGCTCGGCCCACAGCCCCCGGTCGGCGGCCTCCAGCAGCCGCTCCGTGATGCCGCGCAGCGCCCATGGGTTGGACTTCTTCATGAAGTCCCGGTTCTCGGCGTCGAAGACGTACTCGGCGCTGAGCTTCTCGTACATCCAGTCGTCGACCACGCCCGCCGTGGCGTCGTAGCCGAAGAGGTAGTCGACGGTCGCCGCCATCTCGAAGGCGCCCTTGTAGCCGTGCCGCCGCATGGCCGCCATCCAGCGCGGATTGACCACCCGGGCACGGAAGACCCGGTGGGTCTCCTCGCCCAGCGTGCGGGTCCTGACCTGGTCGGGCACGGCGGAGTCGCCGACGTACGCCTCCGGGCTCGCGCCGGTCAGGTGCCGGACCATGGCGACCATGCCGCCGTGGTACTGGAAGTAGTCGTCGGCGTCGACGAGGTCGTGCTCACGGGTGTCGACGTTCTTCGCGGCGACCGCGATGCGCCGGAACGCGGTCTCCATGTCCCCGCGCGCCGCCCGCCCGTCCAGCCCGCGCCCGTACGCGTAGCCGCCCCACACCGCGTACACCTCGGCGAGGTCCGCGTCCGAGCGCCAGTTCCGCGCGTCGATCAGCGGCAGCAGTCCCGCGCCGTACGCACCCGGCTTGGAGCCGAAGACCCGGGCGGTGGCGCGCCGCCGGTCGCCGTGCTCGGCGGTGTCCTCGTCGGCGTGGGCCTTCACGTAGTTCCGCCCGGCCGGCTCGTCCAGTTCCGCGACCGCCCGCACCGCGTCGTCGATCAGCCCCACGACGTGCGGGAACGCGTCCCGGAAGAACCCGGAGATGCGGACCGTGACGTCGATGCGGGGCCGGCCCAGCTCCGCCAGGGGGACCACCTCGAAGCCGGTGACCCGGCGCGAGGCGTCGTCCCACACCGGGCGGCAGCCCAGCAGCGCCAGGATCTCGGCGATGTCGTCGCCCTGGGTGCGCATCGCGGACGTGCCCCAGACGGTCAGCCCGACCGACTTCGGGTACTCGCCGGTGTCCCGCAGGTAGCGCTGCACGAGGGAGTCCGCGAGCGACTGCCCGACCTCCCAGCTCAGCCTGGACGGGATCGCCTTGGGGTCGACCGAGTAGAAGTTCCGCCCGGTCGGCAGGACGTTGACCAGGCCGCGGGTGGGCGAGCCGGAGGGCCCGGCCGGGACGTAACCGCCGTCCAGCGCACGCAGGACGTGCCCGATCTCGTCCGTCGTCCGGGCCAGCCGGGGCACGACCTCGGCGCAGGCGAACTCCAGCACGGCGACCGCGGCCGGGAGTTCACGGCCCAGCACCTCCCGCACCAGGGCCGCGCTCGCGTCCGTCGCCCAGCCGCGCGCCTCCAGTCCCTCCGCGAGCCGCCGGCACAGCTGCTCCAGCAGGTCGATCACGTCCGCCGCCGTACGGGCCGGACCGTCCACCAGGCCGGTCAGCTCCGCCGGCGCCTTCACCTGCGCCCCCGGCTCGGCCAGCAGCTCCTTCTCCACCAGTCCGAAGTGCTCGGCGAGCGTCGCCCGCAGCCCCGGCAGCGCGTCGGCCCGCCCGCCCCACACCTGGGAGGCGCGCAGCACCGCGAGGACCAGGTTCACCCGCGGTTCGCCGACCGGACCGCCGCCCAGGACGTGCAGACCGTCCCTGATCTGCACGTCCTTGATCTCGCACAGATAGCCGTCGATGTGCATGACGAACTCGTCGAACTCGTCGTCGTCCGGCTGCTCGGCCACGTGCAGGTCATGGTGGAGCTCGGCGGCCTTGACCAGGGTCCAGATCTGGGCCCGCACGGCCGGGGCCTTGGCCGGGTCCAGGTCGGAGACGAGCGCGTACTCGTCGAGCAGCTGCTCCAGCTTGGCCAGGTCGCCGTAGGTGTCGGCGCGCGCCATCGGCGGGACGAGGTGGTCGACGACCGTGGCGTGGCCGCGCCGCTTGGCCTGGGTGCCTTCGCCGGGGTCGTTGACGATGAAGGGGTAGACCAGAGGCAGGTCGCCGAGGACCGCGTCCGGGGCGCATCCCCCGCTGAGGCCGAGTCCCTTGCCCGGCAGCCACTCCATCGTGCCGTGCTTGCCCATGTGCACGATCGCGTCGGCGCCGAAGCTGTTCTCCAGCCACCGGTAGGCCGCCAGGTAGTGGTGCGAGGGCGGCATGTCCGGGTCGTGGTAGATCGCGATCGGGTTCTCGCCGAAGCCGCGCGGCGGCTGGATCATCACGACGACGTTCCCGAACCGCAGGGAGGCGAGCACGATGTCCTCGCCGTCGACGTACAGCGAGCCCGGCGGCTCGCCCCACGCCTCGGTCATCGCCGCCCGCAGGCCGGGGTCCAGCCTCTCGAACCAGGACCGGTAGTCGGCGAGCGGCACCCGCGCCGGGGCGGCGGCGAGCTGTTCCTCCGTCAGCCACTCCACGTCGTGGCCGCCGGCCGCGATCAGCCGGTGGATCAGCTCGTCGCCGCCGGAGGGGTACTCGGTCAGCGAGTACCCCGCCTCCCGCAGCGCGTCCAGGACCCGCACCGCGGAGGCGGGGGTGTCCAGGCCGACGGCGTTGCCGACCCGCGAGTGCTTGGTCGGGTAGGCGGTGAAGACCAGCGCGATCCGCTTCTCCGCGTTGGGCTTGTGCCTCAACCGGGCGTGCCGTACGGCGATTCCGGCGACCCGCGAGGCCCGCTCGGGGTCCGCCACGTACACCGGGACGTCGTCCGGCCCCTGCTCCTTGAAGGAGAACGGGACGGTGATCAGCCGGCCGTCGAACTCGGGGATGGCGACCTGCATCGCCGCGTCCATGGGGGACAGCGCGGCGTCGGACGCCTCCCAGGCGTCCCGCGAGGAGGTCAGGCAGAGCCCCTGGAGGACGGGCACGTCCAGGTCCGCGAGCGCGCCGACGTCCCACGCCTCCTCGTCACCGCCGGCGGACGCCCGCGAGGCGTGCGTGCCGCCGGCGGCGAGGACGGTGGCGACCAGCGCGTCGGCCCGGGACAGCAGCTCGAAGAGCGCCGGGTCGGCGCCGCGCAGCGAACCGCAGTACACGGGCAGCGCGTTGGCGCCGTGCGCCTCGATCGCGTCGCACAGGGTGTCCACGAAGGCGGTGTTGCCGCTCAGTTGGTGGGCGCGGTAGAAGAGCACGCCGACCGTCGGGCGGCCGGGCACGAGGGCACGCTCGCCGTGGACGCCGTACTCCGGCATCCGCCGCGGTTCCTCGAAGCCCTCGCCGGTCAGCAGCACCGTGTCGGACAGGAACCGGGCCAGCTCGGTGAGGTTGGCGGGGCCGCCCTCGACGAGGTAGCGCAGGGCCTCGGCCACCACGCCCGCCGGGACGGAGGAGTCGGCCATCAGCTCCGCGTCCGGCACGGCCTCGCCGCCCAGCAGGACGGTCGGCACGCCGGACGCCTTCAGCGCGGCGAGCCCGTCCTCCCAGGCGCGCTTGCCGCCGAGCAGGCGTACGACGGCGATGTCGGCGCCGGCCAGCAGCGCGGGCAGCTCGCCGGCCACGTCCACCCGGGTCGGGTTGCCGATCCGGTAGGAGGCGCCGGAGGCCCGGGCCGCCAGCAGATCGGTGTCGGCGGTCGACAACAACAACACTGTGCTCATGCGGGCGCTCCCGGTGGAATGAAGGGCAGTCCTCGTGGCGCGCCGGACTCGATGAGCCGCCACAGCGCGTCCGTGTCCGCGTGCTGTTCGATCAGGTCGCCGAGCCGGTCGAGCTGCTCCTCGCGCAGCGCGGCGAACGAGGTGTCCGGCGCAGGGGTGAAACGGCGGCCCGCGGTGGCGGCCACCACGCGCAGGAAGGCGCGCCGGAAACCGTCCGACTCCAGTGAGCCGTGCCAGTGCGTGCCCCAGACGGAACCCGCCCGGCAACCGTCCAGGCCGTGTCCGTCGCCGTCGGAGAAGAACGTCTGACCGCCGGTGACCTCGGCGACCCCGTGGTGGATCTCGTACCCCTCGACCCGCTCGCCCAGGGCCTCGCCGGACGGCCGGGCCAGGGTCTTCTCGCGGGCGAAACGGACCCGCACGGGCAGCAGGCCCAGCCCGTCGACGTGCCCGCGGCGGCTCTCGACCTCGTCCTCGATGTGCTCGCCGAGCACCTGGAAGCCGCCGCAGATGCCCAGGACGGGCCGCCCCTCGGCGGCCCTGCGCCGCAGCGCGTCGGCGAGCCCCCGCTCCCGCAGCCAGTCCAGCGCCCGTACCGTCCCCCGGGTGCCCGGCAGCACGACGAGGTCGGCGTCGGCCAGCTCCTCGGGCCGGTCCACGAACCGCACGACGACTCCCGGCTCGGCGGCCAGCGCGTCCACGTCGGTGAAGTTGGACATCAGCGGCACCGCGCAGACGGCGACCCGCAGCACGTCCTCGCCGACCGGCGGGGCGACCGCCGACTCCCTGACCGCGCCCCGCAGGGACACGCGCAGCCCGTCCTCCTCGTCGATGCCGAGCCCGTGCCGGAACGGCAGGACTCCGTAGGTGCTCCGGCCGGTCAGGCCGTGCAGCATGTCGAGCCCGGGTTCGAGCAGGGAGACGTCGCCGCGGAACTTGTTCACGAGGAACCCGGCGACCAGCTCCTGGTCCTCGGGGGACAGCAGGGCGAGCGTGCCGAAGAAGGAGGCGAAGACGCCGCCGCGGTCGATGTCCCCGACGACGAGCACCGGCAGCCGCGCCCCTCGCGCGATGCCCATGTTGACGATGTCGGTCCGGCGCAGGTTGATCTCCGCCGGGCTGCCCGCCCCCTCGCAGACCACCACGTCGTAGGTGTCCCGCAGTTCGGCCAGGCAGTCCAGCACGGTCCCGAGGAGCCGCTGCTGCCGCCCGCCGTGGTAGCCGCGGGCGCTCAGCTCGCCGACCGGCCTGCCCAGCAGCACCACCTGGCTGCTCTGCTCGCCGCCCGGCTTGAGCAGCACCGGGTTCATCAGCGCGGTCGGCTCGATCCGGCACGCCTGCGCCTGCATGGCCTGCGCCCGCCCGATCTCGGCGCCCTCACGGGTGACGAAGGAGTTCAGGGACATGTTCTGCGCCTTGAACGGCGCGACCTCGACGCCCTGACGTGCCAGCCACCGGCAGATCCCGGCCGTGACGACGCTCTTGCCCGCGTCGGAGGTGGTTCCGGCGACGAGCAGACCGCCGCTCATGACGTACGTCCCTTCGTCAGACGGTTGCGCAGGAGACCCGCGGCGGCGCACGTGCCGAGCGCGAGCCAGCTCACGCGCCGGGAGAGCCGTACGGCCCGGTCGATGTCGCCCGCCCGGACGGCGCGCCCGCCTCCGTTGAGCACCGGCCGGTGCTCCACGCGCCCCGCGTACGACAACGTGCCGCCCAGCCGCACGCCGAGCGCCCCCGCGAACGAGGCCTCGACCGGACCGGCGTTGGGGCTCGGGTGCTTGGCGGCGTCGGCGCGCCAGGCGCGCGCCGCCCCGCGCGGATCGCCGCCGGCCACGGTGGCCAGGACGGCGGTCAGCCGCGCCCCCGGCCAGCCGGCCAGGTCGTCGAGCCGGGCGGAGGCCCAGCCGTAGCGCCGGTACCTGGGCGACTTGTGCCCGACCATCGCGTCGAGCGTGTTGACGGCCCGGAACCCGAGCAGCCCCGGCACGCCCGCCAGGGCGCCCCAGGCGAGCGCCCCGACGACCGCGTCCGAGGTGTTCTCGGCGACGGACTCGACGACGGCCCGGGCGATCCCGTCGGCGTCCAGCGCCTGCGGGTCGCGTCCGCACAGGTGCGGCAGCCGCGCCCGGGCGGCCTCGACGTCGCCGGACTCCAGCGCCCGCCCGATGGCCCGGGCCTCGCGGGCGAGGGAGGTGCCCCCCACCACGGCCCAGGTGGCGACGCCGGTCAGCGCGACGGAGGCGGCGGGGAAGGCGCGTACGGCGCGCGCGGCGCCGGCGCCGAGCGCGGCGGCGCCACCGGCGCACACGACGGTGTGCAGGGCGCCCCACCCACGGTGGTCCCGCCACAGCACGCGCTCCACGGCGCCCGCGGCACGGCCGAACGCGGCGACCGGGTGCCCGTGGCGCGGATCGCCCAGGAGCAGGTCACCGAGGAGGCCGGCGGCGGCGCCGTACGCGAAGACGCGATCGGCACCCATCGGTTCAGCCGGCCGCGGGGTCGGTCACGGAGTCGCTGGGGAACCTCGGTCGGCAGCCGCGCATGGCGATATGTCCTCACTCAGGGTGTCCACGCCCTGGTTCGACGAGACCGGCGGTGAGAGTTCCTGGCTCCCGGGGAGGGTTCCTCCCCGGTCACAGTGGCGGGACCGCGCCGGATTCGCACCGGGCTTCCTCTCCTGCCGCCGTACATGGCCCCGGAAGTCCACCACGCACCGCGAACGCCCGTCAACTTGCCGTTGACCTGCGCAGGGGTACTGAGATGAGGCCCACACCGCGCTCCGCCCCGGGTCCGCGGCGCGGAACGGCGCGGAGCCCCGCGCGGGCCGTTTCACGGCGGCCGGCGCGGGGCGGGACGGGAGTGGCTGGAAGTGGCGTCCGGGGCTGAGGGGCGCTCAGCCCTTGCCGATGATCAGGTTGAGGCCGTAGGCGACGGCGGCGGCGCACGCCGCGAAGCAGAGGTAGGCGCCGGTGACCGCGAGCGCCCCGCCGCCACTGCCCTGGGCGACGGCCCGCTCCCGGCGGGAGAGGCCGGCGATGCCGAGGGTGAACAGGGCCACGAGGCCCACGGTGACCACGAGGCTGACGCCGAAGACGGAGCCGAGGGCCGCCCAGTCGATCTTCATGAGGATGCTTCCTTGGGGAACCGGGGTGCGGGACTCAGACGGCCGCGGCCGGCGGGGCCGCGGGGGTCGCCGTGGGCGTCGGGTCGATGTCGATGACGGGCGCGGACGCCGGGGCGGGGATCGTCACGGTGAGGCCGCCGGTGAGGACCGGGGCGTCGGCGAGCGGGGTGGCGGGCTCGGTGGCGGGGGCCTCGGCGGCCGGGGCGGCCGGGGGCGGGGCCACGGCGGCGATCGCCTGGGTCACCACGCCGGCCGGTTCCCCGGTGCCGTTGACGTTGGTGTGGTCGACGACCTGGCGGCGGGAGATCTTCCAGATCGCCGCGCTGGAGGCGATCAGGAACACGGCGACCAGCGCGGTGCCCCAGTCGCCGAGGCCGGTCACGGCCTCCGCGCCGGCGCCCACCAGGGCGGCGGCCGGCAGCGTCAGCACCCAGGCGACGGCCATGCGGCCCGCGGTGGACCAGCGGACCACCCCGCCCTTGCGGCCCAGCCCCGCGCCCATCACCGAGCCGGAGACGACGTGCGTGGTGGAGAGCGAGAAGCCGAGGTGGGAGGAGGCCAGGATCGCCGCGGCCGCGCTGGTCTGGGCGGCGAAGCCCTGCTGCGGCTGGAGGTCGGTCAGGCCCTTGCCCATGGTGCGGATGATGCGCCAGCCGCCGATGTAGGTGCCGAGCGCGATGGCCAGGCCCGCCGAGAGGATGACCCAGGTGGGAGGGTTGGAGCCGGGGGCGACGGCGCCGCCGGCGACCAGCGCGAGGGTGATGATGCCCATCGTCTTCTGCGCGTCGTTGGTGCCGTGGGCGAGCGAGACCAGACCGGCGGAGGCGATCTGCCCGATGCGGTGACCCTTTTCGGCCGCCCTGCCGTCCGACGTCCCGCCGATGGTGTACGACAGCCGGGTCGCGACCAGCGCGGCGACGCCCGCGACGACCGGGGCGGCGACCGCCGGGAGCATGACCTTGGTGACCAGGACGTCACCGTGCACCGCCCCGGTACCGGCGGAGGCGATGGTGGCGCCGATCAGACCGCCCATCAGGGCGTGCGAGGAGCTGGACGGGAGCCCGACCAGCCAGGTCAGCAGGTTCCAGAGGATCGCGCCCACCAGGGCGGCGAAGATGACCTCGGGACGGATGCCGGCCTCGTCGACGAGGCCCTTGGAGATCGTGTTGGCGACCTCCACCGAGAGGAAGGCGCCCACCAGGTTCAGCGCGGCGGACATGGCCACCGCGACCTTGGGCTTGAGCGCGCCGGTCGAGATGGTGGTGGCCATCGCGTTGGCGGTGTCGTGGAAACCGTTCGTGAAATCGAACGCAAGTGCGGTTACAACCACAATCGCGAGGATCAGCGAGAAGCTTTCCATTTACCCAGGCAATCGTTCGAGCGTCATTGGCTCGTTGAACGTAGGTAACCAGGGTGAACGGAAGATGAACTGAGTCGGTCGGCGTGGTGTCCGATTCCGTGTCCCGTGCCGCGCGGCTGGCAGGATCGGCGCATGGCTGAACAGCGGTGGGGCGAAACCCGGGGAAGAGGACGGCGGGACCCGTGGCAGGAGGAGACCCGGGCCTGGCGGGAACTGGTGGCGGCGGCCCGCCGCACGGTGGCGGAGGGGCTGGTGGTCGGCACCTCCGGCAACGTCTCGGTGCGCATCGGGGACACCGTGCTGGTCACGCCGTCGGGAGTGCCGTACGACCGGCTGACCCCGCGGGACGTCACCGGCGTCCGCCTCGACGGCGTGCAGGTGCTCGGCTCGCTGGTCCCCACCAGCGAGCTGCCCATGCACCTGGCGGTCTACCGCACCACCGACGCCGGCGCCGTCGTCCACACCCACGCCGTGCACGCGACCGCCGTCTCCACCCTCGTCCCCGAGCTGCCCCTGATCCACTACATGGCGGGCGCGCTCGGCGGGCCGGTACGCGTCGCCCCGTACGCGACCTACGGCAGCGAGGAGCTGGCCGAGAACATGCTGCGCGCCCTCGCCGGCCGCTCCGGCTGCCTACTCCAGAACCACGGCGCCATCACCTACGGAGCCACCCTCGACCAGGCGTACGACCGCACCGCCCAGCTCGAGTGGATGTGCCGGCTGTGGCTGACCGCGTCCGCCGTGCCCGGCCTGTCCCCGGCGCTCCTCACACCGGAGCAGCTGGCGCGGGCGACGGAACGGCTGCGCGGGTACGGCCAGGCGGCGCAGGACTGAAGGCGGCGGGCCGGCGGCCGGCGGGGGCCGACCGCGCGGGCCGACCCCGGTTCCGGCCGGTGACCGATGGCGGTCGCCCAGGGATGAAGGCGGCTCTTCCTGGAACTCGCAGGAACATGTCACCCCGACCCTTCTCCCCGCTGGCCGGTGGCCCGGTACGCCACGACACTGGTCCCGTGCGCACAGTCAAAGCGACGGCCGCGGCCGTCACCGCGGCCCTGGCGGCCGGCGCGGCGAGCGTCGCCGCCGGCCGGCTCGCCAGCGACGCCGCGCTCAAGACGACCCCGGGCCGGCCCCTGCCCACCGACCACCGGCTCACCGTGCACGGCACGGCCGCGGGACAGATCACCCTCACCCGTGACCTGGCCTCGCTGCGCCCGGGCACCTACGGACTGGCCGGCAACGGCTCCCACGCGGTCGTCGGCCCCGTCCTGGACGGCGCCCCGCACCTCCCCGACACCGTGGTACGCCGCCTCGAACGCGTCACGCACGGCTTCCTGCACCCTCGCGACAAGGTCTGGCTCACCCCCAACCTGTACGTCGGCGACCCCGGCACCGCCCTCGGTCTGCGGCACACCGACGTCGACGTCCCGGGCGAACTCGGCAACCTGCCCGCCTGGTTCGTGCCCGGTGTCCGCGAGACCTGGGTGATCACCGTGCACGGGCTGGGCACCACTCGCGAACTGCCCATGAACGTCATGGAGTTCCTGCACCGCAGACACTTCCCGGTGCTCGACCCCGCCTACCGCGGCGACCTCGGCGCGCCCCGTTCCCCGGACGGCCTGAGCCACCTCGGCCAGACCGAGTGGCGCGACCTGGAGGCGGCGATCCGCTACGCCGTGCTCCACGGGGCCGAACGGGTCGTGCTGCACGGCTGGTCCACCGGCGCCACGATGGCGCTGCGCGCCGCCCTCCACTCGGAACTGCGCGACCGGATCTCCGGGCTGGTCCTGGACTCGCCGGTGCTCGACTGGGAGACGACGCTGCGGGCACTGGCCAGGGCGCGGCACACCCCGGGCGCCCTCCTGCCGCTCGCGGTGCGCGCCGCCCAGGGCCGCACGGGCCTGCGCGACGACCGGCTCGCCGGGGCGACCGATCTGGCACGGCTCACGGTGCCGACGCTGATCTTCCACGGTCCGGACGACGAGGTCGCCCCCTGGCGGCTCTCCCGCCGCCTCGCCGGCGACCGCCCCAACCTGGTGGCCCTGCACACGGTCCGCAACGCCTCCCACGGGGCCATGTGGAACGCCGACCCCGAGAGCTACGAGGAGGCGCTGCGCCGCTTCCTCACCCCGCTGATGTGACGGGTGACGGGGGGCCGGTGACGATGTCCGGCGGCAGCCCGCCGCCGGCCCGGCGGGGCCCCACCACGGAGCGGCGGGGCCGGCCGGTGGAGCACACCGGCGGGACGGAGCGGTGCGCGCGCCGCCGGCCGGACGGCCGTCGCGGGACCGGTCGCGCGGTCCGTCGGGAGCGGGTGCGGCACGGGGGCGGCGGGAGGAGGTGCGGCACGGGGCGGCGGGGACCGGCGGGAGGTCCGGCGGCGGGACGCGCGACGGGGGTTGACGGCCGCTGCGGGGCGGTGTGGCGCAAGTGCCGCGGTCCCGCCGGGCGAGGGCGTGGCGCGGGCCGGTACGCGGGGCCCGCGGCGGTTCCGTTTCAGGGCGTGGCGGGGTGCGCGGACACCTGGCGGTCACTGGCTTGTTCCGGTCGTTTCGGCCGCCGTTGGGGCTCCTGCGTTGGCCATCCCCGTAGCCCGCCGTGACATTCCGTTTGGGTTTTCGGACCGTCAACCGGAAGACTGCCCCTGTGACGTCCCGTATCCCGCGCGACTCCAGGCTTCGACTCGTCCGCCCACGACCCCTGGCCGCCGCCCCCCGAGCAGTGAACCAGCGGCGCTCGCACCGCCCCGCTCCGCGCCCGCCGGAGGGCACCCCCGCCCCGGCGGAGCTGGCCGGAATGGCACGCTCCGGCCTGGCCGGCGCGGTCCGCGTCGCCCGCTGGGCCGACGCCGCCCTCGGCCCCGGCAGCGACCGGGCGACCGCCGACGGCAAGGCCACCCTCTCCGCGAGCACCGCCGAGCGCGCCGCCGCCGACCTGGGCCTGACCACCGCCCGGATCCGCGCCGACTGGGACACCGCCCGCCTCGCCGGCCTCGTCGAGGTGCACGGCGACAGCGCCCGCCCCGGCTGGCGGCTGCGCGCCTGGGACCGTGACGACAGCGCTGTGCTGCGGGGCTGGGTCGCCCTCTTCGACGCCTGGTCGCTCGCCTGCCCGGAGCCCGAGGGCCACGAGGCCGCCGCGGTCGCCGAGGTCGTCTCGGCCATGCCGCAGGTGCTCTCCTTCCTCCAGCTCTCGGCCGGTCCCGTCCCCGTCGAACAGCTTCTCGACCTCCTCCAGCAGCGCGTCACCGAACTGCGCACCGAACGCTGCGAGGTCCCCTACGACCGGCGGCTCGAACCCACCGGACCGGTGGCCCCCGTGGCCGCCGCGGTCCCCGCCGCCGAGTCCGCCGGGGCGGACGACGCTCCGCTCGCGCCGCTGCTCGACTGGGCCCTGCGGGCGCTCGCCTCGGTCGGCGCGCTCACCTACGGCGACGGCCAGGCCACCCTCACCCCGCTGGGCAGCTGGGCGGTCTGGGTCAAGCTGGAGCAGATCTGCGTCGCCGCCCAGAGCCCCGCCGGGAACATCGAACAGGCGGCCGAGGACATGCTCCGCGGCTGCGCCCAGCTGCGGCCCAACGCGGCCCGCGCCGAGTACCGCGCCTGGCTCGCCGCCCGGCCCGTCGGCAGCGCCGTCACCGAACTCCTCGGAGCGGCCCGCGGCGAGGACGCCCTGCTGCGCGGGCTCGCCTTCGAGGCGCTGCGGGTCGTCGGCGCTCCCGCCGAGCCCGACGTGCGTGCCGTGCTCGACGAGCCGGCGCTGCGGCCGTACGCCCTGCTGTGGCTGGCCGAGCACGACGGCGCCGACCCGGAGGACGCCCACGAGGTCCTCACCCGGGAGGAGGCGACCTGGCTGTGGGTGGACACCGCCGCCGCCGTCGCCGACCACGGCGAGGCCGCGATGCTCGTACGGCACCTGGAGGCCGCGCTGCAGCCCACCGTCCCGGCGCTGCTGGCGGAGGTGCGGGCCGTGGGACACCCGCGCACCGTGCAGGTGCTGGTCGCGCTCGCCGCCGCGCACCCCGACCCGGCCCTGGCGAAGGCGGTCCGCCGGGCGGCCTTCCAGGTCCACACCGGGGGCGACTAGCTGTCCTGTCCGGGGAGGCAGGGGGAGGGGCGCGGGGTCGGCCCTCCGTGCGCGGCGCGTACGCGCCGAAGCTCCGGACGTCGCCCCGTTGCTCGCGACCCGGCTCCGGCCGGGAATTCCGGCCCGCCGCACCGTGTGGCACCGGTCACCGGCGGCTCCCCGGCGGCGACGCGGGCGCCGCCGCCGGCGCGCGCCCGGCCCGCGCTCGTGCAAACACCCGGGAAAACCGCTTGCGCGCCCCCGTTAGACTGTTCCGCATGGCCATTCTCCTCGCGCATTAGACAAGCGGGAACGCCCTCAGCCGTCCATCCCGCCCCCACCCGCCCTGGAGTCTGTCCGTGATCTCCGCCTCCGGCATCGAGCTGCGCGCCGGCGCCCGCATCCTCATCGAGAACGCCACCTTCCGCGTCGCCAAGGGCGACCGCATCGGCCTGGTCGGCCGCAACGGCGCCGGCAAGACCACCCTCACCAAGTGCCTCGCCGGCGAGGGCATCCCCGCCGCGGGCGCCATCACCCGCTCCGGCGAGGTCGGCTACCTGCCGCAGGACCCGCGCACCGGCGACCTCGACGTGCTCGCCCGCGACCGCGTCCTGTCCGCCCGCGGTCTGGACGTGCTGATCCGCAAGATGCGGGAGAACGAGCAGCGCATCGCCAACGGCCAGGGCGCCACCCGGGAGAAGGCGCTCAGGCAGTACGAGCGCCAGGAGACCGAGTTCCTCACCAAGGGCGGGTACGCCGCCGAGGCCGAGGCCGCCACCATCGCCGCCGCCCTCAACCTGCCCGACCGGGTGCTCGGCCAGCCCCTGCACACGCTCTCCGGCGGTCAGCGCCGCCGCATCGAGCTGGCGCGCATCCTGTTCTCCGACGCGGACACCCTGCTGCTGGACGAGCCCACCAACCACCTCGACGCGGACTCGATCGTCTGGCTGCGGGACTACCTGAAGAGCTACCGCGGCGGCTTCATCGTCATCTCCCACGACGTGGACCTGGTCGAGACGGTCGTCAACAAGGTGTTCTACCTGGACGCCAACCGCGCTCAGATCGACGTCTACAACATGGGCTGGAAGCTCTACCAGCAGCAGCGCGAGGCCGACGAGAAGCGCCGCAAGCGGGAGCGCGCCAACGCCGAGAAGAAGGCCGCCGCTCTGCACTCGCAGGCCGACAAGATGCGTGCCAAGGCCACCAAGACCGTCGCCGCGCAGAACATGGCCCGCCGCGCCGACAAGCTGCTCTCCGGCCTGGAGGCGGTCCGCCAGCAGGACAAGGTCGCCAAGCTCCGCTTCCCCGAGCCCGCGCCCTGCGGCCGGACGCCGCTGACGGCCGAGGGGCTGTCGAAGTCGTACGGCTCCCTGGAGATCTTCACCGACGTCGACCTGGCCGTCGACAAGGGCTCCCGGGTCGTCATCCTCGGTCTGAACGGCGCCGGCAAGACCACCCTGCTGCGCCTGCTCGGCGGGGTGGAGAAGCCCGACACCGGCCAGGTCGTCCCCGGCCACGGCCTCAAGCTCGGCTACTACGCGCAGGAGCACGAGACCCTCGACCCGGAGCGCACCGTCCTGGAGAACATGCGTTCGTCCGCTCCCGACATGGACCTGGTCGAGGTCCGCAAGGTGCTGGGTTCGTTCCTGTTCTCCGGCGACGACGTCGACAAGCCGGCCGGGGTCCTCTCCGGTGGTGAGAAGACGCGCCTGGCGCTCGCGACCCTGGTGGTCTCCTCCGCCAACGTCCTGCTCCTGGACGAGCCCACCAACAACCTCGACCCGGCCAGCCGCGAGGAGATCCTCGGCGCGCTGC
The DNA here is from genome assembly GCF_043079345.1 of Streptomyces sp. NPDC015220. NCBI lineage: Bacteria > Bacillati > Actinomycetota > Actinomycetes > Kitasatosporales > Streptomycetaceae > Streptomyces > Streptomyces sp. NPDC015220. The sequence continues at coordinate 43,517 of NZ_JBIBUK010000021.1, read as the reverse complement.
GCACCTACAAGGGAGCCGTCGTCCTGGTCACGCACGACGAGGGCGCGGTCGAGGCGCTGCAGCCGGAGCGGATCATCCTGCTGCCCGACGGCGTCGAGGACCTGTGGGGCGCCGACTACGCGGACCTCGTCGCCCTCGCCTGACGGCCGGCGCCGGGCGCGGGCACCGGCCCGGCCCGGTGCCGCACGGGCCCGTGCCGAGCGTCGGCCCGGCCCTGGCCGGGTGCCGGCCGGCCTCTGGTCAACGACATGATCAACAGCGTGGTCAACGATGTGATCAACGGCGTATGGATCATTCGGCCCATCGGTGATCCATCATCTGCGTGAGATCTCCTCGTATCGAGGTGTGTCGTACATCGATTTATCGGCCGAGCCCTTATATGCCAAGGGCTCGGCCGTTGTACGTCCCTGACCTGGCATTTCCTGAAAGAACCCGATCGGCGGTACGGACGCCACCGCATGGAATGTCCCATTCCGCTTGTGGGGACGCTCTCCTGTCGTCACAACCATGTCTCACGGACCTTGCCGAATGGGTGGCCATCACGCCCCGGAGGGGTGATCATGAGGAGACCAGAGCGCACTTCCCATGAGGAGGCACGGGTGGCCGAGACTCTGAAGAAGGGCAGCCGGGTGACCGGCGCCGCGCGCGACAAGCTCGCGGCAGACCTGAAGAAGAAGTACGACGCCGGTGCGAGCATCCGAGCGTTGGCCGAGGAGACCGGCCGCTCGTATGGCTTCGTGCACCGGATGCTCAGCGAGTCGGGCGTCACGCTCCGTGGGCGTGGCGGGGCGACGCGGGGCAAGAAGGCCGCCTCGGCCTGATCCCGGGCGGCCCATCGGCTTCGATGGTGGCCACCCGGTCGGTCAATCGGTCGGCCGGGTGGTTACTGTGCAGTCACTTACGATGCCCGTGCAGGGCATCCGGCTGACCGTACCCATCGGAGGCGCACCATGGCTTCGCCCGAGCACGACCTCGAACCAGTACTCGACGCGGTTCTCGACAAGGACGGCGTGCGGCTCACCGTCGATGACGCGCTCGCCACGGTGACGCTGACCAACCCGGCCAAGCGCAACGCGCAGAGCCCGGCTCTGTGGCGGGCGCTCACCGAGGCCGGGCGGCTGCTGCCGGGCACCGTCCGTGTCGTGCTGCTGCGCGCCGAGGGCAAGTCGTTCTCCGCCGGGCTGGACCGGCAGGCGTTCACGCCGGAGGGCTTCGACGGCGAGCCGTCCTTCATCGACCTCGCGCGCGGCGACGACGCCGAACTGGACGCGACCATCGCCGAGTACCAGGAGGCGTTCACCTGGTGGCGGCGCAGCGACATCGTGACCGTCGCCGCGGTCCAGGGTCATGCCATCGGCGCGGGTTTCCAGCTGGCACTCGCCTGCGATCTGCGCGTCGTCGCGGACGACGTGCGGTTCGCGATGCGCGAGACCGCGCTCGGACTGGTGCCGGACCTCACCGGCACGCATCCGCTGGTGGGGCTGGTCGGTTACGCCCGGGCGCTGGAGATCTGCGCGACCGGCCGGTTCGTGACCGCCGAGGAGGCGGTGAGCACCGGGCTGGCCAACATCGCCGTGCCCCGGGACCAGCTCGACGCGACCGCGGGCGACCTCGCCTCGGCGATCCTCGCCGCGCCCCGCGACGCGGTGATCGAGACGAAGGCGCTGCTTCAGGGCGCCCAGGACCGCACGTACGAGGAGCAGCGCGCGGCCGAGCGCCGGTCCCAGGCCCGCCGCCTGCGCGACCTGGCCGGCCTCGGCGAGTAGGCGGCCCGGTGAGCGGCCGGGCGCTGATTCCCCCGCGGGGGGAGGGAGGCCCGGCCGCGCCCCGGGCCCGGGCCCGGGGCGCCGTCGCGCGGTCAGAAGCCGTGCCGGAAGCCGCCGTCCACCGGCAGCATGATTCCCGTCAGGTAGGAGGCCGCCGGGGACAGCAGGAAGGCGGCGGTGCGCCCGAACTCCTCCGGCGTCCCGTACCGGCGCAGCGGGATGCGGGACTCGTTCGCGGTCCGGGTCGCCTCCGGATCCGCCGAGAGTCCGTCCAGCTCGCGCACCCGGTCGGTGTCGATGCGCGCCGGAAGCAGCCCCACGACCCGGATGCCCCGCGGCCCCAGCTCGTCGGCGAGCGACTTGGCGAACCCGGCGAGTCCGGGCCGCAGCCCGTTGGAGATGGTCAGCCCGGGGATCGGCTCGTGCACCGAGCCGGACAGCACGAAGCCGATGACACCGCCGGACTCCAGTTCCGCCGCCGCGGCGCGAGCGACCCGCACCGCCCCCAGGAACACCGATTCGAACGCGGACTGCCACTGCTCGTCGGTGTTGTCGGCGACGAAGCCGGGCGGCGGGCCGCCGACGCTGACCAGGACGCCGTCGAAGCCCCCGAAGCGCTCCCGCGCGGCGGCGATCAGCCGTGTCGCGGCCCCGGGGTCCGCGTTGTCCACGCTCACCCCGAGGGCGTTCGGGCCCAGCTCGGCCGCCGCGTCGGCGACCCGCTTCTCGTCCCGCCCGGTGATGACCACCTTCGCCCCGTCGGCGACCAGTTCGCGCGCGGCGGCGTTGCCCAGCCCCCGCGTCGCCCCGGTGACGACGTACACCCGGTCCTTCAGTCCAAGATCCATGGCTCTATCCTGCCCGCTCCTGCCCGTACGGGGCGAGGGCGGTGTTCACCGGGCCGTTCTGGTCGAACGCCCCCGGCCGGCGGGACCCGTCCCTATACGGTCGCGGGCTCGGTCTCGGTCTCGGTTTCCTTCTCCCGCGCCTCGGCCCGCTCCCGGAGCTCACGGCGGGCCAGCACCAGCCAGCCGACCGGGACGCACGCCGCGAACAGCCACCACTGGACGGCGTACGGCAGGTTGATGTCACCGATGCCGATCCAGCTGCTGTCCTCCTTCGGCGACGGGACGAGTTGGGGACTGCCGCCCCCGGGCGCGGGGGAGACCAGTTCGACGTAGCCGCCGAGCACGGCCTTGGCGGAGGTGTCGCCCGAGTCGCGCAGCAGCGTGCCGACCTGTTCGCTGTTGATCAGCATGATCTGGCGGTCCGGCAGCCCCGCGACGTTCTTGATGCCGCTGGCGGCCGTCGTCTCGTCCTGCATCAGCCGGCCGGTGACCGTGACGGCGCCCTGGGCGGGGGCCGGGATCTTCGGGAAGGAGGTCTGCGAGGCGGGTGACGGGATCCAGCCCCGGTTGACGAGGAGGGTTCGGCCGTCGTCCAGCACGAACGGGGTCAGGACGTGGTACCCGACCTGGTCGTCGCTGTTCGTACGCCGACGCACCACCAGTTCGTGCGCCGGGTCGAAGCGGCCCTTCGCGGTCACCCGACGGTAGATGTCGTCGTGCGCGACCGATCCGCCGACCGAGGTGAGCGACTCGACGGGCACCGGCTTCGCCGCCAGCGACGCGTTGATCACCTGGTTCAGCTTCTGCCTGTGGTCGTGGCGGTGCAGCTGCCAGAAACCCAGCCAGATCATCGTCGGGATGAGCAGGAGAGCCACGAGGGTCAGGATCACCCACTGGCGGGTCAACAGGAAGCGGTACACCCCACGACGGTACATCTCCGGCCGTGGGGCGCTTTCGGCAGGGGTGTCCTCAGACACGGTCGACGATTCCGACCCTCCCCTCGGCGCGGGCGCAGTGCCCGCCGCAGTACCAGTGGCCCTCGACCTCGACGCCCTGGCCGATGATCTGCACACGACAGTGCTCGCAGATCGGGGCCATGCGGTGGATCGCGCAGGCGAAGCAGTCGAAGACGTGCACCGCGCCCTGGGCGTGCACCTCGAAGGTCATGCCGTAGTCATTGCCGCATACTTCACATCTCGCCATGGGCCACAGGGTGAGCCGTGGCCGCCGCGCGGGCGAGCGGGCGGCGGGCGAGTCGTCCGGCAATCACCCGTACGCGCGTCAGTCGCCGTCCGCCGGCTCCACGTCCCTGAGCAGTTGCCCGAACGCCGCCTCGTCCACCACCGGCGTGCCGTACTGCCGGGCCTTGGCCGCCTTCGAGGTGCCCGAGTCCGGATCGTTGGTCACCAGCAGGCTGGTCAGCCGGGACAGGCTGGTGGCGACATGCAGCCCGGCCTCGGTCGCACGGTCCTCCAGCAGTTCGCGTTCGACGGAGGTGTCACCGGAGAAGGCGACCCGCATACCCTGTTTGAGGCGTTTGCCGTCTTCGTAGCGTCCTGGGTTGGGATGGGGGCATGCGGGCCTCTTGCGGGACGGACGCCAACTGCTCGCGCGGTAGCCGCCCGACTGCTGCCGGGGCACGGGCCGGTCGGACCACTCCGTCAGCGGCCGGCACTCCAGCAGCGGCAGCCGGACGCCGCCCGCCGCCGCGGCCAGCAGGCTCGGGCGGAACGCCTCCGCCAGCACCCGCGCGTCGTCCAGCGCGTGGTGCGCCCGCCGCTGTACGACGCCGAAGTGCGCCGCCAGCGACTCCAGCTTGTGGTTGGGCAGCGGCAGGCCCAGCTCCTTGGAGAGCGCGATGGTGCACAGCCGCTGCCGCACCGGCGCCTCGCGCCGGGCGCGCGCGTACTCCCGGGCGATCATCTGCCAGTCGAACACGGCGTTGTGCGCGACGAGCACCCGGTCCGCCAGCCGGGCCGCGAACTCCTCGGCGACGTCCGCGAAGAGCGGCGCGCCCGCCAGCAGTTCGTTCGTCAGCCCGTGGATCCATACCGGCCCCGGGTCCCGCTCGGGGTTGACCAGCGTGTACCAGTGGTCCTCGACCTCGCCGCGCGCGTCCAGCCGGTAGACCGCCGCGGAGATGATGCGGTCGTCCCGGGCCAGGCCGGTGGTCTCCACGTCAACGACCGCGTATCCCCGCGGATACGCGGCCGGCCACGGTGTGGGGGAGGAGGCCCCTGCGATCGTGCGGTCTTCGAGCATGGTCCATGAGGATACGGGGCAGGACCGACAACCCGGTCCCTCAGGTGCTCACCGTGCCGCCCGCGCACGCCGGCGTGCACCGCCCAACGCTTCGCAACCCGGTCCGCCGCTTCGCGGACCGGGTTGGTGCGCCTGCCCATAAATCGGGCGAAACGCACCGGAGTTCATGCCGTGGCCAACGCGAGCGGGCCGAGAGCGGCCTGACCGGCCATCGGCCGCCCCACGACCGCCCGTCGACGGTGTCCGGCCGTCTCCTCGCCGTCCGGTCCGCCGCCCGCCCGCGCGGGTGCCGGCCCGTGCGCACGCTCCTGCGCACGGGCGCGGGCCGGCCGGTGGGGCCGGTGGCCGAACGTCCTCCGACGGCCCCCTGCGCCTGGGGTCGTCCCCACCGGAACCGTGCGATCCTCCGTGCTGTGACCGAACCAACGCATGACGAGGCGCACGGCGCCGCGCTCGGCGCCCGCCTGAACTGGCTGCGGGCCGCCGTCCTCGGCGCCAACGACGGCATCGTCTCCACCGCCGGACTCGTCGTCGGAGTGGCCGGCGCGACGGACTCCCGCTCGGCCCTGCTGACCGCCGGGCTGGCCGGCCTGCTGGCCGGGTCGATGTCGATGGCGGCGGGCGAGTACGTGTCGGTGTCGACCCAGCGGGACTCGGAGATGGCCGCGCTCGCCCAGGAGAAGCAGGAACTGCGCGAGCAACCGGAGGCCGAGCTGCGGGAGCTGACCGAGCTGCTCGAGGAGCGCGGACTCTCCCGCGAGGTGGCCCGGGAGGCGGCGGAGCAGCTCACCGAGCGGGACGCGCTGCGGGCCCACGCGAGAGTGGAGCTCGGCATCGACCCCGACGAGCTGACCAACCCCTGGCACGCGGCCTGCGCGAGCTTCCTGGCGTTCACGGTCGGCGCGCTGCTCCCCCTGCTGGCGATCGTGCTGCCCCCCGCCGGGTGGCGGCTGACGGTCACGGTGCTCTCCGTCCTGGCCGCCCTCGTCCTCACCGGTTTCAGCAGCGCCCGACTGGGGGCGGCGAAGCCCGGCCCGGCGGTGGTGCGGAACGTGGCCGGTGGAGCGCTGGCCATGGCCGTGACCTACGCGGCGGGCGCTCTGCTGGGCGCGGCGGGCGTCTGACGCCGGCGCCGCTCGTCCCCCGGCCGCGGGTGTCCGGCGCCGCTCGTCCCCCGGCCGCGGGTGTCCGGCGCCGCCCACCCCCGTCGGCCGCGGGTGGCTGACGCCGCTCGCCCCGGCGGGCCGCGGGTGTCCGGGTGAGCGGCGGACCGGCCGTCAGGTCCAGCGGATCGGCAGCGGCAGCGCCGTCAGCAGTCCCGACACCGCCACCACCAGGCCCAGCACGGCGACCTCGGCGCGTGCGGGGACGCGGGCGGACAGCGGGTCGGGGGCCCGGCTGAGCCGGAACCGCGCCCACAGGGCGAGCAGGGCGACGCCGGCCACCAGGACCGCCTTGGCGAGCAGCGCGCGGCCGTACGCCGTCGCCGTCAGCTGGTGCGGCACCGTGCCCGCCGGCATCCGGCGCAGCGCGCTGCACACGCCCGTCGCGGTGATCCCGGCGAACGCCACCGCGGCCATGCGCGCGTAGCCGCCCAGCAGCGCGGCGCCCGCCTCGGCGCCGCGCCACCGCCGCAGCGTGCGCAGGGTGTGCAGCAGCCCACCCGCCCACAATGCCCCGCAGCCCAGGTGCACGAGGGTCAGGACCGAGCCGACCAGTGGATCGTTCTCGGTGCCCGGGTGCGCGCGCAGGGCCTCGGCCACGATCACCGCGGCGAGCGGCCAGGCCAGGGCCGACGGGCGGCGCGAGAGCGCGCACAGGGCCGCCATCAGGAAGGCGTCGACCTCCAGCAGGGCCAGGGCGCCGTCCCTGGTCCGGTAGAGACCGCCCACGTCGATCTCCGCCAGACCGTGCGGCACCAAGTTGCCGGTGGCCACCACCGAGGCGAGGCCCAGGGCGGCGAGGAACCCGGCGGCCGCCGCGAACAGGGACCAGCTGCGCGGTGGATCGGCGGGGGCGCCCGGGACACGGTCGGACAGCCGGTTCACGAACAACTCGCCGACCAGAACGCAGACGGCCGCGAACAGCACCGCCCGCAGCAGGGCTGTGCCGCCCACGCCGGGAGCGGCGGCCTCCCCGGTGCCGTGCAGGGCCGCGGCCGGGCCGAACAGCGGGACCAGCGCGGTGAGCGCCACCAGGACGAGGAGCGCCACCGCCCGTGCCGTCGCGGCGCGCCGCCCCGTCCTGCCGCCGTCGGCCGCCTGGGTGGACGGTCGTATCAGCGTCACCTGAAGATCTTCGCCGGACGCCGCAAACCGGGCAAGTGGGCGAAGCCGACCGGGGGAGGGCATTCCGCCCGGCGCGAGCTCACCGCCGTCCGCGGTCTGTCGTCAGCCGGCGCCGGATCACCGACCGCCACACTCCCGGCCGACCGTGCTCAGGCCCAGCCGGCCGTGTCCGTCCCCCACGGCCGGGGCGGCCGTGACCAGTCGGCGGGGCCGCCCGCGAAGGTGACCGGCGACCGCGCGTACCGCAGCCGCCCGACCCCGCTGTCCGTCTCGGCGAGCCAGGGCACCGGACCTTCGTACGGGGCGCCCGGCACGACACCGGCGGCCGCGGCGTCCCCGGCCGAGCCGGTCAGCCAGGTCGCCGTGCGCGCCAGCGCCAGCCGTACCGCCCGGCTGCCGCCCTGGTACGACTGCTCGGTCAGCGCCCGCAGCACCGCCGCCGCCAGCAGGTATCCGGTGCCGTGGTCCAGTGCCTGGGCGGGCAGCGCACCCGGACGCCGGACCGATCCCTCGACCGCGGCGATGCCGGTGGCCACCTGGACGAGGCTGTCGAAGCCCCGTCGTCCGCCCCACGGGCCGTCGTCGCCCCACGCCGACACCTGCGCCACGACCAGTCCCGGGCGGCGCCCGGCCAGCGCCTCGGGGGAGAGCCCGAACCGGTCCAGCGCGCCCGGCCGGTACCCGGTCACGACGACGTCCGCCGTGGCCAGCAGTTCCTTCAAGACGGCCCGGTCGGTCGCGAGGTCCAGCGTCGCCGAGCGTTTCCCGAAGCCGGTGTCCGCGTGGCTGTCGGCCAGTTCGGGCAGTCCGGGCGCGTCCAGGCGCAGCACGTCCGCGCCGAGCAGGGCGAGCGTGCGGGTGGCGACGGGACCGGCGAGGACCCGGGTCAGGTCCAGCACGCGCAGTCCGGCGGCGGGCAGCAGGGGAGCGTGTCCGAGGGGCGGGAGCACGCGTGCGGGCGCCTCGTCCAGTCGTGCGCGCTCGACCAGCGGACGGGCGGCCACCGCCGCGCCCTGCTCGTGCGCCGCCCACTGCGCGGGAGTGCGCAGCGCCACGGCGAGACCGCCGGCCGCGTACACGGACTCCTCGACGTCGAGGGCCCGCCGCTCGGCGAGCGCGGACTCGACGGCGGCGGCCCCGCCCCGGTTCCCGGGCAGCCCCAGTGCGCGCAGCAGCCGCTCACGGTGGTGCGGGTAGTTCGCGTGCGTGCGCACCCAGCCGTCCGACGTCCGCCAGAACCCCGACAGCGGCGCGAAGGCGACGGGCGCCCGCCCGTCGATCAGGAGGTGCCGTTCGCCGGCGAACGCCGTGGCCACCGCTCCGTCGTCCACACGCACCCGCGGCACCTCGCCGAGCCCGGCTCGACGGGCTGTCAGCTCGGCGGCGGCCAGCGCACAGGCGCCCACGCAGGCGCGTGCGAGGGCCCGCACGGGAAGGCGCGCCCCGAGCGCCCCCTCCCGCTCCACGACCGAGACCTGCGGAAGGACGGCGGGATCGCCACCCAGCGCGGACCAAGCGAACCTGATGTCAGTCATGACTGCACTATGCAGTATTGATTCAATCAATATATGGCGGTGCTCCGACGGGCGGGCCGCCCGCCGTAGCACGACGCCCCGCTCCCCCGGCTCGGCTCGGCGGGGGCGGACCCGGTGCTCGGGCCCGCCCCCGCCCCGGCGGCGAGCGGCCCGCCCACCCCCGACGGGGGTGTCCGCTACCGCCGAGGCGCGTCCGCACGCCCGCCCACTGACCGTGCGGAGGCCCCCCGGCGGGTGTCGGGAGCGTGGTCACCAAGTGCGGCGCGCGCCGGTCACTTCACCGCGCGCAGCGCGTCGACGACGCCGAAGCCGTAGAAGCCGTTGACGCGTCCGCCGCCCACGCAGGTGGCGTCCACCACCCCGTCGCCGTCCCCGTCGTACGGCCCCGCCGGGCAGCCCGGGTTCTTCGCCTGGGCCTTGAGCAGCGCCTGGAGCTGGGCCGGGGTCGCGTGCGGGTGGGCGGACTTCAGCAGCGCGGCCACGGCGGCGACGTGCGGCGTGGCCATGGACGTGCCCTGGAGGAAGCCGTACTGGTTGTTCGGCAGCGTGGACAGGATGCGGCCGTTCTTCGACGGCGTGTCCGGGATCTGGTACTTGTCGCCGCCCGGCGCCGCGACGTCGACCACGCCCGCGCCGTAACTGGAGTAGTACGCCTTGGCGCCCTTGACGCCCACCGAGGAGACGGTGACCACGCCCGGCAACTGGGTGGGCACGTCGAAGCACTTGTGCGGGTCGACCGTCCGGTTCACCGGGGTCGAGTCGTCCGGGCTGGCGTCGTCGAGGAGGGCGTCGGAGTCGAGGTCGTTGTTCGCGTTGCCGGCCGCGGCCACATTGAGCGTGCCCTTGCTCCGCGCGTAGAGCTGGGCGCGGTTCACGGCGTCGACGATGGCCTTCTGGTCCGGGTCGTCGAGGCAGTTGTACTGCCACGGGTCCACGTAGTAGCTGTTGTTGGTGATCTCCACACCGTGGTCGGCGGCGAACACGAAGGCGCAGACGACGCTCTCGGGGTAGAACAGCTGGCTCGAGTCCGGCTGGGCGACCGTGATGCCGGCCACCTTCACACCGGGCGCCACGCCCGCGACACCGACGCCGTTGCGGGCCGCGGCTATCTCGCCCGCCACATGGGTGCCGTGGTAGTGGTCGGCGTCCGCCGGCCGCCAGGAGCCGTAGGTGGTGTCGGCCTTGCCGCTGACGCAGTTCGCGGACTGGGCGGGGGAGAAGTTGGCGGCGAGGTCGGGGTGGGTGTCGTCGACGCCGGTGTCGATGACCGCGACCGTGACGTTCCGGCTGCCGGGGTTGATCCGCGAGGCCTGGTCGGCGCCGATCGCCCGCAGGTCCCACTGGTCCGCCTCCAGGGGCTCGGCGGCACCCGCCTTCGCCCCCTCGGACTTCCCGGAGGCCTGCTCGATCCTGGCGGCCTCGGCCTTGGAGAGGTACTGGACCGCGCCCTCCTCGGTCGTCCCGGCCGCGCTCAGCGGCGCGGTCCGCGTGGCGCCGGCCGACTGGACGCCGCGCACCGCGCGGATCTCCTCGCCGAAGTCCGGGTCGGCGGAGTGGACGACGATGACACCGATCCGGTCGTACGTCACGACGACCGTGCCGCCGGCCGCGGCGATGGCCCGCTGCACGGCCGCGATCGTGTGGTGTTCGGTTCTGGTGTTGACGACGTACGCGAGGGTCGGCGCGTCCGCGGTCTGCGCGGCGGACGTCGCTCGCGGTGCCGCCGAGGCCGCCGCCGGGAGGAAGCCGAGCGAGGCGGTCAGGGACAGCGCGACCGGTACGGCCAGGGCGAGTCGACGTCTCGAACGCAGATGAGCCATGGGGTCTCCACATCATCCGGGAACAGAACCAGCGCCCGAGCAGTCCGTACTGCTCGGGCGGGTACATGACGGGTGAGAACAGGCCGAAGCTATCCCGCCGCCCCACCGGCCAGCAATGACCGGGCGATGACTCGTCCAGGCCACTTGCGAAAGAACTCATAGGACTTGAACCGCTCCTCGCGTGGCGCCGTGGACCTTGGGCAGGGAGGCCGAGGACCATCGGGCCCCCGTCGCATCCGCATCCGCAACACGAGGAGACAGCCGTGGCCACCGAGACACCGCCACCCTCCAGGACCCAGGGCGCACGCCCCACGACAGAGGAGTTCGTCGCGGTGCGGGAGAGCGCGGAGTTCGGTGAACTGCGCCGCTCCCACCGCTCCTTCGCCTTCCCGCTGACCATCGCCTTCATCGCCTGGTACCTGCTGTACGTCCTGCTCTCCAACTACGCGGGCGACTTCATGGGCACCAAGCTGTTCGGCAACGTCAACGTCGCCCTCGTCCTGGGCCTCGCCCAGTTCCTCACCACGTTCCTCATCGCCTGGTGGTACGCGCGGCACGCCGCCACCAGGCTCGACCCCAGGGCCCAGGCCATCAAGTCCCGGATGGAGGGCGGAGAATGACCCCCGCAACGCACCCCGCGGCACACACCCTGCTGGCCGCCGGCGCCGCGAGCGAGCACCGGACGCTGATCATCACCCTGTTCTCGGTCTTCGTCGTCGCGACCCTCGTCATCACCGTCTGGGCCGGCCGGCAGACCAAGGACGCCGCCGACTTCTACGCCGGCGGACGGCAGTTCACCGGATTCCAGAACGGCCTCGCCGTCTCCGGCGACTACATGTCCGCCGCGTCCTTCCTCGGCATCGCCGGCGCCATCGCCCTGTTCGGTTACGACGGCTTCCTGTACTCCATCGGCTTCCTCGTCGCCTGGCTGGTCGCCCTGCTCCTGGTCGCCGAACCGCTGCGCAACTCCGGCCGCTACACCATGGGCGACGTCCTGGCGTACCGCATGCGCCAGCGCCCCGTGCGCACCGCGGCCGGCACCTCCACGATCGTCGTGTCGATCTTCTACCTGCTGGCCCAGATGGCGGGCGCGGGCGTCCTGGTCTCGCTGCTCCTCGGCATCACCAGCGACGCCGGCAAGATCGGCATCGTCGCCCTGGTCGGCGTACTGATGATCGTGTACGTCACCATCGGCGGCATGAAGGGCACCACCTGGGTGCAGATGGTCAAGGCCGTGCTGCTGATGGCGGGTGCCGTCCTGCTGACCTTCCTGGTGCTGCTGAAGTTCGACTTCGACATCTCCGACCTGCTCGGCAAGGCCGCCGACAACAGCGGCAAGGGCTCCGCCTTCCTTGAGCCCGGCCTCAAGTACGGCGCCACCGGCACCACCAAGCTGGACTTCCTCTCGCTGGGCATCGCCCTGGTGCTGGGCACCGCCGGACTGCCGCACATCCTGATCCGCTTCTACACCGTCCCGACCGCCAAGGCCGCCCGCAAGTCCGTGCTCTGGGCGATCGGCCTGATCGGCGTCTTCTACCTGATGACGCTCGCCCTCGGCTTCGGCGCCGCCGCGCTCATCAAGCCGGACGAGATCATCGCCTCCAACAAGGCCGGCAACACGGCCGCGCCGCTGCTCGCCCTCCACCTCGGCGGGGTCGACTCCAACTGGGGCGCCGTCCTGCTCGCCAGCATCTCCGCGGTCGCCTTCGCCACCATCCTCGCCGTCGTCGCCGGCCTGACCCTGGCCTCGTCGTCCTCCTTCGCCCACGACATCTACGCCAACGTCATCAAGAAGGGCACCGCCACCGAGAAGCAGGAACTCGGCGCGGCCCGCTGGGCGACCGTCGGCGTCGGCGCCGTCTCCATCGTGCTCGGCGCGCTCGCCCGCGACCTGAACGTGGCCGGCCTGGTGGCCCTCGCCTTCGCGGTCGCCGCCTCCGCCAACCTGCCCACCATCCTCTACAGCCTGTTCTGGAAGCGGTTCACCACCTCCGGCGCCCTGTGGTCCATCTACGGCGGCCTGGTCACCGCGGTCGGGCTGGTGCTGTTCTCGCCGGTCGTCTCCGGCAAGCCGACGTCGATGTTCCCGGACGTCGACTTCCACTGGTTCCCGCTGGAGAACCCGGGCCTCATCTCCATCCCGGTCGGCTTCCTGCTGGGCGTCGTCGGCACCCTGCTGTCCAAGGAGGAACCGGACACCGCCAAGTACGCGGAACTGGAGGTCCGGTCCCTCACGGGAACCGGCGCGCACTGAGGGCTCCGCACCGCCGGCCGGGTCACCGGGATCGTAGATCCCTACGACCCGGCCGTGCCCCACTCCGTCGGATCGGGCACTCCGCCCGTCGCCGTGCCGTCGCGTACGCTCGCAGGAGACGTCAAGAGACGGTCCGCGACGAGGGAGGGGGCCCACGTGCTCATCGACACCTACGGCCGGGTGGCCACCGACCTGAGGGTCTCACTGACCGACCGGTGCAACCTGCGCTGCACGTACTGCATGCCCGAGGAGGGCCTGCAGTGGCTGGCCAAGCCCGACCTGCTCACGGACGACGAGATCGTCCGCCTCGTCGGCATCGCGGTCACCTCCCTGGGAGTCACGGAGGTCCGCTTCACCGGCGGCGAACCGCTGCTGCGCCCCGGACTGGCCGGCATCGTGGAACGGGTCGCGGGCCTTCAGCCCCGCCCCCAGACCTCCCTCACCACCAACGGCATCGGCCTGGAGCGGACCGCGGCGGCGCTGAAGGCGGCCGGCCTTGACCGGGTCAACGTCTCCCTGGACACCCTGCGCCCGGACGTCTTCAAGGCCCTCACCCGCCGGGACCGTCACCACGACGTCCTGAAGGGACTCCGGGCCGCCCGCGACGCCGGCCTGACCCCGGTCAAGGTCAACACGGTCCTGATGCCGGGCCTGAACGCCGACGAGGCCCCCGACCTGCTGGCCTGGGCGATGGAGCACGACTACGAGCTGCGCTTCATCGAGCAGATGCCCCTCGACGCCCAGCACGGCTGGAAGCGCGAGGGCATGGTCACCGCGGGCGACATCCTGGCCTCCCTGCGCACCCGCTTCCACCTGACCCCCGAGGGCGCCGGCGAACGCGGCTCCGCCCCCGCCGAACGCTGGACCGTCGACGGCGGCCCGCACCGCGTGGGCGTCATCGCCTCGGTCACCCGCCCCTTCTGCGCGGCCTGCGACCGCACCCGCCTCACCGCCGACGGCCAGGTCCGTACCTGCCTGTTCGCCACCGAGGAGACCGACCTGCGGGCCGCCTTGCGCTCCGGGGCGCCGGACGAGGAGATCGCCCGCATCTGGCGGCTGGCGATGTGGGGCAAGAAGGCGGGCGCCGGCCTCGACGACCCCTCCTTCGTCCAGCCCGACCGCCCCATGTCGGCGATCGGCGGCTAGGGTCCGCACGGACAGGCCGGAACAAGGGCCTGGCCGGGCGGGCGCGGTCCGAACGGCGGGGTCCGGCTAGGCCCCGTCCCGGGCGGCCTCGGACGCTTCCCACTCCGTCAGCAGGACCACGTCCTTGAGGAAGCCGCGCACCCCCAGGAACTGCGACAGGTGCTCCCGGTGCTCCTCGCACGCCAGCCACGTCTTACGGCGCTCCGGCGTATGGATCTTCGGGTTGTTCCAGGCCAGCACCCACACGGCGGCGGCACGGCAGCCCTTGGCGGAACAGATCGGAGTCTCGTCAGTCACAGGTTCGTCCCACAGCCACGGCACAACAAGGCGACGCCGAGCAGCCACGGGGGGAGCTGCCCGGCGTCGGTCTGTCGCTCCGACGGGGGATGCGGAGCGCGTACGAAGTATGTCACGGGTGACCCGCCGCCCGGCACCGGAACAACATGATTGATCTGAGCATTTCCTGAGCTTCGGGCGGAGTGTCCTGCACGGCCCGCTCACCCCCGTTTCAGGTCCGCCCGGCGGTTCTCGTCACGCACGGTCACGACCGGTCAGGCGCCCTTGTGCGGCTCGCGTGCCGCCGCACCCGCCGCCGGGTCGGCCGCCGCGTCCTCCGGAACGGATTCCGCGGAGCCGTCCTCCGCCGTCCGCGGCGAAGTGATCATCGGCTTCGTGGGCATGGCGACGAACGTCGACGGCAGGCTCGGGGCGTTCTCCCGCCCCGCGTTGGCGATCACCACGGCGACGTACGGCAGCACCGCGCCGAGCACCAGCGCCACGATCGCCACGTACCGTTCCACGTTCCACAGCGCCACCGCGAGGAGCACCGACGCCGTACGGATCGACATCGAGATGACGTACCGGCGCTGACGGCCGCGCACGTCCTCCTGGAGGCCCGTCCGGGCTCCGGTGATCCGGAACACCTGGGCGCCGCCCCCACCATGCTGCTTCCGCATCGCATTCCACCATTCGTCCGCATCGGACAGCTCCCCGGCCCGTACCCGGTCGCCGACCGGGCCGGGACACCGCGCCCGCACAACCTCGCCCCCCACGTTACGCCGCGCCCGCACCGCCTACGAGGCCGGGGCGCGGCCCGCCTGCCCGAACGCCCCGCGTACCGTCGCCCCGGGCACCCGGCGCAGCGCCGTCTACGCGCCCCGCGCACCACCGCTCCCGCGTCCGGCGTACCCGCGCCTACGCGCCCCGCGCCTGCCACGTACGGCGCCGCCCGGCATGCGACGCACGGTCGGCCGGTCGACACTGACGGTGACGGTCACGTCGAACCGGACGAGGAGGCGGCCATGGGCTGGCTGTGGGCGATCATCGTGGGCTTCATCCTGGGGCTGATCGCCAAGGCGGTGATCCCCGGCAAGCAGCACAGTCCGCTCTGGCTGACCACCATCTTCGGCATCCTGGGGGGAATCGTCGGCAACGCGGTCGCCCGCGGGTTCGGCGTCGCGCAGACCCGGGGCATCGACTGGACCCGGCACATCTTCCAGATCATCGCCGCCATCATCATCGTCGCGATCGGCGACATGGTGTACATGGGGCTGTGGGGCAGCAGGCGGCAGCGCAGATAGCGCGCCCACGACGAAGGGCGGCACCCGCGCTCACGGGGCCGCCCCTCACCGTACGCCTGAGGGCTCAGCCGCCCGTGACCTCGACCGCCGCCAGGTTCCTCTTGCCCCGGCGCAGCACCAGCCAGCGGCCGTGCAGCAGATCCTCCCGGGCGGGGACCGCGTCCTCGGCGGCGACCTTGACGTTGTTCACGTAGGCGCCGCCCTCCTTGACCGTGCGCCGCGCGGCCGACTTGCTGGCCACCAGACCCACCTCGGCGAACAGGTCCACGACCTGGCCCAGCTCGGCGACCCGGACGTGCGGCACCTCGGTCAGGGCGGCCGCCAGCGTCCGCTCGTCCAGCTCCGCCAGCTCGCCCTGGCCGAAGAGCGCCTTGGACGCGGCGATCACGGCGGCGGTCTGGTCGGCGCCGTGCACCAGCGTCGTCAGCTCCTCCGCCAGCGCGCGCTGCGCCGCCCGGGCCTGCGGACGCTCCTCGGTCTGCCGCTCCAGCTCCTCCAGCTCCTCACGGGACCTGAAGGAGAGGATCCGCATGTACTTGGAGATGTCCCGGTCGTCCACGTTCAGCCAGAACTGGTAGAACGCGTACGGCGTCGTCATCTCCGCGTCGAGCCAGACGGCGCCGCCCTCGGTCTTGCCGAACTTGGTGCCGTCCGCCTTCGTCATCAGCGGCGTGGCCAGCGCGTGCACCTCGGCGTCCGGCTCCAGCCGGTGGATCAGGTCCAGCCCGGCCGTGAGGTTGCCCCACTGGTCGCTGCCGCCCTGCTGGAGCGTGCAGCCGTGCCGCCGGTAGAGCTGGAGGAAGTCCATGCCCTGGAGGATCTGGTAGCTGAACTCGGTGTAGCTGATGCCCTGGTCGGACTCGAGCCGCCGGGCCACCGAGTCCTTCGTCAGCATCTTGTTGACGCGGAAGTGCTTGCCGATGTCCCGCAGGAACTCGATCGCCGACAGGCCCTCGGTCCAGTCCAGGTTGTTCACCATGACCGCGGCGTTCTCGCCCTCGAAGGACAGGAACGGCTCGATCTGGTGACGCAGCTTCTCCACCCAGCCGGCCACCGTCTCCGGGGCGTTCAGCGTGCGCTCGGCGGTCGGACGCGGATCACCGATCAGCCCCGTCGCGCCGCCGACCAGCGCCAGCGGCCGGTGACCGGCCTGCTGGAGCCGGCGAACGGTGAGCACCTGCACCAGGTGCCCCACGTGCAGTGACGGCGCGGTCGGGTCGAAGCCGCAATAGAACGTGACGGGACCGTCCGCGAGCGCCTTGCGCAAGGCGTCCTCGTCGGTGGACAGGGCGAACAGCCCCCGCCACTTCAGCTCGTCGACGATGTCCGTCACGGTTCTCGCGTCTCCTAGGTGATGCTCATGGTCGTCGGGCGGTCGGGTGACAGCCGACTACGAGGTTATACGCCCTGGCTGACAGAGCTCATATTGAAATCGGGGACCCGCAGCGACGGCATCGCGGCCCGGGTGAACCAGTCGCTCCACTCGCGCGGCAGGGTCTTCTCGGTGCGCCCGGCCTCCGTCGCCCGGCCCAGCAGGTCCACCGGCGACTCGTTGAACCGGAAGTTGTTCACCTCACCGGTCACCTCGCCGTTCTCCACCAGGTACACCCCGTCCCGGGTCAGCCCGGTCAGGAGCAGCGTCGCCGGGTCCACCTCGCGGATGTACCACAGGGAGGTCAGCAGCAGCCCGAGCTCGGTGTCCGCGACCATCTCCGCCAGGGAGCGGTCGTCGCCGCCGTCCAGGATCAGGTTCCCGGCGGTCGGGGCGACGGGCAGCCCGGTCAGGGCCGCGGTGTGCCGGGTGGTCAGCAGGTGCCTGAGCTCGCCGCCGGCGATCCACTCGGTCGGCCGGACGGGCAGTCCGTTGTCGAACACCGACTGGTCGGCGCCGGAGGAGTGCGCGACCACGAACGGGGCCGACTCCAGACCGGGCTCGTCGGGGTCGCTGCGCAGGGTCAGCGGCAGCCCGGTCAGCTTGGCGCCGACCCGGGTGCCGCCGCCCGGCCTGGAGAACACCGTGCGCCCCTCGGCCGCGTCCCGGCCCGAGGCCGACCACATCTGGTAGATGAGCAGGTCCGCCACGGCGGTCGGCGGCAGCAGCGTCTCGTACCGTCCCGCCGGCAGCTCGACCCGCCGCTCGGCCCAGCCGAGCCGTACGGCCAGCTCCGCGTCGAGCGCCGCCGGGTCCACGTCCGTGAAGTCCCGCGTGGACCGCCCGGCCCACGCCGAACGCGTGCGGTCGGGGGACTTGGCGTTCAGCTCCAGCGTGCCGTTGGGCTGGTCGTGGCGCAGCCGCAGGCCCGTGGACGTCCCCAGGTAGGTGGAGACCAGCTCGTGGTTGGCGAAGCCGTACAGCTCGCGGCCGCCGGCCCGCGCACGGGCGAAGGACTCGCCGAGCGCCGGAGCGAAGTCGGCGAACACCGCCGAGGAGGTCTCGGCGGGCGCGTCGGTGAAGCCGGGAGACTCGGGCACGCCCGTGACCAGCGGCTGCGCGTCCTCGGCGGGACCGGCGCCGCGGGCGGCCGCCTCGGCGGCCCGCACCAGCGGCTCCAGCTCGTCCGCGGTCACCGCCGACCTCGACACCACTCCCGAGGCGGTGCCCTCCCGGCCGTCCACGGTCGCGATCACGGTGAGCGTGCGCCCGCGCGTGACACCGTTCGTGGTGAGCGCGTTGCCCGCCCAGCGCAGGTTCGCGGTCGACTCCTCGTCCGCGATCACGACGCAGCCGTCGGCCCGGGACAGTTCGAGGGCGCGTTCGACGATCTCGTGCGGCTTGCTGGTACGCGGGCTCATCGACCGGCCTCCTGGGTGGTGTTCAAGATGTTGACGCCCTTGAAGAGGGCCGAGGGACAGCCGTGGGAGACGGCCGCGATCTGGCCCGGCTGGGCCTTCCCGCAGTTGAAGGCGCCGCCGAGGACGTACGTCTGCGGGCCGCCGACGGCCGCCATGGAGCCCCAGAAGTCGGTCGTGGTCGCCTGGTAGGCGACGTCCCGGAGCTGCCCCGCCAGCCGCCCGTTCTCGATCCGGAAGAACCGCTGCCCGGTGAACTGGAAGTTGTAGCGCTGCATGTCGATGGACCAGGACCGGTCCCCGACGACGTAGATGCCCCGTTCGACGCCCCCGATCAGGTCCTCGGTGGACATCCCGGCCGGGTCCGGCCGCAACGACACGTTGGCCATGCGCTGCACGGGCACATGGCCGGCGGAGTCGGCGAAGGCGCACCCGTTGGACCGCTCGAAGCCGGTGAGCCGCGCGATCCGGCGGTCGAGCTGGTACCCGACCAGCGTGCCGTCCCTCACCAGGTCCCAGGACTGCGCCTCGACACCCTCGTCGTCGTAGCCGACGGTCGCCAGGCCGTGCTCGGCGGTGCGGTCGCCGGTGACGTTCATCAGCTCCGAGCCGTAGCGCAGCTTGCCGAGCTGGTCGAAGGTGGCGAAGGAGGTGCCGGCGTAGGCCGCCTCGTACCCGAGCGCCCGGTCCAGCTCGGTGGCGTGCCCGATGGACTCGTGGATGGTCAGCCACAGGTTGGAGGGGTCCACGACCAGGTCGTACACGCCCGGGTCGACGCTGGGCGCGCGCATCTTCTCGGCGAGCAGCGCGGGGATCTGTTCGAGCTCGCCGTCCCAGTCCCAGCCGGTCCCGGTCAGGTACTCCCAGCCGCGTCCCGCCGGCGGGGCGAGCGTGCGCATGGAGTCGAACTCCCCGCTCGACTCGTCCACCGCCACCGCCGTGAGCTGCGGATGCAGCCGCACCCGCTGCTGGGTGGTCACGGTTCCGGCGGTGTCCGCGTAGAACTTGTTCTCGTGCACGGTGAGCAGCGAGGCGTCCACATGGCTGACGCCGTCGGCCGCCAGCAGCCGCGCGCTCCACTCGGCGAGCAGCCCGGCCTTCTCCTCGTCCGCGACGGAGAACGGGTCGATCTCGTACGACGACACCCACGTCCTGTCGGCGTGCACGGGCTCCGCGGCCAGCTCGACCCTCTCGTCCGACCCGGCCGCCGCGATCACCTGCGCGGACAGTTTCGCCATCGCCACCGCCTGCGCGGCCACCCGCGCGGCCGCGTCCATCGTCAGATCGACCCCGGAGGCGAACCCCCAGGTGCCGCCGTGCACCACCCGCACCGCGTACCCGAGGTCGGTGGTGTCCGACGACCCGGCCGGCCGGGCGTCCCGCAGCCGCCAGGACGCGTTGCGCACGCGCTCCAGACGGAAGTCCGCGTGCTCGGCCCCCAGCGCCCGCGCGCGGGCCAGCGCGGCGTCGGCGAGGCTCCGTAGGGGGAGTGCCAGGAATGATTGATCGACTTCGTGGGGCACGGGCGGATCCTTCCGGCGCTTGCCTGTGGTGACCTTCCGAGGCAGTGAATCACGTCTCACCGCCCGCGATCACGGGAGAAGACGCCCACTATTCGCCCGGAGCGGATGGTGGTGCTGGCCCGAGCCGCCCACCGCGGAAGACGTCGCCCCGCTCGCCCGCCGCCCTGCGGGCACAGACCGGCGGGCGGGCACGGGAACGACTCCCGTGCCCGCCCGCCGGCGTTGCGTACGACGTGGACTCAGCCGTCCAGGGAGGCGGCGGCGAGTGCCGCGAACGCCGACCAGGCGGTCGGCGCGACGACGAGAGGACGGATGCGCTTGTCCTTGGAGTCGCGGACGTGGACGGCCCCGGGGCGCACGGCGACCTCGACGCAGTTGTCACCCTCGCCTCCGCTGTAGCTGCTCTTGAACCAGCGCAGCTGATCAGTGGTGCTCATAGCGCTCCTCGCATCTGTTCCAGGAGGTTCACCGTAGCCCGGCAATTCAGGGCTTGGGAACGCAGCTTGCCATAGCGCTGATGGAGGACACTCACATCCTCGGGCGCGGAGATCAGGCTGCTCGATCGCTGGCTTCGGTGTAGCCGAGCCACTGATGAGCGGTTGTCTCCGCGAGGTACATCTGACCGTCGATGCCGCAGTGGTTCTCCTGGACGGTGGCCATGAGCTGAACGCGGTCGGGTCCGAGCCGCCCACTGCGCGAGACGTCGCCCTGCTCGCCCGCCGACCTGCGGGCACAGACCGGCGGGCGGGCACGGGAACGACTCCCGTGCCCGCCCGCCGGCGTTGCGTACGACGTGGACTCAGCCGTCCAGGGAGGCGGCGGCGAGTGCCGCGAACGCCGACCAGGCGGTCGGCGTGACGACGAGAGGACGGATGCGCTTGTCCTTGGAGTCGCGGACGTGGACGGCCCCGGGGCGCACGGCGACCTCGACGCAGTTGTCGTTCTCGCTGCCGCTGTAGCTGCTCTTGAACCAGCTCAGCTCGTGGGCGGTGGTCATAGCGCTCCTCGCATCTGTTCCAGCAGCGTCACGGTAGCCCGACAGTCCAGGGCTTGGGAACGCAGCTTGCCATAGCGCTGGAGCAGGACACTCACATCCTTGGGCGCGGAGATCAGACTGCTCGATCGCTGGCCTTCGGTGTAGCCGAGCCACTGATGAGCGGTTGTCTCCGCGAGGTACATCTGACCGTCGATGCCGCAGTGGTCCTCCTGGACGGTGGCCATGATCTGGATCTCGACATTGCGGCGCGTGCTCATCTCAAGGAGGCGGTCGATGACGTGCCTGGTGACATCGCGTCCTCCCATCCGCCGTGCTACGACGCTCTGTTCGATGACGAAGCTGAACGCGGTGCTCTGGTTGGCGGAGATGAGCTGTTGCCGTTCCAGCCGAGACGCGACCTCACGTTCGATCTGCTCCTCAGACGCAGGCGGCAGTCGCCGGTCGAAGATTGCCCGGATGTACGCCTCAGGTTGTAGCAGTCCTGGAATCGCTCGGCACTCGTAGGCGTACAGAGAGACCGCGTCCTCCTCGATCTCCGCCCATTGTCGAAACCAGGAAGCCAACACAGCCCTCCGCGTCAAACTCTTCGCCGCCGCCGTGAGGACCTTGACCGCGACCGGCCCGAGCACCTCCTCCGCCCGCGCGGGCAGGTCCGCCGGCGGGAACCGCTTCCCCTGCTCGATCTTGGCGACGTACGCGGCCGAGTACCGCACCCGCTGCGCGAACTCCTCCTGTGTCAGGCCGGATTCCTCGCGCAGGGCCTTGAGGACCGCGCCGAAGGTCTTGAGACTGTCGGAGAGCTCCGCCTCCGTACCGTTCGCGCCGCCGTTCCCGCCTCCGCCGTGCTCCGCCCTCATCGCCCCGTGCCTCCCGTGTCCGCGCTTTCACGCCTCGCTCAACCCCGCCCGGCCCGCCCAGGGTCACGGGGAGTTACCCACCCAGTCCAGAGTGTGCACCGATACAGTCACGCCTGTATGGGCGTCGTCCCTGTTGGGGGCCGGAAGGGCGCCGAAACGCTGGGCGCATGCCAGCACCACGCGCCCAAGAGGCCGTAACCGTAAGTGTGTTCGCCCAGCGCTTCTCCGCCACGCGTCGCGGCGCACGACTCGCCCGCAGACTCGCCACGCACCGGCTCGACCTGTGGCAGTTGCCGTACGGCAGCCCGGCCTCCGACACCGTCACCCTCGTCGTGGCCGAACTCTCCGCCAACGCGGTTCTCCACGGCCGCGTCCCGGGACGCGACTTCGAGCTGCGGCTCACCTACGACCGCACCGCGGGACTCGTCCGCGTCGAGGTGTCCGACACCCACCCCGGGCACCCGGAGATCCCCGGGCCGCCGGGCCGGTCCTCCGCTGACACCGACGGTGGGAGAGGTCTGCTCCTGGTGGAAGCCGTCGCCGACCGCTGGGGCGTGACCGGGCGCACGGGGCCGGGCAAGACCGTGTGGGCGGAGTGCGCGGTCCGGGTCCCGGACGACCCGTGTCCCGTTCGGCCGTAGTGGACGCCAGGTTCAAGGCTGGACCGCAGCGGGGCGACCTGTACCAGATGACCGCCTACTGCGTACGCCTCGGTCTCGCCGGGGGGCATCCCGTCCACGCCGGGCGCCTGCGCACGCTGGACGCGATCCATGTGGCCGGCGCCCTGGCACTGCGGGACGATCTGACCGCGTTGGTGACGTACGCCCGCAGGATGCTTGAGACGGCTCGCGCCGAGGGCCCGCCCGCTCACGCACCCGGCATGGCGGACTGACCAAGGTGTTCCGACTGTAGGAACCCGACAGGAGCCGCGATGCGCCACTGTCGAGGCCCGATCGCCCGCCGCGACGGCCGGACCGATAGGTTTTCGGTGAAGCCGCCTGTTCACCGTGGTGTCCGGGTGCGCTGTCGACCGTACAGACGCAATGAAAGGGTGATCCGTTGAGCCGCTCGGTTCTCGTCACCGGAGGCAACCGGGGCATCGGCCTCGCCATCGCCCGCGCGTTCGCCGACGCCGGCGACAAGGTCGCGATCACATACCGTTCGGGGGAGCCGCCGGCCGGCTTCCTCGCCGTCAAGTGCGACATCACCGACCCCGAGCAGGTGGAGCAGGCCTACAAGGAGATCGAGGCCCAGCACGGCCCGGTCGAGGTCCTGGTCGCCAACGCCGGCGTCACCAGGGACCAGCTCCTGATGCGCATGTCCGAGGAGGACTTCACCTCGGTCATCGACACCAACCTCACCGGCACCTTCCGGGTCGTCAAGCGCGCCAACCGCGCCATGCTGCGCGCCAAGAAGGGCCGCGTCGTCCTGATCTCGTCCGTCGTCGGCCTGCTCGGTTCCGCGGGACAGGCGAACTACGCCGCCTCCAAGGCCGGTCTCGTCGGCTTCGCGCGCTCCCTCGCCCGCGAGCTGGGCTCGCGCAACATCACCTTCAACGTCGTCGCCCCCGGCTTCGTCGACACCGACATGACCCGGGCGCTCAGCGACGAGCAGCGCCAGGGCATCGTGTCGCAGGTGCCGCTCGGCCGGTACGCGCAGCCGGAGGAGATCGCCGCCGCGGTGCGGTTCCTCGCCTCGGACGACGCCTCGTACATCACTGGAGCCGTCATTCCCGTTGACGGCGGACTGGGAATGGGTCACTGATCACCATGAGCGGAATTCTCGAGGGCAAGCGCGTCCTGATCACCGGTGTGCTGATGGAGTCCTCCATCGCCTTCCACACCGCCAAGCTGGCCCAGGAGCAGGGCGCCGAGATCATCCTCACCGCCTTTCCGCGGCCCACGCTGACCGAGCGCATCGCCAAGAAGCTTCCCAAGCCCACCAAGGTCATCGAGCTCGACGTCACCAACGACGAGCACCTCGGGCGCCTGGCCGACGTCGTCGGCGAGGAGCTCGGCGGCCTCGACGGCATCGTGCACTCCATCGGCTTCGCCCCGCAGGACGCGCTCGGCGGCAACTTCCTCAACACGCCCTTCGAGTCCGTCGCCACCGCCATGCACGTCTCCGCCTTCTCCCTGAAGTCGCTGACCATGGCCTGCCTGCCGCTGATGCAGAACGGCGGCTCGGTCGTCGGCCTCACCTTCGACGCCTCCTTCGCCTGGCCGCAGTACGACTGGATGGGCCCGGCCAAGGCCGCCCTGGAGGCCACCAGCCGCTACCTCGCCCGTGACCTGGGCAAGCAGAACATCCGCTGCAACCTCATCTCCGCCGGCCCGATCGGCTCCATGGCCGCCAAGTCCATCCCGGGCTTCGGCGAGCTGGCCTCCGTCTGGGACACCCGCGCCCCGCTGGAGTGGGACCTGAAGGACCCCGAGCCGGCCGGCCGCGGTGTCGTGGCGCTGCTGAGCGACTGGTTCCCGAAGACCACCGGCGAGATCGTGCACGTCGACGGCGGTCTGCACGCCATCGGCGCGTGAGCGCCACCGCCTGACCCGCCTGACACCGCAGGGCCCGCCTCCCGGGAGAACGCCGGGGAGGCGGGCCCTGCGCGCGTCGCGCCGCCCGGCCCCGCGTCCTCGCCACCACCCGATCGGCGCAGCCGGCCGGGCGGGCGGCCCGGGGCCCGCGCACCCTGTTCCGTCCGGCCCGGGAGCGACCGCCCGGCCCCGCGGGTCGAGTGCGCCGGTGGTGGGACTCCGACAACGACGGCGCCGCGGCGGCCGGTCGGCCGCTCGCCCGCGCGGACCGGGGGCGAGCGGCCGCCGCCGGAAGGAGACGGCGCTCGGCGCGGATCAGTCGCCGGCCGGCGGACCGAAGCCCAGCCGGCCCGGACGGCACAGGAAGGGGTAGCTCGCGGCCTCGGCGGCGGCCGCCTCCGCGTCGCCCGTGCGGATCGCGTCGACCAGCCGCGTGTGGTCCATGTGCGTGTCGGGGGTGAGCTCCGCGCCGACGTCCGCGCGCAGCCAATCCCGCATCACCTCGCCGAGGTCCGCGTACATCGCGGTCATCACGTCGTTGTGGGACGCGGCCACCACGGCCAGGTGGAAGGTGGCGTCCGCGCTCACGAAGGCCTCCGCGTCGCCGGACTCCCAGGCCTCCTCCCGCCGCACGAGCAGCGCGTCGAGCTGCTTGAGGTCCTTCTCGCCGCGCCGCTCGGCGGCCAGCTTCGCCGCCGCCGACTCCAGGGTGGAGCGCAGCTCGGCGATGTGCCGCGGATCGGCCCCGGAGAACCGGCGGTGCATCACGCCCGCCAGCTCGCTGGTCGCCACGACGTACGTGCCGGAACCCTGGCGGATGTCCAGCAGACCGTTGTGGGCGAGCGCGCGCACCGCCTCGCGGACGGTGTTGCGGGCGACGCCGAGCTGCTCCACCAGCTCGGGCTCCGTCGGGATGCGGGATCCGACCGGCCACTCGCCCGAGGTGATCTGGTTCCGCAGCGCGGCGATGACCTGCTCGGACAGCGCCGACCGGCGCGGATGGCTCAGGGGCATGGCACACCTTCGCACACGGGACCCGGAGGCCGGCTCCCGAACCGTTGACTCTCTGGACAGTCAATCATCCCATGATTCTATGATGGGCTTCATGGCAAGCGAGGAAACGACCCGGACGACGTCACCGACCGAGCAGCAGGCCCCGGCCGCGACCGCCGCCCCCGGGGGGACCGGGGCGCTCCCAGAACCCCGGACGGCCGCCACGCGCGCGTGGACGACGCGTCTGGTCGTCGTCGGCATCGTGCTGTCCGCCCTGAACCTCAGGCCCGCGATCACCAGCCTCGGAGCGCTCCTCGAAGAGGTGCGCGACGGGCTCGGGATGAGCGGCAGCGTGGCCGGACTGCTCACCTCCGTGCCCCCGCTGTGCTTCGCCGTCTTCGGCGTCATGGCCCCCCGCCTCGCGCGCCGCTTCGGACCGGCCGCGGTGGTGTGCGCGGGCATGGCCGCCATCGCCGCGGGGCTGCTGATCCGGCCCTACGTCGGGAACACGGCCGCCTTCCTGGCCGCCAGCGCCCTCGCCCTCATGGGCATCGCGGTCAGCAACGTCCTGATGCCGGTCATCGTCAAGCGCTGGTTCCCGGACCGGGTCGGCTCCATGACCGGCCTGTACTCGATGGCCCTCGCCCTCGGCACATCGACCGCCGCAGCGGTCACCGTGCCGCTGACCGGCGCGCTCGGCGACAGCTGGAAGTCGGGGCTCGCCGTGTGGGCGGTCCTCGCCGTGGCGGCCGTGCTCCCGTGGCTGCCGCTGGTGCGGGACCGCGGCACGGCGCGGGAATCCGCCGCGCCGGCGCCGGCCACCCGGACGCCCGCACGGCAGGACGGCGCGGCGACCGGGTCCGCCCAGCGGGAAGACGTACGCCCGGAGGCCCCGCGCGAGGAGCAGGCGCCCGCCCTGCGGATCACCCGCAGCCGCACCGCCTGGGCGCTGGCCGTCTTCTTCGGGCTCCAGGCCACCGCCGCCTACATCACGATGGGCTGGATGGCACAGATCTTCCGGGACGCGGGCGTGTCCGCCGGCACGGCCGGACTGCTGCTGGCCGTCACCATGGTGATGGGCGTGCCGCTGGCCTTCGTCATCCCGCGTCTGGCCACCCGGCTGCCCCACCAGGGCCCGATCGTGCTCGTGCTCGGCGTCTGCGGCCTGGCCGGCTACGCCGGCCTGTACCTCGCGCCCGCCGCCGGGGCCTGGGCCTGGGCCGTCCTGCTCGGCGTGTCCAACTGCGCCTTCCCGCTGGCGCTCACCATGGTCGGCATGCGGGCCCGGACCGGCGCGGGCGTGGCCCAGCTCTCGGCGTTCGCCCAGAGCACCGGCTACCTGATATCCATCCCCGGGCCGCTGCTGGTGGGCGTCCTGTACCAGAGCAGCGGCGGCTGGGGCCTGCCGATCGCGCTGATGACCGCCTTGATGATCCCGCAGATGGTGGTGGGCTGCCTGGCGGGCCGCGACCGCACGGTGGAGGAAGAGGCGACGCGCTGAACCGCCCCGGGGCGCCCGCCGTGGGCCCGAGGTGCGAAACTGGGGCCATGCAGCCTGTGCTCGACCCGAACCCGCCGAACGGCCAGAAGAAGATGCTGATCGTCTTCGGCGCGTTCTTCGCCATCTTCGTGATCATCGGCATCGTCGCGACCATCGCCTCCCCCTGACCCTCCCGGACCCCCTCGGCCGCACGGCCACCACCTCCCCGGTGTCCGCGCCGTCCGCCGGGCGGGGACGGCCCGCCCCCTGGGTAGGGGGTGGGGACAACCCCCCATCCCCTAGGGGGCGGGGGTCAGGGTCAAGTGGGTGGATCACCGGATGTGCGGGGGCGCGCCGGTTCCGTAACTTCGAGGTACGACCGCGAGAAGCGGTCCGCGGACCACTCGAAGACCAGCGGAGGCGAACATGCCGGCCCGAACGCACACCCGGCCCCACCCGGCGACCACGGGCGGCGTCGACGTCCGGCTGCGCTGGTGGGTCCTGGCCCTGCCGGCCCTCGCCTTCGCCGCGCTGCTCGCCCTGATACTCAACCCGTCGGACGCGAACGCGGCCGCCGGTGACCCCGCGATGACCCAGCTCTTGCAGCGGGCCCAGGAGCTGCTGACCCGCTGACGCGCCCGGCCCTGACCGCGGGCCGCCCGGCACGCGCCGTGTCCCCGTGAACGCGCATGTCAACTCCCTGAGCCCTGTGGCCTGTTTCATGCGAAGCTGGGTGCCATGAGCGTCGCAGAACCCCGCAGGATTGTCCTCTTCCGGCATGCGAAAGCCGACTGGCCGCAGGTGACCGACCATGAACGACCGCTCACCGAGCGGGGCCGCAAGGACGCCGCGGTGGCCGGCCGCAAGCTGGCCGACACCGGTGTCGCCTTCGACCTGGCCCTGTGCTCCACCGCGACCCGGACCAGGGAGACCTGGAAGCTCGCCGTCCACGAGCTGCCGCACCGGCCGAAAACCGTCTACGAGGAGCGGATCTACGAGGCCTCGCCCGGTGAGCTGATCGCCGTGCTCAACGAGACGCCGGACGATGTGCGCAACCTCGTCCTGATCGGCCACAACCCGGGTGTCCAGGGACTGGCCGAGGTGCTGTCCGGCTCGGCCGAGGACGACGCCCGCGAGCGGATGGGCCGCCGGGGCTTCCCGGCCGCGGCCTTCGCCGTCGTGACGTTCGACGGCTCCTGGAAGACCCTGGAACCCGGCGCGGCCACGCTGCGCGACTACTGGGCGCCGTCGGAGTGACCCGCTGAGACCGTGCGAGGGGCCCGGCAGCCGGGACGGGCGTGCCGGGCCCCTCGGCCTCCGCGTCCGGGACGTCCGCGCGAAGGCTCAGCTCTCCTCGTGCGCGTCGGCCGCCTCGACCTCTTCGCGGGTGACACCGAGCAGGTACAGGACCGTGTCGAGGAAGGGCACGTTCACCGCGGTGTGCGCGGCCTCCCGCACCACCGGCTTGGCGTTGAAGGCGACCCCGAGCCCGGCCGCGTTCAGCATGTCCAGGTCGTTCGCGCCGTCACCGATCGCGACGGTCTGCGCCAGCGGAACGCCCGCCTCGGCGGCGAACCGGCGCAGCAGCCGCGCCTTGCCCGCCCGGTCGACGATCTCGCCGGTGACCCGGCCCGTCAGCTTCCCGTCGACTATCTCCAGCGTGTTGGCCTGCGCGAAGTCCAGCCCGAGCCGGTCCTTGAGATCGTCCGTGACCTGCGTGAAGCCGCCCGAGACGACACCGACCTGGTAACCCAGCCGCTTCAGCGTACGGATCAGGGTGCGGGCGCCCGGCGTCAGCCGCACCTCGCTGCGCACCTTGTCCACCACGGAGGCGTCCAGCCCCGCCAGCAGCGCCACGCGGGCGTGCAGCGACTGCTCGAAGTCCAGCTCCCCGCGCATCGCGGCGGCCGTCACCTCGGCGACCTTGTCCTCGCAGCCGGCGTGCGCGGCGAACAGCTCGATGACCTCGTCCTGGATGAGCGTCGAGTCGACGTCCATGACGACCAGGCGCTGCGCGCGCCGGTGCAGGCCCGCCGCGACCACCGCGACATCGACACCCAGCGCCGCCGCGTCCGTCGCCAGGGCGGTGCGCAGCGGTTCCGTCGCCACCCCGGACACCGCGAACTCCACCGCCGTCACCGGATACTTGGCCAGCCGGAAGATGCGGTCGATGTTGCCGCCGGCCTTGGTGATCCGCGCCGCGATCTGGGCGGTCGCCTCGGCCGTGAGGGGGTGACCGAGCACGGTGACCAGGGAGCGGCCGAGGCCGCGCGGCATGTTGTCGCCCCGGCCGGAGAGGATCTCCGCCTGCATCTTCATCGACTCGGCCCAGCTGTGCACGGTGGCCCGCAGATCGCCCTCCAGCCCGGCGGGCGGCTGGGTGACGAGCGCGCACAGCACCATTCGGCCACGGGTGACGACCTGCTCGATGTCGACCACGTCGACGGAGTAGGCCGCGAGGGTGTCGAAGAGGCCGGCTGTGATACCCGGCCTGTCCTTCCCGAAGATCTTGACGAGAAGGGTGAGGTCATCGGAACTCTGCGAAGCGCTCATGGTGCTTCCACCGTATCCGGCACGCAGTGCCTACTGCCGCTCCGGTCCGCCTGGCGGACAGCGAACACTGGGTGTCGATCGGATGGCGCCCACCGGACGATCCGCCCACGACACAGGGTGCCGGGCGCACCGGCCCGTCGAGCGAGCCAGGCCGGGCGGCACCCGTCCGCCCACGGCGCGGGCCGCTGTGCGCAGGGCGCGGGCCGGTGCGCGCAAGGGTGCGGGCCGATGCGGGCCCGGTGGCGCGGCGGGCCCCGCGGCCACGAGAGCCAGGCGCGGCACGGAGCCCGGCGGCGTCGGCCGACGACACGGGGGCCCTGGTCACGGCGCGGGCGCGGGCCGCGATCCCGTGTGCGGACCGCGTCGGTCGGCCGACCGCGCGATCCCGTCGACCGCGCGATCCCGTCGATCGCGCGATCCCGTCGATCGCGTCAGTTCGCCGGTGGCGGCGGGGCCGCCGTCCGGTGAGGGGCCGACGCCAGGCCGGGCGTCCTCCGGACGGCGCGGTCCGCAGGGCAGGCGGATGCAGGGGTCGGTGTTGGTGCCGGGGCCGGCCGGCCGGTACGGCTTGGCGAGGGCGAGGGCGAGGGAGCGGGGGCCGTAGCCCGCAGGACCGCGTACGTCCGCCCCGGACCGCGTACGTCCGCCCCGGACCGCGTACGTGCGCCGGACGGCGTACGCCCGCTGCCGTCGCGCCGCCCGGCCCAGTCCCGGAGCCCCCTGCCCTCTCCGCTCGCCCCAGTCCCGGAGCCCCCTGCCCCCTGGCCTCCCCGCGGCACCCAGTGCCAAAGGCACCGCCCGACGGCCCACTCCCGGCGCCGAGCCTCCGTCGACCGTGACGACGCCGTGGCGCACCCGTGAGCCCGCCCGGCGTCGTCACGACCACCGCGCCCACCGCGCCCGCCGCGGGCGGCAGTTCGGCCGGGGCGGTCACAACTCCGGCCGCCCGCACGGACCGTAGGGAACCAGGACAGCGGCAGCGCCCCGACCAGGCCCACACCCAGTGGCGTGATCTGGACGGCGGTGTGTGCCCGCGCGCCCTTCGAGCCGAACGCGGAAACGCCACCGGACGGCTTCACCGGAGGGCTCCACCGCACCACCGGCCCCCAACGCCACCACGGCGGCGGACATCGGGCCGGGCGAACCGGCGGAGTCCGCCCGCGGCAGACGCGGACCGAGTGCGGCCGTGCCCGCCAGGCCGGCCGACGCCCAGCTCACGCACGCGATCGCGGACGGCGGCACATCGGGCCGCGGCACGTGCGCACCGCGCCCACCGGTCGCGGCCCGTCCGGCGGCGCTCATGGCGGACCCCCGGTCAGTGACGCGGCACGACCGCCGCCACACAAGTCCCCCTCGGGTGGGAATGGCACGCTCCGACTGGGTTTCGACACCCACTGCCGCAACGGATGTGAGCGCGCGTTACGTACTCATGACAAGGCCTGGGTTTCGGTCAGGGGGCGGAGCCTGAAATAGTTCCCCACGATGTTCGACATCCCTACACTCCCTGTGACGGGGGTAACTCGGGGGACAACTCAGTGGGGCATGGAGTGCCGGAACTCGTACTGGAAACCAATGGACGGACCTGGACGCTGGATCCGTCCAGGCCTTACACCCTGGGACGCAATCCGCAGGGTGACATCGTGTTCGACGACGCAAGGGTCTCCTGGCGTCACGCCACGGTCAGTTTCGACGGCCGCGGTTGGGTCATCGAGGACCACGGCAGCACCAACGGCACGTTCGTGCAGGGCCAACGAGTCCAGCAGACGGAGATCGGCCCGGGTGCGGAGGTCCGCCTCGGCAACGCGACCGACGGACCGGGCCTGAACCTCTCGGCCGCCGCACCGCAGGTCCAGCCCCAGCAGCAGCCCTACGCCGCGCAGGCCGCGAACGCCGGATGGGCCCAGCAGGCGCCGTCCGTACCGCAGCAGCACGGCCCGCGGGCCGACTGGCAGGAGCCGGCGAAGGCGCCGTCGATCCCGCAGCAGCAGGTCGGCCCCGGCGGTGGCGCGGGGGCGCCGCCGGTCCACGGCGACCGCAGCCCGACCACGTTCCACCAGTTCTCCCTGGGCCGTGTGATGCGCATCGGCCGTGCCCTGGAGAACGACCTGGTCGTCTCCGACCTCCAGGTCTCCCGCAACCACGCGGAGTTCCACGCCACGCCCGACGGCCGGTTCGAGATCCGCGACCTCGGCTCGCACAACGGCACGTACGTCAACGGCCAGCCGATCCCCAAGGGCGGCTCGGCGGTGCTCGGCCCGAGCGACATCGTCGGTGTCGGCCACTCGACGTTCCGGATCGTCGGCGACCGGCTGGAGGAGTTCGTCGACACCGGTGAGGTGTCCTTCTCCGCCCGCCACCTGACCGTCACGGTCGACGGCGGCAAGCAGATCCTCAAGGACGTCTCCTTCGGCGTCCCCGAGAAGTCGCTGATCGCGGTCATCGGCCCGTCCGGCTCCGGAAAGTCCACCCTGCTCAAGGCGCTCACCGGCTACCGGCCCGCCGACCAG
The DNA here is from genome assembly GCF_043079345.1 of Streptomyces sp. NPDC015220. NCBI lineage: Bacteria > Bacillati > Actinomycetota > Actinomycetes > Kitasatosporales > Streptomycetaceae > Streptomyces > Streptomyces sp. NPDC015220. The sequence goes on along the minus strand of NZ_JBIBUK010000021.1, from coordinate 11,781 downwards.
GGCGAGGTTCTCTACGACAACCGGAACCTCTACAAGCAGTTCGCCGAACTGCGCCAGCGCATCGGCCTGGTTCCGCAGGACGACATCCTGCACAAGGAGCTGACCGTCAAGAAGGCCCTCAAGTACGCGGCCAAGCTGCGCTTCCCGGCCGACACCACGGCCGCCGAGCGCGAGGCCCGCATCGACGAGGTGCTGCGCGAACTGAAGCTGGACGTCCACAAGGAGAAGAAGGTCACCTCCCTCTCCGGCGGCCAGCGCAAGCGCGTCTCGGTGGCCCTGGAACTGCTCACCAAGCCGTCGCTTATCTTCCTGGACGAGCCGACCAGCGGCCTCGACCCGGGCATGGACCGCGACGTCATGCAGCTGCTGCGCGGCCTGGCCGACGACGGCCGCACCGTCCTGGTCGTCACCCACTCGGTGGCCGAACTGGCGATCTGCGACAAGCTGCTGGTGATGGCGCCCGGCGGCAGCGTCGCCTACTTCGGTCCGCCGGAGGAGGCGCTGAACTTCTTCGGCTACGAGAGCTGGGCCGACGTCTTCTCCGCCTTCGAGAGCTACCGCGACTACGACTGGGCGGGCCGGTGGAAGGGCTCGCAGCACTACCAGATGTACGCCGCGGACATCGACGCGGTCGCCCCGCAGTCCGTACCCGTGGCCCCGCCGCAGGCCCTCAGGCCGCCCAAGCCGCAGGGCTGGGGATCGCAGCTGCTGACCCTGGTCCGGCGGTACGTGGCGGTCATCGCCTCCGACAAGGGCTTCCTGGCGCTGACGGTGATCCTGCCGGCGGTGCTCGGCGCGGTCAGCCTGCTCATCCAGCACGACAAGGGCCTGCTGGTCAACCCGGGGATCAACCCGAAGACGGGCACCCACGCCCCGAACGGCACGGCCACCACGGTGCTGCTGATCCTCGCGGTCGGCGCGTGCTTCGCGGGCGCAGCCAACTCCGTCCGTGAGCTGATCAAGGAACGGGTCATCTACGAACGGGAGCGCGCGACCGGCCTGTCCCGTTCGGCGTACCTGATGTCCAAGGTCGTCGTCCTCGGCCTGGTCACCATGGCGCAGGGCCTGCTGGTCGGCGTGATCGGCTTCGCCAGCCGGGAGATCCCCGACGAGGGCCTGATCCTGCGCAACGGAACCCTGCTGGAGCTGTGCCTGCCGATCATGGTGCTCGGCTTCACCTCGATGATGTTCGGCCTGGTCATCTCCTCGCTGGTGAAGACCGCCGAGAAGACCATGCCGCTGCTGGTGATGTTCGCGATCATCCAGGTGGTGTTCACCGGCTGCCTGTTCACGCTGCACGGCACGGTCGGCGTCAACGAGTTCTCGTACCTGATGCCGTCCCGCTGGGCGGTCGCCGCCGCCGGCACCACGCTCGACTTCAACGACATCGCCCCGAACACCGACGACCCGACCAGCACCGACCCGCTGTGGAACCACGAGGTCTCGGCCTGGGGGATGGACATGGTCGTGCTGATCGCGCTGGGCGTCGCCTGCGGCCTCCTGGTGGCGCGCTTCCTGCGCCGCCACGAGCCGGAGGTCATGCGCAAGTAACGGCGGTCACCGTAGCGCCCGTACCGCGAGGGCTACGGCACGAGGACCGCTCGTGGGTACAGCGAGGGCGGCACCCCGCACGGGGTGCCGCCCTTCCGCGTCTCTTGAAGAGGTCCGCGCCGACCTCAGTACGCGCTGTTGACGTTGTCGATCGAGCCGTAGCGGTGGGCCGCGTAGTTGGCGGCGGCGGTGATGTTGGCCACCGGGTCGTAGATGTTCTTCGACGTGCCCGCGACGTGGTACGTGTTGAAGGTCGGGTCGATCACCTGCAGCAGGCCCTTGGAGGGGATGCCGTTGCGGGCGTTGATGTCCCAGCCGTTGATGGCCATCGGGTTGCCCGAGGACTCCCGCATGATGTTGCGGTGCAGGCCGTTGTAGGAGCCCGGGATGTTGTGCTGCTTCATGATGTCCAGCGACTGGCGGATCCAGCCGTTGAGGTTGTTGCCGTAGCTGGTGGAGACGGCGACCGTCTGCATCCGCGGGCGCTGCGCGGACCGGCTCGCGGTCTGCTCGGCGTGGTGGGCGGCCTCGGCCTTGCGCTCGGCGGCGGCCTTCTTGGCGACGGCGGCCTTCTCGTGGGCGGCGGCCTGCTTCTTGGCCGCGATGGCCTGGATCTTCACGCTGTCGCCGGCGAGCTGGTCGGTGACGCTGGCCTGGACGGTCTTGGCCGGCTGCGAGCTCATCGCGACCGGGGCCGCGGCGGTGGCGGCGTCGGCGGAGACGGCCGTGTGGGCCTCACCGGGCACGGCGGCCGAGACGGCGATGGCGGCGGCGCCGAGGGTGGCGGCACCGGCGAAGGCGACCTTCTGGGTCTTGGTCAGGGATCGACTGTTTCGGATGAAGCGGAAGTTCGCGGACATAAGAAATAGACCTCTTCGAGTAGCGCGGAGGTCGCTCTCCGGACTGCGGGAGGGGGTCTCACCCACACGAACGCCGCGAGCGGAAACCCGCGGCGCTGAGCGACGAGAGCAATTCTTAGCTGCCGCAAAATTCGGTTGCAAAGGTGTGACGTACGAAGCCGGATAGTGGATCAGGGACAGGCAAAACGGGACGAACAGGGCTGTTCTCCCCGTTCATAGGGCACCCGTCGCCTCCTATGTCCGTTCGTACGTGACCTGCGTCCTATGCGCGTCCTCACATCGGAGGGCAGGCCCGCTCACCAAACGTTGCCGTAGCAACGCTCTGCGTCAGCGGCTTTCGTCGGGGTCCAGGAGCGCTCGTCGCCACCCTCGTGCCGCCGGCCCACCCACCGGCCCGCCCCCTCACCCCATGGACAGCCGCGCCGACCCCACGGGCCCGCCCCCTCACACCTGACGCGTCACACCTGACGCGTCGCACCTGACCCCCCAGGCCCGGCCCCCGAGGCCTGACCCCCCGAGGCCCGGCCCCGCGGGGTGGCCGCTGTCACCGGGCCGCCCGGACAGACGTCCAGTCCGCCATCCCCTTCCGACCGGCGGACCGGGCCCGTGGACCTCGGGCGGGCGCCCCGGACGGCGCCGTAACGGGCCCGATCCGGACCGTCGCGCCCCGCCGGTACCGTGAGGACATGAGTCAAGGACCCCGGTCCGGCCTCGCCGCGGTGAGTTCCGCGCTGCTGGCCATGAGCAGGCACCTGGAGGTGCGCGACGTACTCAAGACGATCGTCGCCTCGGCCCGCGAGCTGCTCGACGCGCAGTACGCCGCCCTCGGCGTCCCGGACGACCACGGGGGCTTCGCCCAGTTCGTGGTCGACGGGGTCACCGAGGAACAGTGGCGCGCCATCGGCCCGCTCCCGCGCCAGCACGGGATCCTCGCCGCGATGCTGCACGAGGCCAGGGCCGAGCGCCTGGCCGACGTGCGCGAGGACCCGCGCTTCGAGGGCTGGCCGGCCGCGCACCCCGAGATGTCCGACTTCCTCGGCCTGCCGATCCGGGACGGCGACGAGGTCATCGGGGCGCTGTTCCTGGCGAACAAGCGCTGCTCCGAGCCGAGGGTCGGCTGCGGCTTCACGGAGGAGGACGAGGAACTGCTGGCCATCCTCGCCCAGCACGCCGCGATCGCCCTCACCAACGCCCGCCTGTACGAGCGCAGCCGCGAGCTGACCATCGCCGAGGAGCGTTCCCGCCTCGCCCACGAGCTGCACGACGCCGTCAGCCAGAAACTGTTCTCCCTGCGCCTGACCGCCCAGGCCGCCGCCGCCCTGGTCGACCGGGACCCGGTGCGCGCCAAGGGCGAACTGCAGCAGGTGGCCGCGCTCGCCGCCGAGGCCGCCGACGAACTGCGCGCCGCCGTGGTGGAGCTGCGCCCCGCCGCCCTGGAGGAGGACGGCCTGGTCGCCGCCCTCCGCACCCAGATCCAGGTCCTCGACCGCGTCCACAGCGCGCGGGTCACCTTCGCCGCCGGCGGCTTCAGGGCCCTGCCGGCCGCGCAGGAGGAGGCCATGCTCCGCGTCGCGCAGGAGGCCCTGCACAACGCGCTGCGCCACTCGGGCGCCGGGCACGTCGCCGTCACCCTGGAGCGCCGGGGCTGCGGAGCCGTCCTGCGCGTCACCGACGACGGCAGCGGCTTCGACCCGATGAAGGTGCGCCGCGCGGGCCGCCACCTGGGCCTGGTCTCGATGCGTGACCGGGCCGACGGGGCCGGCGGCACACTGACCGTGGAATCGGCGCCCGGCAAGGGCACCACGATCGAGATGGAGACTCCCGGTGGCTGACCCGATCAAGGTGCTGGTCGTCGACGACCACCAAGTGGTACGCCGGGGCCTGCGCACCTTCCTGGAGGTGCAGGACGACATCGAGGTCGTCGGCGAGGCCGCCGAAGGCGCCGAGGGCGTCGCCCGCGCCGAGGAGCTGAGGCCCCACGTCGTCCTCATGGACGTCAAGATGCCCGTCATGGACGGTGTCGAGGCCCTGCGCCGGCTGCGCGACCTCGGCAACCCCGCACGCGTGCTGATCGTGACCAGCTTCACCGAACAGCGCACGGTGATCCCGGCGCTGCGCGCGGGCGCCGCCGGCTACGTGTACAAGGACGTGGACCCCGACGCGCTCGCCGGCGCCGTCCGCTCGGTGCACGCCGGCCACATCCTCCTCCAGCCGGAGGTCGCCGACGCCCTGCTGTCCCAGGAGGAAGCCAACTCGGGCCAAGGGCGGAGCACCTCCCTCACCGAACGGGAGCGCGAGGTCCTCGGCCTGATAGCGGACGGCCGCTCCAACCGCGAGATCGCCCGCGCCCTGGTGCTGTCCGAGAAGACCGTCAAGACCCACGTGTCGAACATCCTGATGAAACTCGACCTGGCGGACCGTACCCAGGCCGCGCTGTGGGCCGTACGCCACGGGGTGACCGGCTGACCGCCCCGCCCGAGGAGACACGGAGCGTTCTCCCCCCGCCCAGTGCCGCGACCGCGCCCGGCGAGGTCCGGGCGGGGAGCTCGCGGCCCGGCCCGCACGTCGCAGGGCCGCACCCCCCTCAGCGCACCCTCTTCTCCCGCTCCTCGACCACGGAGTTGTACGCGGCCACCTGCGCCCGCCGAGCCGTACGCTCCACCGGCCGCAGCGCGGCGCCCCGCGCCGCCATCTCCGACGCGCTCACCGCGCCCCCGTGCCCGTTCTCGTACGCCAGCGAGATGAGCAACCCCACCCGCTGCGCCAGTTCCAGCACCCGCACCGCCCGCGGCGGATAGCCCGGGGCCAGCACCTCACGCCCCCGCTCGGCCCGCGCCCGGTACGCGTCGACGGCGGCCTCCGCCACCGGCCCCGACCCGGCGACGTCCAGCCGCGCCAGCACCTCCGTGGCCTCCCGCAACGCCTCCGCCAGCTCCCGCTCGGCCTCGCCCAGCGACGGCACGTCGGCGGGCGGCGCCTCCCGCACGGGCAGCACCTGCCACACCACCTGGACGTGCACATCGCCGGCCGGCCCGGCCTCGGACACCTCCGGCACCAGACCGAACGCGGCGCCGTGGCAGACAACCGCCTCCTGGGCGTCCAGCGCCCGCGCGTTGAACTCCGGCGGCCCGCTCAGCCCCAGCGGATGCCCCGGCGCGGGCAGCGCCACCCGCAGCGCGCCCACCCCGAGCGTCCGCAGCCGCCCCAGCGCGAGCGTGAGCCCGACGGGCTCCGATTCGCCGGGCAGCCCCACCACCCGATGGACGGCGTCCTCACCCACGATGGCGAGCACGGCGTCATCAGGCGGGACAAGTCCGGCCAAAAGGGCATTTCCCCAAGCGGCGAGGCGTCCAGAGCGCGGTTCCGAGAGCATGCCCCCCAGCCTAAGGACCGGACCGATGGAACGCCCCGCCCATCCCGTGGCGTAGATTCGTTGGGGGCTGCGCCCACCGGCGCGGCGGACCGAGCCACAGGCGTACGCGACAGCCGAGACCGGCGGCACACTGCAAGGGGAGACAACGCGCTCATGAGCGATGTTCTGGAGCTTCAGGACGTATCCGTGGTCCGCGAGGGCCGGGCTCTGGTGGACCAGGTCTCCTGGTCGGTCAAGGAGGGCGAGCGCTGGGTCATCCTCGGTCCGAACGGCGCCGGCAAGACCACCCTCCTCAACGTCGCCTCCAGCTACCTCTACCCCAGCAAGGGCACCGCCACCATCCTCGGCGAGACCCTCGGCAGGCCCGGCACCGACGTCTTCGAGCTGCGCCCCCGCATCGGCATGGCCGGCATCGCCATGGCCGAGAAGCTCCCCAAGCGCCAGACCGTACTGCAGACCGTGCTGACCGCCGCCTACGGCATGACCGCCGGCTGGCAGGAGGAGTACGAGGACGTCGACGAGCAGCGCGCCCGCGCCTTCCTCGACCGCCTCGGCATGACCGAGTACCTCGACCGCCGTTTCGGCAGCCTGTCCGAGGGCGAGCGCAAGCGCACCCTGATCGCCCGCGCCTTGATGACCGACCCCGAGCTGCTGCTCCTGGACGAGCCCGCTGCCGGCCTCGACCTCGGCGGCCGCGAGGACCTCGTCCGCCGCCTCGGCCGGCTCGCCCGCGACCCCATCGCCCCCTCGATGATCATGGTCACCCACCATGTCGAGGAGATCGCCCCCGGCTTCACCCACGTCCTGATGATCCGCCAGGGCCGGGTCCTCGCCGCGGGCCCCCTGGAGCTCGAGCTCACCTCCCGCAACCTCTCCCACTGCTTCGGCCTGCCGCTCGTCGTCGAGCAGGTCGGCGACCGCTGGACCGCCCAGGGCCTCCCGCTGTCCTGAGCCCCCCGCGGCGGACCCGGACAGCGGGACCCTGCCCGGGTCCCGCCGCCGGCCCGCGCCCGGGACGCCGGCCTCCCGTCCCGGGCCGGCACCCTCGGCCCCTGCCCTGAGCCGCCCCCCGTGCGCCCTGTCCGCGACAGGGCCGCGGACCTACCATGACCATGTGAACGACATCGACGCATGGGTGTGGTGGCTCGTCGGCGCGGCGGCGCTCGGAATCCCGCTCGTGGTGACCGCGATGCCGGAGTTCGGCATGCTCGCGGTCGGCGCCGTCGCCGCCGCGGTCGTCGCGGGCTTCGGCCTCGGCGCCGTCGCGCAGGTACTCGTCTTCGTCGTCGTCTCGGTCGCCCTGATCGCCGTGGTCCGGCCCATCGCCGCCCGGCACAGCCGGCAGCGTCCCCAACTCGCCACCGGCGTCGACGCGTTGAAGGGCAGGCAGGCCGTCGTACTCGAACGCGTCGACGGCGCCGGCGGCCGGATCAAGCTCGCCGGGGAGATCTGGTCGGCCCGCTCGCTCGACACCGACCACGCATACGAAGTGGGCGCGCACGTCGACGTCGTGGACATCGAGGGAGCCACCGCGATCGTCATGTGACCTCAACCGAACACCCCACGGGGCACACGACGGTCTGTCAGACTCGACAGCAAGATCTTCAACAGCCGAGAAGCCCATAAGATCTTCCGAAAGCGCCGAGGCGGAGAAGGGTACGGGGAGCAACGATGGCACCGGTCATCATCGTCCTGATCGTTCTGGTGGTGTTGGTCTTCATCGCCCTGATCAAGACGATCCAAGTCATCCCGCAGGCCAGCGCCGCCATCGTGGAGCGCTTCGGCCGCTACACGCGGACGCTGAACGCGGGCCTCAACATCGTCGTCCCGTTCATCGACACCATCCGCAACCGCATCGACCTGCGCGAGCAGGTCGTGCCGTTCCCGCCGCAGCCGGTCATCACCCAGGACAACCTGGTCGTCAACATCGACACCGTCATCTACTACCAGGTGACCGACGCCCGGGCCGCGACCTACGAGGTCGCCAGCTACATCCAGGCCATCGAACAGCTCACCGTCACCACGCTGCGCAACATCATCGGCGGCATGGACCTGGAGCGCACCCTCACCTCCCGCGAGGAAATCAACGCGGCGCTGCGCGGCGTCCTCGACGAGGCCACCGGCAAGTGGGGCATCCGCGTCAACCGCGTCGAGCTGAAGGCGATCGAGCCCCCCACCTCCATCCAGGACTCGATGGAGAAGCAGATGCGCGCCGACCGCGACAAGCGCGCCGCCATCCTCCAGGCGGAAGGCGTCCGGCAGTCCGAGATCCTGCGCGCCGAGGGCGAGAAGCAGTCCCAGATCCTGCGCGCCGAAGGTGAGGCCAAGGCGGCGGCCCTGCGCGCCGAGGGCGAGGCCCAGGCCGTCCGTACGGTGTTCGAGGCGATCCACGCCGGCGACCCCGACCAGAAGCTCCTCTCCTACCAGTACCTCCAGATGCTCCCGAAGATCGCCGAGGGCGACGCCAACAAGCTCTGGATCGTGCCCAGCGAGATCGGCGACGCCCTCAAGGGCCTCTCCGGCGCCATGGGAAACTTCGGCTCCCTGGGCGGCAATTCCGGCGGCGGCAACGGCAACTCGACGGGCGACTCCGGCACCGAACGCCGCGAGAAGCCCCGGATCGACTGAGGACGCCTTCTCGACGGGCGCGCCCCGCGCCGGCCCCCAGGGGCGTGCGGGGCCCCGCCGGCACGCGGTCCGGGCGCGGCGCGACCGGCCACGAACTCCGTCCCGCGGCCGAAGCACCGCGCGAGCACCCGCGGATCCACGGGGGATTCAAGGGGAACGGTCAGGCGGCGTCCCGGGCCAGCCACTCCGGCAGAGCGGCGAGATCCTCCTGGCCCAGGGCCAGGAGCATCGCATCCGCCGGAGTCGGCTCGAACGGCTCGCGCAGCAACGGCATCCCCGCCTCCTCCGGAGTGCGGTCCGCCTTGCGGTGATTGTCCTCCGAGCACGAGGCCACCGTGTTCAACCAGGTGTCCCGCCCGCCCTGCGACCTCGGCACCACGTGGTCCACGGTCGTCGCCCGCCGCCCGCAGTACGCGCACCGGTGCCGGTCCCGTACCAGCACCCCCCGCCTCGACCACGGCGCTTGTCTTCGGAAAGGCACCCGCACGTACCTGCACAACCGGATCACCCGGGGCGCCGGTATGTCCAACGCGGCTCCGCGCATGCGCAGTTCGGGGTGGGCCTGCTCGACGACGGCCTTGTCCTGGAGCACCAGAACGACGGCTCGGTTCAACGTCACAGTCGACAGCGGCTCGAAGCTCGCGTTCAGCACCAGCGTGTCCCGCATCCGGCCCACCTCCCATGTGCACCCGCCCGCCCCCCGGCGGGCTCGGATCAACTCTGGACGGGCGCGCCGAGATGGACAACGCAATAAAAATGCCCGCCTCCGATCACTTCCAAGACCAGAGGCGGGCAAACGTTCAGTGAACGTCACACCGGGAGGCGGGTACGTTCAGCTCCCGGCGGGAACCTCGTACTCACCGATCAGCTGGGCACGCGCCAACGTGTGGAACCGCAGGTTGAAGCCCACCACCGCGGGCGAGGCGTCCGAGTCCGGACCGAGCCTGTCCTGGTCGACGGCGTACACCGTGAAGACGTAACGGTGCGGCCCGTCCCCGGGCGGCGGAGCGGCACCGCCGAAGTCCTTGGTCCCGTAGTCGTTGCGCGCGTGCACGGCGCCCTCGGGCAGCCCCTCGAACTTCCCGCCGCCCGCTCCGGCCGGCAGCTCCGTCACCGAGGCCGGGATGTCGAACACCACCCAGTGCCAGAACCCGCTGCCCGTCGGGGCGTCCGGGTCGTAGCAGGTCACGGCGAAGCTCTTTGTCCCGGACGGGAAGCCCTCCCAGCGCAGCTGCGGCGAGCTGTTCCCCGCGGACTGGACCTGAGCGTCCTTGAGCGTCGCCCCCTCCCGCACGTCGTCGCTCGTGACCGTGAACGACGGCACGGGCGGATGGAAGTCGTGGGGGAGCGGCCGCCTCTTGAGCTCGGTCACCTCGGTACCTCCTGATCGGTTGCGTCGTGATCCCCTGTCGGCGGAATCACCGGTTCCAGAGCCTAGAACCAACTGCGCTTGCTGCCGACCTCGGCGATCCACTGGTGGAGGTACGCCGCCCAGTCGGTCGCCTGGTAGTCGTGCAGGCCCACCTGGAAGGAGCGGTAGGTGTCGCTGCCCTCGCTGAACAGACCAGGCTTCTTGTCCATCTCCAGCACCACGTCCATCGCGTTCTCGTCGGCGACGAAGCTCAACTCGACCTCGTTCAGACCCCGGTACTCCGACGGCGGCTGGAACTCGATCTCCTGGTAGAACGGCAGCCGCTGCCGCGTCCCGCGGATGTGCCCGCGCTCCATGTCCGCGTGCTTGAAGCGGAAGCCCAGCTGGATGAACGCGTCCAGGATCGCCTTCTGCGCCGGAAGCGGGTGCACGTTGATCGGGTCCAGGTCGCCGGAGTCCACGGCACGCGCGATCGCCAGTTCCGTGGTCACTCCGATGTGCATGCCGCGCAGCGCCTGCCCGTCGATCATCGTGACCGGCGTCTCCCACGGGATCTCCAGCCCGAACGGCACCGCGTGCACGGCCCCGGCCTGCAGCTCGAACGCCCCGCCGAGCTGCACCTTGGTGAACTCGATGTCCTGCTTGTACTCCTCGTCCCCGCTCTCCACCTCGACCTTGGCCTGAAGACCGACCGACAGCCCCTCGATCCGCTGGTTCACGGACCCGCCCTGGATCCGCACCTCGCCCTGGACCACCCCGCCCGGCACGACGTTGACCTCGTGCAGCTCCGTCTCCACCGACGCCCCACCGGCCCCGAGACTCGCCAGCAACTTCTTGAACGCCATGACACTCCCTCTACGCAGTGGGCTCTTGCCCTACCTACAAACGCGACCCGGCCGCGACCGGTTCCGCGCCCACACCCTGACAAGCAGGGGAATCTTTGACCAGTCCTTGAAACCCACCCGACTGGACTACGCTCGGAAGCCATGATCGCGCCCTCGGACCGTACGCCCCTGCCCAGAGAGTTCTTCGACCGCCCCGTCCTGGACGTCGCCCCCGACCTCCTGGGCCGCGTCCTGGTCCGTACGACCCCGGACGGCCCGATCGCCCTGCGCCTGACCGAGGTCGAGGCCTACGACGGCCCGAACGACCCCGGCTCCCACGCCTACCGCGGCCGGACCACCCGCAACGGCGTGATGTTCGGCCCGCCCGGCCATGTGTACGTTTACTTCACCTATGGCATGTGGCACTGCATGAACCTGGTGTGCGGCCCGGAGGGTCGGGCGAGCGGAGTCCTGCTCCGCGCCGGCGAGATCGTCGAGGGCGCCGAGCTGGCCCGCCTCCGGCGGGTCTCGGCCCGCAACGACAAGGAACTGGCCAAGGGCCCGGCCCGGCTGGCCACCGCCCTGGGCGTGGACCGCTCCCTGGACGGCACGGACGCCTGCGCACCGGGCGACACCCCGATACGGGTCCTCAGCGGCACGCCCGTCCCCGCCGGCCAGGTGCGCAACGGCCCGCGCACCGGCGTCGCCGGCGAGGGCGGTGACGGCGAGGCACACCCGTGGCGCTACTGGGCCGCCGACGACCCGACCGTGAGCCCGTACCGTGCCCATGTGCCGAGGCGGCGGCGGAGTTGACTCGGGATGGGAAGGTGCGTAATGTAGCCCGAGCCGCTGAACCGGGTACGGCGATCGCCTGCAGCCGGAGCGGCCAACCCACTACCTGACGAGCACCCCTTCAGCGGGGTCGACAGTGACGTGTCCGCACGTCCGAATTCGAACCCGCGAATCCTGATTATGAATCGGGGCGGGAATCGGATAGCGTAGTGAAAGTCAAAAGGCCGACAGGCGAAAGCCGACAAGCCTTGGACATCCCGCCGACCGGGAATCGGAACAGAAGAGTTCTGATAGAGTCGGAACCGCCGGAAAGGGAAACGCGAGAGCGGGAACCTGGAAAGCACCGAGGAAATCGGATCGGAAAAAAGATCTGATAGAGTC
>NZ_JBIBUK010000020.1:0-142291 GCF_043079345.1 Streptomyces sp. NPDC015220 | reverse complement strand
ACCGTCCACATCGTCCCGGTCGACGGTCAGGTCATCGGCGAAGTGCCGGTCGCCAGTGGCGTCGGGCACGTACTTCACAGTGACAACGATCCTCAAGCTCACGCCGGCTCTCCTACTGCATCGTCATTTCGGGGCTGCCTTCTTGCAGGCAGCATAGGCGCCTGAAGCGGCCGATCCCGGTCGGGGCGACCCCTCGCTCCCACCGGAATATTACTCGTCAGTACAACCAGTTCCTGCCCGCTAAGCAAGCGCTTTGAACTGTGACCTTCGCAACGCAGCGTAACCGGAACCGGACGGCTCCGCGGTCCAGGCGGTGCGGGCCGCGGCAGGCGGGCTCAGTCGCGCAGCCCGCTGAAGCGGCCCTGGTGGTAGAGCAGGGGGCGGCCGTCCCCGGTGGGGTCGCCGAGGACCACCTCGGCGATCACGATGCGGTGGTCGCCGGCCGGCACCCGTGCGACGACCCGGCAGACCAGCCAGGCCAGCACGTGGTCGAGGACGGGCACCCCCTCGGGCCCCTCCCGCCAGGCGGTGGGCGCCCCGAACCGGTCGGCGCCGCTGCGGGCGAAGGTGGCGGCCAGCTCCTCCTGGTGCTCGCCGAGTATGTGGACGCCGATGTGCTCGGCGGCGGAGACCGCCGGCCAGCTGGAGGCGCCGGTGCCGATGCCGAACGAGATCAGCGGGGGCTCGGCGGACACGGAGGTGAGGGAGGTGGCGGTGAAGCCGGCCGGTCCCGAGTCGCCGCGCGCGGTGATCACCGCCACACCCGCCGCGTGCCGCCGGAAGACGGAGCGCAAGAGGTCGGGCGAGGCGAGCTGGAGCGCACCGGGGGCGCCGAGACCGGTGGTGGCCGTCATGGACCTGTCCTTCTGGTGGTGGGCCGAGCGGGATCCGTGGCTGCTCAACAGCCCGGACAGCGCGCGCTCGCGGTACGGGCGAGGTCGATGTGCGCTCGTCCGAAGAGAAGGAGTTCGCGGTCCATACAGTCAGGCTGACGACGGGTGGTGGGCACAGTCAAGGGCGTCCGGCCACATGGGAGATGCCTCACGGAGCGGGACGGCGCGTCAGACCGCCGCTCCCAAAGCCGCGATGACGTCCGCCTTGCGCGGCTGTCCGGCGGCGCGCCGCACGATGCGTCCGGCCGCGTCGAGGACCAGTACGGTCGGGGTCCTCGCGACGCCGAGGTCGCGCACGAGGTCCAGCCGCTCCTCGGCGTCGATCTCGATGTGCGCGACCCCGGGCACCATGCCGGCCACCTCGCCGAGAACACGCCGGGTCGCCCGGCAGGGTGCGCAGAAGGCGGTGGAGAACTGCACCAGCGTGGCGCGCTCGCCCAGTTCCCCGCCCAGCTCGGCCGCACCGAGCCGCCTGTCCTCGTCGCCTGCGCGCACCCGCACCAACTCTCCTTCCTCCACCCGCCGTCGCGGCACCGCACGCCCGCCGCGGCGAGCGCCGGCACGCGCGCCCTCGGGTTCCCGTCGTACCGTCCTTCTTCCCTCAGCGCGCGGGAGACCACGGAAGATTCCCGGCCCGCGTGGCGGAGGGCGTCATTCCACCGCATGGGGCCGACGTGACGAGGATCTCGCCGCGTACGGGCACGTGGGCTGGCTACCCGGCCGTTCTTCGGGCACGATCTGCGACATGCCGTAAACCTACGGCAGCGTAACTTCCGCCGGGAGTCTCCCTTCCCTGGCAGACAGAAGGGTCCGCCCCGCCCATGGCCGAGCTTGTCTACCGTCCCGTCATCGGTTTCGCCCGCACGATGTTCAAGGTGTGGGATCTCAGGATCGATTGCCGCGGGTCGGAGAACATTCCGCGCTCGGGCGGCGCAGTGCTGGTGAGCAATCACATCAGCTACCTGGACTTCATCTTCAACGGTCTGGCGGCGCTCCCCCAGAAGCGCCTGGTGCGCTTCATGGCGAAGGAGTCGGTCTTCCGGCACCGGATCTCCGGCCCGCTGATGCGCGGTATGAAGCACATTCCGGTGGACCGCGCGCAGGGCGAGCAGGCCTACGCCCACGCGCTGGACTCGCTGCGGTCCGGCGAGGTCATCGGGGTCTTCCCGGAGGCGACCATCTCCCAGTCGTTCACCCTGAAGAGCTTCAAGTCGGGCGCCGCCCGGCTGGCCCAGGAGGCCGGCGTCCCGCTGGTCCCGATGGCGGTCTGGGGCACGCAGCGGCTGTGGACCAAGGGGCATCCGCGCAACTTCAAGCGCAGCCACACGCCCGTCACCATCCGGGTCGGCGAGGCCGTCGAGGCCCCCCGCGACCAGTACGCGGGCGCCATCACCCGGCGGCTCCGCGAGCGCGTCCAGGAACTGCTGGAGGCCGCGCAGCGCGCCTACCCGGTGCGCCCCAGGGGCCCGGAGGACACCTGGTGGATGCCCGCCCACCTCGGCGGCACCGCCCCGACGCAGGAACAGCTCCGTCTGGCCGAAGCCCACTGACCCCGGCCGTCGGCGGCGCGGCGACCGCGCCGCCCAGCGGTGTCCGGCCCGGCTCCCGCGGCTCCGGCGCCCGGCTGCGGGACGGCGAACGCGGGAGGCGGGTTCAGGCCGCGGGCTGCGGAGCGTGCACGGTGATCCGCGCTTGGGGGCTGAACTTCTCCAGCAGTTCGGCCAGTTCACCGGCCGCCGCCGTGACCTCGGAAACCGGCACGGGGGCCAGACCCTCCAGCAGGAAGAGGCCCGAGGCGGTGCGCTCGGTGAGGCGGGTGCGCGGGCCCTGGCGCCAGTTCCAGCGACGGCAGGTGACGCCGGCCTCGTCGCACCACACCACTTCGCCCGCGTCCGGGTGTTCGACGGTCTCCTCACCGGCGGCCACGGTCGGGAAGTCCTCCTCGCCGGTGGCCCGCACCAGGCGCATGCCGCCCTGGATCAGGTCCAGGTCCTCGCCGCCGACGGGGATCAGATGGGCGACGCTGACGGCGTTGTAGACGTCGACGAGCACGTTGACGCGGGGCAGGCCGGCGCCGGACAGTGCCCTCTTCGCCAGCGCCTCGGCCGAGTTGCGGGTGCGCGAGGGCTTGGAGCCGAACGCCGTGTAGACCTCGCGCCACGCCGCCATGTGCGGGTCCTCGTGCGGGGCGCGCCCGTCCAGCCGGACGGCCAGACGACGCGCCGCGTCGTCCAGGAGCGCCGAACTCGACTCGGTGCTGGGGCCGTTGACCAGACCGTACGCCTCGACGGCCACATGGGTGAAGCCGGGCGCGAGCGCGCGCACCTCGTCGGACACGGTGAGCGTAGGGGTCATCTTCTCTCGCCTCGGGATCAGAGTGCGGTGGGCAGCGTCTTCCACAGCCACGGCCGGTCGGGGGCGGCCCTGAGCGCACTCAGTACCACCGGGTGCGGTTCAGCGTACAGCACCGGATAGTCCACTTCATTTGACTCCGGGTCGACGGGGAAGGCGAGACGTTCGCCGGCCAGGGAGAACTGCGCGTCGACGCCCGGCTTGTTGCCCCGGGGATCCTGCCGGTGCCAGGCGCCGTTGAACCGTACGGCGACCAGCCCGTGCACCGCGTGCCCGCCGCCCTCGTCATGGGTCAGCCGCTGGTAGCACAGCGCCGTCGGGATGTCCTCGGCCCGCAGCAGGGCGGCCAGCGCATGGGCCTTGGCGTGGCAGATGCCGGTGCGGCACCGCAGGACGTCGGAGGCCCCCCAGGTGACGCGCAGATCGCCCGAGTCCTGCGAGTGCGGAATGGTGTCGCGCACGAACTCGTACGCGGCGCGCGCATAGGCATACGAGTCGGCCACCCCCTCGGCGAGGCGGGCGGCCGTTTCACGGACCACCGGGTGCTGGTGGTCGATCGCCTCGTCGGCGGCCAGATAAGCGGACAGGTCGGGGGTGTTCTGGATCATCTCCATGCCCGCAGAGCATAGGAATGCGATCAACCGCAGTCAATGACTTTCCGATTGATCGCATAACTATGCAGAGGACGGCGGTCAGCGCGCCATCTCCTCCTTCAGCGCGGCGACGAACGCGTCCACGTCGTCCTCCGTGGTGTCGAAGGAGCACATCCAGCGCACCACGCCCTCGGCCTCGTCCCAGAAGTAGAAGCGGAACCGCTTCTGGAGCCGCTCGCTCACGTCGTGCGGCAGCTTGGCGAAGACACCGTTGGCCTGCACCGGGTAGAGGATCTCCGCCCCGTGCACCGCCCGCACGCCCTCCGCGAGCCGCTGGGCCATCTCGTTGGCATGGCGGGCGTTGCGCAGCCACAGGTCCCGGGCGAGCAGTGCCTCGAGCTGCACCGACACGAAGCGCATCTTGGAGGCGAGCTGCATGCTCATCTTGCGGATGTGCTTCATGCGGCGGACGGCGTCCTGATCGATGACGACGACCGCCTCGCCGAACATCGCGCCGTTCTTCGTCCCGCCCAGCGAGAGGATGTCGACGCCGACCGCGTTGGTGAACGTCCGCATGGGGACGTCCAGGGAGGCGGCGGCGTTGGCTATCCGGGAGCCGTCCAGGTGCACCCGCATGCCGTGCGCGTGGGCGTGGTCGCAGATCGCGCGGATCTCCTCGGGCGTGTAGAGCGTGCCCAGCTCCGTGCTCTGGGTGATCGAGACGACCTGTGGCATCGCACGGTGCTCGTCCTCCCAGCCGTACGCCTGCCGGTCGATCAGCTCGGGGGTGAGCTTGCCGTCCGGCGTGGGCACGGTGAGCAGCTTCAGGCCGCCCATGCGCTCGGGGGCGCCGCCCTCGTCGACGTTGATGTGCGCGCTCTCGGCGCAGATCACCGCGCCCCAGCGGTCGGTGACCGCCTGGAGCGCGACGACGTTCGCTCCGGTGCCGTTGAACACGGGGAACGCCTCGGCGCCGGCGCCGAAGTGGCTGCGGACGATCCGCTGGAGGTTGTCGGTGTAGTCGTCCTCACCGTAGGCGACCTGGTGCCCGCCGTTGGCCACGGCCAGGGCGGCGAGCACCTCCGGGTGGACCCCGGCGTAGTTGTCGCTGGCGAAACCGCGGACCTGCGGGTCGTGATGGCGCCGCGCGTCGGTCCTGGGGGGGTTCACGGCTTCTCGGTCAGCCACAGACGGTTTCCGTTCACTTCCGCGGCGGGCTTGTCCCAGACGTCGACGATGGCCTCGGCCAGGTCCTTGACGTCCGTGAAGCCCGCGAACTTCGCGTTGGGGCGCTCGGCGCGCATCGCGTCGTGCACCAACGCCTTCACCACCAGGATCGCAGCCGCCGACGTCGGCCCCTCGGCGCCCTCGGCCTTTCCGGCCTTGCGGAAGTAGTCGGCCATGGCCAGCGTCCACGCCTCGGCGGCGGCCTTGGCGGCGGAGTAGGCGGCGTTGCCCGCGGTGGGCTTCGTGGCGCCCGAGGCGCTGATCAGGAGGTACCGACCGCGCTCGCTGCGCTGCAGCGCCTCGTGGAACGCCAGGGAGGTGTGCTGCACCGTCTTGACGAGCAGCAGCTCCAGGAAGTCCCAGTCGTCGAGGCTGGTCTTGGTGAAGGTCTCGCTGCCGCGCCAGCCGCCGACGAGGTGGACCAGGCCGTCGACGCGGCCGAAGTCCTTCTCGATGTGCGCGGCCCAGTCACGGGTGGACTTCAGGTCGAGCAGGTCGACCGTGTCGCCGGTGACGGTGGCGCCGCCGGACGCGTAGCGGGCCGCGTCCACGGCCTGGGACAGCCGCTCCGGGTCGTTGTCCGCGCCGACGACCGTCGCGCCCGCCTCGGCGAGCCTGAGCAGTGCCGCCCGGCCGGCGGGTCCGCCCGCGCCTGCCACGGCGATCACCGCACCGCTGAGAGCCCCGTTCCCCATGTTCCTCGCCTCCGTAGCAGCAGTGTTCCGTACGCGATCGCTCACGCGGCGACCCGCTCGGCGCCGTCCGCCGTGATGCCCTTGGTGGAGGCGATCACGTTCTTCAGTTTCTTGGACAGCGCCTCGTAGAACATGCTCAGCGGAAACTCGTCCGGAAGCACGTCATCGACGAGCCTGCGCGGCGGCTGGGTCAGGTCCAGGGCGTCGGGGCCCTTCGCCCACTTGGAGCCGGGGTGCGGGGCGAGGTACGCGGCGACCAGCTCGTAGCCGGCGAACCAGTGCACCAGCTTGGGCCGGTCGATGCCGTCGCGGTACAGCTTCTCGATCTCCGCGCAGAGCTGGTTGGTGACCTGCGGGGCGCGCTCCCAGTCGATGGAGAGCTTGTTGTCCGTCCAGCGCACCACGTCGTGCTTGTGCAGGTAGGCGAAGAGCAGCTGGCCGCCGAGGCCGTCGTAGTTGCGCACCCGCTCACCGGTGACCGGGAAGCGGAACATGCGGTCGAACAGCACCGCGTACTGCACGTCGCGGGCCTGCGCGACACCGTCCGCCTGGAGCTTCACGGCCTCCTTGAAGGCGGTGAGGTCGCAGCGCAGCTCCTCCAGGCCGTACATCCAGAACGGCTGGCGCTGCTTGATCATGAACGGGTCGAACGGCAGGTCACCGTGGCTGTGGGTGCGGTCGTGGACCATGTCCCACAGGACGAAGGCCTCCTCGCAGCGCTTCTGGTCGTGGACCATGGCGGCGATGTCCTCGGGCAGCCGCAGCCCCAGGAGGTCGACCGCGGCGGCGGTGACGCGACGGAACCGGGCCGCCTCGCGGTCGCAGAAGATGCCGCCCCAGGAGAATCGTTCCGGCGCCTCGCGCACGGCGATCGTCTCGGGGAACAGGACGGCGGAGTTGGTGTCGTAGCCGGCCGTGAAGTCCTCGAAGGTGATGCCGCAGAACAGCGGGTTGTCGTAGCGGGTGCGCTCCAGTTCGGCCAGCCACTGAGGCCAGACCATGCGCAGCACGACCGCCTCCAGGTTGCGGTCCGGGTTGCCGTTCTGCGTGTACATCGGGAAGACGACCAGGTGCTGGAGGCCGTCCGCGCGCTGGGCGGCGGGCTGGAAGGCCAGCAGCGAGTCGAGGAAGTCCGGGACCGCGAAGCCGCCGTCGGCCCAGCCGCGCAGGTCCGCCACGAGCGCCTGGTGGTACTCGGCGTCGTGCGGCAGCAGCGGCGTCAGTTCCCGCACGGCGCCCATCACTCGCTGCACGGCGTGCTCGGCCTCCGCCGGCGCGGGCGCGCCCTCGGCCTCGAAATCGATCGAGCCGTCCTTCGACTGCCATGGCCGGATCTGCTCGACGGCATCCTTGAGCACGGGCCACGCCGGGTGCTCAACCACCCTGGCCGCCGGAGGAACCTCCCCCTCAGCACCCACTTGCACAAGAATTTCCGTCATGACCCATCCTCCACGGGAGAAGCTCGCGTAAGGGAACCGTATACATAAGGGGTTTCTCTCATCAAGGGCACCCTCCGTAGATTATTCTGCGCACACCCATCGTCGCCGTCTATTTTCCTGCGAGACACCCCTGCGGCGGCTACTTCCCCCAAACCGTTCGAGTGATGCGCCCCTCCGGGCCCGGGATCGATTTCCGGCCTGGCAAGGCGGCGGGGCGGCGGTCCGGACTCCTCGGTCAACTCCCGTGGGACTCGCCCACGTCGGGGTGACCGTCGTCCCGGCCGCGGCCCCGATCTGTCCCGGCCGTCACCCCAGTGCGCCGTGTACGCGGGGGCTCATCCCGGGTGCGGGCCGTTAGGCTGCGGCCCTGCCGCGTGGACGACGAGGCCCCACAGGTCCGCGTGCGTGCCGAGCCGCCGTCGACGGAAGCGAGTTGAACCTTGAACTTCCTTACCATCGGTCACCGCGGAGTCATGGGTGTGGAGCCCGAGAACACCCTCCGTTCCTTCGTGGCCGCCCAGCGGGCCGGCCTCGACGCCATCGAACTCGACCTGCACCTCAGCAAGGACGGCGCGCTCGTCGTCATGCACGACGCGGAGGTGGACCGCACGACCGACGGCAGCGGCGCGATCGCCGACAAGACCCTCGCCGAGCTGCGCGCGCTCGACGCCGGGCACGGCGAGCGGATCCCGGTCTTCGAGGAGGTCCTGGACGCCGTGCGGACACCTCTGCAGGCCGAGATCAAGGACGTGGCCGCTGCCCGGGTGCTGGCCGAGGTCATGCACCGGCGGGACCTGCTCTCCCGCGTCGAGGTGCTGTCGTTCCACGACGAGGCGATCGCCGAGGTCGCCCGTCTGGTGCCCGGCGTCCGCACGGCGCTGGTCGCCGACCATTACGGCACCGAGGTGGTGGAGCGCGCCACCGCCGTGGACGCCGGCGCCCTCGTCCTCGACATCCGCCGGCTCACCCTGGAGATCGTCGAGCACGCGCGCGCGGCGGACCTGAGGATCATCGGCTGGGTGGTGAACACCCTGGGCCACCTGCGGCTGGTACGCGCGCTGGAGCTGGACGGGGCGACCACCGACTACCCGGAGATCAAGCGCACCGGCCGCTTCACCGCGTGAACCCCCGGCCGCGCGGCCTCGCGGCCGCCGCTGCCGCCGCTGCCGCCGCTGCCGCCGCTGCCGCCGCTGCCGCCGCTGCCGCCAGGGTCAGCCGAGCTCCTTGACCAGCAGCTCGAACCGCAGGTCGTCGCGGAGCGGGACGCCGAAGCGCTCGTCGCCGTACGGGAAGGGCGTCATCCGTCCCGTACGGCGGTAGCCGCGCCGCTCGTACCAGGCGATCAGCTCCTCGCGCACGGAGATCACGGTCATGTGCATCTCCGTGACGCCCCAGGCCTCGCGGACCCGGCGCTCGGCCTCCGCGATGACCGCCTTGCCGAGACCGATGCCCTGGAGGGCGGGGCTGACCGCGAACATGCCGAAGTAGGCGTGCGTTCCGCGGTGCTCGAGCTGGCAGCAGGCGACCACGCGGCCGTCCCGCTCGACCGTGAGGAGCCGGCTGTCGGGCGACTTGATCACGGCCAGTACGCCCTCCGGGTCCGTCCGCTGCCCCTGGAGGATGTCCGCCTCCGTGGTCCAGCCGGCCCGGCTGGCGTCGCCGCGGTACGCCGACTCGACCAGCGCGACCAGGGCGTCGACATCCCCGTCGTGGGCGTCGCGGAAGGTCAGGGCGGGGGCGGCGTTGTCCATGGGGGCGTGCCTTTCGTGCTCGGGCGCGGTGCGGCGGGGACGACGCAATCCTGCCACTAGGCTGCGGACGCATGGTGCACGTTCTCAGCAGCCGGACACTGCTCCAGCCCGCCGACCCCGAACGCTCCCGCGTCTTCTACGGCGAGCTGCTGGGCCTGCCCGTCTACCGGGAGTTCGGCACGGGGCCGGAGCGGGGCACCGTCTACTTCCTCGGCGGCGGCTTCCTGGAGCTCTCGGGCCGCTCCGACGCCGCCCGCTCCCCCGCCGTGCGGCTGTGGCTCCAGGTGGCGGACGTGGCCGCGGCCCACGCCGAGCTGCGGGCCAAGGGCGTGGAGATCGCGCGCCCTCCGGTCCGGGAACCGTGGGGACTGATCGAGATGTGGATCGCCGACCCGGACGGCACCCCGGTCGTGCTCGTCGAGGTGCCGGCCGACCATCCGCTGCGCCACCGGCCGGGGATCTAGTGCTGCGGCAGGCGACGTTTGCCCGTCAAGGAGCGGTGTCCGGTGCGTGCTCTCTGGGGGTCCCCCTGCTCGAAGAACTCGGGGGAGGCTTGCCGGGCGTCGCGACGGGGTGAACGTTGCCTGTTGCGGCACTAGCGCCGGCCGGCCCCTTCTCGGGCGGCCGCTCGCGGGCGTACGGCTCCCGCTGGCCACCGTCGGTGACCGGGGATAGCGTGCTGGTGGGGGGCGAGCCTTCCCGGAGGAGTGCCATGGAGTTCGACAAGCCGGTGATCGGCGGCCCCTGCTGGGCGGAGCTGGGAACCAGCGACCTGGCGGCGGCCAAGCGGTTCTACGGCGAGGTCTTCGGCTGGCGGTGCGAGACGGACCCCCGCCCGGAACTGCGCGGATACACCGTCGTACGGCTGGGGGACGCCGCGGTCGCCGGGCTGGGCCCGCTGTTCCGGTCCACCCAGCCGGTCGCCTGGACCGTCTCGTTCGCCGTCTCCGACGCCGACGCGGCCACGCGCCGGGTGGTGGAGGCCGGCGGGACGGTGATCCGCGGTCCGATGGACATCTTCGACGAGGGGCGCCGCACGGTGGCGCTCGACCCTTCGGGCGCGGCTTTCCAGATGTGGCAGGCCCGGGACTTCCCCGGCGCCGGGGTGTTCAACCGGCCCGGTGCGCTGGGCTGGGTGGAACTGGCGACCCGGGACGTCAAGCGGGCCCAGGACTTCTACACCACCGTCTTCGGCTGGAGCGTCAACGCCTCCGAGTGGTACACGCAGTGGGGCCTGCACGGCATGGACTTCGGCGGCGTGACGACGCTGCACGGCCGCGGCCGCTTCCCGGCCGATGTGCCGCCGCACTGGCTGCCGTACTTCGCGGTCGAGGACGTGGACGCGACCACCGAGGTCGCGGTGCGGGCGGGCGGCAAGGCCCTGCAGGAACCCACCTCCGTTCCGGACGGGCCCCGCATCGCGGTGCTGCGGGACCCCCAGGGCGCGGCCCTCGGCATCTACCGGGCCGACGGGGAGGACGCCGGGCCGGGAGGCGGCTGAGTCCCGCTCGCCCGGCCGGGCGCCGGTCGGCCTCCCCTCCGGGCCGGTTCGTCGGGGCTGCCGCGGGTCCGTCCCCCGGCGGCCCGTCCCTCGGCGGAGCGATCAGCCGGCTGGGGAGCGGCCGGCCGCTCTCCGGTGCGCCGCTCGCGACGGCGCGGCTCAGGTCCGCGGCGCGCCCGGGCGGCCCTCCAGTCTGCCGAGCAGCTCGCACAGCAGTGCGGCCAGTTCGCCGCGGCCGGCGCTGTCCAGCCCGGTGAGGACGGTCCGTTCATAGGCGAGCTGTTCCGGCAGGACGCCGTCGACGAGGTCGCGTCCGGCGTCCGTGAGGCGGACGTGGGCGACCCGGCGGTCACGGGTGTCCCCGCGGCGCTCCACCAGACCGCTTTCGGTCAGCTGCTTCAGGCGCTTGGTGACGGCCGCTCCCGAGGAGAACGTCTCACGGGCCAGTTCGCTCGGGGTCAGTTCGTGCCCGGTGCGCCGCAGCGCGCCCAGCAGGTCGAACTCCGGCCGGCTGAGCCCGGCCCGGCGCAGCGGCGCGTCCTCGGCCTGCTGGAGGAGGGCGGCGCAGCGGTTGATGCGTCCGATGATCTCCATCGGCGCCGTGTCCAGGTCGGGGTGGACGGCCCGCCACTGGCGGACGACACCGGCGACGGTGTCGTCCGCGGCGGCCGCGGCCGCCGCCCCGGCCGCCGCCTCGGCGGGCCGCACCGGCTCCTGCCCCGCGCCCCCGGTCGCGGCGTCCGCGGGTACCGGCCGTCCATCGCTCGCCGTCATGGCCGTAGGTCCTCCGTCGTCCTGTTCGTGCTCTCGGCCGGGGCGTGCAGCCCCAGGCGCCGTACCGTCGCGGCGAGCGTACGGTGCGCGGACTGTTCGGTGAGCACGACCCGCTCCTGGGGCAGGGCACGCTGCCACCACTCGCCGGAGGCGGCGTCGGCGGTGGCGCGCAGCTCCACCAGCGCGGCGGCCAGACCCCGGCGGGCGGACTCCAGCGCGGCGGGCGCCGGCCCGTCCTCCGCGAGCAGGCGCGCGGCCCGCTCGCGGGCCCGGTCGACGGCGGTGAGGGCGTGTTCGATGCGGTCGCCGGCCCGCCGGTTGGTGACGGCCAGCGCGGCCGCGAAACCGACCAGTGCGCCGACCACGGTGTCCAGGGCGCGCTCGGTGATCAGCTCGCCCGTGGCCTGGGGCCGGGCGAACTCGGTGATGAGCAGGGCCATGGGGGTCACGCAGATGCTGCCGAGCCAGTAGTTGCGGCCGATCAGCGCCTCGGCGCCGAAGTTGAGGGCGAGGCAGCACAGCACCAGGGCCACGCCGTCGGCGTGCGCCAGCGGGGCGATCAGCGCGAAGACCAGGACACCGATCAGGTTGCCGACGACACGCTGGACGCTGCGGCTCCAGGTGAGGGTCAGATTGGCCTGGTAGAGGGCGGCGGCGGTGACCAGCGCCCAGTAGGGGCGGCCGATGCCGAGGGCGAGGGAGGCATAGCCGGCGAGCGCGCAGCCCAGAGCGGTGCGTACGGCGATCGGGGTGAGCTGGCCGAGCCGGCTCCACCAGGGACGGTGCGGGGCGGCGCTCTCGGCGGCCACACCGAGCAGTTCGTCCGTGGCCGCGGGCGTCTGTCCGGCGTGCGGAATCGGACCGGAGCCGCACAGCTCGCGTGCCCAGGTGCGCAGCAGCCGCGGGTCCGCGTCGGCGGGCGCGGCGAGCGCCACCTCGGCGCGGACGACGAGCCGTTCCAGTGCGCGCCGGGAAGCGGAGCGGGCGCCGGCCGCCAGCAGCGCCTGCCAGGCGGTCTGCACGGCGGCCGCCGCGGCGGCCCGGGTACGGGCATGCCCGTCGGCGGTGCCCCGCGTGGCGGCGTACGCGGCGGCGGCGTTCAGCGCCTGGGCGGTGGCCCGGCGTTCCGGGCCGTGCGGGCGCAACAGGCCCGGTGCCATGCCGACCAGCCAGGCCCAGGCCGCCGCGGCGGCGGCCAGGGCCATGTGGCCGGGGACCTGGCCGAGGGTCTGCGGCACGAAGAGGGCGGCGGAGCTGATGAAGGTGAGGACGACGTTGCCGGGCGGGCCGACCCGGGTGGCGTCGCACAGCGTCTTCTGCACGGCGGCCATGAGGGCGCCCACGGTGACCAGCACGACCGTGTCGCTGGTGAGCGAGGCCGCGACCAGGGCGAGGGCGAGACCGCCGAGCATGCCGAAGACCACCCAGGCCAGGACGCGGGCCCGGGCGGCATAGGGGCGGTTGTGCGCGTACAGGGCGCAGAGCGATCCGGCCATCGTGTACATGGCCAGGTCGAGCCGGCCGAGGGCCAGCAGCGTGAGGTTGGGCGGTGCGACCGAGACCACGACGCTCAGGGCGGGCTTGAACCAGATGTCCGACGGGCGGCCGAGCCGAAGAGCGCCGGTGAGCGGAAGGCGCCGGACTGCCCGGCCGGTCGGGGTGGGGGTGGGGGTCGTACTGCTCATGGACACAAGCTTAGCAGGTGTTTTACTCGTAAATTAGGCTTGGTGACGTGGCGTGCTCCCACGAATGCTCCCCGTGTACACCCTTGCGCTCGTGTGCGCACCGCGCGCCACGGGCATCGCTTGACCGACCGGCCGGCCGCCCAGCGGCGGCCCGGAACCGTCGAGCGGGGAGGTGGGGGGTGCACGGACCGGCTTCACCCGGCTGGCTGCTGGTCGCGCTGTGCGCGGCGAGCGGGGCCTACTGCCTGCTGCGGATGCGCAGCCCTGTCGAGGATCAGCGCCGGGCCGCGGGCGGCGAGGCGGTGATGGGTTTCGCGATGGCCGCCATGTCCGTGCCCGCGGCGGTCTTCACTCCGCCGGCGTGGGCCTGGCCGGCCTGTGCCGCGGTCTTCGGCGCGGCCGCGCTGCACGCGCTGTGGCGGGCGCGGACCAGCGCACACCACCTGCATCACTCGGTGGGCGCGTCCGCGATGGTCTACATGTCGGTGGTGATGACCCTCTCCCCCGGCTCGCACCACCACGCGCACGGCGGCTCGGGCGTTCCCCTCCTCACCGGCGCGCTGCTGCTGTATTTCGCCGGTTACGTCCTGCTGTCCGGCGCCCGGCTCGTGCCGGCCCCGACCGGCCCGGCGGGTGGCGGCGTCGGCGGCATGGACGGCCGTGGCACGGCGGACGCGGGCGCCGGAGCGGACCGGGCCACGGGGTGGGGCGACCGGCCGGAGCTGGCACGGGCGTGCCGGCTCTCGATGGGCATGGCGATGGTGGCCATGCTGCTGACGCTGTGAGACGACCGCGACGGCCCGCGACGGCTGCGTCGCCGGGACGGACACGGGTCCCGGCAGACGCGGGCCCCGGCAGACGCGGGCCCCGGCAGACGCGGATCCCGGCGCGCTGGACGCGAGGCGCGCGGGGATGGGGGCGGGCACGCCCGTGGTCTGTGTCACTTTGCCGCGCCGAGCCGTATCCGAGCGGCCGGGCGCTCATAGGGTGCTCGCATGATGGTCCCCGCGGTCCTGTTACTGCTCGGCGCGTTGACCGCCGTGGCCGCTCCCCGACTGCTCGCCCGCGCCGACTGGCCGGACCGGGAACCGGTGGTCGCACTGTGGGTGTGGCAGTGCGTGGTGGCCGCCGTCCTGCTGTGCTGCGCGCTGTCGATGACGCTCAGCGCGGCCGCCGCCTGGCAGGCGGTGCGCGGCCATGTGTTCGCCCCGGCTCCGCGACCGGTGGTGGAGGCGTACGCGTTCGGCGCGGCCGACGCATGGGCTCCGGCGATCGCGGTGACACTCGCGTGCGGCGGCGTGTGGAGCGCGGCGATGCTGGTCCGCGAGATCGTGCGGGCCCGGGCTGGGCGCAGTCGCCGGCGCGCCGAACTCCTCCTCCGGGCGCCGCTGCTGCCCGGCGAGGAGCCCGGTGCCGACCGGCTCGTCGTGCTGGAGGGCGAGCGGCCTGAGGCGTGGTGGCTGTCCGGTGCCGCACCCCGGCTGGTCGTCACGACGGCCGCGCTGCGCCGGCTCGGGGAACGGCAGCTCGACGCCGTCCTCGCGCACGAGCAGGGCCATGCGCGCGCCCGGCACGACTGGCTGCTGCACTGCTCGGCCGCGCTGGCGGAGGGATTCCCGCAGGTACCGGTTTTCGCCGCGTTCCGCGACGAGATGCACCGCCTGGTCGAACTCGCCGCCGACGACATGGCCTCACGCCGCTTCGGCAGGCTGACCACCGCGCTCGCGCTCGTCGAACTCAACGAGGACCGTGGCGTGTTCGGCCCCCGCCCCGCTCCACAGGCCCATGTCCCACAGCGGGTGCACCGCCTGCTCGCGCCTCCGGCCCGGCTCCCCGCCGCCCGCCGCCTGCGCCTGACGGCCGTGGCGTCGCTGGTGCCGGTGGTTCCGGTGCTCGTCGCACTGGTGCCGGGACTGAGGGCACTGGGCTAGGTGCCGCCGCCGAACCCGCTTCGACCACCTCGAGGACGGGCCGCCGGCTGCCGGGCGCGGCGGTGGCGGAAGCGGCGGTGGTCGTCCACGGCCATCTGCCCGGACGGCCCCGGATGAGCGAGGATCTGCCCATGACCGCCGTCCTGTTCGACTTCTCCGGCACCCTCTTCCGTATCGAGTCGACGGAGTCCTGGCTCCGTGCCGTGCTGTACGAGGCCGGTCTCACGCTCGGCGAGCGGGAGCTGGCCGAGGCGGCCCGGGGGCTGGAGGAAGCGGGCGCGCTGCCGGGCGGAGCGCACCCGGCGCGGATCCCGGACGAACTGGCGGGCCTGTGGGAGAACCGGGACCTCAGCGCCGAGCAGCACCGTGCCGCCTACACGGGCATGTCCCGCCGGGTCCGGCTGCCCGACCCGTCGTTGCACGACGCGCTGTACGAACGGCACATGACGCCGGCCGCCTGGGCCCCCTACGCGGACGCCGCCGACGTGCTGCGCACCCTGCGCGAGCGCGGGGTCGGCGTCGGTGTGGTGAGCAACATCGGCTGGGATCCGCGCCCGGTGTTCCGCGCGCACGGTCTGCACGCCTACGTCGACACATACGTCCTGTCCTACGAGCACGGCGTCCGCAAGCCGGACCCCCGCCTGTTCGCGGTGGCCTGTGCGGCGCTCGGCGCTGAGCCGGAGGACGTGGTGATGGTCGGCGACGACCGCCGAGCGGACGGCGGCGCGGCGGCTCTGGGGTGCGGGGTGCACTTCGTGGACCATCTGCCGGTGGCGGAGCGGCCGGACGCACTGCGCCCGGTGCTCGACCTGGTGGGCCGGCGAACGCGCTGAACCGCCCGGGAAGCCTTCCGGCCTGCCTCGGACCAGCCGGACAGTAGCCTCAGGAAACCATCGGGGCAAAGCGCGTCCGTCTCGGACGATCCCCCGCGTCGCCCGAGACGGACGGCATGCCGACCGGGCCCGAAAAGCGGGCCGGTCAGCTCGCGTTGAGTATAGTTGGCTGGCAGCCAGTCAACGCAGGAGTTACAGCATGTCCCCGCGCAGCGCCTCGGTCAATGAAGAGCTGCGGCGGCGTTCCCGGGAACGGCTCCTGCAGGCGGCGGTCGAGCTGGTGAGCGAACGCGGGTACGACGCGACAACGCTCGGCGACATCGCGGACCGGGCGGGTTCGGCGCGCGGCCTGGTGTCGTACTACTTCCCCGGCAAACGCCAACTGGTGCAGTCCGCGGTGCACCGGCTGATGCACCGCACCCTGGAGGAGGCCCTGGAGCGCGAGCCGCGCACCGAGGACGGCCGGGAGCGGATGGCCCGGGCCGTCGACTCGATCCTGGGTCTGGCCCTGGAGCGGCCGGTGCTGATGCGCCAGCACATGGCGGGGATCCTGCAGGCCGAGGGCTTCGTGCAGTGCCCGGAGCAGCAGCGCCTGTCCCACCTGCTGCGGGACACCGTCGCCCGGCACGGCTCGACGGACGTCGACGCCGACTACCCGATGCTGCGCGCCCTGCTGATGGGGGCGGTCTACGCGGCCCTGATGCCCGGGGCCCCGATGCCCGTGCCCGTGCTGCGGGCGGAGCTGTTCAAGCGGTACCAACTCGACTGGGACATGGGCTCGCCGCCCGAGTCCGGGACGGCCGACCGGTCCTGCCGCGCGGACGTCTCGCGCTTCTTCGCTACCGGGCAGCCGCCGGTGGGTGACCCGCTGGAGTGAGCCGGGTGACGGGCGCGGAACGGATCCGCGCGCCGTCCACGGCACGGACGGCCCGTCGGCTCCGGTCGCCGGGGGGCGACCGGAGCCGCCGTGCGACACGCCG
Source organism: Streptomyces sp. NPDC015220 (assembly GCF_043079345.1). Taxonomy (NCBI): domain Bacteria; kingdom Bacillati; phylum Actinomycetota; class Actinomycetes; order Kitasatosporales; family Streptomycetaceae; genus Streptomyces; species Streptomyces sp. NPDC015220. The sequence goes on along the minus strand of NZ_JBIBUK010000020.1, from coordinate 125,637 downwards.
CCGGTCCGGGGCCGCCCCTCTCCCCCGGCGGGCCGCTTGGTGCCATGCTGGTAACCATCAGCGATCTCCTCCGACCGCCGGGGTAAGGGGTTCCGCCGTGCTGCGTGTCGCCGTCGTCGGCTCGGGGCCGAGCGGGTGCTACACCGCTCAGGGCCTGGTCCAGCAGGACTCCTCGGTCTTCGTCGATGTCATCGACCGGCTGCCGTGCCCGTACGGGCTGGTGCGGTACGGCGTGGCGCCGGACCACGAGAAGATCAAGTCCTTGCAGGGCAACCTGCGCACGGTGCTGGAGCACGAGCGGGTCCGGTTCCTCGGCGGGGTGCGGGTCGGCGGTCCCGGCGGGCTGCCGGTCGGGCGGCTGCGGGAGCTGTACCACGCGGTGGTCTACTGCGTGGGCGCGGCGACCGACCGCCGTCTCGGCATCCCGGGTGAGCGGCTGCCGGGCAGCTGGTCGGCGACCGAGTTCGTCTCCTGGTACAGCGCCCACCCGGACGCGGTGGACGACGGTTTCGTACGGGACGCGGAAAGCGCCGTGGTCATCGGCGTGGGCAACGTGGCGGTGGACGTCGCGCGCATGCTGGCCCGGGGCCCGGCGGAGCTGAGCCCCACCGACATGCCCGAGGCGGCGCTCGCCGCGCTCGCCGCGAGCCGGGTGGCCGAGATCCACATGGTGGGCCGGCGCGGCCCCTCGCAGGCCCGCTTCACCACCAAGGAACTGCGTGAGCTGGGCGCCCTGCCGGACACCGACGTCGTGGTGGACCCGGACGAGCTGGCGCTGGACCCGGCGTACGCCGACCCCTCGGGGCTGCCCGCCGTCCAGCGCCGCAACGTCGAGGTGCTGCGCCAGTGGGCGGCCACGCCCGCGAGCGGCCGGCCCCGCCGGATCCACCTGCGTTTCTTCCTGCGCCCCGTCGAACTGCTCGCCGTCGGCTCCAGGGTGGGCGCGGTGCGGTTCGAGCGGACGGCTCCGGACGGGCGGGGCGGCGTGTACGGGACGGGACACCGCGAGGACGTGGCGGCGCAACTGGTGCTGCGGTCGGTGGGCTACCGCGGGGTGCCGCTGGACGGGCTGCCGTTCGACGCCGCCACGGGCACCGTGCCGCACCGGCAGGGCCGTGTCCTGCGCGACGGGACGGTCGCGGCGGGCGAGTACGTGGCCGGCTGGATCAAGCGGGGGCCCACGGGGGTCATCGGCACCAACCGGCCGTGCGCGAAGGAGACGGTGGCCTCGCTGCTCGCGGACGCTTCCGGGCTCCCGCGCGGACGGGTGCCCGAGGACAGCGTCCCCGCACTGCGCGCGGAGGGCTTCGAGCCGGTCGAATGGACGGGGTGGCAGGCGATCGAACGGGCCGAGGCGCGCCTCGGCGCCTCGCTCGGGCGCGGCGTGGTCAAGCTGCCCGACTGGGAGTCGCTGCGGACGGCGGCCCGCACGGCCGCCCCGTGACCGGCGTCCGCCCCTGGGTCCCTCCCGCCGGGACGACCGGCGCTTCGGCCCTCGGCCGGGACGCCGCCCCGCCGTGCCCGGTCCGGGACGGCCGTCCTCAGCCCTCCCCGAGGCGGGCCTCCTGGCGGGCTGCGGCGTCGAGGAGGCTCGCGAGGAGGCCCGGGAAGAGCTCGTCGAGGTCGTCGCGGCGCAGGCCGTTCATCTTCGCCGTGCCGCGGTAGACCTGCCGGATCACACCGGCCTCGCGCAGCACCCGGAAGTGGTGGGTGGTGGTCGACTTGGTGACGGGCAGATCGAAGAACGAGCAGGAGAGCTCGTCGCCGTCGGCGGCGAGCTCCCGCACGATCCGCAGCCGCAGGGGGTCGGACAGGGCGTGCAGCACGCCCTCCAGACGTATCTGCTCCCGCGCGGGGTGCGGCAGCGCGCGGCCGGCGGGGGCGGGGGCGGTGGCGGTCACGGCGGCTCCACTTCCTACGAGGCCACGGGCCCCTCATTCTACGAGAAGCATCGTAGTTTGACAGGTGCCGTACTACGAGGGTTACCGTACTAGTCGTACCAGCCCCCATCGGTCGCGTGACGATTGGAGTCCGCCGTGAGTGCGCTCTTCGAGCCCTACACCCTGCGCGAAGTGACGATCCCGAACCGGGTCTGGATGCCCCCGATGTGCCAGTACTCGGCCGAGCCCGAAGGCCCGTCGGCAGGCGTCCCGCACGACTGGCACTTCGCTCACTACGCGGCACGGGCGGCCGGCGGCACGGGTCTGATCATCGTGGAGGCCACCGCCGTGTCACCGGAGGGCAGGATCTCCCCCTACGACCTCGGCATCTGGAACGACGCCCAGGTCGAGGGCTTCCGCCGGATCACCCGCTTCCTCAAGGGCCAGGGCACGGTGCCGGCGATCCAGCTCGCGCACGCGGGCCGCAAGGCGTCCACGGACCGGCCGTGGCGCGGCGGCGCGCCGGTCGGACCTGAGGAGCACGGCTGGCGGCCGACGGCGCCGAGCGCGGTGGCCTTCGACGACCGGCACCCGGTCCCGACCGAGCTGACGGTCGAGGGGATCGAGGAGGTCGTCGGACAGTTCGCGGACGCGGCGCGGCGGGCACTGGCCGCCGGGTTCGAGATCGCCGAGGTGCACGGCGCCCACGGTTACCTGATCAACGAGTTCCTCTCCCCGCACTCCAACCACCGCACCGACGCCTACGGCGGCTCTTACGAGAACCGGGTGCGGTTCGCGCTGGAGGTGGTCGACGCGGTGCGGGCGGTGTGGCCGGACGACAAGCCGCTCTTCTTCCGCCTCTCCGCGACCGACTGGCTGGCGGAAGGCGGCTGGACGGCCGACGACACGGTGCGCTTCGCGGCCGAGCTGCACGCCCACGGCGTCGATCTGCTCGACGTCTCCACCGGCGGCAACGCCTCCGGCGTGACCATTGCGACCGGGCCCGGCTACCAGGTGCCCTTCGCCGCCAGGGTGAGGACCGAGACGCCGATGCCGGTCGCCGCCGTCGGACTCATCACCGAGGCCGGGCAGGCGGAGAAGATCGTCGCCAATGGCGAGGCGGACGCCGTCCTGCTGGGCCGCGAACTGCTGCGCGACCCTTCCTGGACCCGGCGCGCGGCCCGCGAACTGGGCGGCCCGGTGCACGTGCCGGACCAGTACCACCGGTCCGTCTGAACCGGCGGTCCGAGGCCCCGCCCGAACACACGGCCACGTCGGCGCCGCGGCCCCCGGCAGACCGCCGGGGGCCGCGGTGTCCAGTGGGCCCGTCCTTCAGGAGCGTTCGGCGGGCAGCAGGCGTGCCACCGCGTCCTCCAGGCGGGGCAGCGCGCGCTGACCCGCCAGGGCGAGGGCGATGGCCGCGGCGACGCCGGCCCAGGCGACCGGGCCCAGCGGGGTGCAGCCGAAGACCCGGCTGACGCCCGGTGTCTGGACGAGCGCGACGAGGGCGACGGCCGAGCCCAGCGAGGTCAGCTGGACCAGCGGGCTGTCCCGGCGGTCGAGCAGGGTCTGGGCTAGCTGCGTGCCGACCACGCCGCACAGGGCCATGGTGCCGGAACGGCGCGCGGTGCCCGGGGTGAAACGGCCGATCAGCCAGGCCGTGACCGCGCCCAGGCAGGTGGTCAGGGCACGGTGGCGGATCTGCCGGATCAGCGGCTCGCCCAGGACTCCGCCGGCCGCGTCCTCGGGCGACCCTGCGCGCGCTTGTTCGACGTCCTCCTTCGGGGTCACCGCCACCGCCATGGCCGGGAAGAGGTCGGTGAACAGGTTCACCATGAGCATCTGCCGGGTGGACAGCGGCGCCCGCCCCGCCAGCAGGGTGCCGAGGATGCCGAACCCGACCTCGCCCGCGTTGCCGCCGATGAGGATGGCGATGGCGTCGGCGACGCTGTGCCACAGGGCGCGCCCCTCGCCGATCGCGTCGATCAGGACGGTGAGGTCGTCGTCGGTGAGGACGATGTCGGCTGCGTTGCGCGCGGCGGCCGAGCCCCGGGCGTTGATGCCCACGCCGATGTCGGCCGCCCGGATCGCGGCCGCGTCGTTGGCGCCGTCACCGACCATGCCGACCACTCGGCCCGCGTCCCGCAGCGCCTCGACGACCTGGAGCTTCTGCTCGGGCGCCACCCGGGCCACCACACCCGCGTCACGCAGCATGCGGGCCCTCGCGGAACGGTCCGCGGCGCCGAGTTCGTCCCCGGTGACGACCACCGTGTCCTCGGGCCAGCCGAGTTCGGTGGCGATCGCGCGGGCGGTCTGCGGATGGTCCCCGGTGAGCATGACCGGACGTACGCCCTCTCGGTACAGGCCGTTCACCAGGGCCGTGGAGGTCCCGCGCGGCACGTCCGACAGTGCCAGCAGACCGGTGAACTCCAGCTCCCGCAACGCCTGTTCCAGTGCGTCGGCGGTCTCCTCGTCCTCGGCCAGCCGTCGCTGGGCCACCGCCAGGACCCGCAGCCCGCCGCCGGCCAGCGCGTGCGCCGCTTCGGCGGCGTGGGCGGGCAGGCCGGAGCAGGCGGGCAGGACGATCTCCGGGGCGCCCTTGACCACGAGCACGCGCGGGCCGTCGGCGGACCGGCCGACGGCCGCCGCGTAGCCGCGGGCGGCCTCGAAGGCGAGTTCCTCGAACTGTGTCCAGTCCGGGTCGGGACCGGCCGCGTCGAGGACTGCTTCGTCGGTGGCGTGCACCGGCCGGTCGGAGCCGCCGTTCGGACGCGGGCAGGCCCGCGCCGCCGCGCGCAGCGTCTCCGCGCCGCCGGGGTCACCCACCGGGTGGGCCGTGCCGCCCGTGTCGGAGACCCGCACCAGGCGCAGCCGGTTCTCGGTGAGGGTGCCGGTCTTGTCGAAGCAGATGGTGTCCATGCGACCCAGCGCCTCCAGGGTGCGCGGGGTGCGCACGAGGACACCGTCCCGGCTGAGCCGGCGCGCCGCCGCCAGCTGGGCCACCGTCGCCACCAGCGGCAGTCCCTCGGGCACGGCGGCCACGGCCACGGCCACACCGCCGCTGACCGCCTCTCGCACGGGGGCGCCGCGCAGCAGGGCCAGGCCGGTCACCGCGGCTCCGCCCGCGAGCGTCAGCGGCAGTGCCTTGCGGGTCAGTTCCTGCAACCGGGCCTGCACTCCGGCGGCCGGGGGCATACGCGCGGCCAGGTGCACTGCGCGGGCGGCCTCCGTGAGCTCGCCGGTCTCCACGACGACCGCCCTGGCCTGCCCGGCCACCACGGTGGTGCCCTCGAAGACCATGCACAGCCGGTCGGCGACGACGGCGTGCGGGGTGGGGCCGGTCTGTTTCTGCACCGGCAGGGACTCCCCGGTCAGCGCGGACTCGTCGACCTCCAGCCCCTCCTCCCACAGCACCCGGGCGTCGGCGGGCACCACGTCGTCCGCCTTGAGTTCGATCACGTCGCCCGGCCGGAGCCTGCCCGCGTCGACGGTGCGGGTGCCGCCGGCCGGCGCCTCCGCGTCCGGCGGCGCGACCCGCGCCTTCTGCTTCTGCTCGGCCACCAGTCCGGACAGCGCCCGTTCGGCGCGCAGTCGCTGCACGCCGCCGACCAGGGCGTTCAGATCGAGCGCGCCGACGACGAGCAGGGCGTCCATCATCGAGCCGAGGATGGCGGAGGCCGCCGAGCCGACGGCGAGCACCGGGGTGAGGGGGTCCCGCAGTTCGCCGCGGACGGCTCCGCCGAGCTCGTACGCCCAGCGGGCCGGGGCCAGGGCGGGGTGCCGGGCGGCGCCGCCGATCGTACGGCGGAGACGGGCGGTGGCGTGCTCGGACTGTGTCGGCTCGGCGACCGGCTCGTGCCCCAGCCGCTCCCGGGCCTCCTCCGATTCCAGCTCGTGCCAGTGCACGCGCGCGTGCGGGTGGGGCGCGCGGGCGGCGGCCACGCCCAGGGCGGCGCGCGCGCCGGAGAGCAGGGCGGTGGCCGCGCCTGCGTCGACCGGCGCGTGCCGCAGCCCGGGCAGCACGGCCCGGCGGCCGCGGCCGCCCCCGGACTCGCCGATGGCGACCAGGAGCCCGGACAGCGCGGCACCGGAGCGGGCCAGGGTCTGTGCCCGGTGACCGACCGTGCGGGCGGCCGGGACCGCGGTCAGCACCCGCCACACGTCGGGCAGCCCGTGCAGGGCCAGGATGTCGGCGCCCCACACCACCGCGCCGTCGCGGTCGGTGAGGGCGACGGCGATGTCGCTGCCGCGCAGCCCGGCCAGGACCTCGCGGTCGTCCGCCGACCGCACCCGGGCGACGGTGATCACCGCGCCCTCGTCCTCGTCCTCGTCCCGGCGCAGCCCGTACACGACGTCGTCCAGGGGCCGGCGGGCGTCGACGACCCGGTCGGCGAGGACGGTGAAGTCCTCCAGGGCCGGGTCGTCCACGACCACGACCCTGAGCCCGGCGCGGCGGGCAGCGTCCAGCACGGACTCCGCCCAGGGATCGGCCTCGCCGTCCTCGGTGCGCAGCGCGCTCGGGTGAAGGACGACGGTGCCGGCCATCTCCAGCTGCCGCAGCCGCTCGGGGTCGCGCACCAGCACTCCGGTGCGGGCCAGCATCGCGCTGAGCACGCAGTGGAAGGCGGCGGGCCCGTAACGTGCGGCCTTGGGCGAGCCGGCCAGGACCGCTTCGGCGGCCTCAGCCGCGTCGTGCTTGACCAGCAGGGTCGCCGCGGCGCCCAGCAGGCTGCCGGCGGAGGCGTGGTTGGCGTACTCCTGGGCCGGCGAGAGACGCAGCCCAGGGCGCGGGGATCCGTCGTCGGGGACGCTGATCCGGCCGGGCGCGCACAGCTGGTCGTGGACCGAGTCGAAGGCGGCCGAACGGGCCACCGTCTCGGCCAGCTGGCCCGCGCGCAGCGCACCGTCGAGCACGAGTGAGGTGGGGGTCTGGCCGACCCCGTGCACGGCCGCGTTCGCACACGCCAGCAGCAGGTCCATGCGGGTGCCGCCGAGTCGCGCGCGCAGCCAGGAACGGAAGCGCGGGTTCTCCCGGAGCATGGTCACGGCGGCGGTCACCAGGCGCGGCGACGGCGGCAGCCGCATGCCGTACGCGGTCAGTCCCACCGCGACGCCCGCCGCGTCGGCCGTGAGGGCGGCCGCCGCCGCCCGTACCCCGGCGGGATCCGCGGGATGCGTCATCTCCTCGGGGTCGCCGCCCGCCAGGGCCAGCCCGTGCCGGGCGGCGAGGTCGGCCGTGTGCTCCACGACCCGGTCGGCGACCTCGTCCTCGGTCACGGTCACGACCAGTCGTCCCAGTCCCTGGTCCCAGTACGCGAAGAGGACGTCGGGCCGCTCGGCCAGCGCGGCGGCCACCCGTCGCGCCAGGTGTTCCTTGCCGCCGGCACGCCGCACCGCCTCCGGTTCCAGGGCGCGCAGCGCGATGTGCGCCCGCCTGCCGGAGCGCCAGTGACGGTCGCCGCCGGGGAGGGCGTGGCGGAGGACCCGCACGACACGCGCCGCGGTGTCCGCGCTCCGTACGCCGGCGCGCGCTGTCCCGGCCGCCGCCCCCGCGGCCATCCCGACCGCCGGGGCGGCGGCCCGGGCGAGCAGCCGGGGCGCCGCGGGCAGCAGCCGGGCGGCGGGTGAGGGCGCCGTCAGCAGAGCGAACACCATGGCGCGCCCTCAGAGGGTGGTGCGGCCGGGCCGCGCCGTCGGGCCGAGCGGGCCGGTGGACGCCCGGCCCGACGGCCCGCCGGTGTCCGGCTCATCGGGCTCGGTCGGGGCCGGTCCACTGCGGCTTCGGCCACCGGGGGCCGTCGGGGGCGGCGTCCCGCCCGGGGCACGCCCGCCGGTTTCGGCGCGCTCCGAGGACGGCCGGGGCGCGGTGCCGGTCTCCGGGGCGGACGTGAGCGCCGCCGTGGCGATGTCGTGCGCCGGTTCGCCGGTCGCGGGGGCGCGCCTGCGCGCGGTGCCGGTGCTCTGCGTCGTGCCGGTGTCCACCGTGGTGGCGCCGGCGGCCGGTCGGCCGCCCGGGGCGGTGTCCCCGGTCTCTGGGCCGCCGCCCTCCGCGGCGCCGGTCTCCGGTGCCGCGGTCGGCTGCCCGATGTCCGCGGCACTTCCGGGCCGCAGGGGCTCGCCGGGGCGTTCGGGCCGGGGCTGGGTGAGCCAGGCCACCGCCGCGCCGGTGAGCGCGACGGGCCACTCCACCACCCCGGCGACGCCGAGGACCCCGGCCCCCGTGTAGACCGCCAGCCGCCGCCCCCTCGGCGACACGGCGCCGACCTTGTCCAGCGTGCCCTGTGCGGCCCGCCCCACGGTCCCGGCCCCGGGTACCCTCCGAAGCACCGAGGCCGCGCCGTGCAGGGGCGCCGCAAGGGTCGACGACGACTTCTGCTCAGCCATGACTCTCCTCGCCTGGGTGAGATCCCATCCGTGCCCGCCGGGTTCCCACGACCGTGCAGGTCATCCCGTCGTTCTCGGAGAACGTCAGGGGGCGCGCCCGTGCCGTCGGGCCCCCGTCCCGGCTCACTGGCGAAAGGCACGGCGCCGGGCCCGGTGGCCGCGCTCAAAGGCAGTGCACCGACCGCGCCGGCACCGTGCCGGAGCCCGGCACCCGGACGGGCGGGTGGCGGGCCGACCCATGGCGGGGCGTGGACGGGCCGGGGCCGGACGCGGCGAATGATGGCATGGACACACTCACGATGGAAGCGCTCCCACGCGACCTCCACAGCACCCGTCGACGACTGTCGGCACTCGCGCCGGAACCGCCGTAGACGTTCTGCGCGAGCCGTTGACTAGAAAGCGCTTGCACTCTACGTTCCGTTCAGCAGAGTGACCCATGGGTGACCTACGGATTCCCATTTCTCACGATTGCGGCATCTCTCGCTCTCCTCCTTGCACGTCGTTCACGTACGTACACGACCATCACCTCTCCCGAAGGGACGCACCCGCATGCGCACCAGCCCCCCACGCACACACACACGAAGGTCGGCACTCGCGGCGGCGGTGGCCGCCACCGTCGCCGTGCTCGCCCTGCCTCAGCCGGCCGGGGCCGCCGAGAGCGCCCCGGTCGGGTTCGGCGCCGGGACGACCGGCGGCGGCAGCGCCTCGGCGGTGACCGTCTCGACGCTCGACGCCTTCAAGTCGGCCGTCGCCGGCGGCACGGCGAAGGTGGTCAGGGTCAACGGGCTGATCCCGCTGAGCGGCCAGGTGGACGTCGGCTCCAACACCACGGTGCTGGGCGTCGGCCCGTCCTCCGGTTTCACCGGCGGCGGGCTGCGGCTGAAGAAGGTCAGCAACGTCGTCATCCGCAACCTCGTCATCAGCAAGGCGGTCAAGACGGACGCGATCACCGTCCAGGCGTCGACGAAGGTGTGGATCGACCACAACTCCCTGATGTCCGACCGCGACCACGGCAAGGACTACTACGACGGCCTGGTCGACATCACGCACGCCTCCGACTACGTCACGGTGTCCTGGAACACCTTCAAGGACCATTACAAGGGCTCCCTGGTCGGGCACAGCGACAGCAACGCGAGCGAGGACACCGGGCGCCTGCGGGTGACGTACCACCACAACTGGTTCGACAACGTCAACTCGCGCATCCCCAGCCTGCGCTTCGGTACCGGGCACTTCTACGACAACTACGTCGTGGGCGCGGAGACCGCCGTGCACTCGCGCATGGGCGCCCAGATGCTCGTCGAGAACAACGTCTTCCGCGGTACCCAGGTCGCCGTCACCACCAGCCGGGACAGCAAGCAGGACGGCTACGCCGTGCTGCGCGGCAACGACCTCGGCGGGGCCGCCACCGAGATCTCGCAGGTGGGCACCTTCACCAGCCCGCCCTACGGCTACAGCGCCGAACCCGCCTCGGGCGTCGTCGCCTCGGTGACGGCGGGAGCGGGCGCCGGAAAGCTCTGACCCCGCCAGGCGTCCCACGGACCGGCACGTCCCACGAACCGGCACGTCCCACGGACCGGCACGTCCCACGGACCGGCACGGCACACTCGACCGAGCGGAAGAAGGAACAGAGTGAATCCGGACACGACTCCCACCGCACGTCGGCGCCCCCCACGACACGCGCCGACCGGCGCGCCGACCGCACTCGGCCTCTTGCTTGGCATGATCATGACTGCAAGCGTCTCCCCCGCGAGCGCCGCCACCTGGCCCACCGCCAACGGCAGCCAGGCGGTCACCTCCACCATCTCGGTCTCCGGAACCAAGGACTACGGGATGAAGCGCCTCTACGGCAGCGGTGACCTGGGCACCGGCAGCCAGGACGAGGACCAGGGGCCGCTCCTCGAACTCGCCCCCGGCGCCGTCCTGAAGAACGTCGTCATCGGCTCCCCGGCCGCCGACGGCGTCCACTGCCTTGGCAGTTGCACCCTGCAGAACGTCTGGTGGGAGGATGTCGGCGAGGACGCGGCGACCTTCCTGGGCTCCTCCTCGTCCAACGTCTACACCGTCTCGGGCGGCGGCGCGAAGGAGGCCGACGACAAGGTCTTCCAGTTCAACGGGGCGGGGACGCTCAACGTCTCGGACTTCGCGGTGCGGAACTTCGGCACCTTCGTCCGGTCCTGCGGCAACTGCAGGACGCAGTACAAACGGACGATCAACCTCGACACCATCGAGGCGACCTACAAGGGCGGCCGGATCGTCGGCATCAACACCAACTACGGCGACAGCGCCACCCTGAGGAAGATCACCGTCGTGGGGGACTCCGGCAGGAAGATCGTCCCCTGCCAGAAGTACACCGGGAACAACACGGGCAAGGAGCCGAGCAAGAACGGCTCGGACGCCGACGGCACGTACTGCAGGTACGCGGCCTCCGACATCACCTACAAGTGATGCCGGGCGCGGTGGGGGCGCCCGCCCGCGGCGCGGCCGCCCTCACCGCGCGCCGGAGGGGCGCACCGCCCCGTCCCTGGCGCGCCCCAGCATCTCCTCGGTCAGCTCCCGCCCGTGGCGGGTGTAGGCGGCGCGCAGCGCCGGGCCCGGCCATCGGCCGGGCAGGAGGACCGGGGGCAGCACGGGGTCGGCCAGCAGATGCCGTACGACGGCGGCGAGGGCGATGAAGCGGCCGGCAGGCCCGTCCGTGCGCGCCACATGGGTGAGCAGGGCCCGCGCGGTCGCCGCCCACTCCTCGACCGGCCACAGGCGTGCGGCCAGGTCCTGGGCGGATTCGTCGGGCCGGGCGGTGAAGCGCCTGACCACCTCGTCGAGGTCACCGGGCCAGGGGCGGCGCAGGTTGGCCGGGCGCAGCCAGACGCCCTCGCGGAGCTCGCCGAGCCGCAGGGCCGTCAGCCGGGCACGCAGCGCGGCGCGTTCGGCGGGTCCGCGGCCGGTGGCCGTGACCACCGCCATCTCCCACTCCCCGTCCCACCGGCGGGTCTCCGGGTGCAGGGCCGCGTCCTGGCGGCGCTGACGCTCCAGCAGGCGGTCGCTCAGACCGTAGACACCGTCAGCGCGCCGCAGGTCGCCCGCGGCCACCATCCGGCTGAGCGCGGCCCGCAGGGTGGAACCGCCGACCCCGAAGGGTGCGACGGCCCGCACGAGGTCCTTGACCGGCAGCTCGGGCGGGTGCGTGCCCAGCAGCAGGCTCAGGACGACGGACCGCGCGGACAGCGGGCGCAGGTCCACCGCGGCGGGCTCCTCGGAGGCGTTCATGGTCACGTACTGTACGGAGGCGGGCTTGTTGCAATGTTGCTGCGGCCGCAGATCAAGTGCAACACTTGCTGCATGGCCTCGGAACTCGCGCACGGGCAGCAGGACCAGCGCACGCCTCGACAGCGGCCGGACCGGCCGCGGTCGCCGCAGGAGCGGCAGGAGCCGTCCGCGCGCTCCGCCACGCACGACGTGACCAATCAGGCCCCGCCGCTGACCCCTTATGACGCGTCCGAGGACGCGGCCCTGCTGGAGGGCCTGCGCCGGGAAGGCGCCGCATGGGCCGAGGAGGGCGTACGGCGGCTCGGGCTGCGGGCCGGGAGCGCGGAGGCGCAGGAGTGGGCCGAGCAGGCCAACAGGCACGAGCCGGAACTGCGCACCCACGACCGGTACGGCAACCGGATCGACGAGGTCGACTTCCACCCCGCCTGGCACCACCTGTTGCGGACGGCCGTGGCCGAGGGGCTGGCCGGCGCGCCATGGGCGGACGAACGGCCCGGCGCCCATGTGGCCCGTACGGCGAGCGGACTGGTGTGGGGGCACACCGACGCCGGGCACGGCTGTCCGACGTCGATGACGTACGCCGCCGTGCCCGCGCTGCGCGCTCAGCCCGATCTCGCCGCCGTCTACGAGCCGCTGCTGACCAGCCGGGTCTACGAACCCGGCTTGCGGGTGCCGACCGGGAAGCCGGGGCTGCTGGCGGGCATGGGCATGACCGAGAAGCAGGGTGGCTCGGACGTGCGGACGAACACGACGGCGGCCACACCGACCGCCGAGCCCGGCGTGTACACCCTGCGCGGGCACAAGTGGTTCACCTCCGCGCCCATGTGCGACGTCTTCCTGGTGCTGGCGCAGGCGCCGGGCGGGCTCTCCTGCTTCCTCGTGCCGCGCGTCCTGCCCGACGGCAGCCGCAACGCCTTCCGCATCCAACGCCTGAAGGACAAGCTGGGCAACCGGTCCAACGCCTCCAGCGAACCCGAGTTCGACGGGACCGTGGCCTGGCTGGTCGGCCCCGAGGGACGGGGCGTGAAGACGATCATCGAGATGGTCAACTGCACCCGTCTGGACTGCGTGATGATGTCGGCGGCGCTGATGCGCAAGACGCTCGTCGAGGCGGGCCACCACGCACTTCACCGCAGGGCCTTCGGCGCGCGGCTGGCCGACCAGCCGCTCATGCGCAACGTGCTGGCCGATCTGGCACTGGAGTCCGAGGCGGCCACGACGCTCACGCTGCGGCTGGCCGGCGCGGCCGACCGGGCGGTGCGCGGCGAGGGCGGCGGCCTGACGGAGTCGGAGACGGCGTTCCGGCGGATCGCGACCGCCGCCGGCAAGTACTGGGTCACCAAACGGGGCCCGGCCTTCACCGCGGAGGCCCTGGAGTGCCTGGGCGGCAACGGCTACGTCGAGGAGTCCGGGATGCCCCGGCACTACCGCGAGGCCCCGCTGCTGTCGATCTGGGAGGGGTCGGGCAACGTCAACGCCCTGGACGTGCTGCGCGCGCTCGGCCGTGAGCACGGGGCCGCCGAGGCGCTGTTCGCCGAACTCGCCCTGGCCCGTGGCGCCGACGCCCGCCTGGACGCGGCCGTGACCCGGCTCGAGAACGGTCTCGGCGAGGCCTCTCCGGTCGGTGCGCGCCGCCTGGTGGAACTGATGGCGCTGGCCCTCCAGGCCTCCCTCCTGGTCCGCCACGCCCCGCCCGCCGTCGCCGACGCCTTCTGCGCGACCCGGCTGGGCGGCGACTGGGGGCACGCCTTCGGCACGCTGACGGACAGCGCGGACCTCGGCGCGATCCTCGGGCGGGCGCTGCCGGGCCTGGGGTAGAGGGGGCGCTGGGCGGGACGGCGCCCCGGCTCACCGAGTCCTGCGGCCCCACGGCGGGTCGAAGCGGGCCCACTCGGCGTCCCACTGGTCCATGCGCCGGCGTTCCAGGCGGCCGCGCAGGCGGCGGCCGCAGGCGAGGGGGACGGCGGCGGCGCCCACTCCGGCCAGGCCGCCCATCACCAGGGAGCGGGTGCGGGCCTGGCCGGCCGTCGGCGGCCGGGCCACCGGCCGTCCTCGCGGATCGGTCCACACGGTGACCGCGGCGCCCGCTGGGGTGCCCGGTGCGACCCGGGCCCGGCCGTCGCGCGCCGAGCCGTCGGACGCGGTCCAGCGCACCTTCGCCCAGACCGAGGCGCCGCCGCCCGGTCCGCGGCCCGTCTCCTCGTCGGCGGCGGCGTTGCCGGACCTGCCGGAGACAACGGGGCCCTGGCCCGGAGCCCGCTGGGCCACCACAGCCGCCGTGGGCCGGCGGTCGAGGCGTTCCCGGGCCACCCCGCGCTCCACCTCCCGGACGGCCGTCCAGCCGGCGAGCGCCCCGGCGACGACGGCGAGCAGCCAGGCGCAGAGCACGACCCACGCCTCCACCGTGTCGGCGCGGCGCCTGAGCGGATTGCGACGCCACCGCCACGACCACGCCTTGGGGCCACGAACCATCGAGGGCATCCTCTCTCACGAACGCGTGGGCGTCCCGGACCGCCCTCCCGTGCGCGGGACGGCTCGCCGGTGTGCGTGCCGGGTTCCCCGGCGTGGCGGCCCCATGGGCCCCGGCGTCGGGCCGGGAGCCGGGCGACGAGGCCGGAGCGGCCGTCGCGGCCGGGTGCGCTGCGCCGCGGCGGCTCCCCCTCCACGGCCGTGCGGTGCGCCGACCGAGCCGGTCCGACCTGCGAGGACGACGCGTCGGGGGTGACTGTCGGTGGTGGGGTGCACACTGACCGTTGTCCGGACGGATACGTCCGGACACCGATGTCGCGGAGGTGATCGGCATGACCGAGGTACTGCTCGCCGTGGGCACCCGCAAGGGTCTGTTCATCGGACGCCGGCGAGGTGACGCCTGGGAGTTCGACGACAGTCCCCACTTCAACGCCCAGGCCGTGTACTCGGTCGCCGTCGACACCCGCGGCAGCGTCCCCCGGCTGCTGGCCGGCGGCGACAGCGCGCACTGGGGCCCGTCGGTCTTCCACTCCGACGACCTGGGCCGCACCTGGACCGAACCGGCCCGGCCGGCGGTGAAGTTCCCCAAGGACACGGGCGCCTCGCTGGAGCGGGTGTGGCAGCTTCACCCGGCGGCGGAGCCGGACGTGGTGTACGCGGGCACCGAACCGGCCGCGCTGTACCGGTCCGAGGACCGCGGTGAGAGCTTCGAGCTGGTGCGCCCGCTGTGGGAGCACCCCACGCGCTCGAAGTGGGTGCCGGGCGGTGGCGGCGAGGGCCTGCACACCGTGGTGACGGACCGTCGCGACCCCAGGGCCGTCACGGTCGCCGTGTCCGCCGCCGGGGTGTTCCGCACGTCCGACGGAGGCGCGAGCTGGACCCCCGCGAACTCCGGGGTCTCCGCGGTGTTCCTGCCGGATCCGAACCCGGAGTTCGGCCAGTGCGTCCACAAGGTCGCCCAGGACCCGGTCGACCCCGACCGCCTGTACCTGCAGAACCACTGGGGCGTGTACCGCAGCGACGACGGGGGCGCGCACTGGACGGACATCGGCGAGGACCTGCCGTCGACGTTCGGCTTCGCGGCGGCCGCGCATCCGCACCGGGGCGGCACGGCGTACGTCTTCCCCATCAACGCCGACGCCGACCGGGTGCCCGCCGGCCACCGCTGCCGGGTGTTCCGCACCGCGGACGCGGGCAGGACCTGGGAGCCGCTTGCCGCGGGACTGCCTCAGGAGGAGCACTACGGCACCGTGTTGCGCGACGCGCTGTGCACCGACGACGCCGATCCGGCGGGCGTCTACTTCGGCAACCGCAACGGCGAGGTGTACGCCTCGGCGGACGACGGCGACAGCTGGCGGCAGTTGGCCGCGCACCTGCCCGACGTCCTGTGCGTGCGCGCGGCGGTGATCGGTTGACGACGTCGACGGCCCTCGGTCCGCACCGCGTGGCGACCGCGCCGGTCCGGTCGTCCTCGGCCGCCGTACGGCAACCGCTTGATCAACGCCCCGGGCGCGGCAGTAGGGTGACGCCCGTGGCACCACGACCGTTGCATGAGATCGTCGAGCCGGGCTGGGCGAAGGCCCTGGAACCCGTGGCCGAAAGCATCGCCCGGATGGGCGACTTCCTGCGCGCGGAGATCGCCGCGGGACGCACCTACCTCCCGGCCGGGGCGAACGTCCTGCGGGCCTTCCAGCAGCCCTTCGACGACGTACGCGTCCTGATCGTCGGGCAGGACCCGTATCCGACTCCGGGGCACGCGGTGGGGCTGTCGTTCTCGGTGGCGCCCGAGGTGCGCCCGCTGCCCGGCAGCCTCGTCAACATCTACCGGGAACTCAACAGCGACCTGGGGCTGCCCCAGCCGTCCAGCGGCGATCTGACGCCCTGGACCCGGCAGGGCGTGCTGCTGCTCAACAGGGCGCTCACCACCGCCCCGCGCAGGCCGGCCGCCCACCGCGGCAAGGGCTGGGAGGAGGTCACCGAGCAGGCGATACGCGCGCTGGCGGCACGCGGCAAGCCGCTGGTGTCGATCCTGTGGGGCCGCGACGCGCGCAATCTCCGTCCACTGCTGGGCGATCTGCCCTCGGTGGAGTCCGCCCATCCCTCCCCCATGTCGGCCGACCGCGGTTTCTTCGGCTCCCGCCCGTTCAGCCGTGCCAACGACCTGCTGACCAGGCAGGGCGGACAACCAGTGGACTGGCGCCTGCCGTGACGGGCCGTTCGGCGACCGGCACGGCGGGCTTCCTCGCCGTCGACTCCGGCGGATCCGGCGTCCGGGCCGTCGTCGGCGTTCCCGGCCGCGGGCCGCTGGCCGAACGACGCTCCGCGGAGCCGGTGCGCACCGGCTCCCGGGGCATCGACGCCGGGCACCTCATGACACAGCTGGTGCCCATGGCCCGGGAATTGTCCGAAGAGGCCGGGGTGGAGCGGCTGACGGCCGCCGTCGTCGGAGCCGCCGGATTCGCCACCCTCGGCGACGCCCTGCGCGCGGAACTGCCCGGCGCGCTGGCACGGGAACTCGGGGTGCGCTCGGTCGCGCTGGCCGCCGATGCCGTCACCGCCTACGCCGGCGCCCTGGGGCCGCGGCCGGGCGCGGTGATCGCCGCCGGGACGGGACTGATCGCGGTCGGCACCGACCTGGCCGGCTGGCGCCGCGCCGACGGCTGGGGTCATCTGCTGGGCGACTGCGGCAGCGGGGCGTGGATCGGGCGGGCCGGGCTGGAGGCAGCGCTGCGGGCCCACGACGGGCGCGACGGCGGTTCCCCGGCGCTGCTGGTCCGCGCCGAGGAGGCGTTCGGGCCGATGCCCGGACTTCCCGGCAGGCTCTACCCGCGTGCCGACCGCGCGGCGGTCCTGGCCTCCTTCGCGCCCCAGGTGGCCGCCTGCGCCCCCACCGACCCGGTGGCGGCGGGCGTGCTGCGCTCGGCGGCCCGGCACATGGCCGAGTCGGCCGCGGCCGTGTGCCCGCCGACGGGAGAGCCGCTGATCGCCCCCACCGGCGGCCTGTTCCGGATGGGCGACCCGCTCCTCGTGCCGCTGGCGGAGGAGCTGGCCGCACGGCTGCCGCACGCGCGGCGCGTCACGGCCGAGGGCGACCCGCTGCACGGCTCCGTGCGCATGGCGGTCGACCTGGCGGCGGGCGCCCTCGCCCTGCCGCATGACGAAAAGATGCTGTACGTCCCACCGGCACAAGGGGATTGATCCTCCGATTGGTCCCTCACATCCGCATGTGTGGACCATGCGTCGGACAAGTGCGTCGATGTCCTGGGCGTTTTGTCGCATTGGAGTCGCTTGCACACATCGATCGACCGCGATAGGTACGTAACCCATCAGACAAAACCGGACGGAAACCGCTCACCCGCACCCTCCCCGAACAGGGGGACCTCGAAAGCCAGTAACATGCGGCGCCATGAGCTCCCCCACTGGGCCCGCGTCCGGCCTGCCAGTACGAATGCCGCGCCCCCGCCAGCCCGGACGGCACCGCCGACCCGAACCGCTGGCGGCTCCCGAGGGCGCGCCCGCGCTCGTCCTCGCGGTGCCGGGCACGCCGGGCACCGCCACGCGCGGCCTCGCCGAGGAGGTCGTGAGCATCGCCCGTTCCGAGCTGCCCGGCCTCGACGCCCTGATCGGGTACCTGGACGGTGACGACTCGGAGTTCCCGACGCTGCAGACCGTTCTGGCCCGGGCTGCCGACGAGCGGACCGCCCGCTACGAGCAGGCCCTCGCCGCCGGCCTCGACACCAAGGAGCCCGAGGGCCCGGTCGCGGTCGTCGTACCGCTGCTGGCCGGTCCGGACAACGCGCTGCTGCGCCGGATCCGCCAGGCCGTCATGGACAGCCGGGTCGCGGCCGAGCTGACGGATGTGCTCGGCCCGCACCCGCTGCTCGCGGAGGCGCTGCACGTGCGGCTGTCGGAGGCCGGTCTGGCCCGCGCGGACCGCGCCCGCCTGTTCACCGTGGCGACCGCGGCGGACGGCATCATCCTCGCCGCGGTCGGCGGCGAGGAGGCCGTGCAGGCCGCCGGGATCACCGGCATGCTGCTCGCCGCCCGCCTCGCCGTCCCGGTGATGGCCGCCGCCCTGGACCAGGAGGGCTCGATCTCGGGGGTCGCCGAGCAGCTGCGTTCCTCCGGCTCCGGTCAGCTCGCCCTGGCGCCGTACCTGATCGGCCCGGAGATCGACGCCGAGCTGGTCGAGGCGGCCGCCAAGGAGGCGGACTGCGCCGCCGCGGAGGCTCTCGGCGCCTACCCGGCGATCGGCAAGCTCGCCCTGGCCAAGTACACGACGGCCCTGGGCATCGCCCCGCAGCAGCCGCAGGGCGCGCCGGTCCACTGACCGGACCGCACGAGCGCACGACGACGGCGAAGGGCCCGCACCGCACAGACGGGGCGGGCCCTTCGCCTCACGACCGGTCCGCCCGGCGGCCCCGCTCCCCGGCGCACCGGCCTGTCCGGCGGCCCTGCTGCCCGACGCACCGGTCCTTCCGAGGCGTTCAGCCGAAGATCACACAGGAGGCCGCCGCCACCCCCACCGCGCCGGCCCGCTCCGGGAGCCCGGTCCCCGGGTCCACGGTGAACCAGGTGACGTCTCCGGAGCGCTCGTTCGCGACGTAGAGGAAGCCGCCTGACAGGGCGAGCGCGCGCGGCCAGTGGCCGCCGCACGGCACCGTCCCGACCAGCTCCAGCCGCTCCCCGTCCGTCTCGACTGCGAACACGGACAGCACGTCCTCGCCGCGGGTGGCCGTCCACAGGAACCGGCCGTCCGGTGCGACCACCACACCCGAGGGATAGGCGTCGCCGGCCGGCGTGTCGGGCAGGACCGGAATCTCGGCCAGCGGCCTGAGGGAACCCGTCGCGGGGTCCCAGCGGCAGACGGTGACGGTGGGCGTGAGTTCGTTGACGACGTAGGCGTGGTGGCCGTTCGGGTGGAAGACCAGGTGGCGGGGGCCGGAGCCGGGGCGGAGCGCGATCTCCCGGTGCAGTCCGAGCCTGCCGTCCGTCAGCGTGCACACCCGCACCGAGTCCGTGCCCAGATCGACGCTGACGGCCCAGCGACCGCTCGGGTCGGGTTGCACCTGGTGCGCGTGCGGGGCCCGCTGGCGGCGTTCGTGCGGGCCGGAGCCGCTGTGCCGCAGCAGGTCGGAGGGCGTGTGCGCGAGGCGCCCGTCGGCCAGGACGGGTACCGCGCTGACGCTGCCGGAGCCGTAGTTGGCGGTGAGGACGTGTCCGGCGAACAGGCTCAGGTGGGTGGGTCCGTTCCCGCCGACCGGCACGGGCGGGCCGGTGAGCTCGATCGTCTCCCCCTTCACCCGGAAGGCGGCCACCGCGCCCTCGGCTGTCTCGCTGACCGCGTAGAGCGTGGCACCGTCGGGCGACAGGGCCAGGTAGGACGGGTCGAGAACGCCGTCCGCGCTGCTCAGCACGGTCAGCGCCCCGCTGTGCTCGGCCACGGCCGCGGTGACGACGCCGGGGCCGCCCGCCGCCGTGAACGATCCGATGAATGCCCGCTGTCGCCGCCTGCCGCCGTCCGCCACCGCTGTCCCCTCTCAGTCGACCCGTTGCGGCTGACGGTAGCAGTCGATCATGTGCGGTCTAGACCAAGATGCGGTGTGTTCCCGTCACGGTTGCTGGGCCCAGGCCCCGACCAGGGGTGATCCGGACGACGCGCGCAGGGGCGCGGACAGCTCCGCCAGCGCCCGTTCCAGGCCGTGCAGGTGAACGAGCGCGCCGCCGTCCGCGGCCGGCCCGGCGGCGACGGCGGTCACCGGTTCGCCGCCGCCGTCGGTGAGTGCCTCCACCGCGGCCTCCACCCGCCAGCAGGCGGCGGCCAGACGCGCGTCGTGCGAGGCCTCCGGGTCGGCGGCGACCGCGACGAGGCCACGGATCTCGCGGGCGCAGTCGTCGAGCAGGGAGAGCACCCGCCTCGCCCGCCGTTTGCGGCCGAGCATCGGGTTGAGCGGGTGCACGAGCGGGGCGACGGAGAGACGTACGCGGCCGAGCAGCTGTTCCAGTTCGGCCACGCGGGGGGCCGGGTCGGCCTGCGCCGCCCCCGCGAGCCGGGCGGCCGCTTCGCCCGTGCAGGCGTGGACGCAGCGCAGGGCGCGCTGAATCCAGGCGTCGGTCACGGCATGGGTGGTGACCGGCAGCACGAACAGGACGGCCAGCCAGGCGCCGAGCGCGCCGACGGCGGTCTCCCCGAGCCGCAGGGCGAGCAGGTCGGGGGTCAGCACACCGAGGAGGCCGTAGAGCGATTCCGCGAGCAGCGTGACCCACAGCATCATCCAGGTGTAGGACACGGCGGCTGTGTAGAAGATGCCGAAGACGGACAGGGCGACGAGCAGGGCCGTGGGCAGCGCCTCCC
This sequence comes from Streptomyces sp. NPDC015220, assembly GCF_043079345.1. Lineage (NCBI taxonomy): Bacteria > Bacillati > Actinomycetota > Actinomycetes > Kitasatosporales > Streptomycetaceae > Streptomyces > Streptomyces sp. NPDC015220. The sequence goes on along the minus strand of NZ_JBIBUK010000020.1, from coordinate 105,285 downwards.
CGTGCAGGGGGGCGACCAGGAGGACACCGAGGCCGATGCCCAGCACCGTGCCGAGGACACGGCGGAAACCGCGCACCAGGGTCTCGCCGCGCGAGGCGGTGTTCACGAAGACCCACCAGGTGGCGCCGACCGCCCAGTACCAGCGCTGTCCGGACATCAGCTGGCCCACGAAGAGCGCGAAGCCGGCGCCGGCGGTCGCCTGCACGGCCTGCCGGGTGGTCACCCGGATCAGTCCGGTGCCGCCGACCGGTGCCACGGGAGCGGCGGCCGGGGCGGGCCTGCGCTCGTAGCACCACAGCCCGAACCGGACCGCCGCCGCGCTGAGCACGGACAGGACGACGGCCGCGGACAGCTCGGGCAGCTGACCGGTGGTGGCGTGCAGGAACTGGGCCACGAAGAAGGTCATGAACGCGAACACGCCGAGGCTGTGACCGCGCGGCCCCCAGCGGCGGGCGTACACCCCCGCGCCGACCACGGCGAGGAAGGCGAGGTCCCGGGCCAGGGGATGCTCGTGCAGTCCGGCCGCGGCGGCCAGCACCGGCAGACCGGCGACCGGCAGCAGAGCGGTGGTGACGGCCTGGCCGCGGACCGTGGGGTCGGCGACGGTGAACAGGGCCAGCAGCGCGGCGAGCCCGCCGGTGACGGCACCCGTGAGGGAGTGCCCGGCCAGAGCGCACACCAGGACCGCCAGGCCGATGCCGAGCACCGCCCGGGCCGCGAAGCGCAGTCGCGTCCGCCCCGGGTCCGCGGCGACGAACATCGTCTTCAGCACCAGTGACCTCCCCCTCGGAGTGTGCAAGGCGTCGCAGCACGCCGAACGCGCCGGGCGCGCGGACATCCGGACGCCGGCATGGAAAAGGCGCCGCGGGGACCCGCAGCGCCATCGACGTGTCCATCACAGCATCCTCTGGGTTCCTGGCTCAAGTGACCCGGGTTGCACTGGTCCATTGGCCCAACCTCAAGGTCGGAATCCACGCCGGTCGCGAGCCAATGGACGAGGTTCTCTGGCCCAGTCCGATTGGCCTCCGTTGAGCCATTGGTACAGTCGACGTAGATCGAAGCACCCACTGGGAGGCCGGTGCCGTCATGGCCGTGGACGAACTCGACACCCGCATCCTGCGCCTGCTGCTCGAACAGCCGCGCACCAGCGTGCGCGAGTACGCCCGCCTCCTCGGCATCGCCCGCGGCACGCTGCAGGCCCGCCTGGACCGCCTGGAACGGGACGGCGTGATCACCGGCACCGGCCCGGTCCTCTCCCCCGCCGCGCTCGGCCACCCGGTGCTCGCGTTCGTGCACATCGAGGTGACCCAGGGCCATCTGGACGACGTCGGTGGCGCGCTGGCCACGGTCCCGGAGATCGTCGAGGCGTTCTCCATCACCGGCGGCGGCGATCTCCTCACCCGGGTGGTGGCGCGTGACAACGCCCACCTGGAGGACGTCATCCAGAAGCTCATCAGCCTGCCGGGCGTGGTGCGCACCCGCACCGAGGTGGCGCTGCGCGAACGTGTCCCGCACCGGCTGCTGCCGCTCGTGGAGTCGATCGGCCGGAACGCGGGGAAGTGAACCGCGGACGGGGCCCCGGGCGCGGTCCGACGGCTTCCGGACGCGGTGCGACGCCGCCTGACGGTGCCGCCTCCCCGGCTGTCCCGGTGCCACCCGGGCGGCCGCGGTACGACGCCACGACGACGGGAGGCGACCTCCGTAGTCGCTCCACGACGTGTCACCACGACAAGTGCGGCCTCTTCTCTACGTGGCCACGACAACAGGGGCAACCGTCGCGGTCGCGGTATGACGCCACGACGACAGGTGCCACCCGCACCGTCGCTCCACGACGTCACGACAACAGGGCGACCGCCACGTCGCGGCACGACATCACGACGGCGTCGCAGACGGCAGCGCGGCGTCGATCTCCGCCAGCCATCGGGCGACCGGTCCGAGGGTGACCAGGGCGCTGCCCGCCCCCGCCAGCTCTCCCGCGGCCGGCCGCAGCCGCGCGAGGGCCCGTTCCAGCGCGGCCCGGTCACCGAGTTCCAGGGCGACCGCCGCCTCCAGGCAGCACAAGGCCTCGTACAGGAGGTCCGCGGGCGGCTCGGGCGCGGCGGCCAGAGCCGCCCGGGCCCTGGCGCGGCGTCCGGCGCCCAGCAGGGCGAAGGGAAGGATCCAAGGACGGTACGGACCCCAGTCCGCGTCCGGGTCGACGGTCTCGGCCGCTTCGGCGGCGGCCCCGGGCCGGCCCGCCAGGCGCAGGCACAGCAGCGCCAGCGGGAGCAGTCCGTCCGCCAGGCCCGGCATGCCGGCGCCGTCCAGAAGCGCGGCGGCGGACCGCACGGCCTCCTCGTTCCCGGCCTCCATCGCGCGGTACCAGCCGGTGAACACCCCCACCAGCGGGCGTTCATGGCGCTCGCCGAGGCGATCGGCGGCGACGGCGTGCGCCCGCGCTCCGTCGGCGTCGCCGAGGGCGGCGCGGGCCTGCATCCGTACGAGGTGGCCCAGCACCTCGTACGACACCAGCCCGTGCCGCGTCGACAACGCCACCAGTGCGCCGCCGATCGCATCCCGCCGGGGGGCGAGCCCCGCGCGCGTGCAGGACTGCATGAAGCGGCCGTTGAGGGCGAAGGCGAGCAGCGCCGGATCGTCGAGCCGGCGGGCCAGCGCCTCGGCGCCGTCCGCGGCCCGCGGCCCGCGCGGCGACCGGATGCCGCGGGTCTCCAGGGCCACGGTGGCCAGCAGACGGCAGCGGTCGGTGTCGTACACGGACGCCGACGGCAGCGCGGCGAGGGTGCGCTCGGCCGCGGCGACGATCCGGCGGGCCGCCTGCGGATCGTCGCTCCGGGTCCAGATCGCGGGCACGTCGTAGCCGCCGATGATCCGGGCGGTCAGCGCGGGATCGCCCAGTTCCTCCGCGGCGTCGACCACCGCGGTCCGCTGCTCCCGGGCGGCGGCCAGTCCGCCGCCGCCGGTCAGGGCGAGGCCCCGCAGCAGTCCCACCGTGGACTCCAGCCGGGCGCGGGACCCGGCGGCGACGGCGCGGTCGTACGCCTGTGCGGCGCGGTTCCACAGGCTCGCCGCGGCGTTCGAGTCCGGCTCCAGGCCGGGGCTGTGGGCGAGCACGTCCGCCTCCAGACGGCGCAGTCCGGGGCCGGGGTCCACACCGAGCTGTTCGACGAGGGTGGTCCGCGCGCGGCGGAGCACGGCGAGGGCGTCACCCTGGCGGCCGGTGCGGTACAGCGCGAGGGCGAGCAGCCGCCATGCCTCCTCACGCCACGGATGATCGGTGACGTGGGCCTCCAGATCCGGCACCGCCTCGGCGGCGCGACCCAGTTCGAGCCGGGTCCCGGCCCGCTGTTCCTCGGCGCGCAGCCTCAGTTCCGCCAGCCGGGCGCGCTCGGCGCGGGTCCAGTCCTCGTAGGCGAACTCGGCGTAGGCGGGGCCCCGCCACCACGCCAGGGCCTCCTCGAGCCGGCCGAGCGCCTTCTCCGGCGGGAGGCGGGCCGCATCGGTCATCGCCGTCTCGAACCGCCAGGCGTCCACCTGGTCAGGGGCGGCCCGCAGCGCGTATCCAGGACCCTCGGTGACCAGCAGGCGGGCGGGGGCTCGGGGCGGGCGGTCCGGTTCCAGGGCACGGCGCAGCGCGGCGACGAACGTCTGCACCGCGCCGACGGCTCCCGCCGGCGGCTCCGCCCACAGGTCCGCGACGAGCCGGGCGACCGGGACGACGCGACGGCGAGCCACGATCAGCCGGGCCAGCACGGCCCGGTGCCGCGGTCCCTTCAGATCCAGCGGGCCGTCGCCGCCCTCGGCCACCACCGGGCCGAGCACGCCGAACCGGACCCCGGTCATCGCCTACCGTCCTCTCCTCGCCCGACCGGCACCGGCCCGGCGTCCGCACGTCGGCCGGACACGGTGCTGATCCCCGTGCTGATTGTCCGCTGATTCGGCCGCGGCAGGCTCGGTGCCACCGGCTGATCCGGCCGGCCCCGCGTACGAAAGGCATCGCAGATGACACTCGGCATTCCCGGCTTCGAGCCGCGTCGTGTTCCCGTCGCCGACGGAGTCGAACTGACCACGGCCGTGGGCGGTTCGGGTACGCCCGTCGTTCTGCTGCACGGTTTCCCACAGACCCACCTGATGTGGCGGCACGTGGCCGCCGACCTCGCGGCCGACCACACCGTGATCTGCCCTGACCTGCGCGGATACGGCGCCAGCGACAAACCTGCCGACAGCGACGGGACTGCGTACGCCAAGCGGACCATGGCCGCGGACGTGGTGGCGCTGGCCCGTGCCCTCGGCCACGAGCGTTTCGCGCTGGCCGGGCACGACCGCGGCGCCCTGGTGGCCTTCCGGGCGGGCCTGGACCACCCGGAGCGGGTCACGCACCTCGCCCTGCTCGACATCCTGCCCACCCTCGACATGTGGGACGTACTGCACGGGGTGTCGGCCGCCGTGGCCTTCCACCTGTACCTGACGGCCCAGCCGCCGGGCCTGCCCGAGCGGATGATCGCCGCCGCGGCGGACGACTTCTTCGGGTACTTCCTCGACGCCTGGACCCGGGACCCGGAAGCCCTTCCCGCCGATGTGCGCGCCGCCTACCTCGCGGCCTCCCGTGCCGCCGTGCCCTCGATCGTGGCGGACTACCGGGCCTCGGCCGGCATCGACGTGACGCACGACCGTGCCGACCGGGACGCCGGCCACCAGCTGGGAATGCCCGTCACCGTCCTGCAGCAGGACTGGGGCGCCGCCCTCGGGTACGACGCCGCCGCGCTGTGGCGGGCCTGGGCACCGGACCTGCGCCACACCACGGTCGCCTGCGGCCACTTCATGGCCGAGGAGGACCCTGAGGAGGTGGCGCGGGCACTGCGCGAACTGCTCATGCGGTGAGCCGGTCCGCCCGTGCGGGAGACGGTGTTCAGGACCGCCGGCGCGGCCCGCCCTGCCTGCCGCTCCGGCCGCCTTTGGCGCCCTTGCCGCGCTTGGCGCCTCCGGCGTCCTTGCCCGACCGGGAGCCGCCGGAGCCGGCCTTCGCGGCGGTGGCCCCGCCGCCGCGGCCCGCCGGGGGCTTCCGGCGGGTGCCGGCCCCTTCACCGCGCTTCTCCTCGGACCGCTCCGCGGTCCGGGCCCGGGGGCGTCCGCGGGTGCTGTTGACGGTCCGGCCGCGGACGATGCCGATGAACTCCTCCACCAGGTCCGTGGTCGCCTCCTCCGGCCACGCCAGCGCGACGGCCGACTGCGGCGCGTCGACGACCGGCCGGTAGGTGAGGTCCCTCCGGTGGTACAGGCGGGCCAACGACTGGGGGACGACGAGCAGGCCCACACCGGCCGCCACCAGTTCGACGGCGTCCTCGGTGGTGGCCGGGCGTTCGAAGCCCGGCTCTCCGGGCGGCTGCTCCCAGCCGATGACGTCGTCCTGGGGGTGGAACAGGACCTCCTCGGCCAGGTCTTCGACGGACACCTCGTCCGCGGCCGTCAGCAGATGGTCCTTGGGCACCACGACGACCGTCGTCTCGGTGTAGAGCGGGATCGCGCTGAAGAACGTACGGTCCACCGGCAGCCGTACGAGACCCGCGTCCGCCGCACCGTCGCGCAGCGTCCCGACCGCCTCGGCGGCCGGGAGCTGGACGAGGGCGAGAGGGACGTCGGGCAGGCGCTCGTTCCAGGTCCGCACCCACTTGGCGGGCGTCACCCCGGGGACGTACGCGAGCCGGAACGTGGGGGATGTCTCCGAGCCTGTCACCCCGCCAGGTTACCCGCCGTGGTCGGACCTTCCTCCGGTGGTCGATAGTCTGGACACCATGAAGTCGCACCAGACCGCCCAGACCATGAAGGCCGCCACCGCGGCGAAGAAGCTGGGTGTGTACCTCCCCGCCACGCCCGCGGAGTTCCAGCAGGGCGTCGTCTCGCGCGCCGAGCTCAACGAACTCCAGGCCAATCCGCCCGAGTGGCTGCGGGAACTGCGACGCAACGGCCCCCACCCGCGTCCGGTGGTCGCGGCCAAGCTGGGTGTCTCCATCGCCGGCCTCGCGCGCGGCGGGGTGACCGAGGCTCTCACCACGGAGCAGATCGAGGCGCTGAAGCAGGACCGGCCCGAGTGGCTGGAGAAGGAGCGCGCCACTCAGGCGGAGGTCCGCAAGGAGACCGCCCGGATCAAGAAGCGGGACGCCGAACGCGCCGAGCGGAGCGACGAACCGCGCCCCTGACATCCGGCGCGTCCCATGACGCCCCCCTGCACTCGCCATGGCGGCCCGGGGAGGCCGGAGAACCGGGGATCGTTTCGAACCCCCGATCCTTCCCGCCGCCGAGGCCTTCCCGTCCATCAGACCTCTCCGGCGCCGTGCCGCTTTCCTCGGACGGCCGGCCCGGGCACCGGCGTTCCTCAGGCCGCCCGAGCACCGGTCCGATCCATCCCGTCACGGTGGATCGGGGTGCCGGAGCCGGTCAGCGGAACGCCCGTGCCCCCGCGCCGGGACGCGACGATCTCCGCCGCGATCGACAGAGCGGTCTCCTCCGGTGTCCGGGCACCGAGGTCCAGGCCGATCGGGGACCTCAGCCGGGCCAGCTCCCGGTCGCCCAGACCCGCTTCCCGCAGCCGCCGCTCCCGGTCGGCGTGGGTGCGGCGTGAACCCATCGCGCCGACGAACGCCACCGGCAGCCGCAGGGCCACCGTCAGCAGGGGCACGTCGAACTTGGCGTCGTGGGTCAGCACGCACAGCGCGGTGCGCGCGTCGGTCGCGGTCTGTCGGAGGTAGCGATGCGGCCAGTCGACCACGATGTCGTCGGCCTCGGGGAAACGGGCCCGGGTGGCGAACACGGGGCGGGCGTCGCACACGGTCACGTGGTACCCGAGGAACTTGCCCGCCCGTACCAGGGCCGCGGCGAAGTCGACCGCCCCGAAGACGATCATTCGCGGCGGTGGCACGTTCGACTCGACGAGCAGCGTCAGCCCGCCCGGGCACCGAGAACCGTCCTCCGACAGCTCCACCGTGCCGGTACGGCCGGCCTCCAGCAGGGCCCTGGCTTCGGCGGCCACGTTCCTTTCCAGCCCTGGTTCTGCGGCGAGGCCGCTTTCATCCGCTCCCTGGTACGTCCCGTCGGGCCGGACCAGCAGGGCGGCGCCCGGCAGACCCGCGGGGCCACGGACGACCCGGGCCAGGGCCACCGGCTCGCGCCGGACGGCTGCCGACAGCGCCGCCCGAAGGACCGCTCGCCCGGGGGATTCCGCGCGGACCGGGGTGACCAGTACGTCGATGGTTCCGCCGCAGGTCAGTCCGACGGCGAAGGCGTCCTCGTCGCTGTAGCCGAACCGTTGCAGGACCGTCTCGCCGTCCTGGAGGGCCTGGACGCACAGGTCGTACACCGCCCCTTCCACACAGCCACCGGAGACCGAGCCGATCGCCGTGCCCGCGCTGTCGACGGCGAGGGCGGCGCCGGGGCCGCGCGGTGCGCTGCCGCCGACGGTCACCACGGTGGCGACGGCGAAGTCCCGGCCCGCCTCGATCCAGCGGTGCAGTTCCTCGGTGATGTCAAGCATTCGGTGCTCCCGTCACCGCCTGGAGAACGCGGTCGGGCCGGATGGGGAGGCTGCGGTGGCGGACGCCGGTGGCGTGCCAGACGGCGTTGGCGATCGCCGCCGCGGCACCGACGATGCCGACCTCCCCGATGCCCTTGATCCCGACCGGGTCATCCGGGTCCGAGTCCTCCACCCAGTCCGCCTCGACACACGGCACGTCGGCGTGCGTGGCGACGTGATAGCCCGCGAGGTCGGCGGCGTAGAGGCCGCCCGTGCCCCGGTCCCGGACCGCCTCCTCGTGCAGAGCCATGGAGATGCCCCAGGTCATGCCGCCGACGAGCTGGCTACGTGCCGTGAGCGGGTTGACGATCCGACCCGCCGCGAAGATGCCGAGCATGCGGCGGACCCGTACCTCGCCGGTGGCGATGTCCACCGCGACCTCGGCGAACTGCGCTCCGAAAGAGTGCCGTTCCTTCTTCGTGAGGCCGGCGATGGCTTCGGTGGTGTCCGACCGAACCGTGATGCCTTCCGGTGGGATGTCGGCACCCAGCGTCAGCCGCTCCCGCAGTTCGCGGGCCGCGACGCTGACCGCCCAGCCCCAGGACCGGGTGCCCATGGAGCCTCCGGCGATCATCGCGGGTCCGAAGTCGCTGTCCCCGACCCGGACCTGGACCCGGCCGGGTGGGACCCCCAGGGCGTCGGCGGCGATCAGGGTGAGCGCGGTCCGGGCGCCGGTACCGATGTCGGCGGCGGCGATCCGCACCGTGAAGGTGCCGTCCGCCTCGGCGGTGGCGACCGCGGTGGAGGGCGCGGCCCCGGCGGCGAAGGACGCGGCGGCCGTGCCGGTGCCGATCAGCCAGCGTCCGTCACGGCGGAGACCGGGGCGTGGATCCCGCTCCGCCCAGCCGAACCTGCGGGCGCCCTCCCGGAAACAGGCCGGCAGGTTGCGGCCGCTGAACGGCAGCCCGGAGACGGGGCCCCGCTCCGGTTCGTTGCGCAACCGCAGTTCGATGGGGTCGAGACGGCACTTCTCGGCGAGTTCGTCGAGCGCCGACTCCAGCGCGAACGACCCCGGGGCCTCGCCCGGCGCGCGCATCCACGTCGGGGTCGGCACGTCCAGCCGTACGACATGGTTCGTGGTGTGGTGGGCGTCGGCGTCGTACATCACCCGGGCCGGGGCCGCGGTGTGTTCGACGAACTCGTGGACGGTCGAGGTGAGATTGACGGCGCTGTGCTCCAGCGCTCGCAGCCGCCCGTCCGCGTCCGCGCCGAGCCGGACCCGCTGGATGGTGGGGCTCCGGTAGCCGGTGAGCGAGAACATCTGGCGGCGGGTCATGACGACGCGCACCGGGCGTTGCAGTGCCGTCGCGGCCATCACCGCGGCCACCTGGTGCGCACGCACGCCCTTGCTGCCGAAGCCGCCGCCGACGTGTTCCGAACGCACCCGCACGGAGCCCGGGTCGAGTGAGAACAGCCTCGTGAGCTCGTCCACGACCCAGGTGGCACCCTGGTTGGAGTCGATCACCTCGAGCCTGCCGCCGTCCCACAGGGCGGTCGCCGCGTGCGGCTCCATCATGCTGTGGTGCTCTTCGGGTGTGGTGTACTCGGCGTCCAGGACCACGGCGGACGCGGCGAGTTCGGCCTCCAGGTCGCCCTTCCGTGCCACCGCGGGCATGTGCCCGTCCACGGCGTACGCGTCCGGGCGCCCGGCGTCGAACGCCACGTCGTGCGGCTCCTGTTCGTAGTGCACGACCAGCGATTCGGCGGCTTCCCTGGCCTGTTCGGAGGTCTCCGCCACGACCAGCGCCACCGGCCAGCCCAGGTGGGCCACCCGGTCGTTCTGGAAGACGGCGCACGTGGGGTCCGGTGGAACGCCCAGCATGCCGACGTAGTCGGTGTCCAGGCGCGGAGCGTTGCCGTGGTGCAGGACGGTGAGCACGCCGGGCATCCGGAGGACGGGCTCGGTGTCGATGGAGCGGATTCGGCCACGTGCGACGGTGGACAGAGCCAGCCAGCCGTGGGCGAGGTCGGCGAAGGGGATCTCGCCCGCGTACCGGGCGGCTCCGGTGACTTTCTCGTAACCCTCCACCCGGGTGTGCGCGGTTCCCACGGAGCCCTTCGCGGCCGCGGTCGTCCGGGTCGTCGCGGTGGTCATCGGGTGGGCTCCTCGGTGAGTTCGGTCAGCACGGCCACCATGAGGTTGCGCATCAGGGTCACCTTGTATCCGTTGCGGGGCAGCGGTCGGGCCGCCGCGAGCTCGGCGTCCGCGGCCGCGGCGAAGGCGTCGGCGTCGGCCGGGGCCCCGGTCAGTGCCTGCTCGGCCGTCCGGGCCCGCCACGGCCGGGACGCGACCGCCCCGAAGCCCAGGCGCACGTCGCGCACCACACCGTCCCGCACCTCGAGTGCGGCGGCCACCGAGCCGATCGCGAACGCGTAGGAGGCTCGTTCGCGCACTTTGCGGTAGCGCGAGCGGGCTGCGACCGGGGCGGGCGGCAGGGTGACTCCGGTGATCAGTGCGCCCGGTGGCAGGGCCGTCTCCCGGTGCGGGGTGTCCTCCACCGGCAGGTAGAGGTCGGCGAGGGGCAACGAACCGGGGCCGTCGACTGTCTCGTAGGAGACGGTGGCGTCGAACGCGGTCAGCGCGACCCCCATGTCGGAGGGATGAACGGCCACGCAGTGCTCGGAGGCGCCCAGGACGGCGTGATTGTGGTGCTCGCCCTCGATCGCGGGACACCCGCTGCCGGGAACGCGCTTGTTGCACGGTTTGGTCACGTCGGTGAAGTAACCGCAGCGGGTGCGCTGGAGCAGGTTGCCGCCGACGGTGGCCATGTTGCGCAGTTGCCCGGAGGCGCCAGCCAGCACCGCCTGCGTCAACGCCGGGTAGCGACGGCGGACTTCGGGGTGGGCGGCCAGGTCGCTGTTGGTGACGGTCGCGCCGATGCGCAGGCCGCCGTCCTGGGTCGGCTCGATCCCGTCCAGGGGGAGCTCCCGCACGTCGACGAGGCGGCCGGGCCGCTCCACACCGGTCTTCATGAGGTCGACGAGATTGGTGCCGCCTCCGAGGTAGCGCGCGTCCGGGTCGGTACCCAGCAGCGCGACGGCGCCCGCGACGTCGTGCGCCCTCTGATAGCCGAACTCCCTCATGCCGCGGCCTCCCGGTCCTTCTGGTCCCCGTGGGACGCCTCCTCCTCGGCCGGTGTCGCGGCCGCCCTGGCGACCGCCTGGGCGATCGCCACATACGCGCCGCAGCGGCACAGGTTGCCGCTCATCCGCTCCCGGATCTCTTCGGGGGTCAACGGCGGCGGACCCGCTTCGGGGCTTACGTCGTCGGTGACGGCGCTCGGCCAGCCGGCCGCGTGTTCCTCGATCACCGCGATGGCGGAGCAGATCTGTCCGGGGGTGCAGTAACCGCACTGATAACCGTCGAGGTCGAGGAATGCCTGCTGCACCGGGTGCAGCCGCCCGCCGTCGGCCACGCCCTCGATGGTGGTGATCTCGCGCCCCTCCGCGGCCACCGCGAACTGCAGGCACGCCACGGTCCGGCGGCCGTCGAGCAGGACGGTGCAGGCGCCGCACTGCCCCTGGTCGCACCCCTTCTTCGTACCGGTGAGATCGAGACGCTCACGCAGAGCGTCGAGCAGTGTGGTGCGGTGGTCGACGGACAGCGCGTGCTTCTCGCCGTTGATGTTCAAGGTGATGGCGCTCTGCGTGGGCGAGAGGGCTGGGTCCATGATCAGCTTCTTTCGCATATCCGGAAGTGCGCGCCGGGAGACCCGACGGACGGAGGATTCGGAGGACGAGCAGAAGAGAAGGGTCAGGAGTCGTAGGACGAGAAGCCTGGCGTCAGGAAGAGGGCACCGCACATGGCGGAAAAGCGCTGCCCGCCACTATGGTGGACAATAAGCGGACAGCTGTCCGCTATCAGGAAAACTACCGGACAGCTGTCCGCTTAGCAAGACCGGGCTCGGCGACGCCACCCGCGAGGAGGACGAGTGCGGCAGGAGAAGGACGCGCCCAAGCGCTCGGACGCGCAACGCAATCGCGAGAGCATCCTGGAAGCGGCGGTGGCCGAACTGACCCGCTCCGCGGACGTCGCGCTCAGCCTGATCGCCAAGAGGGCGGGAGTCGGGCAGGCCACCTTCTACCGCAACTTCCCCAATCGCGAGTCGCTCGTCCTGGAGGTCTACCGCCACGAGATGCAGCAGGTCGCCGACAGCGCGGTCCAGTTGCTGGAGAGCCGGGAGCCCGACCGGGCCCTGCGCGAGTGGATGGACCACCTGGCCCGGTTCGCGATGACGAAGGCCGGCCTGGCGGACGCGATCCGGCAGGCCACCAGCGCCCCCGGCAGCCCGGCGAAACCGGGGCACAGCCCGGTGTCCGCCGCGGCCGAACTCCTGCTGCGAGCGGCCGAGGAGGCCGGTACCGTCCGGCCGGGCGTGACCGGGGACGACTTCCTCCTGGCCATCGCCGGTCTCTGGCAGCTCGATCCGCACGGCGACTGGCAGTCGCGCGCCGCCCGTCTGCTGGACCTCGTCATGGACGGCCTGCGCGCCGGGGCGCCTCGGCGTCCCGCACCCGGCCCGACCGACCAGGCCCACCCGACCACGCAGGCGATCCGGACGCGTCCGGCGGGCCGGTCCGGCTGAGACGTCGGCACCGCCGCGTTCGGTCCGATCCGGAGGGCGAGGAGAACGGGAAGGCTCCGGCGTCTCCCCGGCCGCGTGCGCGGCCATGGACCACGGGTGGCGGCACACGGCACTTCGCACCGTGCCGCCCGCCCCACCTCCTGAGCTCTCCGGATATCCGCGAACAGGCAGTCGGGGACGGTTCGGCTCGCGGGCACGGCGGCCGAGGTCCGCCGGTGCACGTCCCCGAATGCCTCAGCGGCAGTCGAGCAGGCCCGCGTTGCGCTTGGCGTCGAGTATCCGGCGCACCGCGGCGTCGACCTTCGCCCGGAACGAAGCGTCCTGCCGCATCCGGGCCTGGACGGCCTGTGTCATCGCGGGCACGGTGCTCGGCCGCACCGTGAGGACCATGTCCCCGCCCGCGGCGATGAAGTTCACGGCCCGCTGGCCGGGGCTGAAGGACCGTACCGCGACCGCGTTCCCGAGGTCGTCCGAGATGACGACGCCCTTGAAGCCGAGTTGGCCGCGCAGCAGGTGATCGACGACCGTCGGCGAGAAGGCCGCGAGGTGCTTGGGGTCGATCTTGGTGTAGGTGGCCGACGAGATCATCACGAAGGGTGCCCCGGCGCGTATACCGGCCCGGAAGGGCGCGAGGTTGGAGCTGTTGGCGGTCGTCACCGAGTCCACGACGTTAGCGGTGGTGTCGGTGTTGCCGATCACCTGGCCCAGCCCGGGGAAGTGCTTGAACGTGGTCATCACGCCGGACTGTGCGAAGCCGGCGGCGAAGGCACCGGTGTGGGAGGTCACGGTGTCCGGGGTGTGGCCGTACTCCCGCTGGAAGGAGCCGATGGGGATGTTGCGGGTGCCCAGGGCGGCCGGGACCACGTCGGCGACCGGTGCCAGGTTCAGGTCGACCCCGGCGGCCTTGAGCTGCTTGGCCCATCCGGCGGCCCGGCTGCGCAGCGTCGCGGTCGGCCAGCCGCCCTGGGTCAGCCCGCTGGGCATGGTCGAGAAACCGGGGCCGTTGAGGACCTGCACCCGGCCGCCCTCCTGGTCGGTCGCGACCAGCAGGCCGACCCGCCGGCCGGCGACCTGGTCCGCCTGGCCTCGGAAACCGTCGACGAGCTTCCTGGTCGCCGTCGTACCGGCGGTGCTGCGACCGGTCAGCATGACGGACCCCACATGGTTGTCGCGCAGAGTGCGCAGCTGGGCCTGGTCGGGGTGGGCCGCGGAGACGCCGCCCATGAAAAGCTGTCCGACCCGTTGCGCGGTGGTCATGCCGGAGAAGTACCGGTCGGTGCAGGCGGCTGCGGACCGGGCGGCACTCGCGGTCACCGGGGGTGCGCCGTTGTCGCTGCGGCTGGGCAGCGCACTGACAGCACCAGGGTCTCGTGTGCCATGACTGGCGGCGACGGATCGAGGGGAGTCGGCCGCTGCCCCGGGGGGGACCGATGCACCGCAGCTGGTGACGGCGAGCACCAGGGTGGCGAGCGAGACTCCGGTGCGAAGTGTTGTGCGGCGGCTCCTGGGCTGCTGCCGGACGCGTATTGTCATTGCTTCTTCTCCCGGCCTGGACGAGCCGGGGCCGCCGCCGGCCGCGTGCTGCACAACCGATCCCGTCACGGCTAACCCGGCTTGCTGCGTCCATCACACCGTACGTTATTGGGCACTTGTTCGCCCCTCGGCGGGTGTGGGGATTCATGGTGGACCGGTGTGGCGACGCGGCAGCGCGCGGCGGTCCGGCGGCGGGCACCCGCCTGTGCCGCTCTTCGGGCCGCGCCGTCTGTTCGTCGCCGCCCACGTGCGGCTACGCGGTAGGTATGTCAGTTCGGGATCTCGGGACTTGCGGCAGGACCGGCCTTCCGGGATCCGGCGGCAGTGGGGCACGCCGCGTCTCGTGCAGGGCCCGAGCCACGGACGTCTCCGGCGCCGGCGCATCGGCGCGGGTGCGGGCCACGCCCGGGAATCCCACGCCGAGCCCGCGGCGCCTCCCGGACGATCACCCGTGGTCGACGACGCGACCGGCCGCGGCGATGCGCGGCCTCGACGGTGTGGCGAGAAGGCGTGGTCGGTACCGATCCGCGGTATGGCGAGAAGGCGTGGTCGGTACCGGTCCGCTCCGACCACGATGCGCGTGCCCGCTCCGCGTCACCTCACCGGCGGTGAACGCTGACGGCATAGCCGCCGCCGTCGTAGGGATCGGCGTCCCAGGTGGCGAAGCGGTCGACGAGGGTGAGGCCGGCCGCGGCGCAGCAGTCGTCGTACTCCGGCAGCGTGATGCCGGGCGGCACGGGCAGATGGGCCTCGTCCAGACCGAAGCCGGCGACCATCAGACCGCCCGGACGCAAGGCCGTGGACAGCCGCTCGACCACCATGGCCTCGGTGCCGGGAGCGAGCAACGGAAAGATGTTGCCTGCGGCGACGACCAGATCGAAGCCGCCCGCGACACCGACCCGGGCAGGCTCGAATTCGGCCAGGTCGATCTGGAACCAGGGCAGTTCCGGCGCCTGCTGCCGCGCCACGGCCAGCATCGACGCGTCAAGATCCACCCCGACACAGTCGTACCCGAGCTCCGCGAGCCGGATCATGACCCGTCCAGTACCGCACCCGGCGTCCAGCACCCGCGCTCCGGCGGGCACGAGAGCCGCGCAGAACCGCGCTTCTCCGTGCACATCCTCGCCGGTGCGGGCCAGGGCCGCGAACCGTGCGGCGTAGTGCTCTCCGGACGTACCCCCGGTCAACTCCCTCCAACGGCTCATGAGGCCCACTATAGGTCGACGGTTCGACCACTCGAAGAGGCCACCGAACTCGAGGCGCCGAAGACCGGCACCGAAGCCCGAGCCTCCGCGACGGTTGCCGAAGCCGTCCCCCCTCGCTCCGCCCGGGCCCCTGAGATGACGGGCGTCGACCGCACCACGCAGAGGTGGGAACGAATCATGCGCAGCCTCACCGAGGCGGACATCAAGGCGCTGACCGGAACCCGTTCCTTCGAACGCGGTCTCGGGTACCTCGACGCGGTGTCCGGAATCGAAGTCGGTGACGGCTGGGTCACCGCGTTCGTCCACGGCACGGAGCGTTACGAGGTGGAACTGAGCCTGGACCGGGCCGACGGGCCGGCCGGCGAGTGCGACTGCCCGTACGGTCCGGAAGGCAACTTCCGCAAGCACCTGGTCTTCCCTCGGCCTGACCGTACTGGCCCGGCACGAGAGCCTGCCGCGACAGCGGAAGGCGGCCCGGGAGCGTAAGCGGGGGCTCGACGAGTGGCTGTCCGCGCTGTCCAGGGACGAGTTGCTCACTGTGCTGCGGGAACAGGTCGGTGAGGACCGGCAGTTGCGACGACGCCTGGAGCTGCGGGCGGCGGGCGACCGCGGGGACCTCCCCGCGGTCCGGTCCCGCGTCCGCGACCTGCTGGACATCGGCTCCTTCGCACAGTATGGATACGTCGAATACTCCGACGCCCGCGCCTATGCCGACCAGGCCCGGGCAGGCCGTCTCCGCGATCGACGCGCTCAGCGGTTCCGGCCGGGCCGCCGACGCGGTCGACCTGGCGCGGGAGGCGATGCGGTTGCTGGCCGAGGCGGCGGAGAGCGTCGACGACTCGGACGGCCGGCTCGGGCGGATCGGCGCGGCCCTCGCCGACACGCATCTCGGCGCATGCCGTGCGGCACGCCCCGTCCCCGAGGAACTCGCGCGCTGGTTGGCCGGTCATGTGCTCGGTGACCTCGACGACGGCCTGACCGACATCGATCCGCTCGACCACGAGGACGTCCTGGGAGAAGCGGGGATGGCCGCCCTGCGTGAGTCGGCGGTCCGGTCCTGGCGGGCCAACCCCCGCGGCTGGGCGGAGAAGCGCCTGGTGGAGCACCTGGCCGGGGCGGGAGGCCATGTCGACACGGTGATCGCCGTGCACGCGGCCGACCTCTCACCGGACGGCCGCACACACCTGGTCATCGCCCGTGAGCTGGACGCCGCCGGTGGTCAGCTTCCGCACCGGTCGGACCGCGCGTTGTGCCGCTGTCAGGGCCACACCGACGGTCGCTCACGCGCTCGGGACGTGAACAACCACCGCGTCACGTTCCCCCCGACTCAGGGGAGCTCGGCAGGCCGAGTGGCGTACGGACAGTCACATGCCAGGCTGCGGAGGGAAGATGCGCGCCGGCCACGGCATGCCCGGCGGTGATCCGACGGGGCGGCGACGCCCGCGTGGAGCCCGGTCCGATCAGCCAGTCCGCCGCACTCGAGTGCCGTCACACCCAGGGATGAAACCGCGCGTGCATGATGCCTCCGTCGCACCCGGCAACGGCCGGACTGCGCGGCGGGTCGCCCCTACCCGTTGATACCGGCTGATCGGCGCAACCGGCCCGGCTGTTCTCCCAGAAAGCGGCAAGCACTCATACAATCAGTCCACGGTCTTTGATGCAGGCCGTCTCTCGCCCTGGCAAATGTCCACTTACACCTGTGCCGGGCGGAGCGACAGAATCCTTCGGTAATCACCAGGAGAATTCATGCGCGTGGCCGTGACAGGTGGTGGCGGTTTCCTCGGGTCGCATCTCTGCGAAGCGCTCCTTCGGCGTGGTGACGAGGTCGTATGTCTTGATGACTTCTCCACCGGCGACCCGTCGAACATCGCCGCCTTTATCGGAAATCCGGCTTTCGAACTCGTGCGGGGTGACGTCAGCCAGTCGGTCGACGTGCGGGGCGCGGTGGACGCGGTGGCTCACCTGGCCAGCCCGGCCTCGCCCCCCGATTACCTCCGACGTCCGCTGGAAACCCTTGCGGTGGGCAGTCGCGGCACGGAGAACGCGCTTCGGTTGGCTACGCAGCACGGCGCCCGCTTCGTTCTCGCCTCCACGAGCGAGGTGTACGGAGACCCAGAAGTACATCCTCAGGACGAGACGTACTTCGGCAACGTGAATCCCGTCGGGCCGCGCAGCGTCTACGACGAGGCCAAGAGGTTCGCCGAGGCTCTGACACAAGCCTACCGGAGGAATCGCGCAACGAATACGGGAATCGTCCGGATCTTCAACACCTACGGTCCGCGGATGCGCCCGCACGACGGTCGAGTCGTCTCCAGTTTCGTGGTCCAGGCACTTACCGGAGAGCCGTTGACCATTTATGGCGACGGGAAGCAGACGCGCAGTTTCTGCTACGTCGACGACCTGGTGCGCGGGATCGTCCGCATGCTGAACCATGACGAACCCGGACCGGTCAACCTCGGAAATCCCGTCGAACTGACGGTTCTCGAACTGGCCGGACTGGTCCTCGACCTGACCGGATCCCGGGCCGAGATTCAGTTCCATCCGCTGCCCGTCGACGATCCCGCCCGTCGCCGGCCGGTCATCGCCCGGGCGTCGGAACGCCTGGGCTGGGTGCCCGAGGTGGGAATCGAGGAGGGACTGCGTCGGACGATCGAGTGGTTCGCCGAGCGGCCCGGTGACATCACCGCTGCGCTCGCGGCGATTCGAGGCGGGCAGCAGGACGGGGCGACGGCCCCGGAGGGCCGACTGCCCATCACCACCCCCGCGACCTCGTGACACAGACGGATCCCGGCCCCGCGACCGACGCCGCCGTCGGCCGCGGTCCGCGGCCGACGGACACCGACGAGGCGATGAGAAACCACCTGCTGACCCTGTCGTCGGGCAACGTCCTCGACACACAACCGATCGGGCCGGTGTTCGGCAATCCGCGCACATCGCTCGACCCGATCCCCAAGGCGTGGATTCCCCGGCTGCGCAGAGCGGACCGGGTGACGTTGGCGCTGCTCGCCGGGTGCTGGCTGGCTGCCCTTGTGTGCTTCTGGGAGTGGTGGGTGCGTCCGGAGCACCGGGTCGGCTGGCCCGGTTTCGTGGCCAACAGCGCGTTGCTGCTGTACCTGTCGCTGCTGCCGCTGTACTTCGTCGTCGTCGTGCTGCGGCTGCGCACCTTCGACCCGTCCGCCGAAGTGCCGCGACTGCGCACAGCGTTCGTGGTGACCCGGGCCCCCTCCGAACCCTGGAACGTCGCGCGCACCACGCTCATCGCGATGCTGCGTCAGGACTTCCCCCACCCGTACGACGTCTGGGTGTGCGACGAGGACCCGGACCAGGAGATCCTGGACTGGTGCGCGGCCAACGGCGTGCGCGTGTCCTGCCGGCGCGGGATCGCCGCCTACCACCGGGACGCCTGGCCCCGTCGCACCCGGTGCAAGGAGGGCAATCTCGCGCACTTCTACGACCACTGGGGATATCGCGACTACGACGTGGTCGCTCAGCTCGATGTCGACCACGTGCCCCGGCCCGGCTACCTGAAGGAGGTGGTCCGGCTGTTCGCCGATCCGGCGGTCGGTTATGTGGCCGCCCCCAGCGTGTGCGACGCCAACGCCCGCACATCGTGGTCAGCCCGCGGGCGGCTGCACCGCGAGGCCACCTTTCACGGGCCGATGCAGCTCGGCCACTCCGTCGGCCTGGCACCGCTGTGCATCGGCTCCCACTACGCGGTGCGGACCCGTGCCCTGCGGGACATCGGCGGGATCGGGCCCGAGCTGGCCGAGGATTTCTCGACCACCTTCCTGCTGAACTCGGCGGGTTGGCAGGGCGCCTTCGCCATTGACGCCGAGGCCCACGGCGACGGCCCCCTCACCTTCGCCGCGATGGTGACGCAGGAATTCCAGTGGTCGCGGAGCCTGATGGTGATGCTGCTCGGCATGCTCCCGAAGCATCTGCGTCGGATGCCGCCCCGGCTGAGGCTGCGCTTCACCTTCGCACTCTCGTACTATCCGTTGCTGGCAGTGACCACGACCGGTGGGCTGCTACTGCCCCCTGTCGCCGCGGTTACGGGCATTCCGTGGATCGACGTCAACTACGCGGCATTCCTCGTCCATTTCTGGGCCATGTCGTTCTTCCTCGTCCTGCTCACCGCGCTGCTGCGACGGCGTGGGCTGCTGCGGCCCGTCGACGCGCCGTTGCTGAGCTGGGAGGGATGGTTGTTCGCACTCACTCGCTGGCCGTACGTGGCCTGGGGAGCCGTGGCAGCGCTGGTGCAGTTCCTGCGGCCGAGGGAAGTCGTCTTCAAGGTGACGCCCAAGCGCCGTGACGGAATGGAGCCGCTGCGGCTCCGTCTGATGCTCCCCTTCCTTTCGATCAGCGTCGTTCTGTCCGGGGCAGCCCTGGTCGGGGAGCTGACCGGTCCAGCAATCGGCTATGTGTTCCTCTGTCTGCTGGGTTCACTGTCGTACGGGGTGGTGACGATCGCGGTAGGCGCCCTGCACATCCGGGAGACCGCTCGCTCCGCAGGCGTCGACGTGTGCGAAGCCCTGCACACCGCCGCCCGGCCGTTGATCGCTGGACTCGTCGCGCTTGTACCGCTGGCCTGGGCGCTACTGCTGTTTCCGGCTCGCGCACGTGGAGTCCTCGTGGGCTGATGCCCACGTGTCCCCGAACCTGCCCGCGTGTGTCAGTCGGGTCCCGTCCGGACTCCCGCTCCTCCCGTCGAATCGAGGTATCTCCGTGCCCGAAACGGTTCTGGTGACCGGTGGCGCAGGTTTCATCGGCAGCCATACCTGCGTCGAACTGCTCGACCATGGCTACGAGGTCGTCACCGTGGACAACTACGTCAACAGCTCCCCCCAGGCACTGGACCGCGTCGCCAAGATCGCCCGTCGGCCGCTCACCGCTGCGTACGACGTCGACGTGCGCGACCGGAAGGCTCTCTCCGAGGTTTTCGCATCCCACCCAGTGGACGCCGTCATCCACTTCGCGGCTCACAAGGCGGTCGGAGAGTCCGTGTCCCTGCCGACCGAGTACTACGACACGAACGTGGGCGGCACCTGCGCACTGCTGTCGGTCATGCGCGAGCACCGGGTCCACCGGCTGGTGTTCTCCTCGTCGTGCTCCGTGTACGGCGACGCCGAGACGGTGCCGCTGACCGAGGACAGCCCCGTGGCGCCCACGAACCCGTACGCCTGCACCAAACTGATGTGCGAGCACATTCTCCAGGACGTGTGCGCACGCCTCAGTGAGATGAAAGTGCTCGCGTTGCGCTACTTCAACCCCGTAGGCGCCCACCCGAGCGGTCTGCTCGGCGAGGCCCCGCGTGGCATCCCCAACAATCTGATGCCGTACGTCGCACAGGTCGCCGTGGGCCGCCGGGAGAAGCTGAGCGTCTTCGGAGACGACTACCCCACGCCCGACGGCACGGGAGTACGGGACTACATCCACGTCATGGACGTCGCGGAGGGCCACCGGGTCGCCGTCGAGCACTTGGACGACCACACCGGCATGCAGGTGTTCAACCTCGGGACGGGCACCGGCACCTCCGTGCTCCAGCTGATCTCTGCGTTCAGCGAGGTGAGCAGGCGCCCGGTGCCCCACCAGGTCGTCGAGCGCAGGGCGGGAGACGTCGCCGCACTCGTCGCCGACGCGAGCGCGGT
The DNA here is from genome assembly GCF_043079345.1 of Streptomyces sp. NPDC015220. NCBI lineage: Bacteria > Bacillati > Actinomycetota > Actinomycetes > Kitasatosporales > Streptomycetaceae > Streptomyces > Streptomyces sp. NPDC015220. The sequence goes on along the minus strand of NZ_JBIBUK010000020.1, from coordinate 84,749 downwards.
GGCCACGGCCTGGCGCTGGAGCACCACACGTGACCTCACCGCCATGTGCCGCGACACCTGGCGGTTTCAGGAACTCAATCCTGACGGATACTCCCCCGACCTCGTGCATGCCGGCCCGAAGACAGGAGAACTCTCATGCGGTTGACCGTCATCGGTACGGGATACCTCGGAGCCGTACACGCCGCATGCATGGCCGACATCGGACACGAGGTCCTCGGAGTCGACACCGACACAAGGAAGGTGGAGGCCCTCGGGGCAGGCCGGGCACCGTTCTTCGAACCCGGCTTGCCGGAGATCCTCGCCAGGAACACCAGGTCCGGGCGCCTGCGCTTCACGACCTCCCTTCAGGAGGCGGCGGACTTCGCCGACGTGCACTTCGTGTGCGTCGGCACACCTCAACGCCCCGACTCCCTCGCCGCCGACCTGAGCCACGTCGATGCGGTCGTCGACGGCCTCGTGCCGCTCCTCACCCGCGACAGCCTGATCGTCGGCAAGTCGACCGTCCCGGTGGGCACCACTCGCTCGCTCAGCCGCAGGGTGTCGGCGGCAGCCCGTCCCGGAGTCGGGGTTCAGGTCGCCTGGAATCCGGAGTTCCTGCGCGAGGGATTCGCTGTCCAGGACACGCTGCGCCCCGACCGGCTGGTGGTCGGGGCCACCGCGTCCCACGCCGATCAACTGCTGCGCAGCGTGTACGAGCCGATGCTGCGGGCCGGTGTCGTCTACATCAGCACCGATCCCGCCACCGCGGAACTGGTGAAGGTCGCCGCCAACTCCTTCCTCGCGACGAAGATCTCGTTCATCAACGCCATGGCGGAAGTGTGTGACGCTTCGGGCGCCGACGTGGTCACACTCGCCGATGCCCTCGGCCACGATGCGCGCATCGGGCGCAGGTTCCTTTCCGCCGGCCTCGGGTTCGGCGGCGGCTGCCTGCCCAAGGACGTTCGCGCCTTCCTCGCCCGGGCCGAGGAATTGCAGGTCGGGGATGCGGTGTCGTTCCTGCGCCAGGTCGACCGGATCAACGACCGGCAGCGCCGGCGGGCGGTCGACTTCGCCCGTCATCTGCTCGGCGGTGCGTTCGCCGGACGACGGGTCGCCGTACTGGGTGCCACTTTCAAACCCGACAGCGACGATGTACGGGACTCACCGGCGCTGGCCGTCACCGCGGAAATCCTCGCGCAGGGCGCCGACGTTCGCGTGCACGACCCGGAAGGCATCGACAACGCGCGGGCCGCCTTGCCGGGTCCGGCGTACTGCACGGACGTCATGGAGGTGTGCCGGGACGCGGATGTGGTGCTGCACCTGACGGAGTGGCGTCAGTACCGCGCGCTCGACCCCGCGAGGCTGGCTGAGACGGTCCGGGCGCCACGGCTGCTCGACGCCCGCAACGCCTTGGACCAGGCGGCCTGGCAAGCGGCCGGCTGGCACGTCCGTGCCCTGGGACGTCCCACGTCCGTGCCGCAGCCCGGGCAGCGCGCCGTCCACGTCACGGTCTCTCAGGCCCTCGGTGCGGCCGGCACGGCCCCCGCACCGGGGGACCCGGTCAGCGGGGTTCCGAGGTAGTCCACCGGGCCGGGGTCGATTCCGAGGGCCTTCAGGTCCACCACCGCACCGGCCAGCGCGGGGGCGCACCGGGATGCCAGTGCGCCCCGCGTCGGACCACTGTCTCGTACGTCGGAGCCGCTCGTGGGCAGCGGGACCTCAACGAGGCAGGGGTCGTCGCCGGTTCCGGTGGCTCGCGAGCCGGCCATCTCCTGACGCGACTCGCTCCGCCAGGCGGACAGATCGGTGTACCAGCGCTCGCCCCACTGCAGGTTGAAGCCCGTCGGGCTGTGGTAGTCGTTGCCCTGCATCACCACTTCCGACGTGTCGAAGTACTTGTGGGCTGCCACCACGGGAGAGCCGTCCGTGAGGAACACGTTGTTGCGCACCGAAACGGCGCCGAGGCTGGGCTGCAGCCGCAGCGCGGGGGCCCGGACCGATCCCTCCGTCGCAGCCAGCACGGTGTTCTGATAGATCGCGAGGTTCGTGATCCGCGATCCGAATACCACGATGCCGCCGTAGTCCTGAAGCTTACGGCTGTTGTTCTGGCTGATGTTGTAACGGATCGCGTTGTTCGTGTGCGCCGAGTTCGAGGCGGCGGAGAACGCAAGGAAGCCCGCGCCGTCGTTCCCGTACGACAAGTTGTACTGCACCAGCGAGTAGGACACGTTGTTGTCCAGGTCGAAGCCGCCGCCGTCCACCTGGGACCCGGTGTGGTTGCCGTAGGCGATGTTCCTCTCCAGGATCATCCGTGTCGAGTCGTACGTCCAGATACCCTCCGGGCCCTCCAGAGCGGCCGGCGCAGAGGATCTCCCGTTGTCGTAAGCGACCGACCCCCTCACCACACCGCGGTGGACGCTGCCGAGGACGATTCCGCTGCCGGTGTTGCGGTCGGACGCCTGCGGGTCCCCGTCATTCCTGAACGCCACCACTTTCGAGACCGTCACGTCCTCGTGCGCGTAAGCAGGCGCTCCCGCGTTGAAGGGGGGGCCGTCCGAGATGAGACCGGCGTCCTTGTTGTCGTGCACCGCGCAGTCATTGATCACCACGTCCTGGAAGCCGGACGCTTCGGCGCCGCTGTGCAGTCGGATGCCGTTGCGGAAGCCCGACACGTCGACGCCCGTGACCCGGACGTACGGCAGCCTGTGCTTCCTGGGCAGGTCGCTGATGAAGGCGATGCCGTCCTGCGACCGGTAGGACGTGGTGTCCCCCGCCAGGATCAGGTTGCGGATGACGATCCCGCTCGTGTTGTTCACCTTGATGCCGTGCGTGCCTGCGGCCGCGATCACCGCACGGCCCTCTCCATAGGACTCGACCAGCACGGGCATGCGGGCGTTTCCGGCGTCGTCCTGGCCGATGGTCAGCGTGCCGGAGAACCGCGCGCCGCCCTTCAGCAGGAGGTGATCGCCCGGCTCCAGCCGTACCGTGTCGGCGCGCCGCAGCGTGCGCCAGGCCGTCTGCGGCGTGCGGCCGTCGGCATCGTCATCGCCCTCGGGACTGAGATAGAACGTACGTCCCTCCTGCCTGGCCCCCGACACGGAGACGCGCGGGACGGACGTGCTGACCCCGGCCAACAGCAACGCCGTTGCCCCCAGGCCCATCAGGATGTGGTGCCACTGCCGGCCGGTGACGGCCTCCATTCGCCCTCCGATGACCGGCCGCGGCGATCCGGTGGCTCTCCTGGTGTCGTTCCGCCAACGCAATATCGCTCCTGTCCGGGCGATCGCCGAACGGCCTCCGGTCCGTGAGGGCCGCCAAGCTCACCCTGGCGTGCGGTCCTGTGATCGGCGGACCAGCGCGCGGAGTCCGGCTCAAGCCACGTCTGATCGGCCCCCTGCCACCGCAATGGACGGATTGCCGCCTTGGTCCGACCGGGGGTCCTTTCGGTGGCCGCTCGGGAGCGAACCTCGGTCTTCTACTCCCGGACGGATCCCACTGCGCCGCCGCCAGAACCACTCGAACACGCACTGAGGGCGAGCGCCCGTCATCCGAAGGTACCGGAGGTGCACACCAAGCGCTGTCCGGCACTGGTCAGACGTCACCGAGGATCGACCAGTCAGGGGAGGCCGACGAACGGCGTCAGTTCTTGCCGGACACCCGGGCCGGTCTCCGCAGGCCATACCCGTAGCGGCGATCGCCGGGGTGACGTGCGTCGGGCGGACCGGGCCCGGGACCCACGGCTCGCCCGCCTGCCCGCGTACGCCAGTCCTGCCCACGCAGCCGCCGACAGCACAGCGAGCGGCAGGCAACGTACCTGCCGCTCACGGACTGATCACGTACGGGCCGACAGACGTCCACCAGGACCCGATGCCGCAGTGCCGTCACACGCGTCAGCCGAGGAAGCTCAGCCGTACCTGGCGATTCGGATTGTCCTTGTTGGTGTCCACCAGGCACACCGACTGCCAGGTGCCCAGTTCCAGGCGGCCGGCGAGGACCGGGATCGTCGCGTGCGGCGGGACGATCGCGGGCAGGACGTGGTCACGGCCGTGGCCGGGGCTGCCGTGGCGGTGCTGCCAGCGGTCGTCCGCGGGCAGCAGGGTGTGCAGGGCGGCGAGGAGGTCGTCGTCGCTGCCGGCGCCCGTCTCGATGATCGCGATCCCGGCGGTCGCGTGCGGCACGAACAGGTTCAGCAGGCCGTCGCGGCCGTCGGAGGTCTCCCGCAGGAAGGTTTCGCAGTCGCGGGTGAGGTCGACGACCCTCTCACGCGATCCGGAGGCGACGTTCAGCACTCGGGTGGTGAAGGCATGTGACATGCCCCCATCCTCTCCGATGCCCGGGGAAGATCCGGGCCCGTGGCGCGGTTGACGCCTGCGTGAACAGGACACGCGAGGTCGCAGTGGTCGTCGTGGGCGCCGGGCAGGCCGGCCTGTCGAGCGCCTATCACCTGCGGCGCGCCGGTCTCCGGCCGGACCACGACTTCGTCGTCCTCGACCACTCCCCCGGCCCGGGCGGCGCCTGGCAGTTCCGGTGGCCGTCGTTGACGTTCGGCAAGGTGCACGGGATGCACACCCTGCCGGGGATGGAGCTGACGGACGCCGATCCCGCGCGGCCGTCGGCCGATGTCGTCGCCGAGTACTTCGCCGACTACGAGCGCACGTTCGATCTGCGGGTGCGGCGGCCGGTGGACGTGCGCGCCGTACGGGAGGGCACGGGTGGGCGGCTGCTCGTGGAGACTTCCGACGGGACGTGGGCGACGCGGTCCCTGATCAACGCGACCGGCACCTGGGACCGGCCGTTCTGGCCGCGTTGTCCGGGCCAGGAGACGTTCCGCGGAAGGCAGTTGCACACGGCGCAGTACACGGGGCCCGAGGCGTTCGCCGGCCGGCGGGTGGTCGTGGTCGGCGGTGGCGCGTCCGGCACCCAGCACCTGCTGGAACTCGCGCCGTACGCGGCGGCCACCACGTGGGTGACCAGGCGCCCGCCGGTCTTCCGTGAGGGGCCGTTCGACCAGGAGGCGGGCCGGGCCGCGGTCGCGCTCGTCGACGAACGGGTGCGCCAGGGGCTGGCGCCCCGCAGTGTCGTCTCGGTCACCGGCCTTCCGTTGAACGACGCCGTACGCAAGGGACTGGCGGACGGAACCCTGGACCGGCAGGCCATGTTCGACCGGATCACGCCGGACGGCGTGGCGTGGCGTGACGGGCGACGGGTCGCGGCCGACGTCATCCTCTGGGCGACCGGATTCCGGGCCGCGCTCGGACACCTGGCGCCGCTGGGGCTGCGCGAGCCGGGTGGTGGCATCCGTGTGGAGGGTACGCGGGCGGTCGCCGACCCGCGGGTCCATCTGGTCGGCTACGGCCCCTCGGCCAGTACCGTCGGAGCCAACCGAGCCGGTCGCGCGGCCGTCCGGGACATCCTGCGGCCGACGGCCGGGGCGGTCGGGGGCGCGGCGGCCTGAGACTCGTCCGGCCGTCGCGGCGGCGGCCTGAGCCCCGTCCGGGCATCCGGCGGCCGCCTTCCTCACCGGGCTCGGCGGCCGGTGCGACGGCCGGGGCCCGTGCGGCTCACTTCTCGGGTTTCGGGCTGTCGTCCTGCTTCCGGGCGGGGCCCTGCCGGCGGGCTTCGAAATCGGCGATGTTGCGCTGGTGCTGGGCGTAGTCGTCGGTGAAGCGCGTGTCCCCGGGTCCGACGGTGACGAAGTACAGCCAGTCCCCCGGGGCCGGGTCGAGCACGGCGCGCATCGCGTCCTCGCCGGGGTTGTCGATGGGGGTCGGGGGAAGTCCCATGCGCCGGTAGGAGTTGTACGGGCTGTCCAGGCGTGTGTCGTCCTCGGTCGTGCGGGCGGTGGCTCGGTTCAGGGCGTAGCGCAGGGTGGAGTACATCTGCAGCGGCATCCCGTGCCTCAGCCTGTTGAACACCACCCGGGCCACCTTCGCCATGTCGTCCCTCGAGGCGGACTCGGCCTGGACGATGCTCGCGATGGTGACCGCCTGATGGAGGTTCATGGAGTCGCGCTGCGCGCCCGCGGCGACCGGCGCCGTGCCGAACCTCTGGTTGGCCGTGTCGACCATGGCGGACAGCAGCGACCGCGCGGTCGCCTTGTCGTCGACCGGGTACGTCGCCGGGAAGAGGTAGCCCTCCGGGTTGCCCCCGGCGGCGTTCGGCAGCTTCAGGCCGGCCTCGGCCGCCGTCCGCCGGGTGCTGCCGGCGGGCAGGGCGAGGGCCTGGTCGACGGCGGCGTACACCTGGCTCGCCCGCCACCCCTCGGGAATGACCAGCGTGCGCGGGCGCGTGGGCCCGTCGCCGTCCAGGGTCAGCAGCGGCACCGCCACGGCGGTGCCGGCCAGCACGGCCCCGGACACGACGAGGACCATCCGGCCCCGGCGCGTCAGTTTGACGGTGTTCCGTGACGGAGCGTTCGTCTGCATGGGGGCACGGTAACCCCCATGAGCTCATAAACCTGGCATATCTTCAGCTTGTCGGTTCCAGTTGGGCGTCTCGGCGGACCAGCGCCGCATAGCGCCCGTCGAGCTCCAGGAGTTCCTGGTGGGTGCCACGTTCGGCCACGCGCCCGGAGTCGAGGACCACGATCTGGTCGGCGCCGCGGACGGTGGACAGCCGGTGGGCGATGGTGAGCGTGGTCCGGTTGGCCGACAGGGCGTCGATGGCTTCCTGCACGGCCGCCTCCGTTCGGGTGTCCAGAGCACTGGTCGCCTCGTCGAGGAGGAGCACCGGCGGGTCGCGCAGGATGGTGCGGGCGATGGCCAGGCGCTGCTTCTCGCCGCCGGAGAAGCGGTGGCCGCGTTCCCCGACGACGGTGTCGTAGCCGTCGGGCAGGGCCGCGATGTGGTCGTGTATCTGAGCCGCCCGAGCGGCCGCTACCAGTTCCTCGTCGGTGGCGTCCGGCTTGGCGAAGCGCAGGTTCTCCGCGACGGAGGCGTGGAAGAGGTAGGTCTCCTGGGAGACGACGCCGACGGCTCGGGCGAGTGTGTCGAAGTCGAGGTCGCGCACGTCGATCCCGTCGAGGGTGACACGGCCGCCGGTGACGTCGTAGAGCCGGGGCACCAGGTAACCGAGGGTGGACTTGCCGGCGCCGGTCGGGCCGACGATCGCGAGGCCGCTGCCCGCCGGGACCGTGACGTCGATGCCGTCGAGGACGGGCGCGCCCCCGTCGTCGTAGCGGAAGGCGACGTCCTCGAAGCGGACCTCGCCCCTGATCCGGTCCAGCCGGACCGGCCGCTCGCGCTCGGTGATGTCGATCGGCAGGTCAAGGTACTCGAAGATGCGCTGGAAGAGCGCCAGCGAGGTCTGGATCTGCACCCCGGTCGACAGCAGGCTCACGGCCGGCCGGAACAGGCCCTGCTGGAGCGAGACGAAGGCGACGATCGTGCCGATGGAGACCTTCGGGCCGCCGAGCTGGAGTGCCGTGCCCGCGGTCCAGTAGATGACGGCCGGCATGGCGGCCATGACGATGGTGATGACGGCCATGCGCCAGCGCCCCGCCATGTTCGACCTGACCTCGAGGTCGACCAGGCCTTCGGACTCCTCGGCGAAGGACGCGGTCAGCGAGTCCGAGCGGCCCATCGTGCGGCCGAGCAGGATGCCGCTGACGGAGAGCGACTCGGTGACGGTCGCCGCCATCGCGGCCATCTGCTTCTGCCGCTGGGTGGTGATCTTCTTGCGCTCGTTGCCGACGCGGCGGCTGATCCACACGAACACCGGGAGCAGGAGCAGCGAGACGACCGTCAGCCGCCAGTCGAGGGCGACCATCGCGACGACGGTGGCGACCACGCTGGTGAGGTTGGAAACCAGCGAGGTGGCGGTGGAGGTGACGGTGGCCTGCATGCCGCCGATGTCGTTGGCGATGCGGGACTGCACCTCGCCGGTGCGGGTGCGGGTGAAGAAGGCGAGCGACATGCGCTGCAGGCGGCCGTAGACGGCGGTGCGCAGGTCGTGCATGACGCGCTGGCCGACGGTCGTGGAGATCAGTGTCTGCAGGACCCCGAAGACGCTGGTGAGGACCGCGCTGAGGATCATGCCCGCGGCGAGCAGGCTCAGCAGGCCGGTGCGGCCCTGCGGGATCGCGACGTCAAGGGTCTCCCTCAGCAGGAACGGCGTCGCGACGGAGACCAGCGAGGAGGCGCCGACGAGCAGGCCGACGACCGCGAGACGGCCCCGGTAGGGGCGGAAGAGCTTCAGGATGCGGCGCACCTGCCGGGGTTGTTCCCCGGCGTCGGCGGGCGGGGTCCAGGAGGGCTGACGGTCGGGGTGCATGGGCTCCTACGGGGTGTGCGGGCGCCGTCCCGGTCAGGGGAGGGCGATGATTCACGGATCCTAGCTCATTGTTACCTATGCTCACAATGAACATGGTCCTGATATTGTTCCCGCATGACCAGCCCCGACCCCGACGGCCTCCTCGCCGAGCAACTGCTGCGGCTCACCCGGCGGGTGCACCGCATCCAGAAGCGCCACCTGGAGGAGCGCGCCCTGGGCATCACACCGGCCCAGTCCCGGCTGCTGCGCACGCTGGCGCACTTCGGCGGACCGCCGCGCATGGCCGATCTCGCCGAGTCCCTGGAGGTCGTGCCCCGCGCGGTGACCACGCTTGTGGACGCCCTGGAGGCGGGCGGCAAGGTGCGGCGGGTCCCCGATCCGACCAACCGCCGGGTGATCCGCGTCGAACTCACCGACGACGGCCGCGCGGCCCTGCGCCAGCTGCACGACGCCCGCCGGGCCGCGGCGGAGGAGATCCTCGACCCCCTGACAGGCCCTCAGCGCGAGGCGCTCGGCGGCCTGCTGGACACACTGGTGGGTACGGTGCCCCCGCGGGGCCGCCACTGCTGAGTCACGGCGCCCCGCCGGGCCCCGCGGCGGCTACGCCCGCAAGTTGGCCCTGTCCCCCATCACCACCACGGGTTCGTCCTCGGGGTCCAGTGTGCGCAGCAGGTACTCCATCGCGGACTCCGGAACGCTGACACAGCCCAGCGTGCCGTCGCCGTGGTCCAGGTGGAGCCAGATGCCGCCGCCCTTGTCCTGCCCCTGAGGACGGGTCGGGTCGTCGGGACGGGTGCCGCGCAGGCGGTTGTAGTCGATGGCGATGACGTAGTCGAAGTCGTGCCAGTGCGCCTCGTCCCAGTAGTAGGGGGAGGTGAAGGCCTCCTCGTCCTGGGTGTAGGGCAGCCGGGCGCCCGGGTCGTCGAGGATGCCGCCGGCGTCGGAGAGCGTGAACACACCCACCGGACTGCGCTCGTCACCTTCGTGATGGTCCGTCGTCCAGCCCCGCTTGCCGTTGTGCGCCGCCCAGCTGCCGGTGCGCTGCCACACCTCCCCCTGCCGCTCGTAGAGCACGAGCGTGGAGTCGGGGGAATCCTCACCGTCCCCGTAGACCACCACCATCTGACGGGTGCCCGCGGGGATCCGCCGCCACATCCGGTCACCGACACCCGGGACGCGGACCGGCTTCGCGATCGGACTGGGCCTGGCGGTCCCCGAGGGGCCGCCGGGCCTGGGGACGTCCGTGTGGCGGACCTCGGTCCGCGGGCCGCCGCACGCGGCCAGAGCCGTCAGCAGGAAACCGCAGGCCGCCACCGCGGCCGTCGCACGCCTTGTACCGCCTCTTCGCATGATCCCATGGTGGCCGTCCCGAACGGAATGATCTACCTGGTATTGGACCAAATAGCCTTATCCGCTGCTTTTTATGACCAAGTGACTATGTCGGTCAGGTGTGCGAGCGTGTCGGCCTGGTAGGCGCGCGTCGGCGGACAGGGACATGCCGAGCGGGCGCGAAAGGTCCTCCGGGCTGCCGGGTGCGCTCCGCACGGGCCCCAGGGTGTCGGGCCGACGCGGGACCGTCCGCGAGCGGACCGCCGGGACTCCGTGGACAGGGAGGCACCCACTCCGGGGGACCGGTCCGGGCGTGCGGTGGGCGCGGGGGCCCCGGGCTCAGGCGTGCCCCGGCCGGCAGGCGTGCGCCGGCCGGGGCACACCGGCGCACGCCCCGGTGCCGAGGAGCGCCGGGGCCCTTGGTCGCGAAGGCCCGTCAGCGGCCGGGCACGGAAAACCGTTTGCTTCCGGCGACTGCGTGAAGCGAGGCTGTCACGGCTCGTCGCCGCCTCCGGCGACCCCGTTCCGCCCCTGACACGAGCCACTGGGACGTCATGCAGATTCAAGACCTTCCGTATCCCGACCCGGGTGTGCCCGACGCACGCTCGGGTCCCCGATTCCTGTGGTGGCTGGGTCGGAACCAGCTCGGCGGCCAACTGAGAGCACTGGCCTGGGGACTGCTGCACTTCGCCTCGGTCTCCGCCCTCCCGTTCTGCGTCGGCCTCGCCGTCCAGGCGGTCGTCGACCGCTCCGGCACCCGACTCGCCCTGACCGGCGCACTACTGGTGCTGGCCTGCGCGGGCAACGCGCTCGGCGACACCTTCCTGCACCGCGCCGCCGTCACCAACTGGATCACCGCGGCCGCACGTGTCCAGCAGCTGCTGGCCCGCAAGGCCGCTCAGTTGGGTTCGGCCCTCACCCGGCGGGTCGCCGCCGGCGAGGTGGTGGCCGTGTCCACCGGCGACGTGGAGAAGATCGGCTGGTTCGTGGAAGCGGTGTCCCGGTTCACCGCCGCGGCCCTCACCATCCTGCTGGTCTGCGTCGCCCTCATCGTCTACCAGCCGGCCCTCGGCCTGATCGTCGCGGTGGGGCTGCCCGCCCTGGCACTCGCGGTGCTGCCGCTGCTGCCCCGCGCGACCCGGCGTGCCGACGTACAGCGCGAGAAGGCCGGCCGGGCCACCGAACTGGCCTCGGACACCGTGGCCGGGCTGCGGGTGCTGCGCGGCATCGGCGGCGAGGAACTGTTCCTCGACCGCTACCGCCGTGCCTCCCAGGAGGTACGGCGGGCGGCGGTCCGCAGCGCCCGCATGTGGTCCCTGATCTCCGCGATCCAGGTGCTGCTGCCGGGCCTGCTGCTGATCGCGGTGGTCTGGTACGGCGTGCACCTGGCCCGCGCCGGCCGGATCACCGTCGGCGAACTCGTCACCGTCTACAGCTCCGTCATGGTCCTCACCTATCCTCTGCGGCACTTCGAGGAGATCGCCATGGCGTACTCCTTCTCCCGCCCGTCGGCCGGGCGGGCCGCGCGGGTGCTGTCGCTGGAGCGCACGACGGAGCCGCAGTGCGCCTCGGAGCCGAGCGGGGCGCGGGGGACGGAGCCGGAGAGCACGGGGACCCCGATGACCGCGGCCGAGGCCGACGCGCCGTCCGACGGCCTGTACGACCCGGCGACAGGGCTGCGGGCGCCCGCCGGGCGCCTGACCGCCGTGGTCTGCGGTGATCCCGACGCGGCGGGCCGCCTGGCGGAGCGGCTCGGCGGCCACTCCGCCGGGGTCAGGCCGGGAGGCTCGGTGCTGCTGGACGGCGTGGCTCTCGACGAGCTGCCGCTCGACTCGGCGCGCACGGCCGTCCTGGTGCAGGACAAGGACCCGGTACTGCTGTCGGGCTCGCTGCGCGACCTGCTCGACGTTCCCTCCTCGGGCGACGTCACCCCGCAGGCGGCGCTGACGGCGGCGCAGTGCGGTGACGTCCTGGCGGCGCTCGCACAGTCCTCCGTGGAGGCCGAGGACCCGATGGACGTCCGCATCACCGAGCGCGGCCGGTCCCTGTCCGGCGGCCAGCGCCAACGGCTGGCCCTGGCCCGGTCCCTGATCACCGACCCGCGGGTGCTCGTGCTGGACGAACCGACCTCGGCCGTCGACTCCCACACCGAGGCGCGGATCGCGGAGGGGCTGCGGAGCCTGCGGGCCGGGCGCACCACGGTGGTCCTCACCTCCTCGCCGCTGCTCCTGGACCGCGCCGACCGGGTGGTACTGATCCAGCGGGGCCGCGTCGCGGCGGTCGGCGCGCACCGCGACCTGATCCGGACCGAACCCCGGTACCGGGCCGTGGTGACACGTGAGACGGACGAGGAACGCGCCGTGAGCGAGGTGCTGAACGGCGAGGGGACGCTCAGCGCACCCGCCGCCGCGCCCGCACAGCAGGAGGCCGCCCCGCGGGGCGTGCTGGAAGAGATCGAGGAGACCGCATGATCGGCGTGGCCCCACCCGCGTACGACCCGGCGGCCCCGACGACGGCGAACACCCTGCCCGTCGGCGCCTCCGCCACCGTACGCGCCTACGTGACCGAACTGTGGCGCCGGCACCGGCGAGCCTTCGTCCTCCTCGTCGCCGTCAACACGGTCGCCGTGCTCGCCTCCATGGCGGGTCCCTGGCTGCTGGGCGGTCTGGTCGAGCGGGTCTCCGACGGCACGCGGGAGCTCCGTCTGGGGCTCACCGCCACGCTGTTCGTGCTCGCGCTGATCGTCCAGGCGGTGTTCGTCCGGGAGGTGCGGCTGCGCGGCGCCGTGCTGGGCGAGCGGATGCTGGCCGATCTGCGGGAGGACTTCCTCGTCCGGTCGGTCGGGCTGCCACCGGGCGTGCTGGAACGGGCGGGCACCGGCGACCTGCTGTCGCGCATCACCACCGACATCGACCGGCTCGCCAACGCGATGCGCGAGGCCGTGCCGCAGCTGGCGATCGGAGTGGTGTGGGCGACGCTGCTGCTGGGCGGTCTGGTCGTCACGGCGCCGCCGCTCGCCGCGGCCGTGCTGCTCGCTCTGCCGCTGCTGCTGGTCGGCTGCCGCTGGTACTTCCGCCGGGCGCCGTCCGCGTACCGCTCGGAGGCCGCGGGCTACGCCGCCGTGGCCGCCGCGCTCGCCGAGACCGTCGACGCCGGCCGCACCGTGGAGGCGCACCGCCTCGGCGACCGACGCATCGCCCTGTCGGAACGCCGGATCAAGGAGTGGACGGCGTGGGAACGCTATACGTTGTGGTTGCGGTCGGTGCTCTTCCCGGTCATCAACGTCACCCATGTGACGGTGCTCGCCTCGGTGCTGATGGCCGGCGGCGTGTTCGTCCTGCGGGGATGGATCGGGGTCGGCCAGCTGACCACGGGCGCGCTCATCGCGCAGATGCTCGTCGATCCGGTGGGGCTGATCCTCCGCTGGTACGACGAGCTGCAGGTGGCGCAGGTGTCGCTGGCCCGGCTGGTCGGTGTCCGTGACATCGAGCCGGACGCCGGGGACCCCTCGCTCGTCCCCGACGGACGGGACGTCCGCGTCGACGGGGTGCGTTTCGGCTACCGCGAGGGCGTCGACGTGCTGCGCGAGGTCTCCCTGCGGGTGACACCGGGCACCCGGGTGGCCCTGGTCGGCCCTTCCGGCGCCGGCAAGTCCACGCTGGGCCGCCTCCTCGCCGGGATCTACGAACCCCGGGAGGGCCGGATCACCCTCGGCGGCGCGGAGCTGTCCCGGATGCCCGCCGAGGGCGTCCGCTCCCACGTGGCCCTGGTCAACCAGGAGCACCACGTCTTCGTGGGCACACTGCGCGACAATCTCCTGCTCGCCCGTTCCGGCGCCGGCGACGCCGAGCTGTGGGCCGCGCTGGGCGCGGTGGACGCCGACGGCTGGGCCCGTGTCCTCGACGACGGCCTGGACACCGAGGTCGGCTCGGGCGGCCTCGCGCTCACCCCGGCCCAGGCGCAGCAGATCGCGCTGGCACGTCTGGTCCTGGCCGACCCGCACACACTGGTCCTGGACGAGGCGACCTCGCTCCTCGACCCGCGCGCCGCCCGGCATCTGGAGCGGTCCCTGGCCCGGGTCCTCGACGGCCGTACGGTCGTCGCCATCGCCCACCGGCTGCACACCGCCCACGACGCGGACGTCATCGCCGTGGTCGACAACGGCCGCATCAGCGAGCTGGGCAGCCATGACGAGTTGGTCGCGGCGGACGGCGCGTACGCGGCGCTGTGGCGGTCCTGGCACGGCTGAGCGGTCGGCGGCGGTGCCCCGGAAGCCGCGTGGCGGCGGTACGCGGAAGGCACCGGTGGGCGGGTGCGGCGCCGGGCGGTAGCCGGCGGTCGGCGCCGGGTGGCGCGCCCCGGGAACGCCGCCGACGGGCGGGACGGGCGTGCCCCGGCGACCGCCCCGCCGGCCTGGCACCGCGCCGTGCGCGGCGGCGGTACCGGGAGCGGTGTCCGGGGACCGCGGGGCCCGGTGGGCGGTGGACGGTGTGCGGGCGGCTCGCCCCCTCCGTGCCGTTGCGCGGTGCCGAACAGGGGTGGAAGGCTGGAAAGCGGCAGCGGCTCGGGGAGCGCCCGGGAACCGTGCGGTTCGCGCCGGACGACAGCCGTGCCCAGCGCACCGGCGGCCGGCCGTCGGCCGCGGTGAGACCGGGCCCGTCCCCACCATCTGGAGGTATCCGTGGACAGCGCCGACGGTTGGGGAGACGACGTCTACCAGCCCGACGACGACTCCGAGATCAAGGAGGACACCGGAGTCCTCGACTCGGAGGACACACTGGAGTACGACGGTGTCGAGGATCCCCTGGACCGTGGCTGGTCCCCTCCGGAGCGGCCGTGGGCAGTGGAGCACACCGGTGTGACCGCTGCGGAGCGCAGGCAGGGCGAGAGCCTGGACCAGCGCCTCGCCGAGGAACGGCCCGACCTGACCGCACCCGACGGCGACGGGATCGGCGACTGTGAGGGCGGCGACGGGGAACTCCTGGACAACGAGGTCGGCGCGGCCCGCTCCGGCCGGCTCGTCGCCCCCGACGAGGGCGCGCACGAGGACGAGGAGAGCGCGCTGGTCGCCACGGACGTGGGCATCGACGGCGCCGCGGCCTCGGCCGAGGAGGCCGCGATGCACGTCGTCGACGAGGACACCCTCTACAGCTGACCGGGCCGTCACGGCCGACCGGGCGACCTGCCCGCCGCCGCCTCCGCCACCGCCGTACGAGGAGCACCCATGCAGCAGGACAAGCACCCCGAGTACCGGCCCGTGGTCTTCCGCGACCGCTCCGCCGGTTACGCCTTCCTCACCCGGTCCACCGCCACCAGCGACCAGCACATCGAGTGGGACGACGGTCGGACGTACCCGGTCGTGGACGTGGAGATCTCCTCGGAGAGCCACCCCTTCTACACCGGCAAGGCCCGCACGGTGGACTCCGAGGGCCGCGTCGCCCGGTTCGAGCGGCGCTACGGCGGCGGAACGGGGCAGGGGTCCGGCGGTGACGCGCCGGCCTGACCCGCCGCCCGGGCGTCGGCCGGGGTCCGGGCCGGTCACCCGGCGGCCGCACGAGCACGGCTTCCTGCGGGCCCCGCCGAACGGGCGCCTCAGATGAAGTTCAGCGCGGCGGCGCAGCCGACTCCGCCGAGCACCATGAACACCGGCATCAGCACCTTGAGCTCGACCCAGCTGCCCGCGCGGAACCGCATGGCCTTCGGGGGGCCGATGGGGTACCAGCGCTTGCGGCCCACCGGTATCGGCCACAGGATCGGGCAGCCGGAAACCGTCAGCGCGTCCCCGATGTCGTGCACCAGCGCTCCGAGCACGATCGGCAGGCCCAGCCACAGGTACTCCTGGCCCGGCGCCGTGAACAGCCAGTCCGAGCCCTTGCCCGGCTCGTCCAGGATCCCGGCGAGGATCCAGGCGCTGGTCGCGGCCAGCAGCCACACCAGGATGTCGCTGCTCGACCCCCTGGCCGCCCGCCACAGCAGGCCCTCGATGGCCAGCACCATGTGCGCGAAGAGGATCGCGAGCACCGCCCAGCGGCCCCCGGTGATCGCCGCGGCGGACGCCCCCGCACCGATCAGCACCGCCCACAGCCAGGTGTGCGTCAGGGTCCGGTGGCCGCCGGAGCGGCGCGGGTCGCCCTTCTTGCGGGTCGCCTTGTAGACGGCGTAGGAGAGCTTGTCGACGATCTCGCAGAGCCACCGTGAGAGCGGTCCGAAGGCGTGCGAGATGGTGGCGGCCTTGTGGTCCAGGTCGGGGGCGAGCGCGGCCCCGGCGCAGATCAGCGCACCGACCAGCAGGACCGGCCAGGGCATCGGATGCCCGGCCGCCGCGGTCGCGGCTCCGACGCCGAGCCAGGCGGCCGCGCCCGACAGTGAGTGTGCTGGTCCCATCATGGCCGTTCCCCGCCCCATTCCTCGTGTGCCGCTGTCCAGTTGGCCAGGCGCGCTGATCCCGTGCCGGCGACACAGCGTAGCGGCCGTGATCTTCACTCCGGCATCCGATTCCCGTCCCGGCCGGAGGGCCAGGCAAGATGGGTGCGTGACCCTCATCGATCAGTTGCCGCCGACCGCCGACCCCGACGCCCTGTACGAAGCCTTCGAGTCGTGGGCCCAGGAGCGGGGGCTCACGCTCTACCCCCACCAGGAGGAGGCGCTGATCGAGGCGGTCTCCGGTGCGAACGTGATCGTCTCTACGCCCACCGGTTCCGGCAAGAGCATGATCGCCGCGGGCGCGCACTTCGCCGCGCTGGCCCGGGACGAGGTCACCTTCTACACGGCGCCGATCAAGGCACTGGTGTCGGAGAAGTTCTTCGAGCTGTGCAAGCTGTTCGGCACCGAGAACGTCGGCATGCTCACCGGCGACGCCTCGGTGAACGCCGACGCTCCGGTCATCTGCTGCACCGCCGAGGTGCTGGCGTCGATCGCGCTGCGCGACGGCAAGGACGCCGACGTCGGTCAGGTCGTCATGGACGAGTTCCACTTCTACGCGGAGCCGGACCGCGGCTGGGCCTGGCAGATCCCGCTGCTGGAACTGCCCCAGGCGCAGTTCGTCCTGATGTCGGCGACGCTCGGCGACGTCTCCTTCTTCGAGAAGGACCTGACCCGCCGCACCGGCCGTCCCACCGCGGTGGTCCGCTCGGCGACCCGCCCGGTCCCGCTGTCCTACGAGTACCGGCGCACCCCGCTCACGGAGACGCTCACCGATCTGCTGCAGGCGCGGCAGGCGCCGGTGTACATCGTGCACTTCACGCAGGCCCAGGCCGTGGAGCGGGCGCAGGCGCTGATGAGCATCAACATGTGCTCGCGCGAGGAGAAGGAGCAGATCGCGGAGCTGATCGGCAACTTCCGCTTCACCACCAAGTTCGGCCGTAACCTCTCCCGCTACGTGCGGCACGGCATCGGCGTGCACCACGCCGGCATGCTGCCCAAGTACCGGCGCCTGGTGGAAAAGCTCGCGCAGGCCGGTCTGCTGAAGGTGATCTGCGGCACGGACACGCTCGGAGTCGGTGTCAACGTCCCGATCCGCACGGTGCTGTTCACGGCGCTGACCAAGTACGACGGCAGCCGGGTGCGCACCCTGCGCGCCCGGGAGTTCCACCAGATCGCCGGCCGGGCGGGCCGCGCGGGCTTCGACACGGAGGGCTTCGTCGTCGCCCAGGCTCCCGAGCACGTCATCGAGAACGAGAAGGCGCTCGCCAAGGCGGGCGACGATCCGAAGAAGCGCCGCAAGGTCGTCCGCAAGAAGGCGCCGGAGGGATTCGTCGCCTGGTCGGACAGCACCTTCGACAAGCTCATCGCGTCCGAGCCGGAGCCGCTGACGTCCCGCTTCCGGGTCACGCACACGATGCTGCTGTCGGTGATCGCCCGTCCGGGCAACGCCTTCGAGGCCATGCGCCGTCTGCTGGAGGACAACCACGAGCCGCGCAGGCAGCAGTTGCGGCACATCCGGCGGGCGATCGCCATCTACCGCTCGCTGCTGGACGGCGGCATCGTCGAGAAGCTCGACCGGCCGGACGCCGAGGGGCGCATCGTGCGTCTCACGGTCGACCTCCAGCAGGACTTCGCGCTCAACCAGCCGCTGTCCACCTTCGCGCTGGCCGCGTTCGAGCTGCTGGATCCCGAGTCGCCTTCCTACGCGCTGGACATGGTGTCCGTGGTGGAGTCCACGCTGGACGACCCGCGGCAGATCCTGGTCGCCCAGCAGAACAAGGCGCGCGGCGAGGCCGTGGCCGCGATGAAGGCGGACGGCGTCGAGTACGAGGAGCGCATGGAACGCCTCCAGGACGTCACCTACCCCAAGCCGCTTCAGGAGCTGCTCTTCCACGCGTACAACACGTACCGCAAGAGCCACCCGTGGGTGGGCGACCATCCGCTGTCGCCGAAGTCCGTGATCCGCGACATGTACGAGCGGGCCATGTCCTTCACGGAGCTGGTCTCCTTCTACGAGCTGGCCCGCACCGAGGGCATTGTGCTGCGCTACCTGGCCAGCGCCTACAAGGCCCTTGAGCACACGGTCCCGGACGATCTGAAGTCCGAGGACCTGCAGGATCTGATCGCCTGGCTCGGGGAGATGGTGCGTCAGGTCGACTCCAGTCTGCTGGACGAGTGGGAGCAGCTGGCCAATCCGGAGGAGATGACCGCCGAGGAGGCGCAGGAGAAGGCCGACCAGGTGAAGCCGGTCACCTCCAACGCGCGGGCCTTCCGTGTCCTGGTCCGCAACGCCATGTTCCGTCGTGCCGAACTCGCCGCCCTCGACCAGCTGGAGGAGCTGGGCGAGATGGACGCCGAGTCCGGCTGGGACGCCGAGGCGTGGGGCGAGGCGATGGACAGGTACTGGGAGGAGTACGAGGACCTGGGCACCGGTCCCGACGCCCGCGGGCCCAAGCTGCTGGTGATCAATGAGGAGCCGGAGCACGGGCTGTGGCGCGTGCGGCAGATCTTCGACGACCCCAGTGGCGACCACGACTGGGGCATCAGCGCGGAGGTCGACCTCGCCGCGTCCGACGCCGAGGGCCGCGCGATCATCCGTGTGACCGCCGTCGGACAGCTGTGAGCACAGGAGAATCCCACTGATGACGAACCCGGCCGAAAGACTCGTCGACCTGCTGGACCTGGAGCAGATCGAGGTCAACATATTCCGTGGCCGCAGCCCGCAGGAGTCCCTGCAGAGGGTCTTCGGCGGGCAGGTGGCGGGCCAGGCGCTGGTCGCCGCCGGCCGCACCACGGACGGCGAGCGCCCGGTGCACTCGCTGCACGCGTACTTCCTGCGCCCCGGACGCCCCGGGGTGCCCATCGTGTACCAGGTCGAACGGGTGCGTGACGGCCGGTCCTTCACGACGCGCCGGGTCACCGCGGTGCAGCAGGGCCGCACGATCTTCAATCTCACCGCCTCCTTCCACAAGCCTGAACAGGGAGGTTTCGAGCATCAGTTGCCGCCGGCCCGCGAGGTCCCGGCCCCTGAGTCCCTGCCGACGGTCGCCGAGGAGATCAGGGAGCACCTGGGCGCGCTGCCCGAGCAACTGGAGCGCATGGCACGCCGCCAGCCCTTCGACATCCGCTACGCGGACCGGCTGCGCTGGACCGCCGAGGAGGTGCGGGACGCCGAGCCGCGCAGCGCCGTGTGGATGCGCGCGGTGGGACCGCTGGGCGACGACCCGCTGGTGCACACCTGCGCGCTCACCTACGCCAGCGACATGACCCTGCTGGACGCGGTGCGCCTTCCGGTGGAACCGCTGTGGGGACCGCGGGGGTTCGACATGGCGTCACTCGACCACGCCATGTGGTTCCACCGCCCCTTCCGGGCGGACGAGTGGTTCCTGTACGACCAGGAGTCGCCGATCGCGATCGGTGGCCGGGGGCTGGCCCGCGGGCGCATCTACGACACGGAGGGGCGTCTGCTGGTGTCGGTCGTTCAGGAAGGACTGTTCCGACCGGTGCGGTGACCGGTCCGCGCCGCAGGTCCGTTCGTCGGCCGTATGGTGTCGCCGAACATGTCCGCCCCCCGTGGAGTCCGTGGCTCGCGCCGTCCGCGTTCACCCGCCAAAACCGTAGCCGGTGTCGAGGATCTCGGCGCGAGCCTGTGGAAAACTCCGAAGACGGCAGCGAACCCGCTGGTCAGAGGTTTGTTGATGAGGCGCCCCCGGGGCGGCGGGCGTCCACGTCGAGGTGCTCGCCGACCCGGTTCACCAGCAGGGTCATCTCGTAGGCGATCTGGCCGATGTCGGCCTCCGCGCCGCTGAGGACGCACAGGCAGCTGCCCGCGCCCGCGGCCGTGACGAACAGGACGGCGTCGTCGAACTCGACCATGGTCTGGCGCACCGAGCCCGCCCCGAAGTGCCGTCCCGATCCCTTGGCCAGGCTGTGCAGTCCGGACGAGACGGCGGCGAGGTGCTCCGCGTCCTCGCGTCGCAGCCCCGTGCTCGCCCCCGTGACCAGCCCGTCGTTCGACAGCACCAGGGCGTGCCGTACGTCTTCCACCCGCTCGGTCAGGTCGTCGAGCAACCAGCCGAGTGTCTGGTTCTGCGCCATGCTGTGGTCCCCCTGTGGTCTCCTCCCCCGTGACCGGAGGATTCCCTGCCAGCCTTCCCCACCGCCGCCGTGGCGGCAAGCAGGATGGGTGCATGGCACAGAACATGACCGATGAGGAATGGCGGGCGTTCGTCTCGCACGGCACGCGCACCGGCAAGCTGTCGACCGTGCGGGCCGACGGAAGCCCGCACATCGCGCCGATCTGGTTCCTGCTCGACGGGGACGACGTGGTGTTCAACACCGGCGAGGAGACCGTCAAGGGACGGAACCTGGCGCGTGACGGCCGGGTCGCCCTGTGTGTGGACGACGACCGGCCGCCGTTCGCCTTCGTGGTGCTGCAGGGTCGCGCCCGGGTGTCCGAGGACCTCGCCGAGGTCCGGCACTGGGCCAGCCGGATCGGTGCCCGGTACATGGGCGAGGAGCGCGCCGAGGAGTTCGGGGCCCGCAACGGCGTCCCTGGCGAGCTCCTGGTCCGGGTGGCGGTCGACAAGGTGGTGGCGGTCCGGGGTGTCGCGGGCTGAGGAGCCGCGTCGGCGGGCTCCTGGCCCGCTACCCGTTCGCGGCCGTGTCCGGCCCACCGGGCCGAGCGGCCGGGCGGACGCGCCGCCCGGCCGCTCGACGAGCGGATCAGCGCCTCCTGGCCCGGGTCGCGATTCGGGGCGTCGCGGGGGACCGCGGTGCTGCCCGGTCGGGACCGAGCGCGCGCGAAAGGGCGCTCGCCCCGTGCGCTCGGGCACCCGGGAAACGGTCGACGGCCGCCACCGACGGAATGCGGCGGTGGCCTGCGGCGCCCGGTCCGATGGGAGATCATGCGGGACATGAGCGAGGACCACACCCACGTCCAGGAGTTCTTCTCCGCGCGGGCCGCCGACTGGGACAGCAGGTTCCCGGACGACGGCCCCGCCTACGCTGCGGCGGTCGCCGGGCTCGGACTGCGCGAGGGCGACCGGGTGCTCGACGCGGGCTGCGGCACCGGGCGCGCCCTGCCGCCACTGCGCTCGGCCGTGGGCGCGTCGGGTGTCGTCGTGGGCGTCGATCTCACCCCCGCCATGCTGGAGGCCGCCGTCCGGGCCGGCCGGGACCGGGACGGGCGGCTGCTGCTCGCCGACGCCGGCGCCCTGCCGCTGAGATCCCGGTCGGTCGACGCCGTGTTCGCCGCCGGACTCGTCGCGCATCTGCCGCATCCCGCCGAGAACCTGCGGGAGTTGTGGCGCGTGGTGCGGCACGGTGGCACGCTGGCGCTGTTCCACCCGATCGGCCGGGCGGCACTGGCGGCACGGCAAGGGCGGCGGATCACACCGGACGACCTGCGCGCCGAACCCAACCTCCGGCCGCTGCTGGCCGCCGCCGGGTGGCGTATGACGTCGTACACCGACGAGGACGCCCGCTTCCTGGCGCTGGCGGTGCGGGAGGACTGACGACGGCGGCGCCGCCGGGTCCCGGGCGTGTGCTCACAGCGCCCCGGCGACGGCTGCGGCGAACACTTCCGGGTTGTCGAACATGATGTTGTGAGCTGCTCCGGGGACGGTCACGACACGCACGCCGGCCGCCTCGAGGCCACTGCTGTCCGGCAGTTCACCGCTGAGCTCGCCCTGCAGGAAGAGGCGGTCGACGGTGAGTCCTTCGAGGATGCTGCGCATCGTGGGGTCCGTACCGCGCCGGAGCCCCACCGCGCTGCGGTGCAGGGCGCGTGGATCGGCCAGCCGCATGGTCGCCGCCCACACCGGCCCGACGTCCCGCAGCACGCGCGCGCAGGCGCCGTCGACGAACGCCTCCTCGTCGAAGGAGGCGATGCCGCTGCTGCCCGCCGTGACCGGGGGGTGCGGGTCGAGATTGGCCTCCGCGAGGACCAGCCGGGAGACCAGGTCGGGTCTGCGGTGGGCGAGCACGATGGCGACCGCGCCGCCCATGCTGTGCGCGATCAGCTCGGAGCCGGTCAGCGCCGCCGCGTCCAGCGCGGCGGCCAGGGCGTCCGCGTGGTCCTCCAGGGTGTAGCCGAAGTCTGCGGGCCGGTCGCTGATGCCGTGTCCGGGCAGATCGACGAAGAGGCTGTGCCGGCCCGCGAGTTCGGGTCGGGCCGCGATGTGCGCGTGATACACGGACGAGACCGAGCCCAGACCGTGGACGTAGACCCGCGCGGGTCGCGCACCGGGCACCTCCGTCCAGCGGATCCGGCTGCCCCGGCCGTCGAACTCGGCCTCTCTCACGTCACCCTCCCTGTTGTCACCGCCGCCCTTGTCAGCAGCCACCGGAGCATACCTCGTAAGCGATGTATTACTGAAGCGATGTACGAAGGAGGCGATGTACCACGCGGGTAGGAGAGAATGCGGGCATGCTGGAGCTGGCGATCCTCGGTTTCCTTCACGACACCCCGCTGCACGGGTACGAGCTGCGCAAACGCATCACCGCGCTGACGGGACACGTGCGGCCCGTCGCCGAGAGCACGCTCTACCCGGCGATCAAACGGCTGGAACGGGCGGGCCTGCTCGAACGGGCCACGGAGCCGGGGGCGGTGGCGGCACCGCGGCACGTCCTCACGCTCACCGAGGACGGCCGGCGCGAGCTTCTGCGGCGGCTCGCCGAGCCGGCGCAGCGGGACATCACCGACGAGAACCGCTGGTTCACCGTTCTGGCCTTCCTCCGCCATCTGGCCGACCCCGCCGCCCAGGCGGCCGTGCTGCGGCGCAGACTGGCCTTTCTCAAGACGCCGTCGAGCTTCTTCTACGAGGGCGACCGACCCCTGCGCGCCGAGGAGCTGGACGACCCCTTCCGGCGTGGCGTCCTCACCGTCGCACGAGCCACGACGCAGGCGGAACTCAGCTGGCTGCGCGCCACGGTCGAGTCACTGGACGGCCTCGCCCGCTGAAGCGCCGCCGGCCCCCCGCACGGGGCAGCCCCGAAGACCGGGGACCGGACGGGTGCCGAGATCGGCCACCCGGTAGCCGCTCGGGTAGCTCCTGATCTCCCGGTTCTGCCGCGCGAAGTGCGGGGCGCGGCGCGGTGGCAGCAGGCGCACCGCCCGGCCCCGGGCACGCACGGCGCGGCGCACGAGCGCACGGGTGAGGGCGGCCGGGGGCTCGTAGCGGAAGGCCCTCAGCAGGGGCTCGTCGAGCAGGGCGAGGGTGGCGCCGCGCAGGAGGGGCGCCAGGGGGCGCGGGTACCAGGAGGCCATCAGTTCGAGCGTGGCGTCGGAGACCTTCCTGGACCGCTCGTCCCAGCCGAAGTGCAGCTCCTCGTAGGCGTCGAGAAGGGCCTCGAACTCCTCGTACGTCTCGGGGACGTCCTTGATGCCCAGGTGCCGGCCGAGCGTGCGGTAGTGGACTGCGGACGCCACGACCTCGTGTTGGGAGAGCCTGCGCCACCCGTAGGCGTCGATCCACCGTCTGGGCACCACCACGAACGTGCAGAGCACGTAGCGCATGTCGTCGTCGCTGATGTCGTAGCGGCGGTGCATCTGGTTGATGCGCCGGATCGCCGTGCGGCCGGCCTCGCTGCCGAAGCCGTGCTCGACGACGGTGTCGAGGAGCAACGAGGTGTCGTCGTAGCGCTTCTGCGTGCGGTCGGTCAGCTCCGCGGTCGCGGCGAGCAGGCGGCCGATGCTCGGGACGGCGTACGTCCGGTAGAGGGCCAGCTCCAGGGCTCGGGTGGTGTCCCAGGGGAACTCGTAGGCGGCGCTGAGCCGGTAGATCTCCGAGGCGTCCGCCACCGGATCCATGCGACGGATCCGCTCGAGCCGCTCGAACCGCTTCAGCACGTCGCGCCCCCTCTACCGGCAAGGCCCCAACTGTACGTCGCGCGACGGCGGACGCACGGTCGGCGTGGCGAACGCGTTCGCGTGTTCGACGGGCTCCGCACTCCCTTCACCGGGTTCCCCGAGCGAAAGGATTCGCCGCGGACGGCACGGCGTCGCCGGGCTCCCGGCCGCCCGCGCGTCCGGGAAGCCAGGGACGCGTGACAGCCGTTTCGCCCCTGTCCGAATGGAGAACCGCAGGTCCCGATGGTCACGGCAGTCGTGACAACCGCCTCGGCCCGCACTAGGGTGCGCGCCGTTGGACGAACCGATGGGGAGGCTGGGATGGCCGGGACGGACGAGGAAGCCGTCGCCGCCGCGGACGACGCGCTCTATGTGCTCACTGCGGTACTGATGACACCGGCGCAGTTCCCGAGTGTGCTGGGCGACGACTACCCGGAGGCCTGCGCCGCGCTCGGGCTGGCACCGCTCGCCGACGGGTACGGCCTGGTGCTCGGGCAGGACGGTGCCGGGGCCCGGTGGACGGTCGCCGTCGACGACGTGTCGCTCGTCGCCGTCGCCATCGCCTCCTGGGACTGCGGCATGGAGTACGAACTGTCGCCCGACGAGCGGACGGTCGTCGCCGCCCTGCCGGGCTGGCCGCTCTCCGTCGCCGTGGCGGCCCCCGGCGTGCCCGCTCCCCACGACCCGGACCCGCGGACCGCCGACGGACCCCCGCTGTCGCCACCGGACACCAGTGTCTGGGGGCCGGCCCAGCGGCGGCTGGGCGCCGACGAGATCGCGCGGCAGTGGACGGTGTGGCGGGACCAGATCGACGACGCCGTCTTCGCACCCTGGAGCGAGCGGCACGGGGCACCCGGTACGGGCGGGAGCCCGGAGGGCGGCGCGGCGGACACCGGGGCGGGGAGCGAGCCGAGCCCCGCGCCGAGCCCCGGGCCGGGCGACGGCTCGCCGGACTCGCCCGGCGGGAGCACGGCGCCCTTGCGCCGCGGGGTCCGGCGCGCCCTGGCGGAGGCCCGCGCGTACGTGGACTCACCGCCGCCGCCGGGTCGCGTCCGGTCCTCCTTCGCCCCGGGCGACGCGCGGACCCTGCGCGCCGACGGGCCGGGGTGGTCGATGGTGGCCCGCACCGACGACATCGCCTTCGTGCTCCTGGACGAGGAGCCCGGCGAAGTCGTGCCGGTCGGCCGGGGCCCGGAACTGCCCGGCCTGCTCGACGCCCTCGACAAGCTGGCGGTACGCCCGAGCTGACCGGCGTTCCCGTATGGCGAGCCGCGGTCAACACATGTCTTCGTCCCCCATGCCGTATCAGAGATCCATATGGCGCCACCCCATGGAGGTCGTAAGGACGGACCAGCACGATGGGGCAGCTCCGGGCTCCTTCGCCCCGCGCTGTCGTCACCGTCCCGTCGTGCCCTGGAGGCCGTCATGCGTCTGTTCCGAGGTGTGCCACTCGTCACCGCAGTCCTGTTGACCGGAGCCGTCGCGTGGCCGGCGCCCGCGGCGGCCACGGCCCGCGCCGGCGGGCACTGCGCGCACCAGGAACGGGTGCGGGTGCCGGGCGCGGCCTTCGAGCAGACCGCGTGTCTTCCCGACCTGACCACCACGGGGCTGGCCGGGACCCCGTACACGGACCCGGCCGACCAGGCAGGGCTCACCGCCCGGGCCACCCGTACGCCCTCCGGAGTGCCGGGGATCCAGATCGACGGCTACTTCCCGGACTCCTCGCACTTCAACACCACGCACGGCTGGCAGCACGACGCGCAGTTCGTGATCCGGCTGCCGGACCACTGGAACGGCGGCCTGGTGGTCACGGGCGCACCCGGCACGCGCAAGCAGTACTCCACGGACAAGGCCGTCTCGGACCAGGTGCTGGCGCGGGGGTACGCCTACGCCGCCACCGACAAGGGCAACAGCTCGGCCGACTTCTACCGCGACGGCGCCCGGCCCGGCGACGCGGTCGCCGAGTGGAACGCCCGGACCACCCAGCTCACCCGGGCCGCCAAACGCGCGGTCGCCCAGCGCTACGGGCGCGCTCCACGCCGGACGTACATGACCGGCGTCTCCAACGGCGGCTACCTCACCCGCTGGCAGCTGGAGCACCACCCGGAGCTGTACGACGGCGGCGTGGACTGGGAAGGCACCCTGTGGACGGCGGACGGCCCCAACCTGCTCACCTCGCTGCCCGCGGCGGTGGCACGGAGTCTGGGCTCGGCCGACGACGCGGACCTGTACGCGGTGGGCTTCGCGCGTGGCTCGGAGTTCCTCTGGCCGTACCACGCGCAGGCGTACTGGGGTGTGACGCAGAAGACCTACCGCGCCGAGTTCGACCCGGACTACGACCCGGCCTGCCCGGGAACGTCCGCCGGAAGCACGGTCCAGCAGATCCTGGCTCCGTGCGCCTCGGACGCGGCGTACGACTACGCCTCCCGGCCCGGATCCGTCCACCGTGCGGTGGGCCGTGTCGCGCTGACCGGGCGGATCGGCCGGCCGCTGATCACCCTGCACGGCGACCTGGACACGCTGCTGCCCGAGGCGGCGGACTCGGACGTGTACGCCCGCATGATAGACGCGAGCGGACGCGGCGGGCTGCACCGGTACTACACGATCCAGGGCGGCACGCACGTGGACGGGCTGTACGACACGTTCCCCGACCGGCTCAGGCCGATCCTCCCCTGCTACCGGGCGGCGTTCGACGCGCTCGTGGCGTGGGTGGAGGACGGCGTACGGCCGCCCGCGGACCACACCGTCGGCAGGCCCGCGAGCGGTGACGTCGTCGACTCCTGCTCCCTGGCCCCGGGCGCGCCGGGCCGGTAGGCGTCAGCGGCCGAGTTCCTTGCGGGTGACGCGGCGCAGCCGACGTCGCTGCGAGGGGTCCAGCGCGAGGTAGGCGGCGGCCGGGACTCCCAGGACTATCAGGAGCGCGGCCCACCAGGGCAGCCAGATCAGCAGGATCAGGCCGGCCGCCACACCTCCGGCGGCGATCTTCGCGTTCTTCGACATCTGTCGCCTCCTTCGCGGCCACTGCCGCTCTCTGTCGTGAAAACGGCCCCGCCTCGCCGGCGGTTCCGGGCCGCGCCCCTGAGACTTCCCGGAGCCGGTCCCCTACGGGTCCCGCCCACGGATCGCGGCGGGCGTCGCGCCCGAAGGCCGGGCGACGTCCACCGCGCGGGAGGGCCGGGCGACACCCGCCGCGTCTAACGCGTCCTGAGCGGCTCCCCCACCTCGTGCAGGTGCCGCAGGGCCTGCCGGTAGGAGTCGACGAGGCCGGTCTCCGCATAGGGGACGCCCAGTTCGCGGCAGTGGGCACGCACCAGCGGCTGGGCGAGCCGCAGATGGGGGCGGGGCATGCTCGGGAAGAGGTGGTGCTCGATCTGGTAGTTGAGGCCGCCGAGGAACCAGTCCGTCAGGGCCCCGCCCCGGATGTTGCGGGAGGTGAGCACCTGACGGCGCAGGTGTCCCCAGTGGTCGCCGTCCGGGTCGGGCATCTCCATCCCCTTGTGGTTGGGCGCGAAGGCGAGGCCCAGGTGAAGGCCGAACAGCGCCTGGTGGAGGGCGGCGAACGCCAGGGCCCTGCCGGGCGACAGGACGGTGATCAGCAATCCGGCGTAGGCCGCGACATGGGCCACGAGCAGCGCGCCCTCCACCAGCCGCGCGCGGGGAGGCTGCCGGCGCAGGTCCCGGAAGCTGTGCACCTTGAGGGCGACTCCCTCCAGAAGGGTGAGCGGGAAGAACAGCCAGGCCTGGTTGCGGGTGAGCCAGCGGCGCAGACCCCGCCGTTGGCCTGCCTGCCCACTGGAGAACACCAGTACGTCCGCGGCCACGTCGGGGTCCTTGTCGACGTGGTTCGGGTTGGCGTGATGCCGGTTGTGCTTCGCGTTCCACCACGAGTAGCCGAGGCCGAGGAGCAGATTGCCGTGCACCAGCCCGATGAGCCGGCCAAGGCCCTTGTCGCCGGTGATCTGCGCATGACCGGCGTCATGGCCTATGAACGCGGTACGGGCGAAGAGCACGGCGAGCGGCACCGCCAGGAGCAGCGCCCACCAGGAGTCGCCGACCGCGACGAGCCCGGTGACGACGGCGGCCAGGGCCAGCGCGTTGCCCGCGATGACACGGGCGTACCAGGCGTTCCGCCGTCCCAGGAGACCCCGGTCCTTGACCGTGCGCAGCAGGGGTGCGAACTCGCTGCCGGCGGACGTACCGCCGGTCCTTGCTCGGGATCCGTCCAGGACGGCTGCGGCAGGTTGGGGCATGGCGGGTCTCCGGCTCTCTCGGCAACGGCCTGACCTGAGGAAACGTACGGATCGGGGCCGTGTGCCGACCATGGCGCCAGCACCCGGGCGGGTACGGGGGCCAGCCCCGCGCGCGGCAGGGGGGTTGACGGCACCCGTAAGGGTGCGGTGGCCCCCATCACCGCCGCGCCGTTGTCGGCCGGCCGCCGTCGCGTTGTACCCACGGCGACTCCGACCGGTGGCCGAGCCGGCCGCACCGGACGGTGTGGGCGCGGCACGGGCCCATGCCGCCGGACGTCCGCCGGCTAGGCCGCCGCCCCCGCCCGCGGGGCCCGGCGCGCCGCCCTCCCCCGGCACGGGGACGGCCCCGGGCGCCGGTTCGGGCGTGCCGGAGTCGCCGGCCGGGCCGGGGGGCCGCCGTGGCGGCGCACCACTGTCCCGCCGAGGCGTCGGGGGGCGGCTCCGGCGACCGCTCGACGGATCGGTACCCGTCCGGCGGCGGGAGCGGCCACAGGCCGACGGGCGGCGGTCGCCCGGCATTCACCCGCCCGTCTCCGGCCGTTGCCCACGGGGTCCGACCCTGACCCCTGTCAGCGCACTTGTCTCCCAGGAGGCCCGATGTCCTCGCACGCCGCCGACCGGCGCCGCGTCAACCGTTCCCTCGCGGCCGGCCTTCCGCTCGCCCTGCTCGCCGCCGTCACGGCGGCGGGCCCGGCGGCGGCCGCCCCTGCCGGGAGTGACGGCCCCGGAGCGGCCCCCGCCCGCAGCGCGCACGTCACCCGCACCGCGACGCTCGGCGACATACCGCTGGGCGCGTTCAGCAACGCGCTGCTGCCCGGCACCGTGGCCGACGACCGGGGTGTGGACCTCGGGGGCATCGGCAGCGACCTCTACCCGGCGGGGCGCGAGGGCGAGTTCTGGACGGTCACCGACCGCGGGCCAAACGGCCAGATCAAGGTGGGCGGGACCAAGCGCCGCACCTTCCCGGTGCCGGGCTTCGACCCGGCGATCGTGCGGATCCGGGTGTCCGGCGAGACGGTGCGGGTGCTGGAGGCGATCCCCCTGACCACGTCCTCCGGCAAGCCCGTCACCGGCCTGCCCGACCAGGCGGGGCGCGACGAGGCGCCGTACTCCTACGACGCGTCGACGCCGTTGTCCTACGACCCGGACGGTCTGGACACGGAGGGCATCGTGCGGGCGGCGGACGGCACCTTCTGGCTGGTGGACGAGTATGGCCCCTCGCTCGTGCACGTGTCCGCGCACGGGAAGGTGCTCACGCGCTACGTGCCCAAGGGGCTCGGTCTGACCGGCGCCGGCTACCCCGTCGTGGAGGCGCTGCCCTCCGTCCTGCTGCACCGGAAGATCAACCGGGGTTTCGAAGGGCTCGCCCAACTGCCCGGCGGTGATCTGGTGATGGCCCTGCAGAGCCCCCTGTCCCTGCCCGACGCGGACGCGGGGAACACCTCCCGCACGACCCGGCTGCTGCGTTTCTCGCCGCGCGAGCGGGCGGTCACCGCCGAGTACGCGTACCGCTTCGACCCGGTGGGCGTGGTCGATCCGGGCGAGGACGACACCTCCGAGCTGAAGATCTCCTCCGTGGTCGCCGTGGGACGGGACCGGCTGCTGGTCGAGGAGCGCACCGACAAGGCGGCGCGGCTGCAACTGGTGCGGCTGGAGCGCTCCGCGGACATCCTCGGTGACCGCTGGGACGACGCCACCGCCTCCCCGTCGCTGGAGCAGTTCGACGACCCCGCCGCCGCGGGTGTGCCGGTGCTCGCCAAGCGGCTGGTCGTCGACCTGGGCGCCGTGAAGGGGGTGCCGGGGAAGATCGAGGGCGTCGCGCTCGTGGACGACCGCACGCTCGCCCTGATCAACGACAACGACTTCGGGATGACGGACGGCCCGGGCGCGTTCGACGCACGGGGCCGGCTGGTCGACAGCGGAGTGGAGACGACGGTGACCTACGTGCGGTTGCCGCACCGCGTCTGACCGGCCGGACGCGGGCGGGGGACGCGCGCGCGTGTCCCCCGCCCCCGTTTCCCGGTGTCAGCCCCGCGCTCCCAGCAGGTGGTCCATCGCCAGCTGGTCCAGGCGCTCGAAGGCCATCCCGCGCGCGGCGGCCGCGTCGACGTCGAAGTCCTCGAAGGCGGAGCTGTCCGCGAGCAGTGCCCGCAGGCCGTCCGCCGCCGTGGGCTGCGCCAGCTGGTCGAGCCGGGAGGCGCGCAGGGCCTCCTGGACCTCCGGGTCGGCGCGGAAGGCCGCGGCGCGCTCCTTGAGGATGAGGTAGTTGCGCATGCAGCCGGCCGCCGAGGCCCACACGCCGTCCAGGTCCTCCGTCCGCGGCGGCTTGAAGTCGAAGTGCCGCGGGCCGTCGTAGCCCGCGCTCTCCAGCAGGTCGACCAGCCAGAAGGCGGCACGCAGGTCACCGGCGCCGAAGCGCAGGTCCTGGTCGTACTTGATGCCGGACTGGCCGTTGAGGTCGATGTGGAAGAGCTTGCCCGCCCACAGGGCCTGGGCGATGCCGTGCGGGAAGTTGAGCCCGGCCATCTGCTCGTGGCCCACCTCGGGGTTCACGCCGTACAGCTCCGGGCGCTCGAGGCGCTCGATGAACGCCAGCGCGTGACCGACGGTGGGCAGCAGGATGTCGCCGCGCGGCTCGTTCGGCTTGGGCTCGATGGCGAAGCGGATGTCGTAGCCCTGGGCGGTGACGTACTCGCCGAGGAGGTCGAACGCCTCCTTCATGCGGTCCAGTGCTGCCCGCACGTCCTTGGCGGCGCCTGACTCGGCGCCCTCGCGGCCGCCCCAGGCCACGTACGTCTTCGCGCCCAGCTCGGCCGCCAGGTCGATGTTGCGGATCGTCTTGCGCAGCGCGTAGCGGCGCACGTCGCGGTCGTTGGCGGTGAAGGCGCCGTCCTTGAAGACGGGGTGCGTGAAGAGGTTGGTGGTGGCCATCGGCACGGTCAGGCCGGTCGCGTCGAGCGCCTCCCGGAAGCGCTTGACGTGCGACTCGCGCTCGGTGTCGGAGGACCCGAAGGGGATCAGGTCGTCGTCGTGGAAGGTCACTCCGTGGGCGCCCAGTTCGGCCAGGCGCCGTACCGTCTCGACCGGGTCGAGGGCGCGGCGCGTGGCGTCGCCGAACGGGTCCCGTCCCTGCCAGCCGACGGTCCACAGGCCGAAGGTGAACCTGTCCTCGGGGGTGGGCTGGTAGTTCATGCCGCGGCTCCTTGCTCGCTTGCGACTATTTCGTCATGGCGATTTACAAATTAGTATGCCGACGCGTCCCTGGGAAGGGACAGACGGGTCCGCCCTGGGTCCAACCCCGGCGGCCGGACCCGCGAAGTCGAGACAACCGCAGGTCAGCCGCGGTGAGCCGCGAAGAAGAGGGAGTGCCGATGTCAGCAGCCGAGGGTCCGCTCGTCGTCGGTGTGGACTCGTCCACCCAGTCCACCAAGGTGCTCGTCGTCGACGCGGCCACCGGCCGGGTCGTGACGAGCGGCCAGGCGCCGCACACGGTCTCCGGTGGGGCCGGCCGCGAGAGCGACCCCCGCCAGTGGTGGGACGCCCTGGGCGCGGCGCTGCACCAGTGCGGCGAGGCCGCCCGCGAGGCCGCCGCCGTGTCGGTCGCCGGGCAGCAGCACGGGCTCGTCACCCTGGACGCCCAGGGCGACCCGGTACGGCCGGCGCTGCTCTGGAACGACGTGCGTTCGGCGCCGCAGGCCCGCAGGCTGGTGGCGGAACTGGGCGGCGCGAAGACCTGGGCGGAGCGCACGGGCAGCGTGCCGGGCGCCTCCTTCACGGTCACGAAATGGGCCTGGCTCGCCGAGAACGAACCGGAGGCGGCCCGGTCGGTGGCGGCGGTGCGCCTCCCGCACGACTACCTCACCGAGCGGCTGACCGGCCAGGGCACCACCGACCGGGGTGACGCCTCGGGGACGGGCTGGTGGGCGTCGGCGAGCGGGACGTACGACGAGGACATCCTCTCCGGCGTCGGTCTCGACCCGGCGCTGCTGCCCCGGGTGGTGCGGCCCGGTGAGGTGGCGGGAACCGTGCGCGACGGCCATGACCTGCCCTTCACACGGGGCACCCTGGTCGCTCCCGGCACCGGCGACAACGCCGCCGCCGCGCTCGGCCTCGGGCTGCGCCCCGGCACGCCGGTCCTGAGCCTCGGCACGTCCGGCACGGTGTACGCGGTGTCCGAGCACCGACCCGCCGACCCCTCCGGCACCGTCGCGGGCTTCGCGGACGCCCGCGGCGACTGGCTGCCGCTGGCCTGCACCCTCAACTGCACGCTCGCCGTCGACCGGGTCGCCGCCCTGCTCGGCCGCGACCGGGAGGACGTGGAGCCGGGCGGCACCGTCACCCTGCTCCCCTACCTGGACGGCGAGCGCACCCCGAACCTCCCTGACGCCTCCGGGCTGCTGCACGGACTGCGCCACGACACGACCGCCGGGCAACTGCTGCAGGCGGCCTACGACGGTGCCGTCCACTCGCTGCTCGGCGCCCTGGACCTGGTCCTCGACCAGGACGCCGACCGCACCACCCCCCTGCTGCTGATCGGCGGCGGCGCCCGGGGCACGGCCTGGCAGCAGACGGTACGGAGGCTGTCGGGACGCCCGGTGCAGGTGCCCCGGGCCGGGGAACTGGTCGCACTGGGCGCCGCGGCGCAGGCGGCGGGCCTGCTGACCGGCGAGGACCCGGCCGCGGTCGCCCGCCGCTGGGGGACGGCCGACGGACCGGTGCTGGAGGCCGGGGAACGGGACGAGGCGACGCTGACCAGGATCTCCGGGGTACTCTCCGACGCGGCCCCGCTGCTGGAGCGGGGAGCGGAGACCCGCTGACGGAAACCGGCGGGCACCCGCTGACGGACCCGGCCGGCGGGCACCCGCCGGCCGGACACCGACCGAGGACGACGGAGGCATGACCGCACCGCTGCACGAGCCCCACCCGGCCGGCCCCGGCCGCGCGCTGCCCGACACCCAGCAGGGCATGCGCCGCCGCAACCTGGCCCGGGTCATGCACACCGTCAGCGCCGAGGGCCCCTTGTCGAGGGCGGCGGTCGCCTCGCGCATCGGGCTGACCCGTGCGGCGGTCTCGACCCTCGTCGACGAACTCATCCGCACGGGACTCCTCGAGGAACTGGGGCCCGAGCGGCCCGGCCGGGTGGGCCGTCCCGGTTCGGCGCTCGCCGTCAGCGGGCGCGGGCCCGCCGGGATCGGCGCCGAGGTCGGCGTCGATCACCTGGCGGCCTGCGTGGTCGACCTGCGGGGTGAGGTACGGGCGCGAGCGGTGCGGCACGGCACGAACCGGGGGCGCTCCCCCGAGCCGGTGGCCGAGGACCTCACGGCGCTGATATCCCAGGTCGTGGCCGAGGCGGAACGGCAGGGCCTGTGGCCCGCCGGTCTCGCCGTCGCCGTGCCCGGCCTGGTCGCGCGGGACGGCCGTACGGTCGTCCGGGCCCCCAACCTCGACTGGCGGGACACGGATCTCGGTGCCCTGCTGCCGGACGGGTTCGCCCTGAGCGTGGACAACGAGGCCAACTTCGGCGCCCTGGCGGAACTCTGGCTGGGCGAGGGCACACCACCCGACTTCCTGCACGTGTCGGCGGAGATCGGCATCGGCGCCGCCGTGGTCGTCGACGGCCGGCTGCTGCGCGGGACGCGCGGCTTCGCGGGCGAGCTGGGCCATGTGCCGGTCGAACCGGAGGGGCCCGCCTGCCCCTGCGGCGGCCGCGGCTGCCTGGAGCAGTACGCGGGCGAGGAGGCCGTGCTGCGCGCGGCCGGCCTGGAACCGGGCGGGGGCCGGGTCGGGCTCCTCGCCACCCGCGCCGCCGAGGGCGACGAGCGCGTACGGCGGGCCCTGCGCGACGCCGGTACCGCGCTCGGCGTCGCCCTGACCGGCGCGGTCAACCTGCTCGATCCCGAAGCCGTCGTGCTCGGCGGCGCGCTGGCCGGACTCGCGCCCTGGCTGCTGCCGTCGCTGGAGGCCGAACTGGCCCGGCGCACCGCGGGGCCGGCCTGTCCGGTGTCCGTCTCCCGGCTGGGCCCCGAGGGCCCGCTGCTGGGCGCCGCGCACTCGGTGGTGCGCGCCGTCCTCGACGACCCGGCCGCGGTGGCCGAACGCGCCTGACCCGGACTCACCTCACCCGTCCGAGTGGCCGAGTTGTCCACAACCCGCCCCGCGTCCACCGAACGCCGCCGGGCCCTTCTGCCCGGCCCATGAGCGCCGTACCGTGATTCACGCGAGCGCCGGCCACGGGCCCAGGACGGCGACACGCGGCACGGGCGGCCGTATCACCGCGACCCGCCCGTACGACACGACACCCCGCCACACGCGTGCGGCCGAGCTCCCCGAGGAGCGGCCGGCCGTGCGCGAGACTCACCGCGACCGACGGGACGTCCCCACGTACACGAGCACCTCTCAG
Source organism: Streptomyces sp. NPDC015220 (assembly GCF_043079345.1). Lineage (NCBI taxonomy): Bacteria > Bacillati > Actinomycetota > Actinomycetes > Kitasatosporales > Streptomycetaceae > Streptomyces > Streptomyces sp. NPDC015220. The sequence goes on along the minus strand of NZ_JBIBUK010000020.1, from coordinate 50,245 downwards.
GTTCCCCACGAGAAAGGTCACCGCCCATGAACCGGGCCGGACCACCGCCCAGCAGACGGCGGATCCTCAAGGGCGCAGCCCTCGCCGCCGTCCCCTACTCGTTACTCCCCGCCGCGCGCGCCGGCGCCCTGCCCCAGGGGGTCGACTATCCGCCCGCCGAGTGGCAGCCGGCGAGCGGTTCCAACTACACGGTCTCCGACCGGCCCAGCAGTTACTCCCTCGACCGGGTGGTCATCCACGTCACCCAGGAGTCGTACGCCGACACGCTGGCCATCTTCCAGAACTCGCAGAAGAAGGTGTCCGCTCACTACGTCGTCCGGTCCGCGGACGGGCACGTCGCGCAGTGCGTGCGCGAGTCGGACATCGCCTGGCACGCGGGGAACTGGGACTACAACACGCACAGCATCGGCATCGAGCACGAGGGATGGGTGGACCAGCCCGCCTACTTCACCGACGCCATGTACGCGCAGTCGGCCGGACTCACCGCGGCGGTCTGCGACCGGTACGGGATCCCCAAGGACCGGGCGCACATCATCGGGCACTACGAGGTGCCCGGCACGGACCACACCGATCCCGGCCCGAACTGGGACTGGGTCCGCTACATAAGGATGGTCAACTTCTCCTGACGGCAGGCGGCCGGGACGTCGGCCCGCGCACCCGGCGCGGGCGGCACCGGGTCCTCGACTCGAGCCGCGGGCGCGCCGGCCGGGACGCGGAGCGTACGCCGACCGCCGCGGCCCCGGCTCGGTCCGGACCGCTCCGCACGCGGGCCGCACCGGCTCCCGAAGGGGCGGCGGAGGCGCGCTCACGCACCGCGCCGGGCACCGGAGCGGGCCCCGGCCGGGACCGCCGTGGCGGGCGGTCACCCCCGGCCGCGGTGATCCGGCCGCGTCCATGACGGGTGATCCGGTCGCGCCGCTGCCACGATGATGCGGGGTCGGGCCCGCACGGATCGGCCGCCGTGTCCGTGCACCCGCTGCCCGGCGGTTCGCGGAGCGCGGAACGGAAGAGGCACCAGATGAGCGATTCAGCGGCTCGCCGCACGGGGCGCGCCGGTTCGGGACGGCGCCCGTCCAAGACGGGTCGACGGCCGCGTGCGCCGCGGTGGGCGGCCGTCGTGGCGCTCACCCGCACCCTCCTGGTCACGGTGGGCTCCGTGACCGCGTACTACCTGCTGCCCCTGGAGGGACACGGCACGGTCCGGGCGTCGGTCGTGCTGGCCTGCGGGCTGGCGGCGGTCGCGGTGCTGTTCGGATGGGAGGTGCTGGTCATCACGCGTTCGCCCTACCCCCGTCTCAGGGCGGTCGAGGCCCTGGCCGCCACCCTGCCGCTCTTCCTGCTGCTGTTCGCCAGCGCCTACTTCCTGTTGGGCCAGTCCGCTCCCGGCTCCTTCAACGAGCGTCTGACCAGGACGGACGCCTTGTACTTCGCCCTCACCACGTTCACCACCGTCGGATACGGCGACATCACGGCGCTGTCCGAGACGGGGCGCGTGCTGACCATGTTCCAGATGCTGGGCGGGCTGCTGCTGGTGGGCGTCGCCGCGCGCGTCCTGACCGGGGCGATCGAGGCGGGGCTGCGACGCAGGCCGCACGGGGACCGCCCGCCCGAGTAGGACGGGCGCCGCCGGCCGTCCCGGCGTCACCGCCGCACACGCGCTCACAGGAGGCGGAGTTCCCGCGCCCGGCGGACCGCGTCGTTGCGGCGGTTCACGCCGAGTTTCCGGTACGCGCTCTTGAGGTGCGTCTTCACCGTGTTGACCGACACGAACAGATCCGCGGCGATCTCCTCGGTCGACATCGCCCGGGCCAGCCGCCGCAGCACGTCGCGCTCACGTCCGCTCAGCGCCTCGACGACCGGCGGCGCGGCCGCCCCGGGATCGGATCGGCGTCGTGCGCCGGGCCGTGGCGCGAGCCAGTCCAGGTCCATTCGGTGCGCCGCGTCCGTGTCCAGCACACGCTGGACCCACGGGCCCGCCTCGGCGAAGGGACGCCGCAGCCGCTCCCGCCGGGCTTCGCTGACGGCTCGGTGGGCCAGCCGGCGCGCGGCGGCGTGGTCGCCCGTGCGGTCCGCCGCCTGGGCCCGGGCGAGCATGACCCGGACGGTCACCGCGGGACCGTCTTGCTCCCCTGCGGTGAGGCCGTCGAGCAGTTCGACGGCCTCGGCGACGTTGCCCGCCGCGAGCTGGGCCCGGGCGGCGGCCGCGGCACAGGCGGCCCGCCGGCACACGGCGTCCGCCACCACCTTCGCGGCGGTCTCCGGCCGGCCCTCGGCGAGGTGGGCGGCTGAGGCGAGCAGCGCGAGGTGGTCCTCCAGCCACGGTGACGCCACGACCGCGGGAACGACCGACTCGGCGGTCTCCAGGGCCGCCCGAACCTGTCCGAGGGCGAGCTGGAGGTTTCCCCGGACGATGACGCGTCCGGCCGCCGTCACCGGGTCCGGTGGCCCGGTCCGCTCCGTCCCGGTCCGGGCCAGCAGGGTCCGTGCCTGGTCGAGTTCGTCACGCTCCACGGCGACCGCCGCCAGGACCAGGCGGGCGAGCTCGGACCCCGTAGCCCCGGAGAGGCTGAACCGTTCCGCCTCCGCGAGCGCGGCCAGGGCCTCGCCCTTCGCACGTGCGGGCCAGCCGTCCAGCCAATCGATGAGGGCCAGCAGGCTCAGGGACTCCGCCCTCGGCAGCGCCGTCGAGGCGCCCGCGCCACCGGCCGCGGCCGCGTACAGGGCCGTGCGGGCGTCGGCGAAACGCCCCGCCCACAGCCGGACCGAGCCCAGCTGGGTCTGGAGCAGGTCCTCGAGTTCGGGGTGCCTGTCCAGAAGTCCGGACGGGACCTCCCGCCGGAGCCTTCGTGCCGTCTCCGCCGCGTGCTCGGCCCGGCCGGGTGCTCCGGCGAGCCGCGCGACGAGGACGTCCAGCAGGGCACAGCTCAGCCGTCCCGTCACCGGGTCCGGCGCGCTTCCGCCGCGCGCGGCCCGCTCCCGCCCGACCGGCTCCCACCCGATCCGGTCGAGCTCGCGCCGGGCGTGTTCCAGATGGGCCCCGGCACGGCCCGGGTCACGGCCGGTCAGCTCGCGGGCCGCACGCACGAGCTCGGCCTCCGGGCCGCTCGCCTCCGAGGTCATCCGCGAGAAGAGCTCGTCCAGGCCGTCGGAGCGGGGGCCGGTGAAGAACCGCCCGATCGCGAGGTCGTCGACCAGCGCACGGGCGGTGAACTCCCAGTCGCCCGCGGCGGCGCCGTGGGCGAGGGTCTCGGACAGGGGTCCGTGGTGCCGCAGCCATCCGGCGGCCCTGCGGTGCAACTCGGTCTCCAGGCCGGGGGACCGCGCTCTCAGGTGCGCGCCGAGGATCTCCGCGAACAGCGGATGCAGGCGGTACCACGAGTGCCCGAGGTGTTCCACGAACGCGTTCGCGCGGTCCAGGCCGGCCAGCAGGGGCCCGGCGTCCCGGCGGCCGGTGAGCGCGTCGGCCAGGTCGGGACAGAACCGGTCCAGGACGCTGACGCGCAACAACAGGTCCTGGGTCTCCTCCGGCTGACGCCTGAGCACTTCGGCGAGCAGGAAGTCGGCGATCGCGCTCTGGCCGGCCTCGAACTCCCTCAGACAGGTCTCGGGGTGGCCGCTCTGCCGCGCGGCCAGAGCGGCGAGCCGCAGACCGGCCGCCCATCCCCGGGTGCGTTCGACGAGCGCGCGGGCGTCGGCGTCGGCCAGGCGCAGGCCGTGCGACTCCAGGAGGGTCGCCGCCTCGTCCGGGGTGAAGGCCAGTTCGGCGTCCCTGATCTCGGTCAGGGAGCCCTCGGCCCGGTAGCGGTGCAGGGGCAGCATGGGTTCGGTACGGGTCACGAGAACCAGGTGCAGCCCCGGTCCGGCGTGGTGCAGTACGAAGCCGAGCTGTTCCGCGATCTCGGGGGCGGTGACGCGGTCGTACTCGTCCAGGACGACGACCAGCGGCCGGTCGCGGCCGCTGAGCCGCGCGGCCAGCCGGACGAGCAGACGGTGGTCGACCGAGCCCGCGTCGGCCGGGCAGCCGACGCCCCGGATCTCCCGCACACCGCAGGCGCGCAGGGACTCCAGCAGGTAGGACCAGAAGACGCCCGGCGCCTGGTCGGGAGCCTCGTCGGTCAGCCACGCCACCGGCAGACGCAGATGGGCCGCCCAGTCGGCGACCAACAGGGTCTTGCCCGCGCCCGCGCACCCGTCGACCAGCGTCAGGGGTGTGCGGAGCCCCTGGTCGAGGTGCCGGGTCAGACGCGTCCGGCGCAGGAAGGTGGCGGGCCGTTCCGGGACCGCGAACCGGGTGCGCAGGAAAGGATCTCCCAGGGGATCGAGACCCGTCGCCGGACCGGGGTCGTTGTCACCGGATGCGGGCACCGCGCTCACCACCACTGTCCGTACCACTGTCCGTCAGGCCATGGGCTGCGCTCTCCTCCCGTCAGGATCCCAGTGTTCGTTCCCGCCCGCGCGTCGCGGACGGGACGCGGGAGCTCCGTGGTCACGGAGAGCCGGTGGCCCGGTCCACCGTCGGGAGCGGCCGGCCGCCTCCCCCGGTCCACGCGCGGCCTCGGGCCCGCCCGCGCCCACGGCCGCGCGAGCCGACGACCGGGCACGCTCACGACCGGGCACGCTCACGACCGGGCACGCTCACGACCGGGCACGCTCACGGCCGGACACCCACTGCCGGACGCCCACGGCCGCTCGCACCGAGGACCCGGCGCCCCACACACGGCCGCGCACCCCGATCAGCGGATGCCCCAGCCGCGCACGCCGACGACCGGACGACGTAGCGCCCGCCGGACGCGTTCGGCGCTGCACATGCGCCGTACCTGCGGCTGGAGCACGCTGGAAGCGCGCCCCCGGCCACGGGCCGGAGCGGGCGCACCGGCGCGCGGCCCGAAGGAGGTCCCTGTGGCGTACGGCAATCCGGGCCGGCCCGTGGACAGGACGACGGCCGCCATGCTGGAGGCCCTGTTCACCAGCTCACCGGTCGGACTGCATCTGTTGGACACCGACCTGCGGGTGGTGCGGCTGAACACCGCGACGCGGGCCATGCGGGGCGTGACCCTGGACGACCTGGTCGGACAGCCGATCCGCGACGTGTACCAGATGGTCTCGGACAACGAGGTGGAGCCGGTCCTGCGCCACGTCCTGCGGACCGGCGATCCGCTGTGGAAGCACATCGTCCGGGCGCACATCAGGGGCGATCCGCCCGAGGAGCGCTACTTCGAGATCACCGCCCTGCGTCTGGAGAGCCGGCGCCAGGAGGTGCTCGGGCTGGCGGTCACCGCGATCGACGTCACCGACCGCGAACGGGCACGCGAACGCACCGAGGTGCTCGACGCCGTGCGGCGGCAGGTGGGACGGACCCTGGATCCGGCGGTGACCGGCGAGGAGCTCGTCAGCGCGCTGGTCCCGGAGTTCGCCGACATCGCCGTCGTGGAGGTGGTCGACTCGGTGATCCGCGGCGACGAACCCCCGCCGGCCCCGCTGCCGCCCGGCACCCCCCTGATGCGCACCGCGTTCCGCAGCGGCCACACGCACCCGCCGCAGGCGCATCCGGTGGGGGACGTACGGCGGGTGCCGGCGCCCACACCCTTCACCCAGGCCCTGACCGACCTGCGGCCCCGCGTGGTGGAGCTGCGGCCGGCCGCACCGTGGATGCCCGTCGACCCGGAGCGGACGGAGGCGATGCACTCCTCCGGCTCCCACACTCTGCTGGTGGCGCCGCTGGCCCTGCGCGACGCGGTGCTGGGTCTGGTCAGTCTCTACCGCGCGGGGCAGTCGCCGCCGTTCGACGTGGGCGACCGGCAGCTCGCGGTCGAGCTGGCCGCGCACACCGCCCTGGGCATCGACAACGCGCGGCGCTTCGTCCGCGAGCACGCCATCGCCGCCACGGTCCAGCGTCAGCTGCTGCCCCGGGCCCCCGAGGCGCACGCCTCGCTGGAGACCTCCTACCTGTCGGTCAGCGGCGCCGATCCCGGTGCCTGGTACGACTCCATCGCCCTGTCCGGGGCCCGTACCGCGCTCGTGGTCGGGAACGTGTCCGGTCGGGGCCTGAACGCGGCGGCCAGCATGGGCCAGCTGCGCACCGTCATCCGTTCCCTGGCGGCGTTCGACCTCGCTCCGGACGAGCTGCTGGCCAGGCTGCACGACACGGCGGCGGAGCTGGCGTTCGAGCGGGCGAACCTGCCGCTGGGCGACCCGCTGCGCCGGGAAGCGCTCACCGCGAACTGCGTGTACGCCGTGCACGACCCCCTGGCCGGCACCTGTGTGATGGCGACGGCCGGCCGGCTCGCCCCGGTCGTGGTCCGCCCCGACCACGGCGTCTTCGTCCCCGACACCCCGACCGGGCCGTGCCTGGGCGCGGCGGAGGACGCGCCGTACGCGACGGCCGAGTTCTCGGTGCCGCCCGGCAGCGTGCTGGTCTTCACCAGCGATCCGCTGGTCACCGACTACCTGGCGGAGTCCTCACGGCAACTGCGGGCGGCGTCGGACTACGCCGAGCGGCCGTTGCAGGAACTGTGCGACGCCGTGGTCTACGCCCTCCCGGACGGTCTGGGCGCGGGCGACGCCGCGGTGATCATCGCGCGTACCCGCGCCTTCCCGCCCGGCGACTTCGTGACCTGGGACCTCGACTTCGACCACACCGCGGTCGCCACGGCGCGTCACCGCGCCGGCGACCAGCTCGCCGAATGGGGCGAGAACCCCGAGACGGCCTTCAACACCCAGCTCATCGTGAGCGAACTCGTCACCAACGCCCTCCGCTACGGGGCCCCGCCCATCGAGCTCCGCCTGATCCACGACCGCACCCTCACCTGCGAGGTGGGGGACGCCAGTCCGGCCGCGCCGCACCTGCGGCACGCCCACGTCGCCGACGAGGGGGGCCGGGGCCTGTTCCTCGCCGCCCAGCTGGCCCAGGCGTGGGGCATCCGGTTCACGTCCTCGGGCAAGACGGTCTGGACCGAGCAGTCCCTCGTGCCCAGCCGCTGACAGCGGGCAGCCGACCCGGTCGCGCGCGGAGGGAAGGGGCGCACTCCTCCCCCGCGCCGCGCCGGTGCCCGCGGGCGTGTCCGCCGACCGTCTCCCCCGTCGTCCCGTCCGCCCACCGGGCGCGGACGGGCGGCGGCCGGGGCCGGGACCGTGCGGGGCGAGGACCACCAGCACAACGACCGGCACCAGGACCGGCCAGGGCGAGGACCACCAGGACAACGGCCGGGGCCAGGACCGGCCAGGACGCGGACCACCAGAACGGCGACCGGGGCCAGGACCGGCCAGGACGCGGACCACCAGAACGGCGACCGGGGCCAGGACCGCCAGAGGGAGACAGGAGGGGCCGGGGCGGCCGGTCCCGGCCCTCCTGTCTCCCTCTTGGCGCCGCGGTTCACCCAGCACCCCGGCGTCGCGGCGACCGGGTCGGCCGTCGGCCCGGAGATCGCGGACGGCCGGGCACTGAAGGCCGCGGTGCCGCGCGGCCGGCGCTTCGGCCCCGCCCTGCCGCCAGGTACGACCACCGAGGACGTCCTGGGCGTGGGCACGGACGGCACGGCCCGCCTGGGCCGGCTGGCCCTGACCGGCTCGGTGAGCACACCGCAGGGCCGACTGGAGCTGGGCGGGATCGACCAGTACGCCCTGCCGGTCGGCTCGATCGGGGCCTACACCTCCGACTGGGGCGGCGTCTCCCGGGCCCGGGCCTTGTGCGGCACGGACACCGACCGGGGCGCGCCGTGCGGCACGGACGCCTACGAGGTGACGGTCAGCGGCGGCCGGGTCGTCGCCACGGCCGACCAGCCGGACGGCGGCGCCCCCGTCGGCACGACGGTGCCGGTGGGCCGTGAGGCGGGGGCGCGGCGGCTGCGCGAGCTGGTCAGGGGCGAGGCGGTGCGGGTGAGCACGATCTGGTGGCGGCCTCCGGCGCCCGGCTGGCGTTCGCGGTCGGCGGCTACCCGGCGCTGCGGCACGGCATCGCGCCGTCCGGTCCGGACGACACGGTGTCGGCGGTGCGCACGGCCGTGGGCATCGGCGGCGACGGGCACCGTCTGCTGCTCCTGGCCCTCGACGGCGGGGCCGCGTACCGCGGCGGGCTCACCGTCGCCGAACTCGCGACCGCGCTGCGGCACCTGGGCGCCACCGGGGGTTTCGACCTGGACGGCGGCGGTTCCGGCACGCTGGTGCTCCGGACGCCCGGCGAGGACGCGGTGCGTGTGCTCAACCCCCCGAGTGGGGCGCGCAACGGGCGGTCGCGAACGGGATCGGCGTGTTCTCCGCCTCCTGAGGTCCGGCACGGGACCGGTTCAGGGCCGCAGGCTGCTGACGATCTGCGCGGTGGCCGCGAGGCCCTCGTGGATGGTGGGGGCCAGGCAGGAGCCGGCCAGGAAGAAGCCCAGCATGCCGCAGACCAGGGCGTGCGAGAACTTCAGCGAGCAGTTGCGCACGAAGATGACCGCCAGGACCGCGAGCAGCAGCACCACAGAGATGGAAATGGCCACCGTCAACCTCCTCCGCCACGCCCACTTCGCGGCTTTCGGCGGCAAGTGTGACGTAGCGGAGGGTTCGCTCGGGCGGCTGACGTGTCCGCCGAACGTGTGGTTCTGCCGTCGGTCCTACTCGCCCCGCCCGCGCGCGTCGAGGAAGGCCTCCAGGCCGGCGAGGTCGTCGGTGTTGAGGTGGTCGACGCCGGCGGCGAGCAGTTCGCCCCAGAGCGCTTCACGGGCCGGGCCGGGCGTGTCCGGGGTGGCCCAGAACCGTACCCTCTGGCCGTGCGCGTGGGCCCGGCCGACGATGCCTCGCAGTTTGCGCCGTTCGGTGTCGGGGAAGGGGCCGGTGCCGAGCCAGCCGAAGTTCAGCGTCCAGTTGTCGCTGATCAGCGGGACGAAGGTGGCCGGGGCGGGGCCGTCGAGGTCGGTGAGCCGGCCGTCGTAGAAGGCCCGCCGTACGCTCTGCGCCTCCATCGGGCCCCGGGCCGCGCGGTCTCCGGAGACGACGGCGGTGACCGGGCCCGGGTGGACGCGTCCGTTCGCATAGGTGGTGAACAGGCGCGGGTAACGCCTCAGGTGCCGGTCGAGCTCCAGGTACGTCGAGGCGCCCTCCGTCTTGACGTCGATCAGCAGTTGCAGCGGCGGGCGGCGCCAACCCCGGTAGACGGAGCCCTGGTTGGCCTTGATCCGGGCGGCCAGCGGGGCGAGGTAGAGGGATTCGAGGGTGCGTCGCGGATCGAGGTCCACCGGGTCGTGGGCGACCAGGAGCCGGTCGCCCACGAGGTAGATGTCGGCCTCCACGCTGCCGAAGCGGTGGTCGAGGGCGTCGAGGAGGGGCCGGGGGTGCTCGTAGTCGTTGTGGGCGTGGGCGCGCCGCAGTGGGCGTGGGCCGTGGTGGGCGTCGTCCGCGGACGCGCGCGCCGCGGGCAGCGCCACCGCGCCCGCGAGAGCGGCGCCGAGGGTGGTGAGGGCTCTGCGACGGGTGGTGAGGGCCATGCTCTGCCTCCCTTGAGGGACCGTACGGAACCTCAAGGGAGTATGCGGACCGCGGCCGCCCGAAGTACGGCAGTGGCAGGTGAGTTGGCCGGATGGACGGCCGTCGTTCACTCGCCCGGGGCGGGACGCGGCGCCGGGCCCGCCCCTGGTGGGACGGGCCCGGGCGGGTGCTCGCGTCAGGGCGCCCGGAGGTCGGCCAGTTCGGCCAGCGCCTCGCGGTGGGCGCCCGCCGTGCCGAAGGCGATGGAGTCGGCCTTGGCCCGCTTCAGGTAGAGGTGCACCGGGTGTTCCCACGTCATGCCGAGACCGCCGTGCAGTTGCAGCGCCTCCTCGGCGGCGCGGACGGCGACCGGGGCCGCGTAGGCCTGTGCGAGGGCGGACGCCAGGTCGGCGTCCTCGTCCCGGGCGAGCGCGTCGGCGGCGTTGCGGGCGGCGGCGCGGAGGTTGACGACCTCCAGCCAGAGCTGCGCGAGCCGGTGCTTGAGCGCCTGGAAGCCGCCGACCGGCCGGTTGAACTGCTTGCGTTCCTTCAGGTAGCGCACCGTCTCCGTCAGCGTCCAGTCGGCGAGGCCGAGTTGCTCGGAGGCGAGCAGTCCGGCCCCGGCGCGCAGGGCCCGGCGCGCGGCGAGCCCCGCGTTGCCCAGCCGGCGCCCGGCCGCGCCCGCGAGGGCGACCGTCGCCACCGGCCGGGTCAGGTCCAGGGACAGTTGCCCGGTGACCGACACGGCGTCCGCGTCCGCGTCGACCGCGTAGAGCCCGCCGTCGTCCGCCGGCACCAGCAGGACATCGGCCGCGGCCGCGTCGGCGACACCGGTCAGCTCGCCGTGCAGGCGCCCGTCCGCCGTCCGCGCGGTGGCGAAGGCGCCGCCCGGTGCGGTGTGCAGTCCCACGGCGAGGGCGCCGACGGTGCGGCCGGAGGCGAGCCGGGCCAGCAGCTCGGCGGCGTCCCCGGCGCCCTCGGTGCCCCGCGCGCCCGCGCAGGCCAGCAGCGCCTCGGTGGCGACCACGGCGCTGGTGAGGTACGGGACGGGGGCCACAAACCGGCCCAGTTCCTCCAGTACGACGGCCGCTTCGCGGTGCGTGGCGCCCTGGCCGCCCCGCGCCTCGGGCACCAGCAGACCGGCCAGGCCCATGCCGTCGGCGAGCGACTTCCACAGCGCGCGGTCGTGCGGCGCGTCGGACTCCACCCGCGTGATCACGCCCGCGGCGTCGCAGTGGTCGCCGAGCAGGTCCCGCAGGGCGGCGCGCAGCGCCTCTTCCTCCTCCGAGTACAGCAGGTCGGGCTCGGTGCTCGGCGTGCTCGGCGTGCTCGGCGTGCTCATCGGGCGAGGTCCTTCCAGGCGACGTCCTTGTCGGTGCGCGGCTCGGCGGGCAGGCCCAGGACGCGCTCGGCGACGATGTTCAGCAGGACCTCGCTGGTCCCGCCCTCGATGCTGTTGCCCTTGGAGCGCAGGTAGCGGTAACCGGCGTCGCGGCCGGTGAAGTCGACCAGCTCGGGACGGCGCATGGTCCAGTCGTCGTACAGCAGCCCCTCCGCACCGCGCAGTTCGACCTCCAGGCCGCTGATCTCCTGGTTGAGGCGGGCGAAGGCCAGTTTCATGCCGGAGCCCTCGTAACCGGGCTGGCCGGCGACTAGCTGCTGACGCAGGCGCTCGGCGGTCAGGCGGGAGACCTCGGCCTCGACCCACAGTTCCAGCAGCCGCTGGTGCAGGTCGTGGGTGCGCAGCTCGGGGCGTTCGCGCCAGGTCCTCGCGACCGGGCCGATCATGCCGCCCTCGCGGGGCAGCCGCATGCCGCCGATGGAGACGCGCTCGTTCATGAGCGTGGTCTGGGCGACCCGCCAGCCGTCTCCGACGTCGCCCAGGCGGCGTGAGTCCGGGATGCGGACGTCGGTGAGGAAGACCTCGTTGAACTCGGCCTCGCCGGTGATCTGACGCAGCGGCCGGACCTCGACGCCGGGGTCGGTCATGTCGCACAGGAAGTAGGTGATGCCCTGGTGCTTGGGCAGGTCCGGGTCGGTGCGGGCGATGAGGATGGCCCAGCGGGCGAGATGGGCGCTGGAGGTCCACACCTTCTGCCCGTTGACCACCCAGTCCGCGCCGTCGCGGACGGCGCGGGTGCCCAGGGCGGCCAGGTCGGAGCCGGCACCGGGCTCGCTGAACAGCTGGCACCAGACCTCCTCCCCGGTCCACAGGGGCCTGAGGAAGCGCCGCTTCTGCTCCTGGGTGCCGTAGCGCAGGATCGTCGGGGCGGCCATGCCCAGACCGATGCCGATGCGGCGCGGGTCGTTGTCGGGGGCGCCCGCGGCCTCCAGTCCGGCGTCCACGACGGCCTGGAGCGAGCGGGGCGCGCCGAGGCCGCCGAGGCCCTCCGGGTAGTGCACCCAGGCGAGCCCGGCGTCGAAGCGGGCCCGGAGGAAGTCGAGGCGGTCGGTCGCCTCCGGCGGGTGCGCGGCCAGGAACAGGCTCGTGCGGCGGCGCAGTCCGGCCGCGTCGATCCGGCTGTCGGTCATGCGACGGCTCCGTTCCCCGACGCGGGCACCACGACGACGCGGCCGGTGGTGGACCCGTCGGCGACCCGTTGCACGGCGTTCGCCGCCCCGTCCAGCGGCACCCGCTCGCTCACCAGTGGCTTGATCGCGCCCCGGGCGGCCAGCTCGGTGAGCCGCTCGTGGCAGTGCCGGACCAGCTCGGGATCCTCGGTGTTGTACAGGCCCCAGTGCAGGCCGAGGATCGAGTAGTTCTTCACCAGGGCGTGGTTCAGCGCCGGGCTGGGGACGGTCCCGCTGGCGAAACCCACGACCACGATGCGGCCCTCGAAGGCGACGGTCTTGGCCGACTGGGCGTAGGCCGGTCCGCCGACCGGGTCGAAGACGACATCGGCGCCCCGGCCGCCGGTGGCCTCCTTGACGGCTGCGACGACGTCCTCGCCGCGCCGGTCGACCACCACGTCGCAGCCCAGCTCCCGGGCCACGGCGGCCTTCTCGGGCCCGCCGACGACACCGATGACGGTCGCGCCGGCCGCCTTGCCGAGCTGCACGGCCGCGCTGCCCACGCCCCCAGCGGCGGCGTGCACGAGCAGGGTCTCGCCGGCCTCCAGCCGGGCCCGGCGGTGCAGGCCGAACCAGCCCGTCTGGTAACCGATGTGCAGGGCCGCCGCCTCGGCGTCGTCCAGCGCCTCCGGCGCGGGCAGCAGCGCGGCGGCGTCGGCGACGGCGTACTCGGCGAAGCCGCCGTACGGCAGCGCGGGGTTGGCGATCACCCGGCGGCCGTCCTCGGTCTCGCCGCAGATCTCCACCCCCGGGGTGAACGGCAGCGGCGGCCGGACCTGGTACTGGCCGCGGCACAGCAGGGCGTCCGGGAAGTTGACGCCGGCGGCCCGCACCTTCAGCAGCACCTGGCCCTCGCCGGGCGTGGGCGGCCCGGTCTCCTCCAGGCGCATCACCTCGCCGGGCTCGCCGTTCTCGTGCACTCGCCATGCCTGCATGCGCCGCCTCCACGGGTGACTGCGTCGTCGGACCGGGTCGATCGCATACTAAGCGGTCGCTTGCCGATCGCGGAACACCCGGAGTCAGTCGCCCTGGCCACGCGGGGCGTGCCGCGCCCGTACGTGCATGCGCTCGCCCTGCGGACCGAAGAGGCTCAGGAACTCCACCGGCCCTTCGCCCGTCGACCCGAACCAGTGCGGCACGCGCGTGTCGAACTCCGCCGCCTCGCCGGCCTGGAGCAGCACGTCGTGCTCGCCCAGCACCAGCCGGAGCTTTCCGGAGAGCACGTACAGCCACTCGTAGCCCTCATGGCTGCGCGGATCCGGTTCCAGCTTCCGCTGCGGTTCGAGCACCTTGTACGCCTGCAGGCCGCCCGGCTGACGGGTCAGCGGCCAGTGGGTGCGCCCACCGCGCACGATCGGCTTCCTGGCGCGCACCCTCGGGTCCCCGACCGGCGGCGCGCCGACCAGTTCGTCGAGCGGCACCTGGTGGGCCTGCGCGATCGGCAGCAGCAGTTCCAGGCTGGGCTTGCGCAGGCCGGACTCCAGCCGCGAGAGGGTGCTGACGGAGATGCCGGTGGTCTCGGACAGGGCCGCCAGGGTCACCTCGCGCTCCCTGCGGATCCTGCGCAGCCTCGGTCCCACGCCTGCCAGTACGTCGTCGGTGGTCATGCTGGTATTGCAGATTCGGCAACGGCGTTTGTCAATCCGGCAGCACTCGGGGGACCGTCGTGCGCGGAGGTGGTCACCATGACCGAGAGCTACGAGGTGGTCGTCGTCGGAGGCGGCGCGGCGGGGCTGTCCGCCGCGCTGGTCCTGGGCCGGGCCCGGCGGCGCACGCTGGTCGTCGACGCCGGCGAGCCGCGCAACGCGCCCGCCGCGCACATGCAGGGCTTCCTGTCACGGGACGGCATGGCGCCGGGCGAACTGCTCGCCGTCGGCCGCGAGGAGATCGCGCGGTACGGGGTCGAGCTGGTCCGGGACCGGGCGGTGGACGCGACCCGGGACGCCGCGGGCGGATTCGGCGTCACCCTGGCCGGCGGGCGCGCCGTGCACGCCCGGCACCTGGTCGTCGCGACCGGGCTGAGGGACGAGCTCCCGACGGTCCCGGGCGTCGCCGAGCGCTTCGGCCGGGACGTGCTGCACTGCCCGTACTGCCACGGCTGGGAGGTGCGCGACCAGGCCTTCGGCGTGCTCGCCACGACCCCGCTGAGCGTGCACCAGGCGCTGATGGTGACGCAGTGGTCCAAGGACGTGACCCTGTTCCTGCACGAGGTCGCCGAGACGGAGCCGTCCGACCAGGACCTGCGCAGGCTGGCCGCGGCCGGCGTCGCCGTGGTGCCCGGGAAGGTGGCGGAGGTCGTCGTCGAGGCCGACCGGCTGACCGGGGTCAGGCTCGCCGACGGCACGGTGCACGCCCGCGAGGCGCTGTTCGTCGCGCCGCGCCCGGTACCGCGGACCGGACTCCTGCGGCGGCTGGGCGCCGAGCTGCGCGAGACACCGTTCGGCGCCTACCCGGTGATCGACGAGCGCGGCCTGACCTCCGTCCCCGGCCTGTGGGCGGCCGGCAACGCGAGCGGTTTCGCCGAACAGGTGATCAACGCGGCCAGCCGCGGCTACCGGGCCGGCGCGGCGATCAACGGCGAGCTGCTCTTCGCCGACCTCGACGCGGCGGTCGCGGCACGGAGCGGGGCGCCGTCCGGCGAATGAACGGGCGCGGCGGGTGCGGGGCACGGCGGATGCGGGACGGTCCGGGGCGCGCCTCCGGAGCGCGTGCGGTACGCGTGCGGTACGCGTGCGGTACGCGGGACGTACCGGGCCGCGCCGCGGACACGAAGCCAGGGCGCGGGTCCCGGGAGCCGGCGTCCGGGTGACGGGTCCGGGAGCCGACGTCCGGGAGGCGGGTCCGGAAGCTCACATCCCGGAGCCGACATGAAGCCGGTCCAGACGCCGACGTCCGGGAGGCGGGGCCCGAAGCCCGGACCCGGAAACCGGCTCCGGGTGCCGGTGTCCGGTACGGCCGGTCGGGGCGCCGGCCCCGCCCGGCCTCGCCCGGCCCGGCCCGGCTCCGGGGCGCGGGTGCCGGCACGGCCCTGTCGCGTCCGGTCCGCGCGCCACCCCGCGGACGGCCCTCCCCGGGGCGCCCGCGCACGTCCGCACCGTCCGTACGCGTCGTCGGCGCCCGGGTGTGGAGAAGGACGCTCCGGTGCAGGATGACTGCATGTTGCTCGCCCGGCTGGCACAGGTGTCGCGGGAGGTCGCCGCCACTTCGGCGCGGTCCCGCAAGACCGCCCTGCTCGCGGAGCTGTTCCGGGAGGCGGAGGCGGACGACGTTCCGATCGTCATTCCCTATCTGGCCGGACGGCTGCCGCAGGGGCGGCTCGGCGTCGGCTGGAAGGTGCTCGGACGCAGCGTCGAGCCGGCCGCCGGGCCCTCCCTCACCGTGGCCGCGGTGGACGCCCGGCTGAGCGAGCTCGGCAAGGTCTCGGGGCCCGGCTCACAGGCGGAACGCTCCCGGATCGTGGGTGAGTTGATGAGCGCCGCGACCGAGGACGAGCAGCGCTTCCTGCTGGGGCTGCTCACCGGCGAGGTGCGGCAGGGAGCGCTGGACGCCATCGCCGTCGAGGGGCTGGCCGGGGCCACCGGCGCGCCGCCGGCTCAGGTCCGGCGGGCCGTGATGCTGGCCGGGTCGCTGCAACCGGTGGCCCGGGCGCTGCTCTCGGACGGCCCCGCCGCCCTGGAGCGCTTCCGGCTCAGGGTCGGCCGACCGGTCCTGCCGATGCTCGCGCACAGCGCCTCCTCGGTGGCCGAGGCGGTCGGGAAGCTGGGCGCGTGCGCCGTGGAGGAGAAGCTGGACGGCATCCGGGTCCAGGTCCACCGCGACGGGGACACCGTGCGGATCCACACCCGCACCCTGGACGACATCACCGACCGGCTGCCCGAAGTGACCGCGGCCGCGCTGGGGCTGGCGGGCGAGCGGTTCATCCTGGACGGCGAGGTCATCTCCTTCGGCGCGGACGGCCGCCCGCGCTCCTTCCAGGAGACCGCCGGACGCGTCGGCTCCCGGACCGACGTGGCCACGGCCGCCGCGGCGGTCCCCGTCTCCCCCGTCTTCTTCGACGCGCTGTCGGTGGACGACCGCGACCTGCTGGACCTGCCGTTCACCGAACGGCACGCCGAGCTGGCCCGGCTGGTCCCGGAGCCGATGCGGGTCAGGCGGACACTGGTCGCCGGACCGCAGGACGTCCGGCGGGCGGAGGACTTCCTCGCCCGGACCCTGGAGCGCGGCCACGAGGGTGTGGTCGTCAAGGCCCTCGGCGCCGCCTACAGCGCGGGCCGGCGCGGCGCCTCCTGGCTGAAGGTCAAACCGGTGCACACGCTCGACCTCGTGGTCCTGGCCGCCGAGTGGGGCCACGGCCGCCGGACCGGCAGACTGTCCAACCTGCATCTGGGCGCCCGCACCGCCGACGGCGGCTTCGCGATGCTCGGCAAGACCTTCAAGGGCATGACGGACACGATGCTGGCCTGGCAGACCGACCGGCTGCGGGAGCTGGCGGTCGAGGAGGAGACCTGGGGGGTGACCGTGCGTCCGGAACTGGTCGTGGAGATCGCCTACGACGGTCTGCAGCGCTCCACGCGCTACCCCGCGGGCGTCACGCTGCGCTTCGCCCGGGTCGTGCGCTACCGGGAGGACAAGCGTCCCGAGGAGGCGGACACCGTGGAGACGCTGCTGGCGGCCCATCCGGACGTACGACCGCAGGCGCGGCCGTGACGGATCGGCGGGACGAGCGCGACCGGCGGGACCCGCGCGCCGAGCGGGGCGGGCGGGGGCAGGGGGAGCGCCGGAGCGGAGCGGCCCGGCGGGGCAGGCGCAGCGCCGGCCTGTTGCTGTTCCGGCGCGCCGGCGACGGCGGCCTGGAGGTCCTGCTCGGTCACATGGGCGGACCGCTGTGGGCGCGGCGGGACGTGGGGGCGTGGACCGTCCCGAAGGGCGAGTACGAGCCCGGCGAGCCCGCCTGGGACGCCGCCCGGCGCGAGTTCCAGGAGGAGCTGGGGCTCGCTCCGCCCGACGGCGAGGCGGTGCCGCTCGGTGAGGTCCGGCAGGCCAACGGCAAGATCGTGACGGCCTGGGCGGTCGAGGGCGACCTCGACCCCGCGTCGGTGGTCCCCGGGACGTTCTCCATGGAGTGGCCGCCGCACTCGGGACGGACGGGCGAGTTCCCGGAGCTCGACCGCGTCCAGTGGCTCGGACTCGACCGGGCGCGCGAGGTGATCGTCACGGCCCAGGCCGCGTTTCTGGACCGACTGGCTGAGCACTCGCGCTGAGGAGGACCCCACGCGTTGCGGCCGGGACCGCGGCGCGCGAAGGTCGAAGCACAGCCCGCTCCCAGGGAGGTCAGTCATGTCCATCGCCACGGTGAACCCGGCCAACGGCGAGACGCTCAAGACGTACGAGGCCATGGGCGAGGAGGAGATCGAACGCCGGCTGCAGCTCGCCGAGGCCACCTTCCGCACCTACCGGACGACGTCCTTCTCCGAGCGGGCCCGCATGCTCAACAGGGCCGCCGATCTCCTGGACGAGGACCGGCAGGAGATCGGTCGGGTCATGACCACGGAGATGGGCAAGCCGGTCGTACAGGCCCGCGCCGAGGCCGCGAAGTGCGCGAAGGCGATGCGCTGGTACGCCGAGCACGCCGAGGAACTGCTGGCCGACGAGGAGCCGGCCGAGTCGGACGTGAAGGACTCCGGCGCCTCGCGGGCCCTGGTCCGCTACCGGCCGCTCGGTCCGGTGCTCGCGGTGATGCCGTGGAACTTCCCGCTCTGGCAGGTGGTCCGGTTCGCGGCGCCCGCGCTGATGGCCGGCAACGTCGGTCTGCTCAAGCACGCCTCCAACGTCCCGCAGACCGCCCTGTACCTGGAAGACCTGTTCCACCGGGCGGGCTTCACCGAGGGCTGCTTCCAGACCCTGCTCGTCGGCTCCGGCGCGGTCGACGACATCCTGCGCGACGAGCGGGTGCGGGCGGCCACCCTGACCGGCAGCGAACCGGCCGGCCGGGCGGTCGCCTCCACCGCCGGGGAGATGGTCAAGAAGACGGTGCTGGAGCTGGGCGGCAGCGACCCGTTCGTCGTGATGCCCTCCGCGGACCTCGACCGGGCCGCCGAGGTCGCGGTCACCGCGCGGGTGCAGAACAACGGGCAGTCGTGCATCGCCGCCAAGCGGTTCATCGTGCACACGGACGTCTACGACGCCTTCGCCGAGCGCTTCGTGGCCGGCATGAAGGCGCTGAAGGTGGGCGATCCGATGCACGAGGAGACCGAGGTCGGGCCGCTCTCCAGCGAGCGGGGCCGGGCCGATCTGGAGGAGCTGGTCGACGACGCCCGGCGCAGCGGGGCGAGCGTGCTGTGCGGTGGCGAACGGCCCGACGGTCCCGGCTGGTACTACCCGCCGACCGTGCTGGCCGGCATCACCCGCGAGATGCGCGTCCACCGCGAGGAGGCGTTCGGCCCGGTCGCCACGCTGTACCGCGCGGCCGACCTGGACGAGGCGGTGCTGATCGCCAACGACTCGTCGTTCGGCCTGAGTTCCAACGTGTGGACGCGCGACGAGAACGAGGTCGACCGGTTCGTGCGGGACCTGGAGGCGGGGGGCGTGTACGTCAACGGGATGACCGCCTCGCATCCGGCGCTGCCGTTCGGCGGGGTGAAGCGGTCGGGGTACGGGCGTGAGCTGTCCGGGCACGGAATCCGCGAGTTCTGCAACATCACCACGGTATGGCACGGAGCGTGAGACTTCCACGGCTACGATCCCTTCTGTGAACCGCGAAGTGACTCTCCCTCTGATCGTCGACGACCGCGGTACCTTGCAGGTGGCCGCGGCCGATGTGAGCAAGCTGCTGCGGACGGTGGGCGGCCGGTGGCTGCGCCTGGTGGAGACCGGGCAGGAGGCTCTCGACGAGGACACGGTGGCCGCCCTGACCATCGAACTGGCCAAGCTGGCCGACCGGATCGACGTCGCCTGCATCGCGCACAGCAGCGGAACCACCGGATAGGCGCCCCCGCCCGGCCCCGCGTGGCGGCGACGACGCGCGACCGCCCCGGCTCCCGCCCCGGCCGCGCCGCCCCTCGGCCGGCCCGCGGCGGTAACCCGCGCCGCCGACGCCCGGCGGCGCGGGTTACCCACAGCCGGAAGGGCCGGAACACGCCGGAGGCGGGGAGCCGGCGCGGCACGGGTCCGGTGGGCGCGCGGGTCCCCGGCCGGCGGCGTTCTCCCCCGTTCCGCCCCGGCGCCGGGCGCCGTGTCCCGGCTCGCCGTGCCGCGGGTCCGGCGGGACGAACCGACCGGGCCCCGGTTCCCGAGCGCCTGCTCCTACCGCCCTGACCGGCGGACTTCTCGGCTCCCCCGCCTCTTCTCCCGCCGCCCCGCCGATGCCGCGGGCGCCGTGCGGCCCTCGTCCGCCGTCCCCGGAACGGAGTAGTCCCGCGAGATATCGTCGCTCTCCCGGGCGATCGTGGATGGACCACCCCTGTGGGTGCGCAACCCTCTGACCGGGGGGCTACCGGCCTTCCGGAAGGCGAAAGCAGGCACGGCTCATGGCGACCTTGTGCAGACCATCGGTGTCCGTTCCGGAGCATGTGATCACGATGGAGGAAACGCTCGAGCTCGCGCGTTCCCGTCACGCGGACCACCCGCAACTCCCGCTGGCCCTCCGGCTGATCGAGAACACCGGCGTGCGGACCCGGCACATCGTGCAGCCCATCGAGGAGACCCTGAAGCACCCGGGCTTCGAGGAGCGCAACAAACTCTACGAGCAGGAGGCGAAGGCCCGGGTACCGGCGGTCATCCAGCAGGCGCTCGACGCCGCGGAACTCCTGACCACCGATATCGACGTCATCATCTACGTCTCGTGCACGGGCTTCATGATGCCCTCGCTGACGGCGTGGCTGATCAACGAGATGGCGTTCGACTCGACCACCCGCCAGATACCCATAGCCCAGCTCGGCTGTGCGGCGGGCGGGGCGGCGATCAACCGGGCCCACGACTTCTGCACGGCGTACCCGGACGCCAACGCGCTCATCGTGGCCTGCGAGTTCTGCTCGCTGTGCTACCAGCCCACGGACCTCGGCGTCGGCTCGCTGCTGTCCAACGGGCTGTTCGGCGACGGCATCGCCGCCGCCGTGGTCCGCGGCACCGGCGGCACCGGCGTCAGCCTGGAGCGCAACGGCTCGTACCTCATCCCGAAGACCGAGGACTGGATCGCGTACGACGTCCGGGAGACCGGTTTCCACTTCCTGCTGGACAAGCGGGTGCCCACCACGATGGAGCCGCTCGCCCCGGCCCTTCAGGACCTGGCCGGCATGCACGACTGGGACGCGTCCGAGATGGACTTCTACGTCATCCACGCGGGCGGCCCGCGGATCCTCGACGACCTCAGCAAGTTCCTGGAGGTCGATCCGCACGCGTTCCGGTTCAGCCGGGCCACGCTCACCGAGTACGGCAACATCGCCAGCGCCGTCGTCCTGGACGCGCTGCGCCGGCTGTTCGACGAGGGGGCTCCCGGGGACGGGGCGCGCGGGCTGCTCGCCGGGTTCGGTCCCGGCATCACCGCGGAGATGTCCCTGGGCAGCTGGCGGAACGGGGGCCGGACATGATCGACGAGACGCTTGCCGGCCCCGTCGCCGGGCCCCTCCCCCCGGTGCGGCACTGGCCGGCCCACGACCTGGCCGGCGTCGAGTTCGACCCGGTGCTGAGCGAGCTGATGGAGGAGGGCCCGGTCACCCGCGTCGAGCTGCCCGACGGCGACGGCTGGGCGTGGCTGGTGACCCGTATGGACGACGTGCGGGCGGTCGCCGACGACCCCCGGTTCGGCCGCGCGGCGGTCATGGACCGGCCGGTCACGCACTTCGTCCCGAAGCGGGGCGCGGTCGGCTTCCTGGACCCGCCCGACCACACCCGGCTGCGCCGCTGCGTCGCTCCCGCGTTCACCGCGCGGGGGGTCGAGCGGGTGCGGGAGAACTCCCGGCGGGTGCTGGACGAGCTGGTCGGCGACCTCGTCGCCGCCGGTCCGCCGGCCGACCTCACCAGTGCGGTGCTCAGTCCGTTCCCCATCGCGGTGATCTGCGAGCTGATGGGGGTCCCGCCCGCCGACCGGCACGGCGTGCGCACATGGACCCAGCTGATCCTGTCCTCCTCGCACGGCGCCGACGTCAGCGAGCAGGCCGAGGAGGAGATGGGGACGTACTTCGCGGAACTCGTCGACGCGCGTGTGGACAGCACCGGCGAGGACGTGGCCTCGCTGCTCGGCGCCGCCGTGGGGCGCCGGGAGATCACGCTGGAGGAGGCCGTGGGCCTCGCGATGCTCCTCCAGATCGGCGGCGAGGCGGTCACCAACACCAGCGGGCAGATGTTCTACATCCTGCTGACCCGCCCCGAGCTGGCCCGCCGGCTGCGCGCCGATCCGTCGATCCGCCCGCAGGCCGTCGACGAACTGCTGCGCTACATCCCGCACCGCAACGCGGTAGGGCTGTCCCGGGTCGCGCTGGAGGACGTGGAGATCAAGGGGGTGCGGATCCGGGCGGGCGACGCGGTCCACGTGTCGTACCTGGCCGCCAACCGCGACCCGGAGGTCTTCCCGGACCCGGAGGTGATCGACTTCTCGCGCGCACCGAACCCGCACGTGGCGTTCGGCTTCGGCCCGCACCACTGTCCCGGCGGCCGGCTGGCCCGGATGGAGTCGGAGCTGCTGGTCGATGCCCTCCTCGACCGGCTGCCGGGGCTGCGGCTCGCGGTGCCGCCGGGTCAGGTGCCCTTCAGACGGGGCGCGTTGATCCGGGGGCCCGAGGCCCTGCCCGTGACGTGGTGAGCGAGCGGCCGATGACGACGATCCCACCGGTCGGCGCCGGCGCGAAGAACGCGGCCGGGGGCCGCTCGCCCACCTCGTCCGACGGGCTGCTCGTGCCCCCGGGCCACGGCCGGGTGGTGGAGACGCCCGCGCAGCGCGTGACGTTCAAGGTGACCGGTTCGCACTCGCGTACGGCCTCCACCTTCGAGGTGGAGGTCCCGCCGGGCTTCGACGTCGGCGCCCATGTGCACACCCGCAGCGAGGAGTTGTT
The DNA here is from genome assembly GCF_043079345.1 of Streptomyces sp. NPDC015220. NCBI lineage: Bacteria > Bacillati > Actinomycetota > Actinomycetes > Kitasatosporales > Streptomycetaceae > Streptomyces > Streptomyces sp. NPDC015220. The sequence goes on along the minus strand of NZ_JBIBUK010000020.1, from coordinate 28,187 downwards.
CTACGTGCTCGAGGGCGAGCTGGACGTGCTCGCCTTCGAGCCGCGGGTCCGGACCCCCGACCACTGGCAGCGGTGGGAGTCCGGTTCCGGCAGGCGGGTGGTGCGGGCCACCCCGGGCACGGTCATCGTCGTGCCCCCGGGCTGTCCGCACGCGTTCGCCAACCCCACGGACACCCCGGCCAAGATGTTCTTCCAGGCCTCTCCGCCCCCGGACCACGAGCGGTACTTCGAGGAACTGCTGGAGATCCTGGGCAACGGGGGCCCGCCGGACCTGGAGGCGATCGAAGCCCTGCGCAAGCGCTACGACATCGAGCAGCTGACACCGCTCAGGCACCGCTGAGCCGTGGACGCCAGGCGCCCCGCCCGCGCACGACGGGCGGGGCGCACGGTGCCGTGCGCGCCACGGCGGTGCGGGCGGGTCCGCCGCGGCGACGAAAGCCGCCACGGCGCCGCCGGGCCCGGCCGGCTCTGCGCCGCCCGCTCGGACGGGACGCGGTCCGCGCTCCCCGGCGCCGTCCGCTAGCGGATCGGCATCCCGGAGATCGTGCGGGAGATCACCAGCCGCTGGATCTCGCTGGTGCCCTCGAAGATCGTGTAGATGGCCGCGTCACGGTGCATCCGCTCCACCGGGTACTCCCGGGTGTAGCCGTTGCCGCCCAGGATCTGGATCGCCTGGGCGGTGACCTTCTTCGCGGTCTCGCTGGCGAACAGCTTGGACATCGAGCCCTCGGCGGCGGTGAACGGCTTGCCGTTGATCGCCATCCAGGACGCGCGCCACACCAGCAGACGGGCGGCGTCGACGGAGGTGGCCATGTCGGCGAGCTGGAAGGCGACGCCCTGGTTGTCGATGATCGGCCGGCCGAACTGCTCACGGGTCTTCGCGTAGTCGAGGGCGACCTCGTACGCGGCCCGGGCGGTGCCCACCGCCATCGCGCCGACGGCCGGGCGGGAGGCCTCGAACGTGGCCATCGCGGCGTTCTTCACCCTCTCCCCGCCCGTCCTGGCCTTCTCCCGGGCCCGGGCGAGGCGCTCGTCCAGCTTCTCCTTGCCGCCGAGCAGGCAGGAGCCGGGGACCCGGACGTTGTCGAGGATCACCTCGGCGGTGTGCGAGGCGCGAATGCCGTGCTTCTTGAACTTCTGCCCCTGGGAGCAGCCCGGGGTGTTCGGCGGGACGATGAAGGAGGCGTGCCCCTTGGAGCCCAGCTCCGGGTCGACGGAGGCGACGACCACATGGACGTTGGCGATGCCGCCGTTGGTCGCCCAGGTCTTGGTGCCGTTGATCACCCACTCGTCCTTGGCCTCGTCGTACACCGCGCGGGTGCGCATGGAGGCCACGTCGGATCCGGCGTCGGGCTCGGAGGAGCAGAAGGCGGCGACCTTGACGTCGGTGGCGTCGCCGTACATCTGCGGGATCCAGGTGCCGATCTGCTCCTCGGTGCCGTTGGCGAGGACGCCGACCGCGGCCAGGCCGGTGCCGACGATCGACAGGGCGATGCCCGCGTCGCCCCAGAACAGCTCCTCCATGGCCATCGGGATGCCGAGGCCGGTGGGGTCGAAGTACTGCTGGGCGTAGAAGTCCAGGGAGTAGATGCCGACCTTGGCGGCCTCCTGGAGGACCGGCCAGGGAGTCTCCTCACGCTCGTCCCATTCGGCGGCCGCGGGGCGGATCACATCGGCGGCGAAGCCGTGCAGCCAGGCCCGGACCTCCTTCTGTTCGTCGTTGAGCTCCATGGTGAACTCGGCCATGTCCCCTCCAGCGGCGCACACTTGTGTTACTTGCGGTAACCGTACTGTGTTACCGACCAGTAGGAAATGTCAAATCCCCGTGCCTCCTCGGCAGCCCGTTCGATGGCCGAGGCCCGGTCAGTGTTAGTTTGCGCAGGCGTCACCGAATCAGCACGGGTGGGGAGAGCTCATGGACACCACGCAGCGGACCGATCAGCAGCGGTCCGCCGACCGCCGACGGCGCGAGCTGCTGGAGGCCGCCGACCGGGTGGTGCTGCGCGACGGCCCACAGGCCTCGATGAACGCCATCGCCGCCGAGGCCGGCATCACCAAACCGATCCTCTACCGCCACTTCGGCGACAAGGGCGGCCTGTACGCCGCCCTCGCCCAGCGGCACACCGACGCGCTGCTCGACTCCCTGCGGGCGGCGCTGGACGCGCCGGCCGGGCGGCGCGAGCGGGTCGAGTCCACGCTGGACACCTACCTCGCGGCCATCGAGGCCCGGCCGCAGGTGTACCGGTTCCTGATGCACCCGGCGGAGGGCGGCCAGGGCGGTGACCAGGGCTTCGACGTCGGCAAGCACTCCGCGCCGCTGCTGCGCCGCATGGGCGAGGAGCTGGCCCAGGTCATCGAGGAGCGCCTCGACCTCGGTCCGGACAGCCAGCGGCTGGCCCGGGTCTGGGGCCACGGCATCGTCGGCATGATGCACGCGGCCGGTGACTGGTGGCTGGGCGAACGCCCCTGCTCCCGGGCGGAACTGGTGCGCGGCCTCGCCGATCTGCTGTGGGGGCGCCTCGCGGCGGCCGGGGACCGGGTCGGCGGGCCCGGCTTCTAGCGCCGTGACAGACGGCGTCGGCCCCGACGCCACGCCCGGCACGCCTGCCCGGGGCCCTTCGAGCGGGGCAGCGCCCACTCGCCGCACCGGTCCGGAGCCCGAGTACGTCCGGTACGAGGACTTCCGCCCGGCACTCCCCCGCGCCCCGCGGGCAGCGGGACGCCCGGAGCACGCGCCGGAACGCCGCGGGGCCCCCTTCGTGCGACGACGGGATCCGACGACGGAACCTATCTTCCAGGGACCGCTCGGCCCCGCCCCCAGGGCGCCTTCGCCGCCTGCCGGAGCACCTTGCGCCGGCGCCGGCCGGTGAGGCGGTCCACGTACAGGCGGCCGTCCAGGTGGTCGCACTCGTGCTGGAGGCACCTGGCGAAGAACCCGGTCCCCGCCACGGTGACCGGCTCCCCGGTCACCGTGAAGCCCTCGACGACCGCGTGGTCGTGGCGCTCGGTGCCCGCCTCCAGGCCCGGCAGGGACAGACAGCCCTCCGGACCGCGCAGCACCACGCCGTCGGCCGTCACCAGCCGCGGGTTCACCACGTGCCCCAGGTGACGTACGTCCTCGTCGTCGGGACAGTCGTAGACGAACACCCGCAGGTCCTCGCCCACCTGGTTGGCGGCCAGTCCGACGCCACGGGCCGCGTACATCGTCGCGAACAAGTCCTCCACGAGCGCCGCCAGTTCCGGACCGAAGTCGGTGACCTCCCGGCAGGGCGCGTGCAGCGCCGCGTCGCCGAGCAGGGTGAGGGGCCGCACGCGCCCGCGGGCGCCCGGGATCGAGCCGTTTCGCATGGCGGTAAGGGTACGGTCCTGGTGAACGCGCGAAGGGCGCGCGGGCGCCGTGACCGTGCCGGGATTCGGGTGCACGATCGGATCTCGATAGGCTGAGGTCCACACCACGTTGCCGGATGGCTCACGCGCGGCGCGTACGCAAGGAGGATCGAGAACTGATGGCAGGCAACTCGGACCCGCTCACGCCGCGGGCCAAGCTGGCCGTGACCGCGGGCAAGGCGGTCGCGGCTGCATCGCGCGCCGCGGGGCGCGGCAGCGGTTCGGTGATCGGGGGCCGGGTGGCGCTCAAGCTCGACCCCGACCTGCTGGCCCGGCTGGCCCAGAACCTGGACGTCGTCCTGGTGTCGGCGACCAACGGCAAGACCACCACCACCCGGCTCATCGCGGAGGCGCTGCGGGCCGCAGGCCCGGTGGTCTCCAACGCGCTCGGCGCCAACATGCCCGCGGGCATCACCTCGGCGCTGGCGGGCGGGTCGGAGGCCAAGTTCGGCGTCATAGAGGTCGACGAGAAGTACCTCGCGGGCGTGGCCCGGGACACCGACCCCAAGTGCATCGCACTGCTCAACCTCTCCCGCGACCAGCTCGACCGCGCCGCCGAGACCCGGATGCTCGCGGAGAACTGGCGCGAGGGGCTGGCCGGCTCCAAGGCCGTGGTCGTCGCCAACTGCGACGACCCGCTGGTCGTGTGGGCCGCGTCCTCCTCCCCCAACGTGATCTGGGTGGCCGCCGGGCAGATGTGGAAGGACGACGCCTGGTCGTGCCCGTCGTGCGGCGGCGTGATGCAGCGCCCGGGCGACGACTGGTACTGCGGCGAGTGCGGCTTCCGCCGGCCCACGCCGAGCTGGGCGCTCTCGGGCGACCACGTGCTGGACCCGCACGGCTCGGCCTGGCCGATCCACCTCCAGCTGCCGGGCCGCGCCAACAAGGCGAACGCCGCCTCCTCGGCGGCCGTGGCCGCCGTCTTCGGAGTGCCCCCGCAGGTCGCCCTGGAGCGCATGTACCAGGTGCAGGCGGTCGCCGGACGCTACGACGTCGTGCAGTTCCAGGGCCGCGACCTCCGGCTGCTGCTGGCGAAGAACCCGGCCGGCTGGCTGGAGACCTTCTCGCTGATCGACCCGCCGCCGACCCCGGTGATCCTGTCGGTGAACGCGCGCGGCGCCGACGGCACGGACACCTCCTGGCTGTGGGACGTCGACTACACCCGCCTCACCGGCCACCCCCTCTTCGTGATCGGCGACCGGAAGCTGGACCTCGCGGTGCGTCTGGAGGTGGCCAACCAGCACTTCCAGGTCTGCGAGAACCTCGACCAGGCGGTGCAGCAGGCGCCGCCCGGCCGGATCGAGGTCATCGCCAACTACACCGCGTTCCAGGACCTGCGCCGCCGCGTCGGCAACTGACCACGGAGGACGACCACTTCATGAGCGACAACCAACTGCGGCTGGTGTGGATCTACCCGGACCTGCTGAGCACCTACGGCGACCAGGGCAACGCGCTCGTCGTGGAGCGCCGGGCCCGGCAGCGCGGCCTGGACGTGGCCCGGCTCGACGTGCGCAGCGACCAGCCGATCCCGACCTCCGGCGACATCTACCTGATCGGCGGCGGCGAGGACCGGCCGCAGCGGCTGGCGGCGGAGCGGCTGCGCCGGGACGGGCACCTCTACCAGGCGGTGCAGAACGGCGCCATCGTCTTCTCCGTCTGCGCCGGCTACCAGATCCTCGGCCACGAGTTCGTCAACGACCTCGGTCAGCGTGAGCCGGGCCTGGGCCTGCTCGACGTGGTGTCGGTGCGCGGCGAGGGCGAGCGGTGCGTCGGCGACGTGCTGGGCGACATCGACCCACGGCTCGGCCTGCCCCCGCTGACCGGGTTCGAGAACCACCAGGGCGTCACCCACCTCGGCCCCACCGCCCGCCCGCTCGCCCAGGTGCGGATCGGCAAGGGCAACGGCACGGGCGACGGCACAGAGGGCGCGTACAACGACACCGTCTTCGGCACGTACATGCACGGGCCCGTGCTGGCCCGCAACCCGCAGATCGCGGACCTGCTGCTGAAGCTGGCGCTCGACGTCAACGCGCTGCCGCCGATCGACGACCACTGGTACGAGGCCCTGCGCGACGAGCGCATCTCGGCCGCGCAGCAGCCCGCGTAGGCATCGCGGAACGGTGGCCCGCGCCGCGGGGACGGTACAGCCGTCCCCGCGGCGCGCGAGCGTGTGTACACCGGCCCGTCAGCACGGCGCAACCAGCCCGTCTGTCGGGCCGTCCGCACAGGTGAGCGGCCCCGTCCAGCAGGCGGACGCACGCTTCGGCGGGCCCCCCTGCTGCCGCTAGGGTGGCGGGGATCGAGCCGGACAGCGCGGTCCGGTCCCGTGCCCACGTGGAGAAGGTTGTTCGGGCTATGCGCATTGGTGTCCTCACGTCCGGCGGCGACTGCCCCGGCCTGAACGCCGTCATCCGGTCCGTCGTCCACCGTGCCGTCGTCGACCACGGCGACGAGGTCATCGGCTTCCGGGACGGCTGGAAGGGCCTCCTGGAGTGCGACTACCTCAAGCTCGACCTCGACGCGGTCAGCGGCATCCTGGCCAGCGGCGGCACCATCCTCGGCTCCTCCCGGGTCCGTCCCGAGCACCTGCGGGACGGTGTGGAGCGGGCCAGGGGGCACGTGCGGGAGCTCGGTCTGGACGCGATCATCCCGATCGGCGGCGAGGGCACGCTCAAGGCGGCGCGGCTGCTGTCGGACAACGGACTGCCCATCGTCGGTGTGCCGAAGACCATCGACAACGACATCGCCGTGACCGATGTCACCTTCGGCTTCGACACCGCCGTGACCGTCGCCACCGAGGCCCTGGACCGCCTGAAGACCACCGCGGAGTCGCACCAGCGCGTGCTGATCGTGGAGGTCATGGGCCGCCACACCGGCTGGATCGCGTTGCAGTCCGGCATGGCCGCCGGCGCCCACGCCGTCGTCGTCCCCGAACGGCCCTTCGACATCGAGCAGCTGGCGAAGAAGGTCGGCGCGCGCTTCGAGGCCGGCAAGCGGTTCGCGATCGTCGTCGCCGCGGAGGGCGCCAAGCCGCTGCCGGGCACCATGGACTTCGACGAGGGCGGCAAGGACGTCTACGGCCACGAGCGGTTCGCCGGCATCGCCCGGCAGCTCTCCCTGGAGCTGGAGCAGCGCCTGGGCAAGGAGGCCCGGCCGGTCATCCTCGGTCACGTCCAGCGCGGCGGCACCCCCACCGCGTACGACAGGGTGCTGGCGACCCGGTTCGGCTGGCACGCCGTGGAGGCGGTGCACCGCGGGGAGTTCGGCCGGATGACCGCGCTGCGCGGCACCGACATCGTGACGGTGTCGCTGGCCGAGGCCGTGGAGACCCTCAAGACGGTGCCCTCGGAACGGTACGCCGAGGCGGAGTGCGTGTTGTAGAACACGTCCCGGCACGAGCCGCCCCCGGTCGCGGACGCGACCGGGGGCGGCTCTACTCTGGGTGCGGACAGACAGCTGGGACATACGGCTGCGGACACGCACAGCTGTGGTCGGACAGCGCACAACCCCCACGAACCAGGAGCCGGCGGATGGATCACAGCGGGCACGGCATGACCATGGATCTGCCGCCGTTCACGCTGGGACGCGGCCTCGAGTGGTCCACGGACCCGTTCTTCCTCGTCGCCTGCCTGCTGGGCCTCGGGCTCTACGGCTGGGGCGTGGTGCGGCTGCGGCGGCGCGGCGACGCCTGGCCGGTGGGCCGCACCGTCGCGTACGTCGTCGGCGTTCTGACCGTACTGCTGATGATGTGCACCAAGCTGAACGACTACGGCATGGTCATGTTCAGCGTGCACATGGTGCAGCACATGGTCATCAGCATGCTGTCGCCGATCCTGGTCCTGCTCGGCGCCCCGATCACCCTGGCGCTGCGCGCGCTGCCGGTGGCGGGCCGGGGCCGCAAGGGGCCGCGCGAGCTGCTGCTGGCCCTGCTGCACAGCCGCTACGTCCGGGTCATCACGCATGCGGCGTTCACCATCCCGCTGTTCATCGCCAGCCTGTACGCGCTGTACTTCACCCCGCTCTTCGACTTCCTGATGGGGTCGAGGGCGGGACACATCGCGATGATGGTGCACTTCCTCGCGGTGGGCCTGGCGTTCTTCTGGCCGATCATGGGCGTCGACCCGGGGCCGCACCGGCCGGGCTACCTGATGCGGATGCTGGAGCTGTTCGCGGGCATGCCGTTCCACGCCTTCTTCGGCATCGCGCTGATGATGGGGTCCACGCCCATGGTGGAGACCTTCCAGCACCCGCCCGCCTCCCTCGGCATCGACGCCCTGTCCGACCAGAGCGCGGCGGGCGGCATCGCCTGGGCGTTCAGCGAGGTCCCGTCCGTCCTGGTGCTGCTCGCCCTGCTGTTCCAGTGGTACCGCTCGGAGCAGCGGCAGGCCAAGCGCAAGGACCGGGCCGCGGACCGGGACGGGGACAAGGAGCTCGCGGCCTACAACGCCTATCTGGCCTCGCTCAACGCCCGCGGCAACTGACCGCCGCCGCGGTCCTTTTCCCGCACCGCCGCCGCCCGGACCGGGAAACGGGGGCACCATGGAGGGGAAACGGACCTGAGGAGGGTGTCGCGATGCCCGGTTCGACGGATGGTGCCACGAGAGCGATGGGGGTGCTGACCGTCGGCGCCCTGGTGATGGTGTCGGCCTACTCGGTCGCGCTCGGCGCCAACGGATGGCTGTGGTTCGGCTGGGTGACGCTGGGGCTGATCACCGTGGGCATGGTGGTCACCCGCGGCGGTTGAGGCTCAGTCCCCCGGCAGGGGGCGAAGCCGCCCCGAGGAGTGCACGCCCGGCTGGTACTTGGGCAGCCGGGCGGTGATCCGCATGCCCGCGCCCAGGGCGGTCTCGATGACGAGGCCGTGGTCGTCGCCGTAGACCTGGCGGAGCCGGTCGTCGACGTTGGACAGCCCGATGCCGCCGGAGGGGCTGCCCTCGCCCGCCAGGATGCGGCGCAGCAGGCCCGGGTCCATGCCGGCGCCGTCGTCCTCGATGACGACCAGCGCCTCGGCTCCCGCGTCCTGCGCGGTGATCCGGATGCGGCAGGTGCCGGCCTTGCCCTCCAGTCCGTGCTTGACGGCGTTCTCCACCAGCGGTTGCAGGCACAGGAAGGGCAGGGCGACCGGCAGGACCTCGGGGGCGATCTGCAGCGTCACGGCGAGGCGGTCGCCGAAGCGGGCCCGCACCAGCGACAGGTAGTGCTCGATGGCGTGGAGTTCGTCGGCCAGCGTGGTGAAGTCGCCGTGCCGGCGGAACGAGTAGCGGGTGAAGTCGGCGAACTCCAGCAGCAGCTCGCGGGCGCGCTCGGGGTCGGTGCGGACGAACGAGGCGATCACCGCCAGCGAGTTGAAGACGAAGTGCGGGGAGATCTGGGCGCGCAGGGCCTTGATCTCGGCCTCGATGAGCCGGGTGCGGGACCGGTCGAGGTCGGCGAGTTCGAGCTGGACCGAGACGAACCGGGCGACCTCGGCCGCGGCGCGGACCAGGACGGCGGACTCGCGGGGTGCGCAGGCGACGAGGGCGCCGTGCACGCTGTCGTCGACGGTGAGCGGGGCGACGACGGCCCAGCGCACCGGGCAGTCCGGGATCTCGCAGGTCAGCCGGAACGCCTCGCCGCGGCCGGTCTCCAGGGGCCCGGCGAGGCGTTCCATGATCTCGTCGCGGTGGTGGGCGCCGACGCCGTCCCAGGCCAGGACCCGCTGGTCGTCGGTGAGGCAGAGCGCGTCGGTGCCGAGCAGGGAGCGCAGCCGGCGGGCCGACTTGCGGGCGGTCTCCTCGGTCAGCCCGGCCCGCAGCGGCGGCGCGGCCAGCGAGGCGGTGTGCAGGGTCCGGAAGGTGGCGTGCTCGACGGGGGTGCCGAGGCCGCCGAGGCTGGGCGTGCGGGCGGTGCGCCGGCCGAGCCAGAACCCGGCGGCCAGCAGCGGCAGGACGGCCACGCACAGCCCGGCGAGGAAGCCGCTCACGCCTTCACCTCCGCCCGCAGTTGCTCGGGCAGGTGAAACCGGGCCAGGACGGCCGCCGTCCCGGCCGGCACCCGGCCGGGTGTGGCCAGGGACACCAGCACCATGGTGAGGAAGCCCAGCGGCACCGACCACAGGGCGGGCCAGGCGAGCAGCGCGTGCGGCGGGCCGGTCTCGGCGAGGCCGGCCATGGTCACGGCGACGGCGACGAGCGCCGCGCCGCCGCCCACCAGCATTCCGGCGGCGGCGCCGGGCGGGGTGAGCCGCCGCCACCAGATGCCGAGGACGAGCAGCGGGCAGAAGGAGGAGGCGGACACGGCGAAGGCGAGTCCGACCGCGTCGGCGACCGGAAGGGAGCCGACCAGGACGCTGGCGGCCAGTGGCACGGCCATGGCGAGTACCGTGCCCAGCCGGAAGTTCCGTACCCCGCGTGCGGGCAGCGCACCGCGTGCGGGCAGCACGTCCTGGGTGAGCACCCCGGCCACCGCCATGGTCAGCCCGGAGGCGGTCGACAGGAACGCGGCGAACGCGCCGCCGGCGACCAGCGCCCCCAGCAGGTCGCCGGCCGGGCCGCCGATCAGGCGGTCGGGCAGCAGCAGGACGGCGGCGTCCGCGTTGCCGGTGAGGGTCAGCTCCGGGGCGTAGAGCCGGCCGAGGGCGCCGTAGACCGGCGGCAGCAGGTAGAAGGCGCCGATGAGGCCGAGCACCGCGACCGTCGTGCGGCGCGCGGCGACGCCGTGCGGGCTGGTGTAGAAGCGGACGACGACGTGCGGCAGCCCCATGGTGCCCAGGAAGGTGGCGAGGATGAGCCCGTACGTGGCGTACAGCGGGCGCTTCTCCGGGCCCGCGGCGAGCGAGGTGGACATGCCTCCGGTGCTGCCGCGGTCGGTCCCGGGCACGGCGGCGCCCGGGGCGAAGGTGAGACGGGTGCCGCGTTCGACGTGGTGGGGTCCGGCGGTCAGGGTCACCGGCCGGCCGTGGTGGGCGCGGCCGTCGACGGTGCCGCTGACGGTGACGGTGAGCGGGCTGTCCAGCAGCAGGTCGAGAGTGGCGTCGACGCGGACGGTGCGCTGCTCGCGGAAGGCGGCCGGTTCGTCGAAGGCGTGACGGGGGGCGCCGTCGCCCTGCCAGGCGAGGACGAGGAAGAGGACGGGGACCAGCAGGGCGGTCAGTTTCAGCCAGTACTGGAAGGCCTGTACGAAGGTGATGCTGCGCATGCCGCCCGCGGCGACCGTGGCCACGACGACGACGGCGACGATGACGCCGCCGAGCGCGGCGGGGGCCCCGGTGAGCACGGCCAGGGTCAGCCCCGCGCCCTGGAGCTGCGGCAGCAGGTAGAGCCAGCCGACCCCGACGACGAAGGCGCCCGCGAGCCGCCGCACGCCCTGGGAGGCGAGCCGGGCCTCGGCGAAGTCGGGCAGGGTGTAGGCGCCGGAGCGGCGCAGCGGGGCGGCGACGAACAGCAGCAGGACCAGATGGCCGGCCGTGTAGCCGACCGGGTACCACAGCATGTCCGGGCCCTGGAGGAGGACCAGGCCGGCGATGCCCAGGAACGAGGCGGCGGAGAGGTACTCGCCGCTGATGGCGGCCGCGTTCAGGCGTGGGCCGACGGTGCGCGAGGCGACGTAGAAGTCCGATGTCGTACGGGATATGCGCAGGCCGAACGCGCCGACGAGGACGGTGGCGACGACGACGAGGGCGACGGCGGGGACGGTGTAGGCGGAATTCACGGGCCCTCGGCCTCAGCGGTCCTCGACGAGCCGGACGAAGTCGCGTTCGTTGCGCTCGGCGCGGCGCACGTACCAGCGGGCGAGCAGCACGAGGGGTGCGTAGAGGCAGAAGCCGAGGACCGCCCACTTCAGGCGGCGGGCCTCGGGGGCGGCGGCGAACACCAGCGGCAGCGGGCCGACGAGCAGCACGAGCGCCGCGAACGCCATGAGCGCGGCGCGCAGTTGGCTGCGCATCAGGGAGCGGACGTAGGTGTGGCCGAGGGTGGTCTGCTCGTCGATCTCGGTGCGCGGGCGGTAGTGGCCCGGGGCACGGCGGGTGCGGCGCGGCGGACCGGTGACGACGACCCGGCGTTCGGTGGCGTCCTGCGGCATGGCGTACGTCCCCCTAGCGCGCGGTCCGGCGCATCAGCAGCTCCCGCAGCTCGCGCGCGTGGCGGCGGCTGACCTGGAGTTCCTCGGCGCCGATCAGGACGCTCACCGAACCGGCGTCCAGGCGCAGTTCGCCGATGTGGCGCAGCGCGACCAGGTGCCGGCGGTGGATGCGGACGAAGCCGCGGGCGCGCCAGCGTTCCTCCAGCGTGGACAGCGGGATGCGGACGAGGTGGCTGCCCTTGCCGGTGTGCAGGCGGGCGTAGTCTCCCTGGGCCTCGACATGGGTGATGTCGTCGACGGCGACGAAGCGCGTCACTTTGCCGAGTTCGACGGGCAGGTGGTCCGGGTCGGGTTCGCTGACGGGGATCCGGGGGGTGGTGTCGCTCAGTTGGGCGGCGCGGCGGACCGCTTCGGCCAAACGTTCCTTGCGGACGGGTTTGAGCACGTAGTCGACGGCCTTGAGGTCGAAGGCCTGTACGGCGAAGTCCTCGTGGGCGGTGACGAACACGATCAGCGGCGGCCGGGCGAACCCGGTGAGCAGCCGGGCGAGGTCCAGGCCGTCCAGGCCGGGCATGTGGATGTCGAGGAAGACCACGTCGACGGCGTCGGGTCCGTCCGGGCCGGACGCCAGCGCCCGGTTGATGCGGCGCAGCGCCTCGGTGGCGTCGCCGGCCCCTTCCGCGCCGGCGATGCGCGGGTCGGCGTTCAGCAGGTAGAGCAGTTCCTCGAGCGAGGGGCGTTCGTCGTCGACGGCGAGGGCGCGCAGCATGAACGTGGAGTGTAGGGGCGAAAGCCGTGCCTGGACATGTCCCGGGCGGGGACGCCGTCGCTGGATACAGTGCCGGCATGAACAGCAGGCCCACGCCGTTCGACGACCTCGACCGGAAGATCCTCACCGCCCTGATGGCGAACGCCCGCACCAGCTTCGCCGAGATCGGCGCGGCCGTCGGGCTGTCGGCGACGGCCGTCAAGCGGCGGGTGGACCGGCTGCGTGAGACGGGTGTGATCACCGGGTTCACGGCCACGGTGAAGCCGTCGGCGCTGGGCTGGCGCACGGAGGCGTACGTCGAGGTGTACTGCGAGGGGGCGGCGCCGCCCCGGCGGCTGGCGGAGGTGGTGCGCAACCATCCGGAGATCACGGCGGCGATGACCGTGACCGGCGGCGCGGACGCGCTGCTGCACGTGCGGGCTCGGGACGTGGAGCACTTCGAGGAGGTGCTGGAGCGGATCCGCACGGAGCCGTTCATCCGGAAGACGATCAGCGTGATGGTGCTCTCCCACCTGCTGCCGGAGAGCCCGGAGGCGGGGGCCAGTCATGCCGCCCCCGAGTGACGCAGTACTCGTGCGCGACGGCTCGTGAAGACGCAGCGTTCCTGCTCGGACACGCAGCCCTTCTTCCTTGTCGTCCGTATTGGACGCTTCCTACCTTGGTGTCAACCCTCAGTCGACACCTTTGGAAGCGGAGGAACCCCTCTGTGCCCGAAACCCGTGTGCCGCGCCGGCGGCGCTTCCTGGTCTGCGAACCCAGACACTTCGCCGTGCAGTACGCGATCAACCCCTGGATGCGCCCGGACCGTCCCGTGGACGCCGGACTCGCCCAGGCCCAGTGGCAGGCGCTGACCGACGCCTACCGTGCCCACGGTCACACCGTGGAGACCGTGGAACCCGTGCCCGGCCTGCCGGACATGGTCTTCGCCGCGAACGCGGCCGTCGTGGCCGGCGGGCGCGTCTTCGGTTCCCTGTTCAAGGCGCCCGAGCGGCGCCCGGAGTCCGTGCCGTACGACACCTGGTTCAAGTCGGCCGGCTTCGACGTCCACCGCCCGGAGTCGGTGTGCGAGGGCGAGGGCGACTTCGTGCACGCCGGCCGCTGGCTGCTCGCCGGCACCGGCTTCCGCACCACCCCGGAGGCCCATCGCGAGGCGCAGGAGTTCCTGGGCCTCCCGGTGATCGGCCTGACCCTGGTGGACCCGTACTTCTACCACCTGGACACGGCGCTGTTCGTCCTCGACGAGGAGAACATCGCGTACTACCCCGAGGCGTTCTCGCCGGGCAGCCGCGAGGTGCTCGCCCGGCTCTACCCGGACGCGGTGCTCGCCACCCGCGAGGACGCGAGGGCCTTCGGCCTCAACTCCGTCTCCGACGGCCGGCACGTCTTCGTCTCCCCCGGCGCGAGCGCCCTCGTCGAACAGCTCGCCCGCCTCGGTTACCTGCCCGTTCCCGTCGACCTGTCCGAGTTCCACAAGGCGGGCGGCGGCATCAAGTGCTGCACCCAGGAGATCCGCTCATGACCGCACCCGCTCGCACCCGCACCTCCGACGAGCTGATCCGCGCCGAGGAGCCGGTGCTCGCGCACAACTACCACCCGCTTCCCGTGGTCGTCGCCCGCGCCGAGGGCGCCTGGGTGGAGGACGTGGAGGGCCGCCGCTACCTCGACATGCTGGCCGGCTACTCGGCGCTGAACTTCGGCCACCGCCACCCGGCGCTGGTCGAGGCGGCGCACCGCCAGCTCGACCTGCTCACCCTCACCTCGCGGGCCTTCCACAACGACCGGCTCGCCGGGTTCGCCGAGCGGCTGGCCGCGCTGACCGGCCAGGACATGGTGCTGCCCATGAACACCGGCGCCGAGGCGGTGGAGAGCGGCATCAAGGTCGCCCGCAAGTGGGCCTACGAGGTCAAGGGGGTGCCCGCCGACCGGGCCACCATCGTGGTCGCGGCGGACAACTTCCACGGCCGTACGACGACGATCGTCGGCTTCTCGACCGACGAGACGGCGCGGTCGGGATTCGGGCCGTTCACCCCCGGCTTCCGGATCGTCCCGTACAACGACCTGGCGGCCCTCGACGCGGCGGTCGACGAGACGACGGCCGCCGTGCTGATCGAGCCGATCCAGGGCGAGGCGGGCGTGATCGTCCCGGACGACGGCTACCTCGCCGGAGTGCGTGAGCTGACCCGCCGGGCCGGCTGCCTGTTCGTCGCCGACGAGATCCAGTCGGGGCTCGGCCGCACCGGGCGCACGCTCGCCGTCGAGCACGAGGGCGTGGTGCCGGACGTCGTGCTCCTCGGCAAGGCGCTGGGCGGCGGCATCGTGCCGGTGTCCGCGGTCGTGGGCAGCCGGGAGGTGCTCGGCGTGCTGCGGCCGGGCGAGCACGGGTCGACCTTCGGCGGCAACCCGCTGGCCGCGGCGGTCGGCACGGCGGTGGTCGAGCTGCTGGAGACGGGCGAGTTCCAGCGCCGGGCCGCCGAGCTGGGCGCGGTCCTGCGCGAGGGGCTGACGGATCTGGTCGGGCGGGGTGTGGTGGGCTTCCGCTCACGTGGTCTGTGGGCGGGCGTCGACGTGGACCCGGCCATCGGCACCGGCCGGGAGATCAGCGAGCGCCTGATGCGGGAGGGCATCCTGGTCAAGGACACCCACGGCTCCACGATCCGGCTGGCGCCGCCGCTGACCGTGACCGAGACGGAACTCCGTTCGGCGCTGGGCTCCCTGGCCGGGGTGCTGGCTTCCTGACCCCGGACACGGCCGGGGGCGCCCGCCCGGACGCCCCCGGTGGTCCCGCGTCGCGGCCCTACTGGTTGGGTTCGGCCGAACTGATGTCCCCGAGCGCGGAGCCCGGGTCCCGCTCGACGGCCAGGTCACCGAGGGAGACGATGCCCACGGGATGACCGTGGTCGATGACCGGGATCCGGCGGACGGAGTGTTCGCGCATCAGCCGCACCGCCTGGTCGACGTCCTCGTCCGGGGTCACGGTGAAGATGTCGCCGCTGCAGGCGGAGGCCACGGTCCGCTGCTCCTGGTCGCCGCCCTCCGCCAGCGAACGGATCACCAGGTCCCGGTCGCTGACCAGGCCGCGCAGCTCGTCGCCCTCGGTCACCAGGACGATGCCGATGTCCTCGTCGCGCATCCGCTGGGCCACGGCCGTCACCGACGTCTGCGGCTCCACCGTCACCAGTCGGCTGGTCATGATGTCGCGTACGTGCTGAGCCATGACGCCTCCCTTCGTCAGGTCCTGCGGTGCCGTTCACCGCTCTGCGTCGCGCCGGGTACCCCGACCGGGACGGCGCCGCACCTGCCGGGGACGCGGGCGCGGGGCCCGCCGTTGACCCGGCGGGATGCGGGTACCCGCCGGGTGACGGCACTTCCTGAGGAGATGACTCCCATGCTGCTCATCGGCCTGCTCCTCCTCGCGGCCACCGTGGCGTTCGTGGTCCTGGCCATCATCGGCAACCTGACCGGCGGGCCCGACTACTCGGTGTCGATGCTCGGCAACCACATCGCCACCATGAGTCCGCTCGCGCTCTTCAGCGCCGGGCTGGCTCTCGCCCTGATCTTCTGCCTGGGTCTGACCCTCATGGCCGGCGCCGCCAACCACCGCCGGCACAGCCACCGGGCGGCGCACAGCTACGGCCGACCGGGCACCGGACCGGTGAACGACCCGACGCGCCCGGACGACCGCCGCTACCCGTGACCCCCGACACCCTCCGGCGGGGCCGGCGGCGCGGGGGTGTCCGGTCAGTGGTAGGCGTGCACCACCGCGTGACCCTTGCCCCGGCCGATCATCCACCGGTTGACCGGGGTGGTCAGCACGAACGCCAGCGCAAGGGAGAGGACCAGCGAGACCCAGAACAGCGCGTCCGAGAGGCCCGCGTCCATGGCGCCGGGAACGCCCACCATGACGGTGTTGTCGATCAGTTCCATCACCGCGATGGACACCGTGTCGGCGGCGAGGGCGACCTTGAGCGCCTGCCGTACCGGGAGCCCGGCGCGCAGGACGCCGCGCATGGTCAGCGCGTAGCCGAAGACGAAGGCCAGCGCGATCGAGACGACGACGGTCGCCGCGTTGTGCAGCCCGGCGGCGGTTCCGACGACCATGCCGAGCACCTCGCCGATGGCGCAGCCGGTCAGGCAGTGCAGCGTGGCCTGCGCGGCCATGCGCCAGGAGGAGCCCGCCGGGGCGTGGTGGTGTGCGTGGTGGTGCGCCGGGTGTGTCATGGTCACTCTCCCCTGCCGACAAGCCTTCAGCGAGCGACAACAACATACCCCCGAGGGGTATTCCCATGCCGTGCTGTTCCGGTTGCCTCCGGGGCGGCCCGGTCGTGCGGCCGCCCCGGAGGGGTCATGACGGAGGCGGGAAGCGGACCTACCGCTCGCCGAGCGACTTCCTCATCCCGGCGATCTCGGCCGACTGCGAGGTGATGATCGACTTCGCCAGCGTGGTGGCCGGACCGTAGACGCCCTTGGCCTGCTCGGTCCGTGCCATGTCGACCGCGCCCTGGTGGTGGCCGATCATCATGCGGAGGAACGCCTGGTCGAAGGCGGCACCGGACAGCTTCTCCAGCTCGCCCATGTCGGAGTCCGACATCATGCCGGGCATCGACGAGCCGGAGTGCCCCGAGCCGGAGTGGTCCATGCCCGGCATGTCGCCCATCCCGGAGGCGTCGGCCTCGGGGACGGTCGCGCCCCAGGCCCGCAGCCAGCCGGTCATGGTGTCGATCTCCGGGTCCTGAGCCTTCCTGATGCTCGCGGCGAGGTCCTTGACCTGCTGGGACCTGGCCCGGGTGGGAGCCAGGTCGGCCATCGCGACGGCCTGCCGGTGGTGCGGGATCATCTGCTGCGCGAACGTGACGTCCTGCGCGTTGTGTCCGTCCTGCCCTGCCGAGTGGCCGGCGGACGGGGCGGACGCGGAGGCGTCGGCGGTGGCCCCCTTGCCGTGCTCGGAGTGGCCCGAGGACCCGGAGTCGCTGTCGCCGCCGCAGGCGGTCAGCACCAGTGCGGCGGTCGCCGCCGCGGCGAGGGCGGCGGTACGGCGGAGGAGGGAACGGCGGATTGCCATGGGTGGAGCTCCTTGGAAGACCCGCGTACGGGCACGCGGGAACGGCGGATCGAGGAACGGGAGCGGAGCACGCCACCCCGAGGCGGGGCGTCGTGCGGGCGCCTCTAGATCCGCAGGAGCTGCAGTTCGGCCAGGTCGGGTGGGGCCCGGCCGTCGACGTTCCCGGTGGCGGCGCCGGTGCGGGCGGCCGTCGGGGCCGGTGCGGGCAGGTCCGGCGCGGGCAGCAGGGCGGGCGGCACGTAGGCCGTGGCCGTGCCGGCCGCCGCGCAGGTGCCGCCCGTGTGCGACATCGCCGTGCCGCCGGAGTCCGCGCCGGCCAGGTGGCGGCAGACGCCGTCGGCCCTGTGCGCGGGTGCGACCCGGTGCGCCGGCGCCCCACGGTGCCCGGTCGACGCGGCCGGACTCGGCGGCGCCGCCCGGTCGGGGGACGCCGGGGCCTGGCGCGCCGACGCCGCCCGGTGCGCGGAGGGCATGTCCCGATGCGCGGAGGGCATGTCCCGATGCGCGGGCACGGAGCGCTGCGTGGCGGTGCCGGCGTGCCCCTCGGCCATGGCCAGGGGCGTCATGGCGCCGTGTTCGCCCGACGAGGGCATTCCGCCGGGCGACAGCGCGTGCATGGCCAGCACCCCGGCGAGCACCGCCAGGACGAGCAGCGTCCAGCGGGCACCCTTCGCCGCGGAGCGGGTGCGGGCGCCGGACGTCATGGGGCCATCGTACGGAGTGATCGGACCGCCCGGCGCACACCCCGCCGTCGGGCGGGCTGCGCGGCGGCCGGCGGACCTCCGGACCTCCGGACCTCCGGGCAGCTGACGAGGTGACCGGAGCGGAGTCCGGTCGGCCGGTCCCCCGCCCGGCGGATCAGGACTCCTGGCGGCGCCTGCGTCGCAGCAGGTGCCGGGCGATCAGCGCGGCGGCGAGGACGCCGATCCCGGCGAACACGTACACCTCGTAGCGGCCGATCGTGTCGTAGACGGCGCCGATGTGGCTGCCCGCGAAGTAGGCCAGCGTCACCCACAGCCCCACCCACAGCGCCGCGCCGAGCGCGTTGAAGGCCAGGAACCTCAGCCAGTGCATGCCGCTGGTGCCGGCGATGATGCCGTTGGCCTGGCGCAGCCCCTCGACGAAACGGGCCACCGTGACGACCTTGCCGCCGTGCCGGCCGAAGAACCGCTCGGCCTTCTCGAACCGCTCGGGCGTCAGGAAGACGTACTTTCCCCAGCGGTGGACGAAGGCGCGTCCGCCGAAACGGCCGATGAGGTATCCGATGTTGTCCCCGACGACCGCGGCGACGAACGCGATCACCCCCACGGCCACGACGTTCAGCTCCCCCGCCCCGGCGTACACGCCCGCCGCGATCAGAATCGTCTCGCCGGGGGCCGGGATGCCGAAGTCCTCCACGAGGACGACGCCACCGACGGCCCAGTAGCCGTAGTGGCCGAGCAGGGGTGCCAGGTGCTCCAGCGGACCCGGAAGCGGAGGGGCCATGCCTCCCACCGTACGTGGCACGGCGCACGGGAACCGGCAGCCGCCGCGCGCCCGGCCCCGCCCGCCCCCTGCCCGCACCGCCGTCCGTGCCGCACGGCCCGGCGGCCGGGCCCGACCCGGACACGGCGGGAACGTCGCGCATCGCGACCGGGGGCCTCAGTGCGCGTGTTCCGCTTCCCCGTCGGCGGGCTCGGTCCGCGTGGTCTCGCCGGAGGCGTCGGCCGCGGCGCGGGCGTGGACGGTGAAGGCCGCCGTGCGGACCTTCCCCTCGTGCTTGAAGTCGAGGAACAGGCGGTAGTCGCCGGGGGTCGGGGCGGTCGCCGTGAAGGAGATCCCCGGGCCCGACGCGGTCTTGCCGTCGCCCGGCTCGCCGTTCGGGTGGACGTGCAGGTAGGCGAGGTCGCCGGAGCGCAGGGCGACGAGGTGGCCGTAGGCGCCGAGGTAGGGCTGGAGGTTCCGTACCGGACGGCCGTTCCGGGTCACGGTCAGGGTCAGCTCGCCGGCCCTGCCGGGGGTCAGTTCGCCGTCGAGCGCCACCTGGTAGCCGTCGACCTCGGCGGTGGAGCCGGCCTCGGGCAACGCGGTCGGCCGGTAGGCGCCGGAGGCGGCGAGGTCGGCGCCGAGGGTGAGCGCCTCGCCGCTTGCCGTCGTGAAGTCGGCGAACACCCGGTAGCCGCCGGCCGCGGGCAGGTCCACGGGGGTGGACCAGGTGCCGTCGGCGGCCCGGACCGGGTGCAGGTGGCGGAAGACGGTCAGGTCGCGGGAGGCGACGATCAAGTGCAGTTCCTTGTCGTGCTCGCGCTTGTAGGCGGTGACGTTGCGGCCGGTCGCGTCCTTGACCACGGCGAAGCGCAGGTCCGTCCTCGCCCCGGCGGCGACGCGAGGGGTCTTCAGGTCGAGCGTGTACCCGTCCCTGGAGATCTCCAGTCCGCCCGGCGGCGTCGCCTGGTGACCGCCGGCGTGTTCCTCCTGCCCGGCGGCTTCCTGGCCGCCGTGGCCCGCGTGGACGCCGCCCTTCCCCTCCGGCGAGATGGCGTCGACCGCGTTGCCCACGCCGTACGCGGCACCGAAGGTCGCGGCGAGCGCGGTGGCGAAGATGCCGATTCGCAGACCGGTGTGCATGGCTGACTCCTCGTGTCATGGCCGCTCGTCCTCCGTGCGACCCGAGACCAACATACCCCCCGGGGGTACCAAGTCAAGCGGGGCCGGATCTTGCGCGGAATACGGTAGGGGGGTATACATGGAACTCGAACGGGTACCCCCCAGGGGTATCGACCAGGAAGTGATCCGGAGGTTTCCGTGTCGGACTACCGCACCACCGACGACAGCCGCCCCCGCACGGCGGGGGCCACGACCACCTACCGGGTCGGCGGCGTCGGCAGCGCCCACTGCCAGGGCGTCGTCACCAGGGTGGTCGGCGCGGTGGAGGGGGTGACGGGGGTCGAGGTCGAGATCGGCACCGGCCTGGTCACCGTGACCACCGCCGCCGAACCCGACGCGGCCCTCGACGCCCTGGTCGCCGAGGCCGTCGACGAGGCCGGCTACGACTTCGCCGGCCGCGTCGCCGCCTGACCCACGCCCCGGGCGGGGCCGCCCGCGACCGGGCCGCCCCCTGCCCGTTGTTCTCCCGCGTTTCGCGTTCGTGAGCTCCGAGGAGCGGACATGACCACCACCACACCCGGCGCCGCCGAGGTCGAACTCGCCATCGGCGGCATGACCTGCGCCTCGTGCGCCGCCCGGATCGAGAAGAAGCTCAACCGCATGGACGGTGTCGAGGCCACCGTCAACTACGCCACCGAGAAGGCGAAGGTCAACTTCCGCGAGGACGTCACCGTCGCGGAGCTGATCGCCACGGTCGAGGCCACCGGCTACACCGCGCGCGAGCCCGAGCCGGCACGCCCCGCCGGCGGCGCCGGCGAGAGCGCCGAGCCCCGGGACGACGACGAACTGCGCCCGCTGCGCCAGCGGTTGACCGCCGCCGTGCTGCTCGCCGTTCCGGTGATCGTGCTGGCGATGGTCCCGGCCCTCCAGTTCGACTACTGGCAGTGGCTCTCGCTGACGCTGACGGCGCCCGTGGTGACGTACGCGGCCTGGCCCTTCCACCGGGCCGCCTGGACCAACGCCCGGCACGGCGCCGCCACCATGGACACCCTGATCTCGGTCGGCACCTCGGCCGCCTTCCTCTGGTCGCTGTGGGCGCTCTTCCTCGGCACGGCCGGCACGCCCGGCATGACGCACCCCTTCGAGCTCACCATCGCCCGCACCGACGGCGCCGGGAACATCTACCTGGAGGCCGCGGCCGGTGTCACCGCCTTCATCCTGGCCGGGCGGTACTTCGAGGCACGCTCCAAGCGCCGGGCGGGAGCGGCCCTGAAGGCCCTGCTGGAGCTGGGCGCCAAGGAGGTCACCGTCCTGCGCGGCGGCCGCGAGGAGCTCATCCCGGTCGGCGAGCTGAAGGTGGGCGACCGCTTCCTGGTCCGGCCGGGCGAGAAGATCGCCACCGACGGCACCGTGGTCGAGGGTTCGTCCGCCGTGGACGCCTCCATGCTCACCGGCGAGTCGGTGCCGGTCGAGGTCGGCCACGGGGACGGGGTCACCGGCGCCACCCTCAACGCCGGCGGCCGACTGGTCGTCGAGGCGACCCGGGTGGGCTCCGACACCCAGCTGGCCCGGATGGCCAAGATGGTGGAGGACGCCCAGAACGGCAAGGCCGCGGCACAGCGGCTCGCCGACAGGATCTCCGGTGTCTTCGTCCCGGTCGTGATCGGGCTGGCGCTGGCCACCCTGGGTTTCTGGCTCGGCAACGGCGCCGGTCTGACCGCCGCCTTCACCGCCGCGGTGGCCGTCCTGATCATCGCCTGCCCCTGCGCCCTGGGCCTGGCCACCCCGACCGCGCTGATGGTCGGCACCGGGCGGGGCGCGCAGCTCGGCATCCTCATCAAGGGCCCGGAGGTACTGGAGTCCACCCGCAAGGTCGACACCATCGTCCTGGACAAGACCGGCACCGTCACCACCGGCCGGATGACCCTGCTCGCCGTGCACACCGCCGCGGGCACGGGCGAGGAGGACGTGCTGCGGCTGGCGGGCGCGCTGGAGCACTCCTCCGAGCACCCCATCGCCCAGGCGGTCGCCGCCGGCGCCGCCGCCCGGGTGGGCGCGCTGCCCGCGCCGGAGGACTTCGCGAACGTCGCCGGCCTCGGTGTCCAGGGTGTCGTCGACGGGCACGCGGTCCTCGTCGGCCGCGAGCAGCTGCTGGCCGAGTGGGCGATCACCCTGCCCGCGGAACTGGCGCGCGCCAAGGCCGAGGCCGAGGCGGCCGGTCGGACCGCGATCGCCGTCGCCTGGGACGGTGCGGCCCGCGCGGTCCTGGAGGTCGCCGACGCCGTCAAGGAGACCAGCCCGGAGGCCATCAAGCGGCTGCGGGCCCTGGGCCTGACGCCCATCCTGCTGACCGGCGACAACAAGGCGGTCGCGGAGTCGGTCGCCGCCGAGGTCGGCATCGCCGCCGAGCACGTGATCGCCGAGGTCATGCCGCAGGACAAGGTGGACGTCGTCAAGCGCCTCCAGGGCGAAGGACGTTCGGTCGCGATGGTGGGCGACGGCGTCAACGACGCCGCGGCGCTGGCCCAGGCCGACCTCGGCCTGGCGATGGGCACGGGCACGGACGCCGCCATCGAGGCCGGCGACCTCACGCTGGTGCGCGGCGACCTGAGGGTCGCGGCGGACGCCATCCGCCTGTCCCGCAAGACGCTCGGCACCATCAGGTCCAACCTCTTCTGGGCCTTCGCCTACAACGTCGCCGCGCTGCCCCTGGCCGCCTCCGGCCTGCTCAACCCGATGATCGCGGGCGCGGCCATGGCCTTCTCCTCGGTCTTCGTCGTCGGCAACAGCCTGCGGCTGCGCGGCTTCCAGCCGGCCGACCGCTGAGCCGCCCGACCGACGAGGAGACGGAGGCCGCCGTGACCGGATACCAGACCCAGCGGGACAGCATCGTCAGAAGACTGCGCCGGATCGAGGGACAGGTGCGCGGGCTGCAGCGCATGGTCGAGGAGGACAGCTACTGCATCGACGTACTCACCCAGGTCGCCGCCACCAACGCCGCGTTGCAGTCCTGCGCCCTGGCACTCCTGGACGAGCATCTCAACTGCTGCGTCACCGACGCCATCGCACAGGGCGGCGAGCAGGCCCGCACCAAGGTGAGCGAGGCGTCCCAGGCCATCGCCCGACTGGTACGGGCGTGAGCCGTCGACTTCCGGGCCCGGGCGGATCCTCCGCCCGGGCCCGGTGCCGTGTTCGACTCCCCTCGGCTCAACTCCCCGCGCGGGACGGACAGTCGGCGCTGATCCGCATGCTGAGCCGCAGACACACGCCCAGCACCTGGCGGAGCAGCACCAGCTCGGCCCCGCCCGGACCGGCACCGCAGACCTTGACGCACGCGCTCCCGGGCGCTCCGGCAGTGATTTCCCTGGTGAATGAGAGCATGGGTCCAACATACCCGGTAGGGGTATGTTGGACTCCTTTGTGACGTGGACCTGCCTTACGATGTCAGGGCCTCGGCGACGAGGGAAAAGGGGGAGTGGTGCGACGGCTCGGTGACCTGGAAGCCGAAATCATGGACCGGCTCTGGCGCTGGTGCCGCCCTGCGACGGTCCGGGAGATCGTCGACGACATCAACAGAACGCGGCCCGTCGCCTACACGACCGTGATGACCGTCGCGGACATACTTCACCGCAAGGGGCTGCTGCGGCGCGAGAAGACCGGGCGCGCCTGGCTCTACGAGCCCCGGCGGAGCCGGGAGGAGTACACCGCCGGCCTGATGCAGGACGCGCTCGGCCGCACCGACAACCGGCAGGGCGCGCTGCAGCGCTTCGTGGAGCACATGTCGCCGGAGGACGTGTCCGCGCTGGCGGCGGCCCTGCGCGCGGCGGGATACATGTGCGACGACGCCGACGGGCCGGGGACGCCCGGGTGACCGAGGTCCTGTACCGCCTCGGCCACGAACTACTTCGCGTCCACCACGTGGTGCCGCCGCTGACCCTGGGGTTCGCCACCGGAGTGCTGCTGCCCGGCGTCCTCCCCCGGAGCCCCTGGGCACACCGGGCCCCGCGACTCGCGGTCGCGGTGTGGAGCGTGCTGGCCCTCGCGTTCACCGCTTCCGTCTCGCTCACGGTCCTGCAACTGCTCCTCCCGGTGGCCGCCAGCCACCGGCTGGCCGATCTGGCCCAGATCTGCGTCCTGTCCGGCGACGTCTCCTCCGTTCCCCTGCTCTGGCGGTCGCTGGAGAACCTGAGCGCCCGGGCCTGGGTGGACCTGGGCGCGGCCGCGGCCGTACCCGCCGCCTTCGTCGGGGCGCTCGTCCACCGGCTGCTGCACGGCCGGCGCCGCCGCACACGGCACGCCCGGGTGCTGCGTCTGGTGGGCAGCAGGAGACCCGAGTTGCGCGCCACCGTTCTGCCGCTCGACGTGCCGACCGTGTACTGCCTGCCCGGACGCGCGCCCCAGGTGGTCGTCAGTTCCGGCGCCCTGGAGGTCCTCACCGAGCGGCAACTGGCCGCGGCGCTGGAGCACGAGCGGGCGCACATCACGGGACGGCACCACCTGCTGGTGGCCGCGACGGGGGCCTTCTCGGCCGTGTTCCGCGGCGTTCCGCTGGCCCGTCGGCTCGGTACCGAGGTGCCGCTGCTGCTGGAGATGGCGGCCGACGACCGGGCACTGCGCCGGTGCTCCCCCCAGGCCCTGGCCACCGCGATGTACACGGTGGCCGCCGGACAGGCTCCTCATTCGGCCTTCGCGGCGGGCGGCCCCTCGGCGGTGGTACGGGTACAGCGCATCCTCACCCCGTGCGTCCTGGGCCGGCCGAGGCTGCGCACGGTCCTCGTCTCGCTCGTCGTCGTCACCGCTCTGTTCGTACCCATGGTCGCCTGCTGCTCCGTGCCGGGCCTCGACGGCTGACCGGAGCGCCACGCGCCCGGGCGTTCGCAGGTCCGGGTACGTGCTCCCCCGCTACTGTGGGGCCACCGGGCGGGATGAACCCCTTCTGAGAGGTAAGGCCTGATGCACACGGTGGAAGTACGGCCGGCCGTGGCCGCCGACGCGGCCGCGATATCCCAACTGCTCGCCGCCGTGATACGCGAGAGCTACACCGGGAGGCTCGAGGCGAACGCGGTCGAGCACATGGTCGGAACGAACTGCTCACTCAGTCGCATCGGCGCCGAAATAGGGATTCCCGGCGGCGCGCCGAGCTGGCTGGGCTGGCTGGTCGTCACCAACGCCGGAGGCCGGGTGGTCGGCGCCGCGGCCGGGGGCGTGCCCGGGGCCGGCGAGGGCGAGGTGTACGCACTGTGCGCCGCCCCGCTCTTCCGTCGTGACGGCATCGGGAGCGCGCTGCTCGCCGCGGTCACCGAGCGCATGCGCGCGCACGCCGCCGAGCGGCAGTCGGTGACCCTGCCGTGCGACGCCGACCCCGCCCTGCCCTTCTACAACGCCCACGGGTTCAAGGGCTCGGAGCGCCGGCTGACCCGCGACATCTGAGGGACGGCACGTCCCGCGTCGCCGGCCCCGGCTCACGCCGGCCGCACCGGCCCGGCGCCTGGGACCGTGGCGTACCCACGCGTTGGCGTGAACGCGCATCCCGGAGAGCTGGCTCGTCCGGCGGGCTCCCGGACACGATGGTGGCGCGGCTCGGCTCCGGCGGCACGGAGCCCGCCCGACGGCAGGGACCGGTCGACCCACCTGGAGGAGCGATGCACACACAGACCGGCACGCCGGCCACGCGGACGTCCGACCCCCTCCCGCCGTCCCGGGTGACCACCTTCTCCCCGGCGGCGTCCGCCCGGCTTCCCGGGCTCGAGTCGGTCTCCGCCCTGGACGACGACCAGATGTGGCTGCACGACGCGTTGCTGGGGCCGTTCAGCGGTGACATCGTCGAGTACCTGGCCCTGGCCAGGAGCACCGGCGGCCCGGTGCTGGACCTGGGCTCGGGCACCGGGCGGCTCGCCGTTCCCTTCGCCCGCCACGGCTTCGCCGTCGAGGCGGTGGACCGGGACGCGCGCAGCCTGGACCGGTTGCTCGACTGGGCCGAGCGCATCGGTCCGCACGTGCGGAACCGGATCACCGTCACCCGGACGGATCTGGCCCGGCTGCGCCTGCGCCGGCGCTACCGGCTCGCCCTCCTGGCCGGCACGATGGTCGCCGCGGTGCCGCCGCCCGCCCGTCCGGCGGTGCTCCGGGAGATCGCCGCCCACCTCGCCTCGGACGGCGCGCTCGCCCTGGACTACACCGCGCACGATCCCGCGGGTCTGGCCCGGGACCCCTACCGCACCTGGGCTTTCGAGGTGCCGCGGTTCGACGGGGTCACCGAGTGGGTCGTGGCCAGGCAGGCCTTCGACACCGCCGCCTCGAGCGAGCGCATCACCTACTTCGTCGAGCGCTCGGACAAGACCCGGATCCGCCGGTCGATCGCCTCCACCGACAAGTGGATCGTGCGTCAGGGCGACCTCTACGAGGAGCTGCACGCGGCGGGACTGCGGGTCGCCGACGAGCGGGAGCAGTGGCTGGACGAGCGGACCAGGAGCGTCCTCCTGGTGTGCCGCACCGCGAAGTGACGCGTGTCACATTACTAAACAGGATCGGAGATCCTGACCGCCGCTTGTGACAAGGTGTGACCGGGGCGACTCGGAGCATCACAAGGGGGGCAGTTCGCGGTGGTCAACAGCGGTGGCAGAACCGGAACCCAATCCACTGACCTGGCTCTCGCCCTGTACCAGGAACTCCGGGCCCAGGGAGCGTCGTCGTTCCAGGGAGCCGTGTCCGAGATGGGCTTATCCGACGACGAACGCGACCGATGTCGCGACGAACTGCTCGGCCTCGGCCTCATCGTCCCGACCGGACGACTGCACGACAACCGCCTGGACCTCGACGCGGGCAAGGCGTCGGAGGCGGAGAGCGACGCCGTCACCGTCATCACACCGGAGATCGCCCTGCTCAGGCTGCTGGAGCGGGAGCGTACCCGGCTGCGCAACCATCTGGAGCAGGCCGACCGGGCACACCACACCCTGAAGACGCTGGCCGGCAACTTCCTCCGCGTCGAGACCCTGGCCCAGACCGCCGGCGTGGAGGTCGAGATCCTGCGCGACTACCGGCGAATACAACAGGTGCTCGAGGACATCACCTGCACCGTGCAGCACAGCCTCTCCTCGATGCACCCGATAGCGCGCGGCCGGGAGATCCCCGAGCGGGCACTCGACCGCGACCGCCGCCAGATCAAGAACGGCGTCCAGGTCCGGTCCATCTTCAGTCAGCGCCTCACCGTGGTACCGGAGGACGCCGACCACTTGCGGAGCAAGGCCGAACTGGGCGTCCAGGTGCGCCTCTCGCCCGTCGTGCCGATGAACATGATCATCGCGGACGAGCAGTTCGCGCTGCTTCCGGCCAACCCCGAGGACAGTTCGGCAGGCGCCATCCTGGCCCGCGGCTCCGCTCTGGTCCGCTCCTACCTCACGCTGTTCGAGCACTGCTGGCACACCGCGACGCCGTACGGCGAGCAGGGACAGCCGGCCCGGGGCGGGGACGGCCTCACCGAACAGCAGCGCGCCGCCCTGCGCATGCTGGCCTCCGGCATGAAGGACGAGAAGGTCGCACGCAATCTCGGCGTCTCCCTGCGGACCGTCAGCAGGATGATCTCCGAGCTGATGCAGGAACTGGGCGCGTCCAGCCGCTTCGAGGCCGGCGTGCGCGCCACGCGTCTCGGCTGGCTCGACTGACCCCGGGCGCCCGCTCCCCCGGCGAGCATCTGCCTGCTCCGGACAGCCGCGGGATCGGACAAGAGGTACGATGCAACCAAACCTTTGGTCCGATCAGGCGGCGGGGAGATGGCACGCGAAGCAGTGGCGAGCGAGCGTGAGGCGGCGATTCAGCGGCTGCGCGATGTGGGCCTGCGCGTGACGGGGCCGCGCCTGGAGGTGTTGCAGGTGCTGGCGGCCGGTGGGCATCTCGACGTCGAGGCCCTGACCGCCACCGCCCGCGAACGCCTCGGCACACTCACTTCCCAGGCCGTCTACGACATGCTGCGGCACTTCCTGGAAACCGGCCTGGTCACCAAATTCGACCGCCCCGGCTGGCCCGCCGTGTTCGAGCTGTCCGGGCCACCGCACCAGCATGCGCTCTGCACCGGCTGCGGGCGCGTCGAGAACGTCGACCACGAGGCGCCGGTCGCTCCCGGAGAGGGGCTGGAGAACTGGGACATGATCGGCGCCGACATCGTCTTCAAGGGGCTGTGCCCCGACTGCCGCCGCGCCTGACAACGGGAAAGGCCCCCCGGGGCTCCGCGCTCCTTGGGTTCTAACGGTCCTCGCAACACCCGCGATCTGTGGGAGTTGCGAGGACCGTGGCCGTTGGACGCGATGATCTTTCGGGGCTGCGGGAGCG
>NZ_JBIBUK010000019.1:0-143153 GCF_043079345.1 Streptomyces sp. NPDC015220 | reverse complement strand
TTCGCGTTGGTCCGCTCACCGATCGCCAGATACGACGTGTCCTGCCGGAACGGCACCGTCTGGTACAACGACGCCGCACCCGGCTCCGGACGCGGCTCACGCCCGGCCGGCACCACACCCCGCACCCGCTCCACCACCTGCCGCAGATGCTCCGGCGTCGTACCGCAGCAGCCGCCGACCAGGGACAGACCGTAGTCCCGGACGAAGTTCTCCTGCGCGTCCGCCAGCCCCTCCGGGCCGAGCGGGAAGTGCGCGCCGTCCTTGGTGAGGATGGGCAGGCCCGCGTTCGGCATGCACAGCAACGGGATGCGGGAGTGCCGGGTGAGGTAGCGCAGGTGCTCGCTCATCTCGGCCGGGCCGGTGGAGCAGTTCAGGCCGATCATGTCGATGCCCAGCGGCTCCAGCGCGGTCAGCGCCGCACCGATCTCCGAGCCCAGCAGCATCGTGCCCGTCGTCTCGAACGCCATCGAGCACAGCAGGGGCACGTCCGCGCCGAGGGCCTCCATGGCGCGCCGGGCGCCCAGGACCGACGCCTTGGTCTGCAGCAGGTCCTGGGTGGTCTCCACGATCAGCGCGTCCGCGCCGCCCGCCAGCAGACCCTCGGCGTTGGCCTGGTAGCCGTCGCGGATCGTCGGGTAGCCGATGTGGCCGAGGGTGGGCAGCTTGGTGCCGGGGCCGATCGAGCCCAGCACCCAGCGGGTCCGGCCGTCCCGCGCGGCGTACTCGTCCGCGGTCTCCCGCGCGATGCGCGCGCCGGCCTCGGACAGCTCGTACACCCGGTCCGGTATCTCGTACTCCGCCGTCGCGGTGTGGTTGGCGCCGAAGGTGTTGGTCTCGACGCAGTCCACGCCCGCGTCGAAGTAGGCGGAGTGCACCGAACGCACGATGTCGGGCCGCGTGACGTTCAGGATCTCGTTGCAGCCCTCGAGGTCCTGGAAGTCCTCCAGCGTCGGGTCCTGGGCCTGGAGCATGGTGCCCATCGCCCCGTCGGCGACCACCACACGGGTGGCGAGCGCCTCGCGGAGGGCGGACACGCGGGTCCGGCTGTCGGTGGCGGGGGTCGGCGGCAACGAGGCCATGAAGGGGCTCCCTTGAGGTGCGACGGCTGTCGGCTTTGCGTCTTCCCCCCGGAGTTCCGGCAGCGGTGCGCCGGGCTTCCCGGGGAAGGTGCACGCGGCAAGCGTAGCGGGGGCGGGGCCCTGATGTTCAGGGAGTCCACGACCCGGACGAGGATGACCCCGCGCCATCCCGCACGGAGGGGTGACGCGACAGGTGTCGACCGACCATTGGCGGGGAGTCGGCATGGACCGGTAGTGTTCGACATTGCCGAACGGCGGAAGATGCGGTCGCCGCCGGCGGTCGAAGGGGACGGAGGCAGGACGGCGATGGCACGGAACATCCAGTCGCTCGAACGGGCGGCCGCGATGCTGCGGCTGCTCGCGGGCGGCGAGCGGCGACTCGGCCTGTCGGACATCGCCTCGTCGCTGGGCCTCGCCAAGGGCACCGCCCACGGCATACTGCGCACCCTCCAGCAGGAGGGTTTCGTCGAACAGGACGACGCCTCGGGGCGGTACCAGCTGGGCGCCGAACTGCTTCGCCTGGGCACCACCTACCTCGACGTGCACGAACTGCGGGCGCGTGCCCTGGTGTGGACCGACGACCTGGCCCGCTCCAGCGGGGAGAGCGTCTACCTGGGGGTGCTGCACCAGCAGGGCGTGCTGATCGTGCACCACGTCTTCCGGCCGGACGACAGCCGGCAGGTGCTGGAGATCGGGGCGATGCAGCCGCTGCACTCCACGGCCCTGGGCAAGGTCCTCTCGGCGTACGACCCGGTGGCGCACAGCGAGGCGGTGGAGGCCGAGCGCAAGGCGTTCACGGACCGGACGGTGTGCGGGCTGGAGGATTTCGAGCACCTCCTCGACCTCACCCGCGCACGGGGCTACGCCGCCGACGTCGAGGAGACCTGGGAGGGCGTGGCGTCCATCGCGGCACCCATCCACGACCGGCGGCGGATGCCGGTCGGCGCGGTCGGCATCACCGGCGCCGTGGAGCGGGTGGGCCGCGACGGCGAGCTGCGGCACGAGCTGATCGCGGCGGTCCGGGACTGCGCCCGCGCGGTCTCGCGGGACCTGGGCGCCGGGCGGTTCTGAACGCCGCGCACCCGCTTCCAGGACCCCGCACGACCCGCGCCGCCCGCGCGCGACGAGGCCGGTACGGCAGCCGCCGTACCGGCCTTCGGCGTGTCCGGGCGGCCGCGCCGGGCAGGGATGTCCGTACGGCGATCAGTAACGATCGTGCTTTCGACAACAGAACTCTTGACGCCCGTGTGACGGCGAGGTGAGACTCGCGTCCATCGGTCGGCATTGTCGAACACCTTGCGGCAATAAGCGTTAGAGTGTGACAACGCCAAGGGCCGGCATCGCTCTCACCCCGAGGGCGCCAGACCCCCGGCGGGACCCGGGGTTTCGGCTACCCCTGGACGAAGGACAAAGGAGTCGCGGGTGTCCAGCTCCGACATCTTCATCGGCGAGACCATCGGTACCGCCATACTCATCCTGCTCGGCGGCGGCGTCTGCGCCGCCGTCACCCTGAAGGCCTCCAAGGCCCGTAACGCCGGCTGGCTCGCCATCGCCTTCGGCTGGGGTTTCGCGGTCATGACGGCCGCGTACATCTCGGGCCCGCTCTCCGGCGCCCACCTCAACCCGGCCGTGACGCTCGCCATCGCCATCAAGGACGGCGAGTGGACGAACGTGCCCACCTACCTCGCCGGTCAGCTGCTCGGCGCCATGATCGGAGCGGTGCTCGTCTGGGTCGTCTACTACGGCCAGTTCCAGGCGCACCTGACCGACAGGGAGATCGTCGGCGGCCCCGGCGCCCAGACCACCGGGGCCAAGGCGGTCGAGGCGCAGGAGAAGGGCGCCGGCCCCGTGCTCGGCGTCTTCTCCACCGGTCCGGAGATCCGCAACGTGGTGCAGAACCTCGTCACGGAGATCATCGGCACGTTCGTCCTGATCATCGCGATCCTCACGCAGGGCCTGAACGACAAGGGCAACGGCCTCGGTGTCATCGGCGCCCTGATCACCGGCTTCGTGGTCGTCTCCATCGGCCTCTCGCTCGGCGGCCCCACGGGCTACGCGATCAACCCCGTCCGTGACCTCGGCCCGCGCATCGTGCACGCCCTCCTCCCGCTGCCCAACAAGGGCGGCTCGGACTGGGGCTACGCATGGATCCCGGTGGTCGGCCCGCTGATCGGCGCGGCCATCGCCGCGGGCGTCTACAACGTCGCCTTCGCCTGACGACCGGCGCGTTCGCCGTCCCCGGCGGCGAGCGCCGAGCCGCACCGCGCGCCGTACGCGCAGCCCCCACCGACCACGGACCTCAGGAGCAGACAGTGACCGACGCCCACACCGCCGGACCGTTCATCGCCGCCATCGACCAGGGCACCACCTCCAGCCGCTGCATCGTCTTCGACCGGGACGGCCGGATCGTCTCCGTCGACCAGAAGGAGCACGAGCAGATCTTCCCCAAGCCGGGCTGGGTCGAGCACGACGCCACCGAGATCTGGACCAACGTCCAGGAGGTCGTCGCCGGCGCCGTCGAGAAGGCCGGCATCACCCGTGACGACATCAAGGCCATCGGCATCACCAACCAGCGCGAGACCACCGTGCTGTGGGACAGGAACACCGGTGAGCCCGTCCACAACGCGATCGTCTGGCAGGACACCCGCACCGACGCGCTCTGCCGGGAGCTCGGCCGCAACGTCGGCCAGGACCGCTTCCGCCGCGAGACCGGTCTCCCCCTCGCGTCCTACTTCGCCGGCCCCAAGGCCCGCTGGCTGCTCGACAACGTCGAGGGACTGCGCGAGCGCGCCGAGGCGGGCGACATCCTCTTCGGCACCATGGACACCTGGGTCATCTGGAACCTGACCGGCGGCGTCGACGGCGGCCGGCACGTCACCGACGTCACCAACGCCTCCCGCACCCTCCTGATGAACCTGCACACCATGCAGTGGGACGCCAGGATCGCCGAGTCGATCGGCGTGCCGACGCGGATCCTGCCCGAGATCCGCTCCTCCGCCGAGGTCTACGGCGAGATCAAGGGCGGCCGGCTGGGCGAGCTGCTCGGCGGCATCCCGGTGGCCTCGGCGCTCGGCGACCAGCAGGCGGCCCTGTTCGGCCAGACCTGCTTCTCCGAGGGCGAGACCAAGTCGACGTACGGCACCGGCACCTTCATGGTGATGAACACCGGTGACAAGATCATCAACTCCTACTCGGGCCTGCTGACCACGGTCGGCTACCAGATCGGCGACCAGAAGCCGGTCTACGCCCTGGAGGGCTCGATCGCCGTCACCGGCTCCCTGGTGCAGTGGATGCGCGACCAGATGGGCCTGATCTCCACCGCCGCCGAGATCGAGACGCTCGCGCTCTCGGTCGAGGACAACGGCGGCGCCTACTTCGTGCCGGCCTTCTCCGGCCTGTTCGCCCCGTACTGGCGCTCCGACGCCCGCGGTGTGATCGCCGGCCTGACCCGGTACGTCACCAAGGCGCACCTCGCGCGCGCCGTGCTGGAGGCCACCGCCTGGCAGACCCGGGAGATCGCGGACGCCATGACCAAGGACTCCGGCGTGGAGCTGACCGCCCTCAAGGTCGACGGCGGCATGACCTCCAACAACCTGCTGATGCAGACGCTCTCGGACTTCCTGGACGCCCCCGTGGTGCGCCCGATGGTCGCCGAGACGACCTGCCTCGGCGCCGCCTACGCCGCCGGCCTCGCCGTCGGCTTCTGGGCCTCCACCGACGACCTGCGCCAGAACTGGCGCCGGGCCGCCGAATGGACCCCCCGCATGGACGCGGACACCCGCGCCCGTGAGTACAAGAACTGGCTCAAGGCCGTCGAGCGGACCATGGGCTGGCTCGAGGACGAGGAGTAAGAAACCGCAATGACCAGTCAGCCCACCCTGCAGTCCGTGCCTGCCCTGGGGACGCACTCCGCCTCCGGCTCGAACCCGAGCCGAGCCGAGACCCGGGAGCAGCTGTCCAAGGCGACGTACGACCTCCTCGTGATCGGCGGCGGCATCCTCGGCATCTCCACCGCCTGGCACGCCGCGCAGTCCGGCCTCAGGGTGGCCCTGGTCGACGCCGGCGACTTCGCCGGCGCCACCTCCTCCGCCTCCTCCAAGCTGCTCCACGGCGGCCTGCGCTACCTGCAGACCGGCGCGGTGAAGCTGGTGGCGGAGAACCACTTCGAGCGCCGTGCGGTCTCCCGTCAGGTCGCCCCCCACCTGGCGAACCCGCTCACCTTCTACCTCCCCGTGTACAAGGGCGGGCCGCACGGCGCGGCGAAGCTCGGGGCGGGCGTGTTCGCCTACTCCGCGCTGTCCGCCTTCGGCGACGGCGTGGGCCACCTGCTCAGCCCGGCCAAGGCCGCGCAGGACGTGCCCGAGCTGCGCACCGAGAACCTCAAGGCCGTGGCCGTCTACGGCGACGACCAGATGAACGACGCGCGCATGGCGCTGATGACGGTCCGGGCGGCCGTCGAGGCGGGCGCGACCGTCCTGAACCACGCCGAGGTCACCGGGCTGCGCTTCACCAAGGGCCGGGTGACGGGCGCGGAGCTGCGCGACCGGCTCTCCGGCGACGAATTCGGGGTGAACGCGCGCCTGGTGCTGAACGCCACCGGCCCGTGGGTCGACCACCTGCGCCGGATGGAGGACCCGAACGCGGCGCCGTCCATCCGCCTGTCGAAGGGCGCGCACCTGGTCCTGAAGCGCACCTCCCCGTGGAAGGCCGCGCTGGCCACCCCCATCGACAAGTACCGCATCACCTTCGCCCTCCCCTGGGAGGACATGCTGCTGCTCGGCACCACCGACGAGGAGTACGAGGGCGATCCGGCCGACGTCGCCGTCAACGACAAGGACATCGCCCAGATACTCGACGAGGCGGCGTTCTCCGTCCGCGACCAGCAGCTCGACCGGGACCTGATCACCTATGCCTTCGCGGGCCTGCGGGTGCTGCCGGGCGGCCCCGGCGACACCGCCAAGGCCAAGCGCGAGACGGTGGTGACCGAGGGCAGGGGCGGCATGCTGTCCGTCGCGGGCGGCAAGTGGACCACCTTCCGGCACATCGGCCGTACCGTGATGAAGAAGCTGGAGGCACTGCCCGGCCACCCCCTGGGGGACGACTTCGAGCCGATCTCCGCGCTGCCGAGGAAGCTGCCGCTGCCGGGCATCGCCAACCCGCGCGCGGTCGCCCACCGACTGCTGGTGGACCGCCCGGCGCCCGGACCGCGGATGGCCGCCGACACGGCCCGGCACCTGGCCACCCACTACGGTTCGCTGGCCTTCGACATCGCCCGTCTCGCCAACGAGGACCCGCAGCTGGGCGAGCGGGTCCATCCGGACGCCCCGGAGATCTGGGCCCAGGTCGTCTGGGCCCGGGACAACGAGTGGGCCGAGACGGCGGACGACGTGCTGCGCCGCCGTACCACCCTGACGATCCGCGGCCTGGCCACGGACGAGGTCCGGGCCGGCGTCCAGGAGGTGCTGGACCGGAAGTAGGCCGGACGGCGGCCGGTCCCTCCCCCCGACCGGACCGGCCGCCGCCGGGCGCCGGACCCCGTCGCACCGGGTCCGGCCCCGCGAGAGGGGCGGCCCGGCGGGCCGCCCCTCTCCCCCGTTCCGGGCCCGGTTCCGGGACCGCTGCCGGGGCCGGCCCCTTCGGCGGGTCCGGCCTCACCGGCCGGGTGCGGCGCCGGACGGACGGCGCGGGGAGGTCCGACGGTCCGGACGCGCCGCGAGCCGAGACATCCGATGTTCCGAAGGTACGACAGGACGCTCACCTCACCGCCGCCGGCCTCGCGACCGCGGCCGGCGGTGGGTTCACGCCGTCGGCCTCCAGCGGGACGACGGGGTACGGGAGCTCCTCGCCGTGCGCCGTCTCCTGGGGCCGGCCGGGCCGGCGCTCGCCGCCTCGCGGTCCGGCGGAGGGCGTCCGGACGCGTCGGGGACGCCGCCGGAGGCGTCCGGCGTTGTGGAGCGGTGGTCGCGCCCGGCGCCGTGCCTCCGGCCGAGCCGTCGGAGGTGTGGGGGGTTCGGCGGGCGGGTCGGCCGAGGTGGCCGATCACGGGTGTTCGAGTGGCCCGTACGGGTAGTGATGCGTTCACTCCCCCGTGCAAGGGGGCTGCGAGCGCCCGCGTCGCACGCCGTAAGGTTGGTGGGTCAGGCGAGGGCACGTCGGAAGGAGGCGCTGGGTGATCGAGCTCGAGGGGGTTCCCGAGCTGATCGACCCGGTCATGGTGGCCGCGTTCGAGGGCTGGAACGATGCCGGCGACGCCGCTTCGACCGCGGTCGCGCATCTGGAGAGGGAGTGGAAGGGCGAGGTCTTCGCGGCGTTGGACGCCGAGGACTACTACGACTTCCAGGTGAACCGTCCCACGGTGTTCCTGGACGGCGGTGTGCGCAAGATCACCTGGCCGACGACCAGACTGTCGGTGGTCCGGGTCGGCGGCGAGAAACCGCGCGACCTGGTGCTGGTCCGCGGGATCGAACCGTCGATGCGCTGGCGCTCGTTCTGCAACGAACTGCTGGGCTTCGCGCACGAACTGGGCGTGGAACTGGTGGTCATCCTCGGCGCCCTGCTCGGTGACACCCCGCACACGCGTCCGGTGCCGATCAGCGGGACCACTTCCGACGCGGACCTGGCGCGCCGGATGGACCTGGAGGAGACCAAGTACGAGGGCCCCACGGGCATCGTGGGCGTCCTCCAGGAGGCCTGCACGCACGCCGGCGTGCCGGCGGTCTCGCTGTGGGCCGCTGTCCCGCACTACGTCTCGCAGCCGCCCAACCCCAAGGCCACGCTGGCCCTGTTGAACCGGCTTGAGGACCTGCTGGACCTGCGGGTGCCGCTGGGCGAGCTGCCGGAGGACGCGCGCGCCTGGCAGGTGGGGGTGGACCAGCTCGCCGCCGAGGACAGCGAGGTCGCCGAGTACGTGCAGACGCTGGAGGAGGCCCGGGACACCGCCGAGCTGCCGGAGGCGTCGGGTGAGGCGATCGCCCGCGAGTTCGAGCGGTATCTGCGGCGCCGGGACGGCGGCGGCCCGTCGGCGGGCGGCCACGCGACGGCGGACGGCGGTGACGGGGGCTCGTACCTGCGGGACGGCCCGACCGGCCGCACCCGGCCGCCGAAGCCCCCGAAGCCGGAGGCGGGGCCGGAGCCGGACGACGGGAGCCCGGAGAAGCCGGGCGAACCCGGGAAACCGGGGAGTTCCGGAGAGTCGTCGGAGGACTGATACGGAGTCAGGGGCGGTGCGCGTGGTCCGCGCACCGCCCCTGACTCCGTATCAGCCGTGTGGTCCGGCCCGGCGGCCGGCGTTCCCGCCGGCCGGGCGGCTCAGAGGGCCACGCCGAGCAGCGCGTCGACGGTGCGCGACACCAGGCCGGGAGCGCCCGTCTCCGTGCCGCCCCGCTCCTCCTGGAGCGCGGCCCAGCGGTCGACCGCGGCGAGCGCGGCGGGGGCGTCCAGGTCGTCGGCGAGGGCCTCGCGGATCTCCTCGACCAGCTTGTCGGCGGCCGGGCCGTCGGGCCGGGAGACGGCCGACCGCCAGCGGCCCAGGCGCGCCACGGCGTCCTGGAGCACCTGGTCGGTCCACTCCCAGTCGGAGCGGTAGTGGTGGGCGAGGAGCGCGAGCCGGATGGCCGCCGGGTCGACGCCGTCGCGCCGCAGCCGCGACACGAAGACCAGGTTCCCCTTGGACTTGGACATCTTCTCGCCGTCCAGCGCGACCATGCCGGCGTGGACGTACGCCTTGGCCATCGGGAACTCGCCGGTGAGCGCCTGGGCGTGCGAGGCGCCCATCTCGTGGTGCGGGAAGGCGAGGTCGGAGCCGCCGCCCTGGACGTCGAAGCCCATCCCGAGGTGGTCCAGTGCGATGGCCACGCACTCGATGTGCCAGCCGGGCCGGCCCCGGCCGAGGGAGCCGCCGTCCCAGCTCGGCTCGCCGTCCCGGGCGGCCATCCACAGCATCGGGTCGAGCGGGTTCTTCTTGCCGGGCCGGTCGGGGTCGCCGCCGCGCTCGGCGGACAGCAGCCGCATCGCGGCGGCGTCCAGGTGGGAGACCCCGCCGAAGTGGGGGTCGGACTCGACGGAGAAGTAGACGTCGCCGTCGAGCTCGTACGCGGCGCCGAGGTCCCGCAGCCGCTCCACGAGCGGGACGATGCCGGGTATCGCCTCCACGGCGCCTATGTAGTGCCGCGGGGGCAGCATCCGCAGGGCGGTCATGTCCTCGCGGAACAGGGCCGTCTCCCGCTCGGCCAGCCGGACCCAGTCGACGTCGTCGCGCTGCGCCCGCTCCAGCAGCGGATCGTCGACGTCGGTCACGTTCTGGACGTAGTGGACCTGCCGCTTGGTGTCGAGCCACACGCGCTGCACGAGGTCGAACGCGTTGTAGGTCGCCGCGTGACCCATGTGGGTCGCGTCGTACGGCGTGATGCCGCAGACGTAGATACGGGCGACGGGACCGGGGGCGAGAGTGACCAGTCCCCCGGTAGCGGTGTCGTGGATCCTCAGGTCGCGGCCCTGACCAGGCAGGGCGGGGACCTCGGAAGCGGGCCAGGCATGCATGTCATGAGCGTAACCGGACCGCGGTCACCTCCACGAACCGGACCGGCGGGTTGACCGGTAAGGCGCTCTTGCGGGATTACCGCGAGTGTGCTGGCCCGCCCGCGCGGGTGGTGCCGCCGTATCCGCGCGGGCCTCCTCCTACACCGGTGGCCAGGGGATCGCCGGCCACTGGCCGCTCGGCTCGGGGTGCGTGCCGGCGGCGAGCAGGGCGTCCACCCGCGCGCGCGTGGCGTCGGTCTCGGCCGGGGTGATCAGCCCGGAGAGCCGGGCGGCGAGCGCTCCGCCCTCGCCCAGGGCGTCCTTCAGGCCCTTGAGGACGCCCACCGCCTCCTGGGGCAGCGGGTCGCCCGCCCAGCCCCACAGGAGCGTGCGCAGCTTGTCGTCGACGTTGAAGGTGACGCCGTGGTCGATGCCGTACAGCCGTCCGTCCGCGGTGGGCAGCAGGTGGCCGCCCTTGCGGTCGGCGTTGTTGATCACCGCGTCGAGCACGGCCAGCCGGCGCAGCCGCTCGTCGTCGGCGTGCACGAGCAGCGCGGTGCGGTCCTCGTCGACCTCGGCGAAGCCGATCGCCTTCCAGCCGGGCTCCGGCTCCTCGGCGTCGAGCAGCGCCAGCAGCTCGGCTTCCGGGTCCGCCTCGATCCACAACTGGACCATGCCCTCGCCGTAAGGGCCGTCGCGCAGCACGGTGGGCGGCACCAGGCCCCAGCCGGTCGCCTCGGAGACCTCGTAGGCGGCCACCTCGCGCCCGGCGAGGGTGCCGTCGGGGAAATCCCACAGGGGGCGTTCGCCGGCGACCGGCTTGTAGACGCAGGACGCCTCCAGGCCGTCGCAGGCGACCGTGCAGAACAGCGCCGCGTTGGAGGCCTCGCGGATGCGTCCGCGGACGGTGAGCTCGCCGCGGGCGAGCAGCTCGGCCGAGCCGGCCTCGGGCGTCACGCCCCGCGGCGGTATCCGTTCTGGCGCGGACATACGTGTCCTTCCGGGTCGAGCGGGAGGCTGCACAGCGGGCACGGCGGCCGCCCGGCGTTGACGACGTCGAGAGCGCGTTTGGCGAAGGCCCTGGCCTGCGTTCCGGTGAGCCGGACCCGCAGCATCGGGGGGCCGTTCTCCTCGTCCTGCAGCAACCGCTCCTCGGCCTCGGCGAGATCCTCCTCGGTCTCGGCGTCGAGCTCCACGAGGGCCTGCGCCTCGACGATCATGCGCTGCTCCTCGCCGTCCCAGGCGAGCGCCATGGTGCCGACCCGGAACTCCTCCTCGACGGGGGTGTCCAGCGGGCCGGTGTCGGTGATCTCGGCGGGGGCCACGGCGGGCACGGCAGCGTTGCCGCCGCTGCGCCGCACGACCTCGTCGAGCAGTTCGTCCATGCGCTCGGCGAGCGCGGCGACCTGCGTCTTCTCCAGGGCCACGCTGGTCACCCGGGGGCCGGCGGTGGCCTGGAGGAAGAACGTACGGCGCCCGGGCAGTCCGACCGTGCCGGCCACGAAGCGGTCCGGGGGGTCGTAGAGGAACACCTGACGGGACACGTCCTGTCTCCATGGGAATCGGGAAAACGACGAAATGGCTGCGGGGCGCTGGACCGGGAGGCCGACGGCGACCGCTTCACCCTACTGCGGCCGACGATCACGGTGCGCCCGCGCCGCCCCCGACCGGTGCGTCGCCGTCCGCGGGCTCCTCGCGCGGCGCCAGCGAGGCGAAGTCGCCGGTGTCGCCCAGCCGCACGAGGAAGGGCCGCAGCCGGGTGTACCGGATCGCGGTGACGGAACAGGGTTCGACGGAGATCCGCTGGAAGAGATCGAGGTGAAGTCCGAGCGCGTCCGCGACCAGGGACTTGATGATGTCGCCGTGCGAGCACATCAGGTAGACCGCGTCGGCCCCGTGGTCGCGCTCCACGCGCGCGTTCCACTCGCGCACCGCCTCGGCGGCGCGGGTATGCATCGCCCGCATCGACTCGCCGCCGGGGAACGCCGCCGCCGTGGGGTGCGCCTGCACCACCTCCATCAGCGGCTCGTCCTTGAGTTCGGCGAGCTTGCGGCCGGACCAGTCGCCGTAGTGGCACTCCCCGATCCGCTCGTCGGTGTGCGCGCTCAGCCCGGGCCGGGCGGCCAGGAGCGGCTGTACGGTCTCCTGGCAGCGCTGCAGCGGACTGGTGACGAGCTCGGCGATCGGCAGTCCGGCGAGGCGGCCCGGCAGTGCCGCGGCCTGTGCGGCGCCGCGCTCGTCGAGGGCGACGCCGGGCGTCCAGCCGGCGAGCAGCCCCTCGGTGTTGGCGGTGGAACGTCCGTGCCTGACGAGGATCAACGTGGGCATGCGGCCAGAGTAGGCGTACAGGTGGCTCCGGCGTCGGCCGGGTGAAGGGAGAACACGCTCCGTGATCGTGGACTGTGGCATCTACCGCGACGGGCACCGCACGGAGGGGCCCGAGGACTTCTCCGACGCCCTGGCCGCGGCGCGGGCGGCCGGAGGCTTCGTGTGGGTGGGCCTGCACGAACCGAGCGAGAAGGAGTTCGGCCTGGTCAGCCAGGAGTTCGCACTGCACCCGCTGGCGGTGGAGGACGCCCTGAAGGCCCACCAGCGGCCCAAGCTGGAGGTCTACGACGACTCGCTGTTCGCCGTCCTGAAGCCGGTGCTGTACGAGCCGCACAGCGACGCCGTCTCGACCGGCGAGATCATGATCTTCCTGGGCGACTCCTTCGTGGTGACGGTCCGGCACGGCGAGAGCGACGGGCTGGCCGCCGTACGGCGCCGGCTGGAGCGGGAGCCGGAGATGCTCGGCAAGGGCCCGACCTCCGTGCTGTACGCGATCGCCGACGCCGTCGTCGACCACTACCTGGATGTGGCGAGCGAGCTCCAGACCGACCTGGAGGAGCTGGAGGCGGAGGTCTTCTCGCCGGACCGGGGCGGTTCGCGGAACACCGCCTCCCGGATCTACAACTTCAAGCGGCAGATCACCGAGTTCCGGCGCGCCACCGGCCCGCTGGCCCTGCCGATGTCCCGTCTGGGCGGCACCGGTCAGAGCGCCTTCGCCACGGCCGTCCCCTTCGTGGACGACGCCGCGCGGCCCTTCTTCCGGGACGTCAGCGACCACCTCACCCGCGTCAACGAGTCCGTGGAGAGCCTGGACCGGCTGGTCTCGGACATCCTGTCGGCGCACCTCGCCCAGACCGGCGTCCAGCAGAACGACGACATGCGCAAGATCTCCGCGTGGGCGGCCATGGCCGCGATACCGACGATGATCGCGGGGATCTACGGCATGAACTTCGAGCACATGCCGGAACTGCACTGGGTGTGGGCGTACCCGGCGGTGATCGCGTTGATGGCCGTGCTGGAGGTGCTGCTGTTCCGGTTGCTCAAGCGGCGCGGATGGCTGTAGGCCAGGTCCGCACCGCCGGGCCCGCGGGCCGGGCGCCGCGCCCCGGTCCTGCCCGTGGGAGGAGCCCGGGCACCGCCGGAGACGCCCCGGCCCGGACCGCCCACGTCGACGCAACCCGCCTCGCCGCCGAGCCGGACCCGCCTCGCGAGCGCGTGCGCGCCGGGGCTCAGACGAACTCGGGGGCCGGTACGGCGGGGCCGCCGAGCGCGTCACGCCGCTCGGGCATCTCCAGGGTCGTCATCCGGCGCCAGCCGGCCAGCCGCTCGTAGGCGTGGACGGCGTGGATGCCGGCCGCGAGGAGCGCCGAGCGCGCCCGTGACCAGCCGAGGACGCGGCCCATGCGGGCCATGACGGCGAGGCTGACGTCCCGGTGCACCCGGATCTCCGCGAGCGCGCAGGCGCGCAGCGTGCGCTGGATGGTGCGGCCG
Organism: Streptomyces sp. NPDC015220; assembly: GCF_043079345.1. NCBI lineage: Bacteria > Bacillati > Actinomycetota > Actinomycetes > Kitasatosporales > Streptomycetaceae > Streptomyces > Streptomyces sp. NPDC015220. The sequence goes on along the minus strand of NZ_JBIBUK010000019.1, from coordinate 129,738 downwards.
TGTCCCGCGGCGGCCAGGCGCAGCAGTTCCTCGTGGCAGTAGGCGAGGTGCCGGTCCTCGTCGGCCGCGATCATCCGCACGGCCCTGCCCAGGTCGGGGTGGTCGCCGAAGTGCCGGCGCAGCAGGCGCATCTGCTCGGCGGCGCGCTGTTCGGTGACCCGGCTGTGCGCGAGGTAGACGATGATGTCCCGCACGGTGAGCGGTTCGTCGGACCGGAGCCTGTCGTGGGCGAGCCCGACGCCGCGCCGCTCCAGGAGCATGGTGTAGTCGGTCGCCGGGGGCACCGGGACCGGTTCCAGGCCGCGTCTGCGCAGCAGCGCGAGGAAGATCCGCCCGTGCTTGTCCTCGTCCGCCCCGTGGCGGGCGATCCTGGGGGCCAGGGCGCGTTCGCCGGCCGGCGCGAGTGCGGCGATCCGCCCGTTCTCCCAGCCGCCCTGGGCCTCTCCGCCGGCCGCGATCGAGCAGAACAGCCGGAAGGACTCGTCGTGGTCGAGGATCTCCTGGAACAGGCTCCTGGGTGAGAGCATCGTGGGCCACCTCCCGGCCGGACCGCGAACCGTCGCGGAGGACGAGTCAAGTGCGGGCGCGGGGGTGCCGCAACAGGCGCGGGGGCGGACTGCGCCGAACGGAGCAGCGGTTGACGGCCCTACGGGCGTAACCGCCCCGTGCGGGGGGCGTTGTCCTCCGTGACGGCCGTGGCGGGGAGGACCCCCGAGCCCCCACCACGGCCGCGGAAGGCCCGCGACGAGCCCGCCGGGCGCGGGCGGACGCGCGTCAGGCCAGTCCGGCGCGCTCCAGGGCCTCGGTGCCGGCGCGGAGCGCGGCGATCCGCTCGTCCAGCGTGAAGCCCGCCGGGGCGAGGGTCAGTGTGGTGACACCGGCCGCCGCGTAGGCCTTCATCCGGTCCGCGATCCGGTCGACGGAACCGAGCAGCGTCGTCCGGTCGATGAGCTCGTGCGGCACCGCGGCCGCGGCGCCCTGCTTGTCCCCGGACAGGTACTTGTCCTGGATCTCGGCGGCCTCCCGCTCGTAGCCCATGCGGCGGGCGAGCCGGTTGTAGAAGTTCTGCTCGCGGCTGCCCATGCCGCCGACGTAGAGCGCGGTGTAGGGACGGAAGGTGTCGGCGAGGGCGGCCACGTCCCCGTCGTCGCCGAGGGCGAGCGGCAGGGTCGGGCAGACGTCGAAGCCGTCCATGGTCAGGCCCGCCTTCTCCCGGCCGGCCCGCAGGTGCTTGAGGGCGGTCTCCTCCAGGTGTTCGGCGGAGGGGAAGATGAGCAGCGCGCCGTCGGCGATCTCGCCGGTCTGCTCCAGGTTCTTCGGGCCGATGGCGGCGATGTAGAGCGGGATGTGCTCGCGCTGCGGGTGCACGGTCAGCTTGAGCGGCTTGCCGGGGCCGCCGGGCAGCGGCAGCGTCCAGTGCTCGCCGTCGTACGCCAGTCGCTCGCGGGTCATGGCCCTGCGGACGATCTCGACGTACTCGCGGGTACGGGCCAGCGGCTTGTCGAACTTGACGCCGTACCAGCCCTCGGAGACCTGCGGCCCGGAGACGCCGAGACCGAGGCGGAACCGGCCGCCGGACAGCGAGTCCAGGGTGGCGGCGGTCATCGCCGTCATCGCGGGCTGCCGGGCCGGGATCTGGAAGATGGCGGAGCCCACGTCGATGCGCTCGGTCTTCGCGGCGACCCAGGCGAGCACGGTGGCCGCGTCCGAGCCGTAGGCCTCCGCCGCCCAGCACACGGCGTAGCCGAGCCGGTCCGCCTCCTGCGCGACGGCCAGGTTGTCCCCGTCCATCCCGGCGCCCCAGTAGCCGAGGTTGATCCCGAGCCGCATGCCACATCCCCTTACCGATGAGTAACGTCCCTGTGCCAGAGACCCTAGCGCGGGGCGGTGGCATGCGGCAGGTGGCGGCCGGTGTGACGACCGCCTCCCGAGGCGGCGCCGGGGCCCGGCGGGGGCGACGGGGGCCGGCCGCGGACGGGTGAGCGGGGGCGCGGGGCAGGCCGCGACGGCGGACGGTTCACCGCGCGGGGCGGGTCACGGCCCCTCCCACGGACGGGTGAGGCGCGGGCCGGGCCACGAAAACCGCCACGGCCGTGGCAGGGGCCGGGCCACGAGCGCTGCCACGGGCGGGCGGTGCACGGGCCGGGTCGCGGGACCTGCCACGGGCAGGTCGGGGCGCCTGCCCCGGGACGGTGGCGGCCGGGTCGCGCGGGACGGCTCCACCGGCCGGAATCGGGTTTTCCACAGGTAACCCGCGTCTCACCCGTGGCCAGTAATCTCGGCGTTCATGGAGCAGAGGCATCTCGGCCGTACGGGCCTGCGCGTGTCCCGCATCGGCCTCGGCACCCTCACCTGGGGCCGGGACACCGACGAGCACGACGCCGCGGGCATGCTGAAGGCGTTCTGGGAGGCGGGCGGCACCCTCGTCGACACGGCCGACGTGTACGGCGACGGAGAGGCCGAGTACCTGCTCGGGCGGCTCATGGAAGGCCTCGTGCCCCGCCGTGACCTCATCGTCTCGACCAAGGCGGGCGGCGTCCCGGACCCGGACCGCCGCTCCGACGCCTCCCGCGGACATCTGCTGGCGGCCCTGGACGCCTCGCTCGCCCGCCTCGGCACGGACTACGTCGACGTGTGGCACGTCCACGCCTACGACGCCTGCACGCCGCTGGAGGAGACCCTGCACGCCCTGGACCTGGCCGTGAGCAGCGGCCGGGTGCGCTACGCCGGGGTCGCCAACTTCTGCGGCTGGCAGCTGGCCAAGGCCGCGACCTGGCAGCTCGCGGCGCCGGGCGTCCGCACTCGGCTGGCCAGCACGCAGATGGAGTACTCCCTGTTGCAGCGGGGCGTCGAGCGGGAGGTGCTGCCGGCCGCGCTCGACCTGGGCATCGGCATGCTGCCCTCCTCCCCGCTGGGCCGCGGCGTGCTGACCGGCAAGTACCGCAACGGGCTGCCGCCGGACTCGCGGGGCGCCTCGGAGCATCTGGCGCCGTTCGTCGAGCCGTACCTCGACGACAGCTCGAGTCGCATCGTGGACGCGGTGACGACGGCGGCGGACGGGCTCGCGGTGACCCCGCTCCAGGTCGCCCTGGCCTGGGTCCGGGACCGGCCCGGCGTGGCCGCCCCGATCGTCGGCGCGCGCAGCGTACAGCAGCTCACGGCGGCGTTGTCAGTGGAGGCGCTTAGTCTTCCTGACGAGATCTGCCGGGCGCTCGACGACGTGTCGGCGCCCGTGCACCGCTATCCCGATCACGACTGGAGCACGCTGTGAGCACGGAGCCGGAGACCACGGAGAAAGCCGGGCCGGGGACCCCGGACACCGGGGCGGAGGTCGGCACACCGGCCCACGGCGCGGCGACGGAGGGCGGCGCCCCGGAAGGCGGTGCTCCGGGCACCGACCCGGCGCCGGACGACTCGCCCCGGGACACCGGACCGGCGTCCGAGGCGAACGACGCCGACGACCGCGACAGCGGGTCGGAGGCCAGGGACACCGGCAGCGGCGACGGCGGGGAGGACGACGCCGACGACCGCGACAGCGGGACAGAGGCCGGGGACACCGCCGAGGGCGAGGACGCCGAGAGGGTGGACGCCGACGCGGACGGAGCCGCCGGGAGGTCCGAGGCCGAGGCCGAGCTCGCGGCGCAGCGGGTCGAGCGGGAGCGGATCGAGCGGCGCAAGGCCGAGCGGAAGGGACCGGTCGAGAGCGGGGGCAAGCTCAGCGGGAAGGCGGCCGACCTGCTCGCGGCGGTGCGGGCGGTGGAGAGCGGCGAGAAGCCCACGGCCTTCGCCGCGCCCGGGCCCGAGCCGGTACGACGCGTGCCCGCCCCCGAGCCCGTCCGGCGACCGGGCCCCGTGTCGGCCGGGGCGGCCGCCCCGCCCGCGGCCCCCGCACCGGAGACCGTCCAGGCCGTGCGCCGGGTGCTGACCGAGGGCGGTGCGCCGGACTCGCTCGCGCTGCCGGTCGTGGCGGCCCTCGGCGAGGGAGCGGCCGACCGGCTGCGCGCCGACCCGTGGCGGCTGCTGCACGTCACCGGCGTGCGGCCGGAGCAGGCCGACGGCTTCGCGCGGGCCCTGCTCGGCACGGAGTGCGGGCCCGGCGACGAGCGGCGCGGCCGGGCCGTCACCGGCTGGCTGCTGGAACAGGCGGCGCTCGCCGGGCACACCTGTCTGGAGGCTCCGGCGCTCACCGCCGCCCTGGCCCAGCGCGGGCTCCCCGACCCGGACGCGGCCCTGCAGAGCGCGCTCGCGGAGGGCGAGGCCCTGGTGTTCCAGGACGCTCTGGAGGAGCCGGGAGCGCCGGCCGCCCAGGACGGGGACGAGGACGAGGAGGAGGCCCGCCCCGTAAGGGTCCTCGTCGGACTGGAGCGGTACGCGCTCGCCGAGGAGAGCCTGGCCGACGGGCTCGCCCGATTGATCAACTCCGCGCCGCGGCAGGACGGCCCGGCCGAGGGCTGGGAGGAGGCCGCCGCCTCCGCCCGGGGCTCCGCCGCCGAGCTGGTCCGCGCGGTCGCGGCCCACGGTCTGGTGCTGCACACGGGCGGGGAGGCGGCCCGCGTCGAACCGGCGCGGCTGCTGGCCGTGGTACGCGCGCTCGGACTGCGCGCCTGGGCCGTCGCCCACAGCCCGCTCGGCCGGGACGCCTTCGTGGCGCTGCTCCGGGAGCGGTCCCAGCGTTCCGGGCGGACGCACGGACCCTCCGACGGGCCTTCCGACGGGCCTTCCGACGGGCCGGTCGACGAGCGTGGACCGGCCGGGGGCCCCGTCCCCGCCGACGGGCAGGCGGCCGCCGTCGCCACCGTGGCCGGGCTGCTGTCCGGGGCCGAGGGACCGGGGCGGGACGCGGACGGCGCGCTCGATCTGGACGTCCTCGTCGTGCTCGACGCCCCCCAGTTGGACGTGGAGACGGCCGCCCTGCTCGTGGAGTCCCTGCCCGACGGGGCCCGGCTGGTGCTGGCCGGGGATCCGGCGGTGCTGTGGTCGGCGGGGCCGGGCCGGGTCTTCGCGGACCTGCTGGCGGCGCGGGTGTGCCCGCACGTCGCCTCCCGGGTGCCGGACCCCGGGCCGCTGGGCGAGCTGGTCTCCGGCGTCGGCGTCGGCGAGCTGAGCGAGGTCGCGGCGCCCGGCAAGGAGGTCGTGATCGTCCCGGTGCGGGACGCCGGTGAGGCGGTGCACCGGACCGTGCAGCTCGTCGCGGACTCGGTACCCCGGGCGATCGGCGTCCCGGCCGGCGAGACCGTGGTGATCACACCCGGACACGGCGGCGCGGCGGGCACCCGGGTGCTCAACGCGGCGCTCAAGGAACGGCTCAATCCGGGTCCCGGCCGCTTCGGCGGCTTCGACCCGGGCGACCGGATCGCCTACTCCCCCGCCCCCGGCCGTACGCTGCCCGGCCATGTGGTGACGGCCGACGCCGAGGGCCTGCGGCTGTCGTGCTCCGGCAGCACCATGGTCGTACCGAGGGAGCGGGTGGACGCCAGTGTGCGGCACGGATGGGCGCTGACCGCGCACCAGGCCGTGGGCGGCCGGTGGCCTGCGGTGGTCGTGGTGCTGCCCGGGGACGCGGCGCAGGCGCTCAGCCGGCCGTGGGTCTACACGGCGTTCAGCCGGGCGAGCCGCCATCTGTCCGTGGTGCACGGCGTGGAGCAGGCGCTGCCCCGGGCCGTGGCCGAGGTGCCGGCCAGGCCGCGCACGACCCGGCTGCCCGTCCTGCTGGGCGCACAGGCCGCGCAGTCACAGCCCCGGTCCCCGTCGCAGCCGGGCACGGGGGACTGAGCCGGGCACGGCGAGGGCGGTGGCCACGGAGATCCACTCCGCGTCCACCGCCCCGCCCACCCGCGTCCGCGTACGCGTCCCCACGCGTGCCGCTCGTCGCGCCGTCACGGCCCGCGGGTGCGCCGCCCAGGAGGACCTGTCGTCACCTGCCCGTCGTCGCCGCGAAGGGCGGCCCCGCGGCGTCCGGCGCGTGCTGCTGGGGTTCCCCCGCTCGACGAGCTCGGGGGAGCGTGCCGGACGTCGCGGGGCGGACGGGAATCAGCGGTCCGTCAACGGCTCGAGGTCCTCGTCGTCCTCGTCGAGGCCGGTGTCGAAGTCGTCGACGTCCTCGTCGATGTCCTCGTCGTCATCGGCGTCCTCGTCCTCGTCGAAGACCGCGCTGACGTCGAAGCGGCAGACCACCTGCTGCGGATCGACGTGCTCGAACGGCGCCTCCAGCCACTCACCGGGGTCGGTGGGCTCGTCCGAGGCCGTGACCCAGAGGGTGGAGTCGCCCTCCTCCAGACCGAACTCCTTGTGCCGGGAGGCGATCTCGTCCGGCTCGAACTCGCCGAAGAGGGTGCCGAGCGCCCCGTGCACGGTGCCGGGACCGCCCACGCCGATGCCGGCTTCGGCGTCCGCGGCCTCCACCCGCTGGGCCTGGGCCAGCAGTCTCTGCGGTTCGGCCACCGCGTAGTCGCGGCGGATCAGCACGCTGATCGCGTTCGGCTCCTCGGGGCCCGTGTACGGCGGCAGCGTGTCGTCACCGGGGATCTCGAAGGGCGTGACCTCGTCATAGCGGTCGTAGAGCAGTTCGTCGTACGCCTCTGCGGCCGCGGCCAGCTGGTTGAACGCCTCGTAGACGGCCGGGTCGTCCTCCCCCGACCTGCGTTCGACCGCCGCCAGGTGGCGGTCGAGCGCGGTCTTGACCGCCTCGGCGGCGGCGCGTACCTCGGCAGCGGTGGGCTGCGCAGCATCAGACATAGTGCAGACGCTATCCGTACCGGGCCCCAGCCCGCACAATAGATGCGATGCCGGAATACGAATTCGTCGACGTGTACGTGCCTCGCGGGGTCTCCCGCAAGGAGACCACGCGTCTGCTGACCGACCACGCCGAGTACGGACACTGGGAGTTGTACCGTCTGAGCCTGCTGCGCGACGGCAGCCGCAGAGTGCGGTTGCGCCGGCGGATCATCCGCCAGGCGCGCGCCACGTGGTGAGCTGAGAAGGCCGGAACCACAGCGGGCCCCGCAGGCACGGGACCCGCTTTGTCATGTTCGCGACCTCGAGGTCACGGTGGTGACCGGAGTGGTCAGACCGAGGCCCGGGCCCGGCGGTACAGCACCGCGCCCGCCAGCAGCGCCCCCGCGCCGGCCGGCAGGACGAGCCCCATCGGCAGTTCGCTCCCGGTGTGGGCGAGCTGGGCCCCGCCGACGGTCCGCGCGCCCGGGTGGTTGACGTGCACGGCCGCGCCGGGCGTCCTGCCGCCCGAGGCGGGCGGAGTGGCCGGCGTACCCGGGTGACCGGGGGTGCCGGGGTGACCAGGGGTGCCGGGGTGACCCGGCGTACCGGGGTTGCCCGGAGTGCCCGGGTGATCCGGCGTACCGGGGTTGCCGGGTGTCCCCGGGTTGCCCGGTGTCCCGGGCGGGTTGCCGTGGCCGCCCGGCGGTGTGTGGTGGCCGCCGGAACCGCCGCCGTCGGCACAGCGGTTGCCGAGCACCGCGTTGCCGGCGCCCACCACGTCGACGCTGTTGCCGCACACGTTCACGGGTACGTCGACCGGCGCCTGGACGAGGTTGCCGGAGCCGACGCCCGGCGAGTGGCTCGTGTGTCCACCGGCGTGCGCGCCGCCGCCCGAGCCGGCGTGGCCGTGCCCCCCGGAGCCGCCGTGCCCCCCGGACGAGTCACCGCCGCCCTGGTTGGCGCACCTGTTGCCGGCCGCCGGGTTGAGCAGCCCGACGACGTCGACGGTGTTGCCGCAGACGTTCACCGGCACGTGCACCGGCACCTGCACCGTGTTGCCGGACAGCACGCCCGGCGAGCCGGACGCGAAGCCGGACGCGCCGGAGTCGGCGTGTGCGGCACCGCTCGCGGCGGCGATCACGCCGGTGGCCGCGGCCACGGTCATCAGGCCCTTGCGGGTGACCTGTCGCATGTACTGAATCCCTGCTCTCGACCTTCTGGAACCTTCCGGAACGCGCGGTCGCGAACACGGCGGGATGGAGCCGTCGCGACCGCGCGGAAAACCGGTCGGCCCCGGAGCGCGTGGCGCGCGCTCCGGGGCCGACGGGTTCAGACCCCCACGGAGTCGATGGAGTCGGCCCCGCTCCGGGCGGGGCGCGACGTCACTTGTTGACGCAGTAGTTGCCGAAGGCGGGGTTCAGCAGCCCGATCACCGAGATCGTGTTGCCGCAGACGTTCACCGGCACGTGCACGGGCACCTGCACGACGTTGCCGGAAGCGACACCCGGGGAGTGCACGGCGGCACCCTGGGCGCCGGAGTCGGCGACGGCCATGCCGGCGCCCGCGAGAACCAGTCCACCGGTGGCAACCGCGGCAGCGACGACCTTCTTGATCATTATTCCTCCTCGTTGGCAAAAGCGATCTCGTCGTACTGATCGCAATACCTGTAACGAGGCTGGGCCATTGGAGCTACGAGCTTATGGTCGCATTCACCCTTCTCGGTCACTCTCCGTACGCGCGGCCGATTGTTCGGGTCGGTCGGGCTCTCGTCCCGGCGCCCTCAGGAGGCGTCGATGAAACGGTCGAGCACGCGAACGCCGAACTTCAGGCCGTCCACCGGCACCCGCTCGTCCACGCCGTGGAACATGCCCGCGAAGTCCAGCTCCGGCGGGAGCTTGAGCGGGGCGAAGCCGAACCCCCGGATGCCCAGGTCGTCGAAGGACTTGGCGTCGGTGCCGCCGGAGAGCATGTACGGGATGGCCTTGGCGGCCGGGTCCTCGGCCAGCAGCGAGGACTGCATGGCGGCCACCAGGGACCCGTCGAAGGTGGTCTCCACGGCCTTGTCGGAGTGCACGTCCTCGCGCTTCACCCGGGGTCCGAGGATCCGGTCCAGGTCGGCCAGGAACTCCTCCTCGAAGCCGGGCAGGAAACGCCCGTCCACGTGCGCGGTTGCCTCGCCCGGGATGACGTTGACCTTGTAACCGGCGCCGAGCTGCGTGGGATTGGCGGTGTTGCTCAGGGTCGCGCCGATCAGCTTGGCGATGCCGCCGAGCTTGGCGAGGGTGCCCTCCATGTTCTCCGGGTCGAGCTCGGTGCCCAGCGCGTCGCCCAGTTCGTCGAGGAAGGCCCGGGTGGTCCGGGTCACCCGCACCGGGAAACGGTGCCGCCCGAGGCGCGCGACGGCCTCCGACAGCTCGGTGATGGCGTTGTCCCGGTGGATCATCGAGCCGTGCCCGGCCGTGCCGGCCACCGTCAGCTTCATCCAGTGCATGCCCTTCTCGGCCGTCTGGATGAGATAGAGCCGCCGCCGCTCGCTGACCGTGAAGGAGAAGCCGCCGACCTCGCTGATCGCCTCGGTGACGCCCTCGAACAGGTCGGGGTGGTTGTCGACCAGGTGCCGGGCGCCGTACGTGCCGCCCGCCTCCTCGTCGGCGAGGAAGGCGAGCACGATGTCCCGCGGGGGCCTGCGTCCGCTGCGCAGCCGGTCGCGCACGACCGCCAGCGTCATCGCGTCCATGTCCTTCATGTCGACCGCGCCGCGCCCCCACACGCACCCGTCCGCGACCTCGCCGGAGAAGGGGTGGTGGGTCCAGTCGACGGCGTTGGCCGGTACGACGTCGGTGTGGCCGTGGATCAGCAGCGCGGGCCGCGACGGGTCCTCGCCCTCGATGCGGGCCACGGTGGAGGCGCGGCCCGGGTGCGACTCGAAGATCTTCGGCTCCAGCCCCACCTCGGCGAGCTTCTCGGCGACGTACTCGGCGGCCTTGCGCTCGCCCGGGCCCGAGTGGTCGCCGTAGTTGCTGGTGTCGATCTGGATCAGCTCGCTGCAGAGGTCCACGACCTCGTCCTCGCCGGTGACGCCCCTGGCGGTGCCCGTCTCGCTCACGCTGCTTCCTCCCGCTGTGTGCTGGTGGTCCACCCCGTGTGCCGGTGGTCCGCTCATCCTCCCCCGCACCCCGCTCCCGCCCCAAGAGAGCCCCCGGCCCGTGACACCGCGTTCACACCGGCCCCGGCCGTCCCGGCCCCGGCACGGCGGCCCCGGGGGGTGATCGGGCAGGCTCGAAAGCCTGGTAATGTTTCCTTCGTCGCCGCGAGGGAAACCCCGCACGACAGACACCTTGTCCGGGTGGCGGAATGGCAGACGCGCTAGCTTGAGGTGCTAGTGCCCTTTATCGGGCGTGGGGGTTCAAGTCCCCCCTCGGACACCACAGGGAAGAGCGGCACCGACCAGTGGTCGGTGCCGCTCTCGTGCGTCGTCACACATGTGCCGCCGCCATGTGGTCCGTGAACCAGTCGCGGGCCAGGTCGGTCACCGTCTCCAGGGCCCCCGGCTCCTCGAAGAGGTGGGTGGCGCCGGGGACGACGGTGAGCCGGTTCTCGCAGGTCATCCTGGTCTGGGCGCGGCGGTTGAGATCCAGCACCGTGTGGTCGGCGCCGCCGACGAGGAGCAGGGTGGGCGCGGTCACGGCCGGCAGCGCCTCTTCGGCGAGGTCGGGCCGGCCGCCGCGGGAGACGACGGCGGCGACGCGCGCGTCCGGTTCGGCGGCGGCCCGCAGGGCAGCCGCGGCCCCGGTGCTGGCGCCGAAGTAGCCGACGGCGAGCCCCTCGGCCTCGGGCAGGGCGCGCAGCCTGCTCGTGGTGGCGGCCAGCCGCGCGGCCAGCAGAGGGGTGTCGAACACGTTGCTCCGGTCGTCCGCCTCCTCCTCGGTGAGCAGGTCGAACAGCAGGGTGCCGAGGCCGGCCCGGTTGAGCCCGGCGGCGACGAACCGGTTGCGCGGGCTGTGCCGCCCGCTGCCGCTGCCGTGCGCGAACAGGACGACGCCGGACGCCTCCGCCGGTACGGTCAGCCGGCCGGTCAACCGCACCGCGCCGACGATCAGTTCCACTTCCCGGTCCACGGCTCCGCGGCCGCCCACGGACCGCGTCCGCCGCAGACAGGCGACCACGTCCTCGTCGTCGAGCTGGGTGAAGTCGTCGTAGAACTGGCCGACCGCGAAGAAGCCCGGCGGGGTGTCCAGACTGATCAGTTCGTCGGCCTCCCCCGCCAGGCGGGCGGTCCAGTCCGGTGGCGCGACGGGCACCGCCAGCACGGTCCGCGCCGCGCCCCTGGCGCGTACCGTCCGACAGGCGGCGCGCGCGGTCGATCCGGTGGCCACCCCGTCGTCGACCACCACGACGGTCCGCCCCGCGACGGCGAGCGGCGGGCGGTCGCCCCGGTAGCGGACGGCGCGCCGCAGCAGCTCGCGGCGCTCGCGTTCCTCGACGCGCGCCAGTGCTCGCGCCGGCACCCGCGCCCCGCGCACGACCACGTCGTCGATCACCCGCACGCCGTCCTCGCCGATCGCCCCCATGGCCAGCTCGGGCTGGGTGGGCACGCCCAGTTTCCGTACCAGGCAGAGGTCGAGGGGGGCGTGCAGCGCCGCCGCGACCTCCGCGGCGACCGGCACTCCGCCGCGGGGCAGCCCGAGGACCACCACGTCCTGGCCGGCGAGGTGCGCCAGCCGGGCGCCGAGCCGCCTGCCCGCTTCCGGACGGTCCGTGAAGAGCACGGTGCGCCGCCTCACTCCCTGGGCGACCAGAGCGGGACGGGTGGTGTCGCCTCGGGCGCTCCGACCGCCTTGATGTCGCCCGCGGCGGCGCGCAGCAGGTCGCGGCCCAGGGCGATCAGCGCGCGTCCGGCGGCGAGTTCGTCGCCGATGTCGGGCACCGCCGAGTCGTAGGGGTTGCGACGGGCCTCCGCGCAGCTCTCCAGGACGTTGTCGCCGGTGTCCAGGACGATCCGGGCCGTGGTGTCCGGGTCGTGTTCGGACAGGTACAGGTTCAGCCGCCACTCCTTGACGGACGGAGGCCGGCTGTCGACGGGTCGCGTCATCGTCCGTCCCTCCTCAGCTCCGGTCACCGGGGCCCCTTCGCCGGGGGAGTTCCCTCGTTCACCCCTTCCACTGTGCACCGCGGGCGCGCGTGCCGCGCGGGGGGGGCGGCGGGGCCCGGCGGGGGCGGCCGGCGGCCGGCGGGGGCGCCGGCACGGGCAGAATGAGGGCCATGACCACGCGTTCCTGCCCGTGCGGGCTGCCCGAGCCGTACGAGAAGTGCTGCGGCCGCTACCACCGCGGCGAGGCCGCCGCGCCGACCGCCGAGGCGCTGATGCGGTCGCGGTACTGCGCGTTCGTGCGCGGGGACGCGGCGTACCTGCTGCGCACCTGGCATCCCCGGACGCGGCCCGCGCGGCTCGACCTGGACGCGCGGACGCGCTGGACGGGTCTCGAGATCCTGGGTTCGACGGGCGGTTCGGCCTTCCACACCACCGGGACGGTGACGTTCCGGGCGTCGTACCGGGGCGGTTCGCTGCACGAGCACAGCCGGTTCGAGCGGCTCGACGGGGCGTGGGTCTACGTGGACGGGGACTTCCCCGAGTGACCGCGCGGGCCGGAACCGGGGCTACGGCGCCAGGATGTCCAGTTCCTGCAACGCGCCGACGGTGATCTCGCGGGTCAGCCGCTCGGCGCGTTCCGCGTCGCGCTCGCGTACCGCCTCGGCGACCCGGACGTGCAGGGTGACGGCGGCGGGGTCGGGGTCCTCGAACATGACCTCGTGATGGGTGCGCCCGGTCAGCACCTCGGCGACGACGTCACCGAGGCGGGCGAACATCTCGTTGCCGGAGGCGCCGAGGATCACGCGGTGGAAGGCCACGTCGTGGAACAGGTACTGCTCGAGGCGGTGGCCGCGTGAGTTGGCCACCATGCCGAGGGCGCACTCGGTGAGTTCGGAGCACTGCTCGGGGGTGGCGTGCCGGGCGGCCAGCCCCGCCGCGACCGGCTCGACCGCCGAGCGCAGCACCGTCAGCGAGCGCAGTTGCCGGGCTCGGTCGGCGCCCGCCAGCCGCCAGCGGATGACCTGCGGGTCGTAGACGTTCCACTCCACCGCGGGGAGCACGGTCACGCCCACCCGGCGGCGCGATTCGACCAGGTGCATGGATTCCAGGACCCGGACCGCCTCGCGCATCACGGAGCGTGACACATCGAAGCGCTGAGCGAGCTCGTCGGTGCGCAGGACGCTGCCCGTCGGGTACTCGCCGGCGGTGATGGCGGGGCCGAGGGTGTCCAGTACGCGGCCGTGCAGCCCCCGGCCCGGTGTGCTCATGAACTCAGCGTACGGGGTGGATCACGGAATCAAAAAGTCAGACTTATACGTCACACACTCTTGAATTCGTCGTACCTAATGGGTTTCAGTGTGGCGGACGCCGGATGTCGGCGTCGGATGTCGAGGAAGACAGCGAGGCAGTGATGCGCACCCCCCACGTCGTCGTGGTGATGGGCGTCGCCGGCACGGGCAAGACCACCATCGGTCCTCTGCTCGCGGACCGGCTGGGCGTCCCGTACGCCGAGGGCGACGACTTCCATCCGCAGGCCAACATCGACAAGATGTCGGCCGGCATCCCGCTCGACGACGCCGACCGGTGGCCGTGGCTGGACGCCATCGGCGCCTGGGCGCACGGGCGGGCGGGTCTCGGCGGGGTGGCGAGCAGCTCGGCGCTGAAGCGGTCGTACCGCGACCGGCTCAGGGCCGCGGCTCCCGGGATCGTCTTCGTCCACCTGACGGGCGACCGCAAGCTCATCGAGGACCGCATGGCGCACCGCCAGGGCCACTTCATGCCGACCGCACTGCTGGACTCGCAGTTCGCCACGCTCCAGCCGCTGGCGGCGGACGAGCCCGGCGTCGCGGTGGACGTCTCCGGCTCTCCCGAGGAGATCGCCGAGCGCGCCGTGGCGGCCCTGGCCGACCTCGACACCTCCGATCAGTCCGCCGGGGCCGCTCCGTCCCCGCGGTGACGCTCCTCCCCCACGGTCACCGACCGCGGCACACCTGATCCACCCCCTCTTCACCTGCAAGGGAACACCCGTGACCAGACTCAGCGTCGAGATGCTGGCAGCGGACGCGCCCCCGCCGATCACCTCGGCCGGACACGCTCAGCTCGGCATCGCCGTCCTGGTGGGCATCGCCGTCATCGTCCTGCTCATCACCAAGTTCAAACTGCACGCCTTCCTGTCGCTGACCATCGGGTCGCTGGTGCTCGGCGCGGTCGCCGGGGCGCCGCTGGACAAGGCCATCACCAGCTTCACCACCGGCCTCGGCTCGACGGTCGCCGGCGTCGGCGTGCTGATCGCCCTGGGCGCGATCCTCGGCAAGCTGCTCGCCGACTCCGGCGGCGCCGACCAGGTCGTCGACACGATCCTGGCGAAGGCCGGGGGCCGGGCGATGCCGTGGGCGATGGTGCTGATCGCCTCCGTGATCGGTCTGCCGCTGTTCTTCGAGGTCGGCATCGTGCTGCTGATCCCGGTCGTGCTGATGGTCGCCAAGCGCGGCAACTACTCCCTGATGCGCATCGGCGTCCCCGCGCTGGCCGGTCTGTCCGTGATGCACGGGCTGATCCCCCCGCACCCCGGCCCGCTGGTCGCGATCGACGCGGTCAAGGCCAACCTGGGCGTGACGCTGGCGCTGGGAATCCTCGTCGCCGTGCCGACCGTGATCATCGCCGGTCCGCTGTTCTCGAAGGTCGCGGCCCGCTGGGTGGACGTCCCCGCCCCGGACCGCATGCTGCCGCAGCGCGCCTCGGATGAGCTGGAGCGGCGCCCGAGCTTCGGCGCCACGCTGGCCACCGTGCTGCTGCCGGTCGTGCTGATGCTGGCCAAGGCGCTGGTGGACATCGTCATCGACGACGGCGCCGACATGACCCAGCGCGTCTTCGACGTCGTCGGCTCGCCGTTGGTCGCCCTGCTCGCCGCCGTGATCCTCGGCATATTCACCCTGGGCCGGCCCGCCGGGTTCTCCAAGGAGCGGATCAACTCCACCGTCGAGAAGGGCCTCATGCCCATCGCGGGCATCCTGCTGATCGTCGGCGCGGGCGGCGGCTTCAAGCAGACGCTGATCGACTGCGGGGTGGGCCAGATGGTTCTGGACGTCTCCAAGAGCTGGTCCATCCCGGCGCTGCTGCTGGCCTGGCTGATCGCGGTGGCGATCCGGCTGGCGACCGGTTCGGCGACCGTGGCGACCGTCTCGGCGGCCGGCCTGGTCGCCCCGCTGGCGGCCGACATGTCGACCACCCACACCGCCCTGCTGGTCCTGGCCATCGGCGCCGGCTCGCTCTTCTTCAGCCATGTCAACGACGCCGGTTTCTGGCTGGTGAAGGAGTACTTCGGGCTGAACGTCGGCCAGACGATCAAGACCTGGTCCCTCATGGAGACGATCATCTCCGTGGTGGCCGGCGGTCTGGTCCTGCTGCTGTCCTTGATCGTCTAGTAGCCGCCAGGAGCCGGATCGGGCCGGGCCCCCACGGGCCCGGCCCGATCCGTTTCGGTCCAGTTCGGTCCGGTCCAGTTCGGTCGGTCCGGTCCGGTCCGGTCCAGTTCGGTCGGTCCGGTCCGGTCCAGTTCGTAGTTCGGTCCGGTACGGCTCGCTCCGGCCCGGTCTGGTCCGGGAGCGTCAGGGGGCGTCAGGGCCGCCACAAGGGGTGTTCGCGCTCCGCCCACTCGCGGCTCACCAGTCCGGTGCGCAGGCCGCGCCGTGCCTCCGGGTCGCCGAGGGCCATGCCGATGTGACCGGCCAGCACGATGCCGACGGTCAGGGCCAGCCAGTCGTGGACGAACGTCGCGCTGGTGCGCCACATCAGCGGGGTGAGGCCGGTGAACCACATCAGCAGGCCGGTGCCGAGCATCACCACCGCGGCCCCGGCGATCCAGGCGGCGTAGATCTTCTGGCCGGCGTTGAACTTGCCCGCCGGGCGCGCCGAGCGGCGTCCGTCGCGGCGCAGCGCGGCGCGCAGCCAGACCCGGTCGTGCGGGCCGTACCGGTTGAGGAAGCGCAGGTCGGCGCGGAAGGCCCGGGAGACCAGGCCCAGCAGGAAGGGCGCCGGCAGGGCGAGGCCGGCGCACTCGTGGACGCGGACGACCAGCTCGCGCCGGCCGACGAGCACGGCGAGCTGGGGGACGTAGAGGCAGGCCGCCGTCACCACGCACACGCCCATCAGCGCCGCCGTGGCGCGGTGCACCCACCGCTGGGCGGCGCCGAAGCGGCGGACGCCGGCGCCGGGCGCGGCGGTGGTCTCAGCCCGTGGGCGCATCGCCGCGTCCGTTCGAGCGGCCGACCCAGGCGTCGACGTCGTAGCCGCGCTCCTCCCAGTAGCCCGGCCGCACCTCGTCGGTGACGGTGATGCCGGAGAGCCACTTGGCGGACTTGTAGAAGTACATCGGGGCGACGTACAGGCGGACCGGGCCGCCGTGGTCGTGCCCGATGTCCCTGTTCTGCATGCGCAGCGCGACCAGTACGTCGAAGCGGCGGGCCTGGTCGAGGGTGAGGCTCTCGGTGTAGGCGCCGTCGAAGCAGGTGAAGCGGACCGCCTTCGCCGAGGGGCGGACACCGGCCGCGTCCAGCAGCAGGGACAGCCTGACCCCCTCGAAGGGGGTGCGGGGCACGCGCCAGCCGGTGACGCACTGGACGTCGCGGACGACGCGGGTCCGGGGCAGCTCCCTGAGCCGGTCCAGCGTGTACGTCGTCGGGCGGTCGACCAGGCCGTCGACGGTGAGGCGGTAGTCCGCGGCGTCCTTGTGCGGGACGGACGCGGCGACCGAGTAGTAGCGGAAGCCGCCGCCGTTCGGGAGCAGACCGGTCAGACCGGTGGGGTCGCTGCCGGAGGCGGCGCCCAGGAAGCCTTCCAGGCCACGTTGCAGGGTGGGCGCGGCGACCATGCCGAGGGCGCCCAGGCCGAGGGTGCCGAGGAAGACACGGCGGCCGATGGGGCGGCCCTGCTCCTCCCCTGGTGGTTCGGGGTTCACCCCTCCATTCGAGCACCCGCGCCCCGGGCCTGGCCAGGGCTCACGGGTGACTCGTCGGGCTTCCGTCGTCTTCGGCGGGGCCGGTCCGGCGGCCGGCTCCGGGGCGTGGGCCGGGCTACGGCTTCGGCTCCGCGGCCTTGTCGAGCTGGAACGCCTCGTTGCCGAGTCCGATGCGGGCGTGCGCCCCGGGCCTGCGGGAGCGCAGTACGGCGCCCTGGACCAGGCCGACGACGATCGCGAGCCCGATGACGCCGGGCAGGATCCAGCTCAGCGCCGAGTCGGGGCCCGCGCCGACCAGGACGTCGAAGTCCTTGACCGTGTAGACGGCGATCACCAGCAGGGCCAGGCCGGCCAGGGCGGAGGTGACCAGCCGCCAGGCCTGCGCGCCCGCGGCGCCGCGGCGCACGAAGAAGACGATCACCGACAGGGAGGCCGCGGCCATCAGGACGATCACCCCGAGTGCGCCGATGTTGCCGCCCCAGGTGAACAGGTGCAGCACGGGCGCGGTGGGGTCGCCGGCCGACTTGTCGTCCGTCACGGCGAAGGCGAGGACGACGACCAGTGCGAAGACGGTCTGCGAGAGCGATCCGGTGGCGGGGGCGCCGCTGGTGCTGGAGGTACGGCCGAACGTCGCGGGCAGCAGGCCCTCGCGGCCCATGGCGAAGGCGTAGCGGGCGACCACGTTGTGGAAGCTGAGCATGGCCGCGAACATGCCGGTGACGAACAGGACGTGCAGCACGTCCGTGAAGGTGCCGCCGAGCCGGGAGCCGGTGAGGGAGAACAGCAGCCCCGCGCTCTCCTCGCGCGCCGTGCCGACGATCGCCGACGGGCCGGCGGCCACGGTGAGCGCCCAGCTGCTGAGGGCGAAGAAGACGGCGACGCCGGCGACCGCGAGGAACATCACGCGCGGCACGAGCACGTGCGGGCGGCTGGTCTCCTCGGCGTACACCGGGGCCTGCTCGAAGCCGAGGAAGGCCGCGATGCAGAAGCACAGCGCGGTGCCGATCCCCGCACCGGAGAGGGTGTCCGGATTGAAGGCGTGCAGGGACAGCCCCTCCTTGGCCGGGTCGCCGACCGCGGCCACGTCGAAGATCACGACGAGGATCACCTCGATGACCAGCAGCACGCCCAGCACGCGCGCGTTGACGTCGATCTTCAGCCAGCCGAGCGAGCCCACGGCGGCGACGGCGACGAGCGCCGGGATCCACCAGGCGACGGTGACGTCGGCGTAGGTGGCGAACAGGTTGGAGACCTCGAAGCCGAAGATGCCGTAGATGCCCGACTGGAGGGCGTTGTAGGCCACCAGGGCGACGAGCGCGGCGCTCGCGCCGGCCGTGCCGCCCAGACCGCGGGAGATGTACGCGTAGAACGCGCCCGCGTTGTGGACGTGCCGGCTCATCTCGGCGTAACCGACGCTGAAGAGGACCAGGACCACGCCGAGGACCACGAAGAGCAGCGGCTGCCCGACGATCCCCATCACCGCGAAGGTGGTGGGCATGACACCGGCGACCACCATGAGCGGGGCGGTCGCGGCCAGCACCGAGAGCAGCAGTCCCCCGGTGCCTAGCCGGTCGGCGCGCAGCGCCCGCTCCTGCCCCTTGAAGGTGCTGATGCCGTCGCCGTCGGCGTCGCGTCCGCGCGTGCTCGAACTGCCCGTCGTCATCGGGACCGTCCTTTCGGGCCTGGGAGTCTCGGTCGTGCCTGGTCGTGCCGCGTCGTGCCTGGTCGTGCCTGGTCGTTCCGGGTGGTCCTGGTCGTGCCTGGTCGTGCCTCGGTCGTACGGGGCCGCGGGCCCGTCGGTTCGCGGGCCGGATCGTCCGCGGCCCGTGGACTCACCGGTTCACGGGCGTGCGGGCTCGCGGGCAGCGGGCGGCATCGTCCTCGGTTCGTGCCCCGCGGGGCGCGGGCCGGTGCCGGCGGCGCGCTAGCCGGTGCCGAGGGCAGCGGCCCGGGCGGTGCGGAAGGCGGTGTACGGCTCCCGGTCGGGGTACGACCACGGTTCCGCCGTGGCGTGGTCCCCGATGCGCAGGAAGAGGGCGGCGGCCTCCGCCCCCCGGCCCTGGCAGTGCTTGGCGTGGGCGAGGTAGTTCAGGTCGACCATGCGTCGCGGATGGCCCTCCTGTCCCCACTCCAGCCACCAGTCGAAGGCGGCCTTCATCACCTGCCGGGCGCGGCGGCCCGCCCAGTGCCCGGAGGCGACGGGGTCGGCCGGGGCATGGCCGCCGACGGCGAGTGCGCGGTAGCGCTCGGCGTGCGCGACCACGGGCAGGATGGCGAGCGGGGAGTCGGCCGGCGCCTGCTCGGCGGCCCAGTTCGCGAAGTCGTAGACCTCGTGCAGCGGGTCCGGGCCGGCCGCGGCATGGCGCTCGGCGAGGGCCGCCACCATCAGGTGGTGGGCGTGGTGGTGTTCGGGGTGACGCAGACGCACCTCGTCGAAGAGGCGGACCACCTCGGCCTCCTCGCCCCTCCTCGCCCAGGGCGCGCTCCAGCAGGAGCAGGCCGAGCCACGGGGTGGGGTCGGCCGGCGCGAGCGCGGCCGCCGACCGGCAGCTCTCGCGGGCGCGGTCGGGCTTCTCCCTGCCGCCCAGGACGCGCTGGACGAGCGCCACACCGAGCAGTACGGAGGCGTCGGCGGACTCCGGTTCGGCCAGCAGCCAGTCGCCTGCCCAGGCCGCGGTGTGGGGCGGTTCGGCGAGGACGGCGACGCGGTGCCCGCGCCGGTCCCAGTCGTCACCGGTGCGGGCGAGCAGCGAGCGCACCGCCTGCCACCGGCCCTGGGCCAAGGCGGTGCGGGCGGTGACGAGTTCGGTGTCGTCGAGAGCGGCGTCGAAGACCTGGGCCGCACGCTTGCGGCCGCGGCCGAGGGGAGGCGGGGGTGGGGGCACCGCGGAACTTCCTCACGCGCTTTTCGTTCGTGCTGCGTTCGTGCCGCGCACGTCGTCTTCGTGCCGGTCCGCGGCCGGGTCCGTCGCGGGGCGGCGCTGCCCCGTCGGCCCACTCGCCGCGGCTTGTCCTTCGGTCATCGGTCGGCCATCAACTGATCACGCACAGCAAACCCTCAGCGAACCGGCGGCGTCAAGGGCAGCCGATGCGTTACACGCGTCAACTGCCCCTGTGCACACCGCACTTGTGCGAACGTCCGCTCCCCCGGGCCGACCGGTCACCAGCCCGGCAGAACCCCCGGCCACCCGCCCGGTCACCCGTTCGGCCGCCTGACCGGCCGCCCGCCGATCGACCGTCCGGCCACCCGCCCGGTCGGCCGATCGACGCACCACCCGTCCGGTCGATCGTCCGCCCCGTCCGCCCCGTCCGTCCGCCCGGCACACTGTCCGGCGACGGCTCGACGCTTGACGACGGGTCGGCCGACGGTCCGACAGCCGGACCCCCGACGCGTGACGGAAGGCCGGCCGACGGCAGGCCGGCGCCCCGCGGAAGGCCGGCCGACGCCCCGCGGAAGGCCGGTCCGACCGCTCGGCACTTCGGAGGCCCGGGGCACACTGATCGGTCGGCACGGCACGCGTTCGGCCCTTCGGTCGGCGCGCGTTCGGTCGGCGGAGCGGTCAAGTGCCCGGCGATGACTCACTCGTACGGCGTACGTCATGGCGTGTTTCCGCCGGTCCTCCCACCGTGGCCGCACAGCCGTGCCATCGCCCTGACGCACAGGGCGTCGTGACCGAGTCGGCGTGCCCGGATCCGGGCAGGCCCAGCGGCGGACAGCGCACCGGGACGCTACAGTCGGCCATTACGCACCCCGTGGCCCGGCCGGATGATCGAGGTACGCAGCGTGTCGGTTCTGGTTCTGATTCTCGCCGTGAGCGCCGCCTGCTGCCTGGGCTTCGGATTCGTGCTCCAGCAGAACGCGGCCCAGCGGGCGCCGCTGAGCGACTTCCTCTCGCCCCGGCTGCTGCTGGACCTGGTGAAGGTGCCGCGCTGGCTCGGTGGTCTCGGCCTGATGATCGCCGGCATGGTCCTCGGCGCCATGGCGCTGGGCCGGGGCGAGATCTCGCTGGTGGAACCGCTGCTGGCGACGAATCTGCTGTTCGCCCTGGCGCTGTCCCGCAGACAGACCCGGCAGCCGCTGGGCCGGCAGGGCTGGCTGGGCCTGGCCCTGCTGGCGGGCGGGGTGACGGCGTTCATCCTCGCGGGCCGGCCGCGGGCCGGCAGCGCGGTCACCGACCCGCTGCGGCACTGGCTGATCATCGGCACGATGGTGGGACTGGCGCTGCTGCTGACCACCTACGCCAAACGCTCCCGGCTGAGCTGGGGGCCGGTGCTGCTGGCCGTGGCCGCCGGGCTGCTGTACGGCGTGCAGGACGCGCTGACCCGGGTGAGCGGGCAGCGGTTCGCCGCGGGCGGCTGGACGGAGCTGTTCACCGGCTGGCAGCCGTACGGACTGCTGGTCATCGGCGTCACCGGGCTGGTCCTGGTGCAGAGCGCCTTCGAGACGGCGCCGCTGCGCATGTCCCTGCCCGCGCTCACCGCGGCCGAGCCCCTGGCCGGCATCGCCTGCGGGGTGGGTTTCCTGGGCGACCGCCTGCACACCGACGTGCCCGCGCTGACCTGGGAGGCGACGGGTCTCGCGGCGATCGTCGCGGGCATCGTCCTGCTCGGTCTGCACCCGGCGATGCCCTGCGGAAACTCGGCCGCCGAGCGGGACGCACGGAATCTGCAGCCGCGTTGAGCGGCCGGGGCGGACCGCCCTCCCGGCGCCTGCTTGGATGGGCGGCATGAGCGCTGCGGACGAGATCCTGGACGTCGTCGACGAGGACGACCGCGTCGTCGGGCGGGCCCCGCGCGGCGAGGTCTACACCGCGGGGATGCGGCACCGCTGCGTCTTCGTCGAGGTCCGGGACGCCGAGGGGCGGCTGTTCGTGCACCGCCGTACCGCGACCAAGCTGGCCTTTCCCTCCCTCTACGACATGTTCGTCGGCGGGGTCGTGGGAGCCGGGGAGAGCTACGACGACGCGGCGCTGCGCGAGGCCGAGGAGGAACTGGGGGTGACCGGGCTGCCCCGCCCGGAGTACCTGTTCAAGTTCCTGTACGAGCACGACGCGGGCTACGGCTGGTGGTCGGCGGTGTACCAGGTGCGCTGCGAGCTGCCGGTACGGCCACAGGCCGAGGAGGTCGCCTGGCACGACTTCCTGCCGGCCGACGAGGTGGAGCGCCGGCTGCCCGAGTGGGAGTGGGTGCCCGACGGCCTCGCGGCGTACGAGCGGCTGAAGGCGTACCGGTCGGCGGGGTGACGCGCCCCCGGGCCGGCGCCCGCCCGGCCTGGGTAAGGTCCCTCGGGTGATCGACTTCGTGAGGAACGTCCGCCTGTGGTTCGCCCCCGAGGAGGTCCGGGAGGAGGGCAGCACGCCGGACTACCGCTTCTCGCTGGCGAACGAGCGGACCTTCCTGGCCTGGGTGCGCACCGCGCTCGCCCTGATCGGCGGCGGTTTCGCGGTGGACCAGTTCCTGCCGCACCTGCGCTGGGCCTGGCGCATCGGTCTCGCGCTCGCGCTGCTCGCCGCGGGCGTGCTGTGCTCACTGCGCGCGGTCAACCACTGGGTGCGCTGCGAGCGGGCGATGCGGCGCGGCGAGGACCTGCCGGCGTCGCGTTTCCCGGCGCTGCTGAGCCTCGTCGTCGCGGTCGTCGCCGTCGCGATGGTCGTGGTCGTCCTCGCCGGCTGGGCCGGATGAGCGCGGCGGGCGGGAGCGGCGCGACGGACGGGGACGGCGCGGCAGGCGGGAACGGCGCGGCAGGCGGGAACGGCGCGGCAGGCGGGGACGGCGCGAGCGACGGAAGCGGCACGGCCGGCGGATCCGGCCGGGACGGCGCCCGGGCGGCGGGCCCGCCGCGGGATCCGGGGCTGCAACCGGAGCGGACGCGGCTGGCCTGGCGGCGTACGACGCTGTCCGGCACGGTGGCCGCCGTGCTCGCCGTGAAGGCGGCCCTGCACGGCGGCGTCACGCCCGCCGCCGTCGTCGTGTGCGCCCTGTGCTGCCTGTTCTGGCTGGGCTTCGTGCTGGTCGCCCAGTTCCGCATCCGCTGCCTGGCCCAGCCGGCCCCACCTGCTCTCACCCCGCGCCTGGCCACCGCCACGGTCCTGGGCACGGTCGCGCTGGCGCTGTGCGCGGTGTTGCTGGTCGTCTAGGGTCTCTCGGGTGTCTCGCCGGATGCGGACGCCCGCGCCCCGGGCGACGGACGGGGCGCGGGCGCCGGGCCCGACCGGGCGTGGCGCGGGCGGCAGGCGGGCGCGGCGCAGGCGGCAGGCGCGGAGCGGGCGGCAGGTCTGGCGCGGGCGGCAGGCGTGGCGCGGGTCACGTTCGGATGGCGCACTGGACGACATACCGACCGGTCGGCATCATGGTGGGGTCCCGTTCGCCTCAGGATCCGCACCTAGGAGCCATGATGAGCCCCGACCACCCGCCCGGACTCGATCTCGACCGGCTGCGCGTCCTGCTCGACCGCGAGGCGCCCGGCCTGGCGCGGGGCCCCCTGACCGGCCGGCTGATCGAGGGCGGACGGTCGAACCTGACGTACGCGGTCTCCGACGGCGCCGCCCGGTGGGTCGTCCGGCGGCCCCCGCTCGGCCATGTGCTGGCCACCGCGCACGACATGAGGCGCGAGCACCGGGTGATCAGCGCGCTGCACCCGACGGAGGTCCCGGTGCCGCGCCCGGTGCTGCTGTGCGAGGACGAGGAGGTGCTGGGCGCGCCGTTCTACGTCATGGAGTTCGTCGAGGGCACCCCGTACCGCACCGCCGACCAGCTCGCTCCGCTGGGCGAGGAGCGCACCCGGAACGCGGTGCTGTCGCTCGTGGACACGCTCGTCGGGCTGCACGCGGTGGACCCCGCCGCCGTGGGCCTGGCGGACTTCGGCCGGCCGGAGGGCTTCCTGGACCGGCAGCTGCGCCGCTGGGGGAAGCAGCTGGACGCCTCCCGCAACCGCGAGCTGGCCGGCATCGACGAACTGCACGCGGCCCTCGGGCGCCGCATGCCCGTCTCCCCCGCGCCCGCCGTCGTGCACGGCGACTACCGGCTCGACAACGTCCTGATCGGCCCGGACGACGGGATCAGGGCGATCCTCGACTGGGAGATGTCCACGCTCGGCGACCCGCTCACCGACCTCGGTCTGCTGGTGATGTACTGCACTCCGCTGGGTTTGCCGAAGTCGCCCGTGTCCACGACCGCCGAGGCGGCCGGGCACCCCTCCCCCGCCGAACTGGTCGAGCGGTACGCCGCGCGCTCGGGGCGCGACGTCTCGGCCGTCTCCTGGTACACGGCGTTCGCCTGGTTCAAGCTCGCCGTGATCCTGGAGGGCATCCACTACCGCTACACGCTCGGCCAGACGGTCGGCCGCGGCTTCGACCGCATCGGCGACCTGGTGCCCGTCTTCATCCAGCACGGCCTGACCACTCTGCACAGCGGCCTCCAGGAGGACTGATCAGTCATGGACTTCGCTTTCGACGCGCGCACCGAGGATCTGCGCGGCGAACTCCTCGCCTTCATGGACGAGTGCGTCCACCCGGCCGAGCGGGTCGCGCACGAGCAGCGGGCCCGGCTCGCCTCGCCCTGGGAGAACCCGCCGGTGGTGGAGGAGCTGAAGGCCGAGGCACGCCGGCGGGGTCTGTGGAACCTCTTCCTGCCCGACCCCGAGTACGGCGCCGGGCTGACCAACCTCCAGTACGCCCCGCTCGCCGAGATCACCGGCCGCTCCCCGCAACTGGCCCCCACGGCGACGAACTGCGCGGCGCCCGACACCGGCAACATGGAGGTGCTGGCCCAGTTCGGCGACGAGCGACAGAAGAAGCA
This sequence comes from Streptomyces sp. NPDC015220, assembly GCF_043079345.1. NCBI lineage: Bacteria > Bacillati > Actinomycetota > Actinomycetes > Kitasatosporales > Streptomycetaceae > Streptomyces > Streptomyces sp. NPDC015220. Next base: position 105,178 of record NZ_JBIBUK010000019.1, on the reverse strand, counting down.
GTGGCTCCAGCCGCTGCTCGACGGTGAGATCCGTTCGGCGTTCGCGATGACCGAGCCCGAGGTGGCCTCCTCGGACGCCACCAACATCACCACGCACATCGAGCGGGACGGCGACGAGTACGTCGTCACCGGCCGCAAGTGGTACATCTCCGGGGCCATGCACCCGGACTGCCGCGTCTTCATCGTGATGGGCAAGACCGACCCGGACGGCGCCGACATCCGCCGTCAGCAGTCCATGGTGCTGGTGCCGCGCGACACCCCGGGTGTCACCGTGGAGCGGGCCATGCAGGTGTTCGGCTACGAGGACCACTACCACGGCGGTCACGCCGAGGTGGTCTTCGACCACGCGCGCGTGCCGGTGTCCAACCTGATCGGCGAGGAGGGCGGCGGCTTCGCCATCGCCCAGGCCCGTCTCGGCCCCGGCCGCATCCACCACTGCATGCGGCTGATCGGCATGGCCGAGCGGGCGATCGAGCTGATGTGCCGCCGGGCCGTCTCCCGCACCGCCTTCGGCAAGGCGCTGGCCCAGCAGGGCGTGGTCCAGAACTGGATCGCGGACGCGCGGGTCCAGGTCGAGCAGTTGCGGCTGCTGGTGCTGAAGACGGCCTGGCTGATGGACACCGTCGGCAACCGGGGCGCCCACACGGAGATCCAGGCCATCAAGATCGCCACGCCGCGCGCGGTGGTCGCCATCCTGGACCGGGCGATCCAGCTGCACGGCGCGGGCGGCGTCAGCCAGGACTTCCCGCTGGCCGAGCTCTACGCCGGCGCCCGCACCCTGATGCTCGCCGACGGCCCGGACGAGGTCCACCAGCGCTCGCTGGCGCGCCGGGAGCTGAAGAAGTACCTGTGACCGCCGCCCAGCGCTAGTAACCGCCCGACGGAGTGTGGTCCGCCAGTGCCAGGGCGCGCAGGAAGCAGCGCGCGCGCAGGAGCCGGCGGGCCGCGAAGCGCAGGGCGGCCGGGCGGCGGGGGGCGTAGGCGGCGGTCCACAGCACGGGTACGTGATCCATGGCCCTCAGCCTGGCCGGGAGCGCACCCAGCGGTCCAACAGATGAATCAGCTGGCAGCCATCTCTAAAGTAGATGCATGGAGATCCGTCAGCTCCGCCACTTCATGGCGGTCGTGACCGAGGGCGGTTTCACGGCCGCCGCGCGCGCCGAACTCATCGTCCAGTCGGCGCTCAGCGCCTCGGTCAGGAATCTGGAACGCGAGCTGGGCGCCGACCTGTTCGACCGGACGGGCCGCCGGGTGGTGCTCACCGAGGCGGGCCGCGCCCTGGTGCCCCAGGCACGCGCGCTGCTCGCCGGGGCCGAGGCGGCCCGGGACGCGGTCGCGGCCGTCGCCGGTCTGGCCGCCGGGAGGGTGTCCATCGGCACGATCCAGACCCTGACCTGTGTCGACCTGCCGGCCGAACTGGCCGCGTTCCACCGGCGGTTCCCGGGCATCCAGGTGTCCGTGCGGGACGCCCCGGTCGGCGAACTCACCGACGCGCTGCGGGCCGGGGAGCTGGACCTCGCGTATCTCGCCCCGGATTCACGGGAGTTGCCCGAGGGGCTGCACGGGCACGCCACCTGGAACGAGGAACTGGTGCTGATCACCGCGCCCGGGCATCCGCTCGCCGGGGCCGGCCGCACGCTCGTCAGGGACCTGGCGGACGAGCCCTTCGTCGACTTCCGGGCCGGCACCGGACTGGAGACGGCCGTGCGGCGCCTGGCCGCGCACTGCGGGCTGGAGCGCCGGATCACCTGCGACGTCACCCAGATAGGACTGCTGGTCGACCTGGTGCGGGCCGGGATCGGGGTGGCGTTCGTGCCCCGGGCCGTCGGGGAGCGGGCCGGGCTGCCCTGCGTGCGGATCCGGCAGCCCGAGCCCGGCCGTACGGTCGTCCTGGCGGGCCGGGGCGCGCGGCCCCGGAACCCGGCGGCCGCGGCCCTCCTCGCTCACCTCACGGACGCAGCGCCCGCAGCAGCAGGTCGGCCAGGTGGTCGGCGACCTCCTGGGGAGTGAGCGGTCCGTCCGGGCGGTACCAGGTGGACAGGTGGTGGACGGAGCCGAAGTGGTAGTCGACCACCAGGTCGGCCGGGGTGGCCCTGGAGAAGACGCCCTGCTCCTGCCCCTCCTCGATCAGGGCGCGGAACCGCTCGTGGTAGCGCCGGCGTTCGGCGCGCACCTGCTTGTTCTTCTCCGGGCTGAGGTGGTGCATGGAGCGGAAGAAGATCGACGCGTCGTCGAGGTTGTCGATCGTGGTGACGACGACGTCCGCGGCGGCGTCCCGCAGCCGCTTCTCGATCGGCTCGTCCGCGCCCGCGAAGGCGTCCAGCCGTTCCTGCTGGACGCGCAGCACACGCGCGTACACCTCGTGCAGGAGGTCGTCCTTGGAGCCGAAGTAGTGGTACAGCGCGCCCTTGGTGACGCCGGCCGCCTCGACGATCTCCTGCACGGAGGTGCGGTCGTAGCCCTGCTCGGCGAAGAGCCGGGTGGCGGCGGCCAGGAGCCGCTGCGGCACAGGAGTACCGGCTGAGTCCGTCGTCCTGGGCACTGCCGCCACCTGCCTTTCCGTGGACCTACCGGTCCTGCTGGTCCTGCTGACTGTCGTGAATACGGGAACGCAGTTCCCGACGGAGGATCTTCCCACTCGCCGTCTTCGGCAAGTCCGGCAGGATCTCCACCTGCCTCGGGTACTTGTAGGCGGCCAGTCTCTCCTTGCAGTAGGCGGCGAGGGCGTCCGGGTCCGTCCCGGCGCCCGGGCGCAGGCTGACGTACGCCTTGACGGTTTCCCCGCGGTAGCCGTCCGGCACCCCGACGACGGCGACCTCGCGCACCGCCGGGTGCGTGTAGAGGACGTCCTCGACCTCGCGCGGCCACACCTTGAAGCCGGAGGCGTTGATCATGTCCTTCTTGCGGTCGACGACGTACAGCCAGCCCCGCTCGTCCATGAACCCGATGTCGCCGGTGCGCAGTTCGCCGCCGGGGAAGGTCTCGGCGGTGGCGTCGGGCCGCCGCCAGTAGCCGGGCACGACCTGCGGCCCGCTGACCACGATCTCCCCCTGCTCGCCGAAGGGCAGTTCGGCGCCCGTGTCGTCGACGATCCGCACCACCGTCTCGGGGCCGGGCACGCCCACCGCCAGCGTCCCGGAGACTGGGTCGACGGGCGCCTCGCGGCCGGGCGGCACGGAGGCGCAGGGTGCGGTGCACTCGGTGAGGCCGTAGCCGTTGCGGATGTACGGTCCGAAGCCCGCCCGGAACTTCTCCACCAGCGCGGGCGGCAGCGGCGCGCCGCCGGAGGAGATGATCCGGAAGGAGGAGAAGTGGTCCGGGGTGGCGGCGGGGTGGGCGGCCAGCGCCATGAAGGCGGTGGAGGGGCCGACCGTGTAGTGCGGCCGGTGCTCGGCGAACGCCTCCAGCACGACCCCGGGCTCGAAGCGGTACGCCAGCACCAGCGTGCCCGCGCTGTTCAGGCAGGCGCCGAACTGGCAGACCATGCCGGTGATGTGGAACAGCGGCGCCAGCGCGAAGTACACCGGCGCCTCGGGCAGGCCGAGGCCGGTGCGCTGCCGCTCGGCGTTGTACATGATGTTGCGGTGCGTGTTGGTGGCGCCCTTGGGGGTGCCGCTGGTGCCGGAGGTGTAGCTGATCAGGGCGATGTCGTCGGGGGCCGGGTCGCGGCCCTCGGGCGCCCGGTGCCCCGCGCGGGCCACCGTCACCAGGTCGTCGGCGTCCGAGGTCCGCGGCAGCCGCTCGAAGGCGAGCACCCGCGCGTCGTCGCGGGTCTGGAAGTCCAGTTCGCAGGCGGTGAGCACGATCCGCACGGGCGAGGCGGCGGCGGTCGGCCGCAGATACGCCTCCCAGGCCCGGTCCGAGCAGATCAGCGCCGCCACCTCGCCGTCCTCCAGGACGTGGGAGACCTCGGCCGACTTGTACATCGGGTTGACCGGGACGACGGTGGCGCCCGCCTTCCAGGCGCCGAGGACGGCGAGCACGAAGTGCGGCGAGTTCTGCAGCACGACGGCCACCCGGTCGCCGCGGCCCAGCCCCCGCGCGGCGAGGTACCCGGCGACCGAGTCGCTGAGCCGGTCCGTCTCGCGGTGGGTGAGGCGGGCGTCGAAGTAGGCGAGGAAGGTGCGGTCGGGGGCCTCGGCGGCCGACCGGCGCAGGGCGTGCACGAGCGAGCCGGCGGGGGCGACGGGGGCGCGCTGGGCGTCGTCGAGGAGGGCCAGCCAGGGCTTGGCCGCGTAGCGGGAGGCGGGAGCTGGGGTCACCGGATCTGCTCCCACTTGCGCTGGAGGTGGTTCATGTTCGTCAGCCAGCGGTCGGGGTCGGCGGCCCGGGCCTGGTAGAAACCGGCGACCTCGGGGTGCGGCAGGATCAGGAAGCGGTCCTCCTCGATGCCCTCGAACAGGGCGTCGGCCACGTCCTCCGGTTCGATCGCGGTCGGCCGGAGCACCAGGTCGCCCGCGCTGCCGGTGGCGGCCAGCATGTCGGTGCGCACCCCCTGCGGGCAGATCGCGTGCACCTTGATCCCGCGGTGCCGGTACGTCAGCGACAGCCACTCGGCGAAGGCGTGGGCGGCGTGCTTGGTGACGCTGTACGGCGCGGCGCCGATCATGGTGAGCAGCCCGGCGGCGGAGACGGTCGACACGAACCGGCCGCCGCCGCGCTCCAGCCAGGCCGGGAGCAGGGCCTCGGCGGCGCGCACGTGCGCCATGACGTTGACGTCCCAGGCGCGCGCCCAGACCTCCTCGCCGGCCGCCTCCGAGCCGCCGGAGCCCAGTCCCGCGTTGGCGCAGTACACGTCGACGGCGCCGCCGAGCGCGTCCCGGGCTTCGGCGACGACCGCGGCGGCGTCGCCCGGCAGGGCGACGCCGCCGATCTCCTCGGCGAGGGCCCCGGCCCGTGCGGCGTCGAGGTCGTTGACGACCACTCGCGCCCCCTCGGCGGCGAACCGGCGGGCCAGCGCCGCCCCGATGCCGCCCCCGGCCCCGGTGACGACCACTCCCGCACCCTGAACGGCTTCCACCATCGGTCTCCTTCGACACGACGTCGACGCCCTGCGCATCGGCTCTGCCGCGCCAGACTAACCGGTCGGTATGGCGTGCGGAAGGGGCGTCTCCGGCTGCCCGGTGATCCGGACCGGTCCGGCTCGTTCCCTGTGGTCCGGCCGCACGCTAGCGTGCGTGGGCATGACACGTGTCGCGATCACGGAGGTCACCGCATGAAGCTGTCCCGACGGAGCCTGCTCGCCACCACGGCCGCGGTCGCGGCCTCGACGGTCCCGGCCGCGCCGGCCCAGGCGGCCCCGGTGCGCGGCGGCCGGCCGCTGCGCACCGGCTTCGAGCGCCTGGCCGACGCCGGCTACGCGCGGCTCGCCGGACAGCGGGTCGGCGTCGTCACCAACCCGACCGGCGTCACCCGCGACGTGCGCCACATCGTGGACGTCATGCACGCCGACCGCCGGGTGGACCTGACCGCCGTCTTCGGCCCCGAGCACGGCTTCCGGGGCACCGCCCAGGCGGGCGGCTCCGAGGGCCGCTACGACGACCCGGCCACCGGGCTGCCCGTGTACGACACGTACCTCAAGAGCGGACAGCCGCTCGCCGACGTGTTCACCGCCTCCGGCGTGGACACCGTCGTCTTCGACATCCAGGACGTGGGCGCCCGCTTCTACACCTACATCTGGACGCTGTACGACTGCATGGAGGCCGCCGCGCTCGCCGGGAAGCGGTTCGTGGTGCTCGACCGCCCCAACCCGGCGACCGGCCGGGAGGCGCTGGGCCCGGTGCTCCACAAGGAGTTCGCGACCTTCGTCGGGCGGCAGCCGATCGCCCAGGCGCACGGCATGACCGTCGCCGAACTGGCGCGGCTGTTCAACGGCGAGTTCCTGACCACGCCGGTGCCGCTGGACACGGTCCCGATGACCGGCTGGCGGCGGTCGGACTTCTACGACGCCTCCGGCCTGCCCTGGGTGCCGCCGAGCCCGAACATGCCCACCCCCGACACCGCCCTCGTCTACTCCGGGACCTGTCTTTTCGAGGGCACCAACCTGTCCGAGGGCCGCGGCACCACCCGCCCCTTCGAACTGCTCGGCGCGGAGGGGATCGACGGCCGCTGGGCGGCCGCGGCCGACGCGCTCGGCCTGCCCGGCGTGCGCTTCCGGGAGGCCTACTTCGCGCCCACCTTCTCCAAGTTCCAGGGCCGCACGGTCGGCGGGGTGCAGCTCCACGTCGACGACCGGACCGTCTTCGACCCGGTACGGACCGGGATCGGGCTGCTCGTGACGGCCCGGCAGGTCTGGGACGGCTTCGCCTGGCGGTCGGACGACTGGATCGACAAGCTGACCGGGTCCGCGCGCGTGCGCACGATGATCGACGCGGGGGCCGGCACCGACGAGGTGGTGTCCGGCTGGCGGGCGGAACTGGCCGCGTTCCGCAAGGTGCGCGAGCAGTACCTCCTCTACCGCTGAGGCCGTCCCCGGCCGCCGAGGCCCCCCTCGCCGCCGCCCGGGCCCGGGCGCCGCTCCACCGCCGGGGCCCGTACCGCCGCGCGGGTGAAATTCTCCCTCCGGCTGAGCCGGGACGTATGGCCAACTCGCCACGTCGGCAGGACGATGCACCACACATCGCACCGCTGCGGGGCACGAGGGGGTCGCTGATGACGGATCCGGCGATGAGCGTTGCTCCCTACTGGGAGCTGACCTTCGACGCGGACGGGGACCCGGACGGTCCCGAGCGGGACCGGCTGCTCGCGGACCTGCCGGGAAGCGGCGTGCGCGACCTGATCGTCTTCGCGCACGGCTGGAACAACGACCGTTCGGAGGCCACCCGGCTCTACAGCCGGTTCTTCGCCCCGGTCCCGGGCCTCGCGCCGGCCGCGCGGATCGGGTACGTGGGCGTGGTGTGGCCGTCGATGCGGTTCTGCGACGAGCCGATCCCCGACTTCCCGCGCTCCGCCGCCGGGCCGGCGCCGGGCCCCGCGCTCGACGAGGACACCCGGCGCGCGCTGCTGGACACCTTCCCGGGGCGGGCCGCGGTGGTCGACCGGCTCGCGCGGATGCTGGACCAGCGGCCCCGGGAGGGCACCGCCCTGGAGGAGTTCGGGCGGCTGGTACGGCTGCTGGCCGAGGCCGCGCCGCCGGGGCCGCAGGCCCTGTTCGCCGCGGACACGGTGGCGCGGGGCGTGCCGCGGGGCGAACCGGGCATGTTCACCCGGCCCACGGCGGACGTCTGCGCCGAGTTCGCCGCGGCGGCCGCGCGGCTCGAGGCGCCGGCCGGGCCGGAGACGTTCTCGCTGCCCGACCCGTGGGACGGGGCGAAGGAACTGCTGCGGCAGGCGACGTACTACGCGATGAAGCGGCGCGCGGGCACGGTCGGGGAGCGCGGGCTGGGCCCGGCGGTGGGGCGGCTCGCGCACACGGCTCCGGGCGTGCGGGTCCATCTGGTCGGGCACAGCTTCGGCGGGCGGCTGGTGTCGTTCGCGCTGCGCGGGCTGCCCGCGCGAGTGCGGTCGGTGAAGTCCGTGACCCTCCTCCAGGGCGCCTTCTCGCACTACGCGTTCGCCCCCCGGCTGCCGGACGACCCGGGCGCGGGCGGGGTGCTGTGCGGCCAGGAAGACCGTGTCGACGGCCCGCTGGTGTGCTGCCACTCCCGCTTCGACTCGGCCCTGGGCACGTTCTACCCGCTGGCCGCGCGCATGGCGGACGACGACCGGTCCGTGCTCGGTGTCGACATCGGCGGGCTGCTCGGGCCCGAGTGGGGTGCGATGGGGCACGACGGCGTGCAGGGGGTGCCGGGCACGCGCGCGTACGCCCTCGCCGCCGCCCTGAGCGCGCCGCTGCCGGTCTCCGGGTGCGTGAACGTCGACGCGGCCGAGGTGATCAGGCGCGGCGGTCCGCCGGCCGGGGCGCACAGCGACATCGTGCACCCGGAGCTGGCGCGGGTGGTGCTGGCGGCGGGCCGCATCCGCTGACGCGCCCCGCCGCCGCTCCCCCGCTCCGGCTCACCGGTTCACCGGTTCACCGGTTCACCGGTTCACCGGTGGGAGGTGTACTCCACGACCTGCTGGAAGGTGGGCCGGTTCTGCCAGCTGATCCTTCCGTGCTTGATGCCGCCCAGGGGGCGCTGGGCGATCGAGTCGGCGCACCACTGGTCGCCAGCCGAGCACTGGTCGTCGCCGGGGTAGACCTGGGCCGCGGTCGCCCCGGCCGCCTGCTTCAGGGTGCTGATCAGGCTGTCCCGGCAGGCGCTCAGGCTGCCGCCGCCGCAGTACTCGCGGGCCAGCGGCCCCCGCACCGGCTCACCGAGAACCGCCCGGATGTCCTTGTCGACATAGCTCCACCAGCCGTACTGGAAGGCGCTGCCGGCGTGCGAGCCGGTCGGGCCGTGCCCGGCGGACGGGGACTCGTCGGTCGGCAGGTTGGCGCCGAAGGCGGTGTAGAGGTCGCTGCCCAGGCCGGGTTCGAACTCGGCCTTCACCAGCAGCGGCCACCAGGCGTCCAGCAGCCTGATCGCGTCGGCGTTGGCGTACGTTTTGGAGCCGGCCTTGGTCTCTGTGCGCCGGGCGCCGGCGGCCACCCAGTCCCGCAGCTTGCCCACCGCCGCGGCGGCCGTGGCGTCGGTCACCGGCGAGCTGTCGATCACCTTCAGCAGCTTGGGCAGGACGTCCTCGGCCCGCAGGTCGGCGAGGGCGGCGTCCGCCATCGCCTTGGTGAGCGACGCCCTCGTCACGCCGCCCGCCGCGACGAGTTCGCTCACCCGGTCCTCCAGCAGGTCTCCGCGGTGCACCGAGCCCTCGCCCCAGGGCGCGGCCGTGTAGTCCGCGGCCTGCTTGTTGTTCCAGGAGATGTAGTAGTCCTGGTCGACGGAGTTCGGGTGGGCGGCGGCCTGGGTGTAGTCGGCGGTGTTGGTCGCCGCGTCCCAGTTCCGCCACTCGTACGCCGGCCGCGCCCACACCGGGAACTCGGCGTCCACGCCGCTCGCCCGCACCGGGTTGTCGCCGCTGTTGTAGTAGGCGGTGTGCCGGGAGTCGGCGTAGAACCAGTTGAAGGTGAAGTTGATGTGCTGCGTGGCCTGCCGGAAGCCTTCCGGGCCCGTCACGAAGTCGGGGTCGTTGAGCATCTGGAAGCCGATGATCGAGTCGGCCTCGTGCAGGTACGAGGAGCGCAGGGTGGTGTAGGCGACCTTCTTGCCGCCGACGGTGGCGCGGTACTGGACCGGGCCGTACTTGGTGCGCCACACGCGCATCGTGTAGGAGCCGGCCGCCGTGCCGTCGGCGGTGGTGGGCTTCCAGGAGTTGGCCCGCTCGACCTTGTCCATGGCCGTGCAGGCGCCGTGGTACAGGTAGTGGTAGTCGTCCTGGCACAGCTCGACGGCGTAGGTGTCGATGATGTCCTGGCCGGAGGTCGTGGCGCTCCACGAGTAGTCCTGGCCGCGGCCGAGTTCGACGTACATGCTCAGGCCCGCGAAGGAGGCGCCGCGGGCGCTGATGCCGGGCCCCTGGATCTCCTGGAGCAGCAGCAGCTGCGGTGCGAAGTAGCCGGTCTGCGGGCCGAAGACGGCCACCGGGTGGCCACTTGCGGTGTGCTCGCCGCTCACGACCAGGGCGTTGGACATGCCGCGCCTGGCGGAGGACAGCGTCGACCGGGCGGCCGTGGTGGAGGCGGCCTCGGCGACCGATCCGGTGGCGCTGCCGGTGCGGTCGTAGACCAGCGGCTCCTGGGTCGCCGAGCCGGCGTCGGGCAGTGCCTGGCCCTGCGGGCTGGTGGGCTTCGTGGCGTACGGGAAGCTCTGTCCGTCGTGGAGGGTGAGGACGGCCTCGGGGTCGTTGCGTTCGCGGAAGGACTCCCAGACCTTGGTGCCCTCCGCGACGCCGTACTTGGCCTGGGCGGCCAGCAGGGAGAGGGCGTTGTTCACCTCACCGCCGCCGCCGGAGCCGAAGAGCGAGCCGACCACGGAGGCCAGCGCGACCATGTCGGTGACCTTGAAGTGGTCGATGGTGCCGGAGTTGGTGATGGCGTCCTTGTGGCCGGTCAGGACGTACTCGCCGGGGAAGTAGCGGCCGGAGTCGGAGGCGTCGATGTAGGCGTTGATGCCGGCGAGGTAGGCGTTGACGTCGGCGAGGGCCTGCTGGCCGCGTGCGCCGGCCTTGGCCACGGCGCTGTCGATCTGCGCCTGGAGGTCGGCCTCGGTGTAGGGCGCGTTGCGGTAGAACTGCTGCTCCAGGCCCTGGTTGGCGGCGGCGCCGCCGGCGAAGGAGGTCAACTGGCCGCGGCCCACGTGCCGGAAGACGTCCATGAGCCAGAGCCGGTCCTCGGCGGCGGCGTATCCGGCGCCGAACTCGGTGCCGTAGCGGGTGGTGCCCGTGATGTGCGGCACACCGGTCTTCTTGTCCCGGACGATCGTGACGTCGCCGCGGCCGGCGGGCTTCTCGGTGGAGGCGACCTGGTCGGCGGGGACCCCGAACGAGGCGTCGTTGAAGAAGCTGTTGATCTTCGCGTCGGTGAGCGCCGAGTAGCCGGTGGCCAGGTTGGCGTACGGTCCGAGCTGGTCTGCGGCGTGGCTGGGCTGGGTGCCGAAGCCCTGGTTGAGGAGGATCTGGGCGAGGGTGGCGTTGCCGTTCTCGCCGGGCGGCAGGATGTCCGAGCACTGGCCGCCGCAGTAGTCGCCGGCGGCAGCGGCCGCGGCAGCGGGCGTCGCGTCGGCCGCGACCGCTTGGGAAAAGGGCGACAAAAGACCGGCAATGAGGACGCATACGGATGCGGTCTTCAGGAACCCGTGGAATCTACGGGGAGTTCTCTCTTCGTCGAGCGCGTTGCGTGGGGTGCGCCGTGACATGGCAGCTCCTCCCGACGGGGATGGTGCGGGACGTTACCGCCGGTATCCCCGAGATGGAAGGTGAACATGCGTCACTTTTGGGAGTCGCCGTGGCGGACATGACGGTCAACCGGGGCGGAGTTATGGCAGACATCGGAAATCGGATGGAGCCGGTTCGCGGGTCGGTGCGTCTATCCGGCGACGTCCGTACGGCGACTCGGCACGACGGACCGTACGACGACGCCGAAGTGACCGAAGTACAAGGTGCAGGTGTGACGGAGGTGCAGGGCGATGGCCGGTTTCCGGAGTCTGGCAAGACAGGTGAGGGATCCGCGGTGCGATCTGGCGCTGCGGCGTTACTCACTGCGCAAGTGCCTTGAGCGGTTTGCTCCTTACGGGCACCGGGCGACCTGGGACCATCTGTGCTCCCGGGCCGGGTTCGGTCCCGAGGACAGGTCTCCCGATCCGGTGCGGCTCGTGGCCGCGCTGGAGGAGCTGGAGGAGGCGCGTGCGGTGTGGCTCGACTACGAGGTCGAGTTCGCCGGCCGCCGCAGGAAGGAGAAGCACGACGGGCTGCGCCGGCCGGGCAGCGTGGACGACTGGCACCGGATGACCTGGGGCGGTTTCGGGGTCGCCTGGTGCGACGACCCGCGGGTGCACCCCGGTGAGCCCTTGGCCGAGGTGCTGCGCCGGCTGATCGCCGCACTGGAGCGCGACCCGGGCTCGACGTGCCCGGTGTGCGCCGGGGAACACCTGGTCTGGCGCTACGGCCTGGACCACGAACCGTCCTCCGGCCCGGTCTGCGCGGACTGCGGGATCCTGGTCCCGCGCCCGGTCCTGACCCCGGAGTCCCTGGCGTACGCCAGGCGGGGGCGGTTGCTGGTGTCGGCCTGAAGGGGGCGGGGGCTGCGCCGGGTGGCCGCGGCCCTCGCCGAACGGTGACCTCACAACGCGGGCGCCCCACGGGCCGCGGCAGGCCGCCGACGGCAAACTCGCGCGGACCGGGGCGCGCGGACCGGGGGCGTGGCCGGCTGGGGGCCTGGCCCGCAGGCTCGTGCCCGCCCCGCCCGGCGGGGAACGGGCGTGCTCAGAAGCCCGGTCGGCGGCGGCGCCACTCCGGTACGGGTGTGCCCGGCACTCCTCCTGGGGCACGCCCAGGAGTCCGGTGCGGATCCCCGCGTCCGCCTCGCCCAGCGCGCGGACGGGCGGGGCGTTCCGGGAGAGCCGGCGCCAAAGCGCGGGGCCGTAGGGGCCGGCGAAGCCTCCGAACACCGTCTCGCGCGCGCCGGCAACAGCGGGCGTGGGCACGGGAGTTCGTGCCGTCAGGGCTCCGGGCACGGCGTCGTCGCCGACCGAGGATCCGCATCCTGCCGGCAACCGGCTCCAGCGGCGCTCACGGACGGGCGCGGTCGCGAACCTCGGGAGCCGCTCCCGGCCCGGCGTTCCACCATCAGCCGCGAGCCCGCCTGCCGCTCCCCGAAGACGTCGTCCGGGTTGGAGAGCACACAGGTGTCCAGGGACAGGCAGCCGCAGCCGATGCAGTCGGTGAGGTGGTCGCGCAGCCGGTTCAACTGGCTGATGCGCTCCTCGAGCTCGGAGCGCCAGGCCTCGGAGAGGCGGGCCCAGTCCTCCTTGGTGGGGGTGCGCTCCTCGGGGAGTTCGGCCAGTGCCGCACGGATCGTGGCCAGCGGGATGCCGACGCGCTGCGCGGCCCGGACGAAGGCCACCCGGCGCAGCGTGTCACGGGTGTACCGGCGCTGGTTGCCGCTCGTGCGGCTGCTGCTGATCAGGCCCTTGGCCTCGTAGAAGTGAAGGGCCGAGACCGCGGCGCCGCTGCGCGCGGACAGCTGGCCGACGGTCAGCTCGTGAATCTTGCCGGGAATCTGGGGCACCTTCCAGAGCCTACCCACCGTGTCGCCGGCGACCTCCGTTGACATGGGCCTCCCACACGACCATGCTAAGCAGTTGCTTAGACAATGACGCGCGATGCGAGAGGCCGGGCACATGGCAGAGCCGAGGATCTTCACCTCCGCCGACGAGCTGAGGGCGGCGGTGGGCGAGCAGCTGGGGCACACCGACTGGCTGGAGATCGACCAGAAGCGGATCGACCTGTTCGCGGAGGCGACCGGCGACCACCAGTGGATCCACGTGGACCCGGAGAAGGCGGCCGCCGGTCCGTTCGGCACCACCATCGCGCACGGCTATCTGACCCTGTCGCTGCTGCCCCTGTTCGGGCCGCAGCTGATCCAGGTCGAGGGCGTGAGGATGGGCGTCAACTACGGCACCAACAAGGTCCGCTTCCCCTCCCCCGTCCCGGTCGGCTCGCGGCTGCGCGCCACCGCCGTGATCAGCGACGTGGCGGACGTCCCGGGAGGGGTGCAGGTGACCGTCGCCTTCACCGTGGAGCGCGAGGGCGGCGACAAGCCGGTGTGTGTGGCGGAGTCGGTGTCCCGCTACTACCTCTGAGCGGGGCCGGGCCGCTTGGCGCCGACCATCCGCAGGACGAGGTCGGCGTAGAGCGCGCCGACCTCCTCCGGGGTGCGGGGGCCGTCGAGGTTGAACCAGCGGGCGACGTCGATGCACAGGGAGAGCACGGCGAGCGTGGTGCCGTGCACGTCCGCGACGTCGAACTCGCCGGCGGCCACGCCGTCCTCGACGATCCGGCGGACCTCGGCGTCGACCTGGCGGCGCAGCGCGAGGATCTCGGCGCGGGCGTCGGGGCCGAGCGAGTCCAGCTCGTACTGCACGACGCGCGCGGTGGTGCGCCCGCCCGCGTGCCAGCGGACGAAGGAGCTGACGGCGTCGGCGAGCCGGTCGGTCGCGTCGCCCTCGCGCCGGGCCGCCGTGCGCAGGATCTCCAGGGCCTTCTCGTGGCCGATCCGGCTGATCCGGTGCAGCAGCTCTTCCTTGGTCTTGTAGTGGATGTAGAGCGCGGCCGGGCTCATCCCGGCGCGGCCCGCGATGTCGCGGGTCGTCGTCGCGTGGTAGCCCCGCTCGGCGAAGGCCTCCACGGCGGCCACGAGCAGCCGCCGGGCCGCGTCAGGGGTGACCTCGCCCCACGGCTGCGCGTCGCCGCCGGCCGTCTCCTCCGCCGTACTCATCGCTCGTAAGCCCCTCTCTGCGTCCGGGGCTCCACCATACCGCCGAAGCTGAGCGAACGCTTAGTGTGCCCGGTGAGCGGGGTGCCGTCGCCGGTACGACGGCTTCACGGCTTCACGGCTTCACGGCTTCACGGCTTCACGGCTTCACGGCTTCACGGCTTCACGGCTTCTCGAAGGGGTCGTACTCGGCGAGCAGCTTCTCCAGCCGGGCCTGGTCGACCCGGCTGACGATCTGTCCGGCCTCCTGGCGGTCCCTGATCACCTTGGCGAGCGTGAAGGCGGAGGTGACCAGGTAGAGCACGGCGATGGCGAGGAAGGCGCGCACCCAGGCGTCGGCGTCCAGCCGGAAGATGCCGACGGAGGTGGCCGCCATGGCGACGGCGAAGGAGGCGACGGCCTGGCCGTAGAAGGCGGCCGTGCCCTGCTGCTTGACCGGTGTGTCACTCATGGGGAAGAGCATCGGCGCCGGCGGGTGCCGCCGCATCCGCCCGGGTACTCATTCGCGCTACTCAGAACACGGGCCCCGGCAGGTCCGGCCCCGTCCGCGGCGCCCGGCCCCGACCGAGGGCCCGGCACGGGAGCCGGGGCACGGGAGCCGGGGCACGGGAGCCCGGGCACGGGGATCAGAAGGCCGAGACTCCCGTCAGGGCCCGGCCGATGACCAGCTTCTGGATCTGGCTGGTGCCCTCGTAGAGGGTCATCACGCGGGCGTCGCGCAGCAGCTTGCCCACCGGGTACTCGTCGATGTAGCCATAGCCGCCGAAGACCTGGAGGGCGTTGTTGGCGGCGCGGACGGCGGCCTCGGAGGCGAAGAGCTTGGCCTTGGAGGACTCCACGGCGAAGGGCAGCCCGCGGTCGACGAGGTCGGCGACCCGCCAGGTCAGCAGGCGGGCGGCGTCCACGTCGACGGCGATGTCGCTGATCAGCTCCTGGACGAGCTGGTGGTGGGCGATGGGCTTGCCGAACTGCTCGCGTTCGCCCGCGTGGCGGACCGCCGCGTCCAGCGCCGCCTGGGCTATGCCCACGCAGCCGGCCGCCACCGACATCCGGCCCTTGGCCAGCGCCGACATGGCGACGGAGAACCCCTTACCCTCCGGGCCCAGCATCGCGGAGGCCGGAACGCGCACGTCCTCGAGGACCAGCTCGGCGGTGGCCTGGCCGCGCAGGCCCAGTTTGCCGTGGATGGCGCGGCGGGTCAGGCCGGGCGTGTCGGTGGGGACGAGGAAGGCGGAGACGCCCTTGTGGCCGGGGGCGTCGGTGGAGCGGGCGAAGAGCAGGACGACGTCGGCCCAGGTTCCGTTGGTGATGAACATCTTGGCGCCGTTGACGACGTAGTCGTCGCCGTCGCGGACGGCCCGGGTCGTGAGGTTGCCC
Organism: Streptomyces sp. NPDC015220; assembly: GCF_043079345.1. Taxonomy (NCBI): domain Bacteria; kingdom Bacillati; phylum Actinomycetota; class Actinomycetes; order Kitasatosporales; family Streptomycetaceae; genus Streptomyces; species Streptomyces sp. NPDC015220. Next base: position 89,895 of record NZ_JBIBUK010000019.1, on the reverse strand, counting down.
GCGTCGGAGCCGGTGCCGGGCTCGGTCAGGCCGAAGCAGCCGATGTACTCGCCTGAGGTCAGGCCCGGCAGCCACCGCCGCTTCTGCTCCTCCTCGCCCCAGGCGGCGATGGTCTTGGCGACCAGGCCCAGCGAGACCGAGACGATGCCGCGCACGGAGGAGTCGCCGCGGCCGAGCTCCTCGGTCACCAGGCAGTAGGCGAGGTGGTCGCCGCCGGAGCCGCCGTACTCCTCGTCGACGGTGAGCCCCAGGAAGCCGACCTCGCCGAGCTTCTTCACGATCGCCCGGTCGACCTCCTCGGCGCGGTCCCAGGCGACGACGTTGGGGGCGATCTCCCGTTCGACGAAGTCCCGGGCGAGCTGCCGTACCGCTGTCTGCTCCTCGCCGAGTCCGAGGTTCATCACGGATCACCCCAATAGATGACAGGTCCTGACGGACGACAGATCTTGAAAGCCGTACATTTAAATTACCACTGCTAGTTTTACGCCGCAGCCCTACTATGTGCGCCATGGCCCGACCACGCAAGCCCCTGCTCAGCACCGACCGCATCGTCGCCGCGGCGCGGGACCTCGTGGACGCGGAGGGCCTGGCGGCCGTCTCCACCCGTCGGCTCGCCGCCGGACTCGGAGTGAGCGGTCCCTCGCTGTACAACCACTTCCGCACCAAGGACGAGATCCTCGAGGCGGTGGCGGACTCGGTGAGCGCGCAGGTCGACCTGTCGATGTTCGAGGACGGCCGGGACTGGCGGACGGCGTTGCACGACTGGGCCGTCTCCTACCGGGCCGCCCTGCGCGAGCACCCGAACATCGTTCCGGTGCTCGCCCACGGACCCGGCCGCCGCCCCGCCGCGCTGCGGCTGGCCGACGCCGTCTACGGCGCGATGGTCGACGCGGGCTGGCCGGCCGCCCAGGCCACCTCCATCGGCGCGCTGATGCGGTACTTCGTCATGGGGTCCGCGCTCGGCTCCTTCGCCGGCGGCTTCGTGGGGGACGCCGGCGCCTACGATCCCGCCGACTACCCGCACCTGGGCCAGGCCCACCTGCTCGCCGACCAGCAGGAGAAGATCGACGAGCGGGCCTTCGAGACGGGACTGTCCGCCCTGCTGGACGGTCTGGCCCAGCAGTACGAGCAGCTCGGGCGGAGCGCCTGGGCGTCCTCGGCCGAGCGGGCCGTGAAGGCCGCGGCGGCGGACGCACGGCCGCCGTCCGGCCCGCCGGGGGCCGGGACGGGGACACCGGACCGGACGGACCGCACCGACGACAGGACGGAGTGACCCGGGCGGGGTCGGCGCGGGGCGAGACGCCGGGGCCGCCGACACCGGGCCGCGGCGTGCCGCGCGCCCTGCCTGGGTCGCGGGTTCCCGCTCGGGCCCGGGCGGCGCGCGGACCGGCCGAGACGGCGTCGCGGTCCGGGAGGGAGCGGGCGCCCTTGCGGGCGCCCGGGTCTCAGAACACCACCAGCGCCCGGCCGCCCTTGCCGGCCGTCATGTTCTCGAAGGCCGCCGGGATGCCGTCCAGGGCGATCCGCTCGGTCACCAGCGCGCCCAGGTCCAGGCGGCCCGCGCGGACGTGGTCGGCGAGCACCGGGAGGTCCCTGGCCGGGTCCGAGTCGCCGTAGACGCAGCCGGTCAGGGTGCGGCCCCAGTGGAAGATCTCCAGGGCGTTGAAGGTGACCTGCTGGTCCTTGCCGCCGATCCCGACGACCGTGGTGCGGCCGCCGCGGCGGGTGGACTCCCAGGCGGCGCGGATGGTGACCGCGCGGCCCACGCACTCGACGGAGACGTCGACGCCCTGCTTGCCGGTGAGGGCGCGGATCTCGCGGGGCGTGCCCTCGGAGGCGACGACGTAGTCGGTGGCGCCCGCGGCGCGCGCCAGGGCCTCCTTCGCCGGGGACACGTCGACGGCGATGATCCGCGCGGCGCCCGCGATCCGGGCCGCCTGGAGGGTGGCGAGGCCGACTCCGCCGGCGCCGAACACCGCCACCGTCTCCCCCGGCGCGACCTTCGCCGAGTGGTGGACGGCGCCGTAGCCGGTGAGGACGGCGCAGCCGAGGAGGGCCGCGTCGGTGAGCGGGATGCCGTCCGGCAACGGCAGGACGCAGGAGGCGGCGACGACCGTCTCCTCGGCGAAGGCGGCGACGTTGAGGCCGGGGTGCAGGTCGGTGCCGTCGGCGGTGCGGGCGTACACGTCGGCGGCGCCGTTGAGGGCGTTGGCGCACAGCCAGACCTCACCGAGCGAGCAGGCGTGACAACTGCCGCAGGAAGGCGCCCAGTTGAGAACGACCGCGTCGCCCGGCGCGACATGCGCGACGCCCTCGCCGACGGAGAGGACGGTGCCCGCCCCCTCGTGGCCGAGCACGGCGGGGACCGGGACCCGCATGGTGCCGTTGGTCAGCGACAGGTCGGAGTGGCAGACCCCGGCGGCGGCGAGGCGCAGGCGCACCTGGCCGGGTCCGGGTTCCGGCAGCTCGATGTCGGTGATCTCCAGCGGGGAGCCGACGGCGGGCAGGACGGCGGCGCGTACGGCCATGACTCGTGACTCCCTTAGAACTGGAGGGACTTGGTCTGAAGGTACTCGGCCAGTCCGTGCCTGCCGAGTTCCCGGCCGACCCCGGACCGCTTGTAGCCGCCGAACGGGGCGAGGGGGTTGAACCGGCCGCCGTTGATGTCCACCTGGCCGGTGTCCATCCGGCGGGCGAAGGCCACCGCCTCCGCCTCCTCGCCCGCCCAGACGGCGCCGGCGAGGCCGTAGACCGTGCCGTTGGCGATGCGCAGGGCGTCGTCCTCGTCCTCGTAGCGCAGGACCGACAGGACCGGGCCGAAGATCTCCTCCTGGGCGACGGTCATGTCGCAGGTGACGTCGGCGAGGACGGTCGGGCTGACGAAGTAGCCCCGCTCGCGCGGGGACTGGGGGCCGCCGGCCACCAGCCGCGCCCCCTCGGCCACGCCCTTCTCGATGTAACCGCGCACCCGGGCCCGCTGCCCCGCGTTGACGAGCGGGCCGATGCGGTCGCCGTACTTGGCGGCGGCCGCCGCGGCCAGCTCGACCGCCTCGTCGTACTGGTCCCGGTGCACCAGCATGCGGGTCCAGGCGCTGCACGTCTGGCCGGAGTTGGACATGACGTTGGCGACGCCGACGCCCACCGCCCTGGCGAGGTCGGCGCTGGGCAGGATGACGTTGGCGGACTTGCCGCCCAGTTCCAGGGCGACCCGCTTGACGGCGGCGCCGGCGATCGCGCCGATCCGGCTGCCGACGGCGGTGGAACCGGTGAAGGAGACCAGGTCGACGTCCGGGTGCTCGGCCAGCGCCTGCCCGGCGACCGGGCCGAGGCCGGTGACCAGGTTGAGGACACCTGCCGGGAGACCGGCGTCGTCGGCCGCCTCGGCGAAGAGCTGGGCGGTGAGCGGGGTGTCCTCGGCGGGCTTGAGCACGATCGTGCAGCCGGCGGCCAGCGCGGGGGCGGCCTTGGCGACGATCTGGTGCAGGGGGTAGTTCCACGGGGTGATCGCGCCGACCACGCCGACCGGCTCGCTCAGGACGGTGGAGTTGCCGACCCGCTCCTCGAAGGCGTACGTCGCCGCGAGGTCGGCGTAGGAGCCGGCCACCGCGATCGGCAGTGCCGCGTGCACCGCCTGGGAGAACTGCGGGGGCGACCCCAGCTCGGCGGTGACGGTCTCGGCGATCTCGTCCTTGCGGGCCGCGAGCACGTCCCGGAGGGCGGCCAGGCGGGCGGCCCGCTCGGCGGGCGGCGTGGCGGCCCAGCCGGGGAGGGCGGCGCGGGCGGCGCGCACCGCGGCGTCGACGTCCTCGGCGGTGCCGGCCGGGACCACGGCGATGACCTGCTCGTCGGCCGGGTTCACCACCTCGATGACGTCCCGGCCCGCCGCGGGACGCCAGGCGCCGTCGATGTACATGCCGTCGTGTGCCTTCATGGTGCTCCTCCGGGGGCGGGGCGGCGTCGTCCGCGTCCATGGGCCGGCTCACACCGTCACCCAGGGGCCGCGACCGCGTCTTCCGCGTCACAACCTACCGACAGCCCCATAAACTAGCGCCGATAGTTTTCAGGCGCCAGACACCGCCCCGCACGTGTCCGCCGGGTCGCCGCGACGACCTCGCCGTGGGCCGGTTCGCCGGCTCACGGCCGAGCGCCGCCGAAGTCCCCGTCCGCCCCCGCCCGAACCGCTCGCCGGCCCCCGCCCGAACCGCTCGCCGGCCCCCGCCCGAACCGCTCGCCGGCCCCCGGTCGAGCGCCGACGGAACACCGCCCCGCCCCCCGGCCGGAGTGCCGCCGGTTCACTCCTCCAGGTCCGGCAGGTGGTCCGGGGCCGGGCAGATCCGCTCGCCCTGCTGGTCGAAGACGAACAGGTGGGCGAGGTCCACCAGCAGCGGCACCTGCATGCCGTGGCTCAGCCGGATGTCCGGTGTGGTGCGCACGACCAGGTCGCCGGGCAGGCGCGGCTGGGACGCGGCGGCGGGTTCCGGCCTGCCGCCGTCGGTCTCGGCGGGCCGGTCGAGCACCGCCACGGAGCCCGCGCGCAGCGCGCCCGCCCGTTCCCTCAGGCGGTCCAGGAGCGTGCCCTCGCGGCGCCGTCGCCGGGCCAGGCGGCGGGCGGGGCGCGGGGCCTCCAGATCCGGTACGACGGCGGGGCTGGATCCGGTGTCGAAGTGCACGAGGACCTCGTGGCCCTGGAACTCCAGGTGCTCCACGAGTCCGGTGAGCGGCACCTCGCCGGGCCGGGCGGCGGTGGGCTTGGCGATCCGGACGGCTTCCGAGCGCAGGCCCACGATGACCTCCCGGCCCTGCTGCACGCGCAGCAACTGATGGTCCAGGCACAGGGGTTCGGGCAGGCGCAGGAACTGCTTGCCGAGGCTGACGGTCATGGCGCCGTCGAGCGGGGCGCGGACCAGGCCCCGCAGCAGGTTGATGCGCGGGGTGCCGATGAAGGCGGCGACGAAGACGTTGCGGGGCAGTGCGTACACGGCGCGCGGGGTGTCCACCTGCTGCAGGACGCCGCCGCGCAGCACGGCCACCCGGTCGCCCAGAGACATGGCCTCGGACTGGTCGTGGGTGACGTAGACCGTGGTGACGCCGAGTTCCCTGGTCAGCTTGGCCATCTCGGCGCGCAGGTGGTTGCGGAGCTTGGCGTCGAGGTTGGACAGCGGCTCGTCCATCAGGAAGGCGGAGGGGTGGCGGGCGATGGCCCGGCCCATGGCCACCCGCTGGCGCTCGCCGCCGGAGAGCTGGCCGGGGAGGCGGTCGAGCAGGTCCTCGATGCCGAGCATCCGGGCGGTGGCGTCGACTCGGGTGCCGGGGTCCGTCCGGGGGGACTCGATGCGCAGCGGGAAGCCGATGTTGTCGCGGCTGGTCATGTTCGGGTAGAGCGCGAAGTTCTGGAAGACCATCGCCATGTCCCGTCCGGCGGGTGGCAGGTCGTTGGCGTACTCGCCGTCCAGCAGCAGGTCGCCCTCGGTGATCTCCTCCAGCCCCGCGATCATCCTGAGGACGGTGGACTTGCCGCAGCCGGAGGGTCCGAGGAGCACGAGGAACTCGCCGGGCGCTATGTCGAGCGACAGCCGGTCCACCACTCGGGTGCCCTTGTTGGCGTAGGTCTTGCTCACGTCGTGCAGAGAGATGGCGCGTGTCATGGAGCATGCCTTCGGGGACTCGCCAGAGCGCTCGGCTCCGCGCGTGGGACGCCTCGTGCGGGTCGTACGGGGCCTGTGAGTCACGGAAGTTAACGGAATGTACGCACTCGGGGGAAGACAACGGACATGATCGGACGCGGCCGTCCACCAGTTGAGAAAGCGGACGGCCGGATTCAGTCACGGGGCCGCCCGCCGGCTCCGGCCGCCCCGCCTCGCGCGGGCCTCACCTGACCGCCGTCAGATGCGCGAAGACCACCACGTTGCTGGAGTAGCCGGTGCGACGGGTGTAGAGGCCGCCGCAGGTGATGACGTGCAGCTCGGGACGGTCGGTGTGGCCGTACACCTCCTCGTCGGGAAAGTGGTCCTTGTCGAAGACCCGCACCTTGTCCACGGTGTAGACGACGGTACGGCCGTCCGCGCGCCGGACCTCGATGCCGCGGCCCGGTTCGACCTGACCGAGCGCGGCGAAGACGGCGGCGCCCGTCTTGGTGTCACGGTGCCCGACCGCGACGGCCGTGCCGGACTCGCCGGGTGCGGGGCCGCCCTCGTACCAGCCGACCAGCCTGGGCTCGTCGACCGGCGGGGTCTTCAGCTGCCGGCCGGCGTCGAGGCCGACTCCGACGACCGGTGCGTCGATCCCCAGGGACGGGATGCGCAGGGAGGTCGCCCTGGACCGGGACAGCGGTGCGGGCGACGGCGGGGCGGGCGCCGTACGGCCGGCGGACGGGGAACGGTCGCCGCCCCGGCCGCGGGCGCCCGCGCCGGCGTCCTGGCCGCCCGGGCCGTCGTCGCCCGAACCGTTGCCGCCCGCGCCGCCGGGGACCGCGGTGGCCGGCGCGGCGGCGGCCCGGTGCGGTGCGTCGGGCGTGTGGTGCCCCTCGCACCGGACCCCGGCCGTCACCAGGGCGGCCGCGAGCACGCCCGTCCTGAGCAGGCGGAAGGCACGGGTGCGGTGCCAGGGCCTGCGTCCGCGCCTACGCGGCGCCATGGAGACGCCGGCGGCTCAGCCGGACGTACGCGACCCCGCCGACCACGACGAGCCCGACGGCCGCGGCCCCGGCGACCGGGGCGAAGGCGGCGGCCATGTCGACCAGACCGCCGCCGCCCGCGTGCACGCCGCCCTTCGGTCCGTGCCAGTCGCCCCGACCCGGCGCCGCACCGCCGCGCCGGTCGTCGTCGCCGCGGCCCGGACCTGCCTCGCCTTGGCCCGGACCGTCGTCCCCGCGCCCCGGGCCGTCGTCGCCGCGCCCGGGGTCCTCGATCTGCCGGCCGAAGCCGGGCCCGCCGCCCTCGTGCCGCTCGTCGTCCTCGCGGCAGTTGACGCGGAACAGCTTCTCCCTGGAGATGCCCGCCACGGTCCAGATGAGCTTGTACTGCCCGTCGGACAGTGTCAGCGGATCGGTGTGACCGGCTCCGTTCGCCAGCGGGACGGTGCCGGTGACGGTGGCCCTGGTGGGCAGCGGGGGCTGCGCCTGGATGGTGTAGCCGATGGTCGGGAGGACGTCGAAGTTGACGGCGTCGAGATAGAACCGGCAGACCGCGGGGTCGTCCTTCGACACGCCGAAGGGCACGCCCGCTCGGTGGATCTTGATGTCACCGGCCTCGCCCTGGGCCATGGCGTCCGGCGCGGCCAGCCAGGCCGCACCCGCCGCGGTCAGGGCCGTCACGGCCGCGGCGGCGCCGACACGGGGGCCGAGGGAGCGTGGGATCGTCAGGGTGGGCATGCACGTTCCTCCGAGTCAGACGATTTTCATACAAATCGCTCTTTCACCTGACTCTCTTTCACGCCCACTCCCGGGACGGCGGCAGCACCGCCGACGCGCCGTCGGATTTCGCCCGCCCGGCGCAATCCCGCCCCGTCGCGCCGCCCACGGACCGCGGGCGGACGCGCCGACCGGCGCCCACGGGACAGGGGGCGCCGGAATCCGCCCGGTCCGGTCCCAACCGGCCCGGACCGCGGACGGACCCGGCACGGAACGCGAGGAGCGCGGGCGCTCAGTCCAGTACGCGCCCCAGGTACGCCCGCAGCAGTTCCCGTGTCTCCTCGACGATCCTCGCGTCGCCCGCGGGATCGACCCGGAAGGCGAGCTGGACGAGGGTGTCCGCGGTCTCGACGGCTATCAGGAAGACGCGGCGCAGGTCGTCGTCGGCCTCCCGGCTCAGGTGCCGGGAGAGCAGTCGGGTGAGGCGGTCGGCCACACGGTGGTTGGGCTCGGTGTGGCGGGTGCCGAGGGGGATCTGGTTGCCGAAGTCCACCAGGGAGAAGCCGGGGGCCGTGCGCTTCATCGCCAGGTACTCGTCGAGCAGCGCGTCCACGGCGGCGCGCCAGCCGTCCTCCGGCGTCTGCTTCAGCCGTTCCGTCACGCGTTCGGCGTACCGCTCGAAGTTCCGCTGGGCGAGCGCGTCGGCCATCGCCCGCTTGTTGCCGAAGAACCGGTAGACGGATCCGATGGGCACGCCCGCGCGCACGGCGACGGCGCGCGTGCTCAGCTCGTCGTAGCCGACCTCGTCGAGGAGGTCGGCGCAGGCGTCGAGGATCCTGGTCAGCCGTTCGGCGCTGCGCCGCTGCACGGGCGCGCGGCGGAGCGAGGTCGCGTGGTGCACGGGCATCATGATGCCTCTCCGCGACGGTCCGGTGAAGCACGCCCGTTGGCCCGGGCCCGCGGTCGCGCCACTGCGCGGGGGGCACGGCGTGGGGCGGGCGGTGCCTGCGGGTACGCGGCAGAGGCTGGGCGGACCCGCGCCGGCGGCGCCCTTGCCGAAGACCGCGCACGGCACCACGGACGCGTATCCGGCCGCCCCGCCGGTCGACGGCACGGTCAGGTCGGCCGGTCGCGTCGGCGGCCCGACCACGCGACGCACCGTGCGGACGACAGGGGCCGCCGCGCGGACGCCGAACGCCCACGCCGGGCACGGGGCGGCCGGCGAAGGCGCGCGGCCGGACGCCGGTAGCCGCGCCCGCACCTCCCGGACGGTGTGCCCGGCGGTCGCCGGGGGCGGGGCGGGCTACGCCGTCGAGCCCGCGGCGGACGGCCACCCGCCCGGGGCCGCCGGGGCGGGGTCCGACGCCGCGCCCGGCTCCGGCGCGGCCGTGGGGGCCGTCGACGAGCCGGGGCCCGAGGTCCGGCCGGGGGACGGCGTGGGCGCCGGGGTCGGGCCGGAGCCCACGGCCGCTCCCGAGGTGGGGGCCGGTGTCGGAGTCGCCGGCCGGCCCGGGTCCGGCGCCGGGTCGGACGCCGTGATGTCCGCCGTGCTCTGCACCGGCTTCCCGGCCACCGCCCACACCGTGTCGTCGTCGGCGTACAGCCGGGCGGTGATGTGGTGGGTGCCGCGGGGGACCAGCCGGGCGGACAGGCGGTAGTCGGGGGCCCGCAGCCGGCCGACGAGCCGGCCGTCCACCAGCAGGTGGGCGAGGCCGCGGCCGGGCGCCGGCCGCGCGGCCGTGCCGGCCGGCGAGAAACGGAAACGGCGCACGGTCAGCCGCACGTCCCAGCTGCCGCCGGCGTCCGGCCGCACCTCGACGCCGACCTCGGGCGCCCCCTTCTCGGTCACCTCACGGTAGGGCCGTCCCTCCTCGTCGGTGTGATCGATGACTTTGCCCACGGGTGTGGGCGTCTTCCCCTCCGCACTCCCCCGCGCACCGCTCGAACCGCAGCCCGCCGCCCCGGCGCACAGCAGGACGCAGACCGCGAGCGCGGCGAGAGGTCCGCGCGTCCACGACGTCATGCCCGGAGAGTAGAACAACGGTCCGACCGCCCGAATCCCCCTGAAGTCTGGTTCTCGCCCTCCGCCGGAAGGATGGCACGGGGCCCTCTTGCGTCCGGGAAAACGCAATCCTACGGTGTTGCATAGGAATCGGGTTGCAAGGGAGCGATCATGAGCGGGGACGCACGCAAGACCGCCGAGGGACTGTCCTACCTCTCGGGGTTCGGCAACGAGCACAGCTCGGAGGCGGTTCCGGGCGCACTGCCCGAGGGGCGCAACTCCCCGCAGCGGGCCCCCCTCGGGCTGTACGCGGAGCAGCTCAGCGGTACGGCGTTCACCGAGCCGAGGGCGCACAACCGCCGCTCGTGGCTGTACCGCGTCCGCCCTTCGGCCGCGCACCCGAGGTTCACCCGCACCGGCAACGGCACGCTGCGCACCGCGCCGTTCAACCAGGCGGTGCCCGACCCCAACCGGCTGCGCTGGAACCCGCTGCCGGAGCCGGGGCCCGGCACGGACTTCGTCATGGGCCTGTGGACCCTCGGCGGCAACGGCGACGTCACCCAGCGCACCGGCGTCGCGGTGCACCTGTATCACGCCAACTCGTCTATGGAGCGGGTCTTCAGCGACTCGGACGGCGAGCTGCTGATCGTGCCGGAGCGGGGCGGGCTGCTGCTGCGCACGGAGTTCGGGCTGCTGCACGCCGAACCGGGAGAGGTGGCGCTCGTCCCGCGCGGGGTGCGCTTCCGGGTCGAACTCCTCGACGGGACCGCGCGGGGCTATGTGTGCGAGAACTACGGCGCGCCGTTCCGCCTCCCCGACCTCGGCCCCATCGGCGCCAACGGCCTCGCCAACGCCCGGGACTTCCGCGCGCCGGTCGCCGCCTTCGAGGACGTCGAGGGCCCGGTGGAGGTGGTGAACAAGTTCTGCGGCAACCTGTGGACCGCCACCTACGACCACTCCCCGCTCGACGTCGTCGCCTGGCACGGCAACCATCTGCCGTACGTCTACGACCTGCGCCGCTTCAACGTGATCGGGTCGATCTCGTACGACCACCCGGACCCGTCGATCTTCACCGTGCTGACCTCGCCGTCGGACACCCCGGGCCTGGCGGGCGTGGACTTCGTGGTGTTCGCGCCCCGCTGGCTGGTGGGCGAGGACACCTTCCGGCCGCCGTACTTCCACCGGAACGTGATGAGCGAGTACATGGGCCTGATCGAGGGCGCGTACGACGCCAAGGCGGAGGGCTTCGTGCCGGGCGGCGGCTCGCTGCACAACACGATGTCGGCGCACGGACCGGACCGCGAGACCTTCGACCGGGCGAGCGCCGCCGAGTTGCGGCCGCAGAAGATCGACGACGGACTGGCGTTCATGTTCGAGACGCGCTGGCCGGTGACGCTGACGCCGCACGCGGCCCGCGCGGAGCACCTCCAGCAGGGCTACGACGACGTCTGGCAGGGCCTCGAGCGGCACTTCCGCCCCTTGCACTGATCATTTCTTCCCGGTACGGATGGCCCGTGACCTCCTTCGCCCCGGATTCGATCGTCCTGAACCGCAAGCTGCCGCTGTGGTACCAGGTGTCGCAGTCGCTGCGCGCCTCGATCCTCGGCCGCTCACCCCGGGACCCGCTGCGCCTGCCCACCGAGGAGCAGTTGGCGGGGCACTACGGGGTGAGCGTGCTGACCATGCGGCAGGCGCTGAAGGAGCTGGAGGACGAGGGGCTGATCACCCGGCACCGGCGGCGCGGCACGTTCATCGAGCCCGCGGCCCGGCGCGCCGCGCCGGTACGGCTGCTGGGCTCGGTGGACGCGATCGTGGCCCAGCAGTCGGGCATGACGACCGAGCTGCTGGACCACGGCACGGCTCCCGTGCCCGCCGAACTCGCCGAGTTCTTCCCGGACCTGGGGGAGGTGGCGACGTACCACCGGCTGCGCGGCGACGAGAAGACCGGCGAGCCGACCAATCACGCCCGCAACTACGTCCGTCCGGAACTGGCCGGGCGGATATCACCGGACGACCTGGTGCGCTGGCCGATGACCAAGGTGCTGCGGGACGTGGTCGGCGCGGACATCAGCCGGATCACGGACACCGTGGAGGCGCGGCTGGCCGATCCGGAGACGGCGCGGCTGCTCGACGTCCCGCTGCTCAGCCCGATCCTGCACTACACGGGGATCACCTACGACACGGCGGGCCGGCCGCTGGACGTGGTGGTCATCAACTACCGGGGCGACCGCTTCTCCTTCACCGTCACCCTCGACGCCACCTGACCACGCTCCGCCCCGGCCCACCCCACCACCAGCCACCAGCCACCAGCCACCAGCCACCAGCCACCAGCCATGATCCGGCCGCCCGCCCGGCGCCCCACGTCCCGGGCGGGCGGCCGGCTCCGCGTCCGGCCCGGTCCCGCCCCGAGTCCGTACCCCGGCCGTTGCCCGCAGGCCGTACGATGCCCGGCGTGACGTACGACGACGCTCCGCCCCTGGCGGACCTCATGCCGTGGTCCGTCGCACCGCCGCGGCTCGGGCGGGAGTGGCCGACGGCGCCCGACCCCGGCTGTCTGCGGGCCCGTTGGGAGGCCCTGCTGGCGGCCGAGGGCCCGGAGCGGGAGGCCCTTTTCGAGCCGACGCGCTCGCGCACGGCGCACACGGCGGTGGGGCAGTTGCCGGGCCGGACCGGCGGCACCGGGAAACTGGCCCGGGCCTCGGGGCCCTGCCCGGAACCGGTACGGGTCCTGGCCGCCCCCTTCGACGAGCAGTGGCTGATCCCCGACCACCGGCTGATCGACGCCGCCCGGCCGGAGTTGTGGCGGGTGGCGGACGCGCGGCAGATCTTCACGGTCGAGACGGCCGCCGCCCCCGGCGCCACCCGGCCGCTCCTGCTGGCGACGTCCCTCCTGCCCGTGCTGCGCACCGGTCGCGTCCGCCCCCTGTACCGCCGCCCGGGAGCCGGCGAGCCGAACCTGGCGCCCGGCCTGCTGGAGCACCTCGCCGCCCGTCTCGGTCACCGGCCCGACCCGGTGGACGTGCTCGCCTGGACGCTGACCGCCCTGCGGCGGTCGGCGGACGGCCCCGTCGTCCCGCTCACCGGGGACGCCCAGCTCTGGACGGCGGGTGTGCGGGCGGGGCGCCGGACGCTGTGGCTGATGCGCCGCGACGGCGAGCGGCCCAAGCTGCCCGGCGGCCGGCGCCCGTACGTGCGCGCGCCCCTGCCGGCCCGCCCGCTCACCCTCCACTACGACCGCGCCGAGGAGACCCTCCACCTCGACGGCGGGCGCATCGCGCCGGTGCCGCCGGCGGCCTGGGACTTCGAGACCGGCTCGGGCCGGGTCCTGGAGCAGTGGTTCGCGGCCCGTACCGGGCAGGGCGAACCGGGCACCCTGGCGGCGATCCACCCGGCGGCATGGCCGCAGGCGTGGACCTCCGAGCTGCTGGAACTGATCACGGTCCTGGCCCTGCTGGCCGAACCGCGTCCCCGGGGGGACGAACCGGCGGTGGCCGACGCGATCGGCGTCGCCGAGCTGCGGGCGGCCGGTGTGCTCCCGGTGCCGGGGACCGCCCGTCGGCCGGCCACCGTCCTCGACCACCACGAGGAGGGGCCGGAGGGCCAGTTCGCCCTGATCTGAGAGGCTCCCCGCCCGGCCCCCGCACCAGCGCCGCACGCCCCGGTCCGCCCACCGCGGCGGCTGGGCCGCGCCCTCTCTCCCCCCGGGCGCGGATCAGACGCGCGGCGCGAAGGCGTCCAGGACCCGCTCCAGCGTTCGCTCGAACACCGCTTCGGTGTCGATCGGACCCGCCCCCTCCGTGAAGGCGGCCGCCAGTCGCGGATAGGCGCCGGTGGCGACCTGGCCGCCGAGGTAGGCGGCCCGTACGGCGTGCTCCTGCTCCTCGGACCACGGCAGCGAGCGGGTGCGCTCGGCGACGGCCAGCTCGTCGGAGACGTACATGGTCACCACGGCGTTCAGCATGGCCACCAGTTCCACCTTCGTGCCGTAGGACGCCTCCAGCGGGTCCAGGCAGGCCAGGCAGTGCTCCAGGTAGCGCAGGGTGTTCGGGGTGAAGCCCTGCACCCCGGACATCAGACGGGGCAGCCACGGGTGACGGTGCATCAGCGCACGGGTGCGGTGTCCGACCCGGCGCATGTCGGCGCGCCAGTCGCCGCCCGGCTCCCACAGTTCGTGCTCGCCGCCGACCGCGTCGACCATCAGCTCGTACAGGTCCTCCTTGCGGGGGACGTAGTTGTAGAGCGACATGGTGCCGCAGCCCAGTTCGGCGGCGACGTGCCGCATGGACACCGCCTCCAGGCCGCCGGCGTCGGCCAGCCGCACGGCCGCCGCCGCGATGTCGCCCCGGCGGTACGCCGGCCTCGGCCCCCGCCCGGTCCGCTCCGGACGGGCCCAGATCACTTCGGGTACGGCCGCTCGGCCAGCCATCGGTCATCACCTCGCCCCACCATCGTAGTTACGTACACCGTACGTAACGCGCTATGGTCGACCCATGACTACTACGTACGCTGTACTTAGTGAAGGTCTGGAGAAGCGCTTCGGCGACGTCCGTGCCGTGCGCGGACTCGACCTGGCCGTCGCCGAGGGCACGGTCTGCGGACTGCTCGGACCGAACGGGGCGGGCAAGACCACGGCGGTCCGGCTGCTGACGACACTGCTGCGGCCGGACGCGGGCTCGGCCCGCGTCGCCGGTCACGACCTGGTGCGCGAGGCCGCGGCCGTACGGCGCCGCATCGGCGTCACCGGGCAGGACACCTCGGTCGACGGGGACCTCACCGGGCGGCAGAACCTGCGGCTGTTCGCCCGACTGCTGCGGCTCCGCGACGCCGCGGCGACCGTCGAGGGGCTCCTGGACCGGTTCGGCCTCACCGCGGCCGCCGACCGCAACGTCTCCACCTACTCGGGCGGCATGCGACGCCGACTGGACCTGGCGGCCGGTCTGCTGCACCGCCCCGCCGTGCTGTTCCTGGACGAGCCGACCACCGGTCTGGACCCGGCCGGCCGCAACCTGGTCCAGGACGCCGTGCGCGAGCTCAAGCAGCGGGGCACGACGGTGCTGCTGACCACCCAGTACCTGGAGGAGGCCGACCGGCTCGCCGACGACATCGCCGTGCTGGACCACGGGCACGTCGCGCACACGGGCTCGCCCGCCCAGCTCAAGTCGCTGATCGGGACGCACGCCGAGGTCGTCGTCCCGCACCGGGACAGCCTGCCGCGGGCGGCGGCCGTCCTCGACCGGCTCACCGGGTCCGCGCCGGTGCTCGACCACGAGCGCGGTGCGGTCGGCGCGGTCAGCACCGACCCGACGCTCACCCTTCCCCGGCTGGTGCGCGAACTCGACGCCGCGGGCGTGCCGCTGCTGGACGCGAGCCTGCGGCCGCCCACGCTGGACGACGTCTTCCTCCGGCTGACCGGCCGGTCCCCCGGCGCGTCGAAGACCACGGGGGAGGTCGCCGCGTGAACGCGTTCGCCCACGACGGCACGGCGATGGCCGGCCGGCATCTGCGCCGGGTCCGCAACAGTCCCGGCCTCACGGTGCTGACCCAGATCATGCCGATCAACCTGCTGCTGTTCTTCGGCTACGTCTTCGGCAGCGCGCTGGCGATGCCCGGCCGGGAGTACCGGTCCTTCCTCGTGCCGGGGCTGCTGGCGGCGACCGCGGCCGGCGGGATCATGACCGGGATGTTCCAGGCCGCCGCCGACTCGCACCGGGGCGTGATGGACCGCTTCCGCGCCATGCCGGTGAGCCGGGCGGCCGTGCCGGTCGGGCAGGCGGTGGCGGACCTGGTCGTGACGGCCCTCGGGACGGTGCCGCTGCTGCTGGTCGGACTGGCCGTGGGTTGGCGGATCGAGGGGACGGCGGCCGAGGCGCTCGGCGCGGTGGCGCTGCTGCTGCTGTTCCGGTTCGCCTGCACCTGGGTCGGCCTCCTGCTGGGGCTGGCCAGCCGCAGCGAGGAGGCCGCCGGGCAACTCGGCGCGTCGACCTTCGTGCTGCCGCTGCTGTCCAACGCCTACATCCCCACCGGCGACCTGGCCGGCTGGCTGCGCGCCGTCGCCGAGTGGAACCCGATCAGCGCGGTCACCAGCGCCCTGCGGGACCTGTTCGGGAACGCGCCCGCCGCCGACGGCGCCGCCTGGCCGGTGGCCCACCCGGTCGCCGGAACCCTGGCCTGGTGCGCGGTCCTGATCGCGCTGTGCGCCCCCCTCGCCGTCCGCAGGTACACCCGCGGCGAGCGCTGATCGAGCCGGGGGGATGTGGGAGAACCGGCCCTCCTGCGGGCCCGGCTGCTGACAAAGGCGCCGGCGGCGGGTCATGATCCAGCGCATGGACCGGCTTCCCCCGCCCCTGGAGGGCATCATCGTCGTCGCCGTCGAACAAGCCGTCTCGGCGCCCTTCGCGACCCGGCAGCTCGCCGACCTCGGCGCGCGGGTCGTCAAGGTCGAGCGGATCGACGGCGGCGACTTCGCGCGCGGCTACGACACCGCGGCGGGCGGCCTCGCCTCGCACTTCGTGTGGTGCAACCGCGGCAAGGAGTCGATAGCGCTGGACCTGAAGGACCCGCGGGGCCTGGCCGTGGTGCGGCGGCTGGTGGCGGAGGCCGACGTGTTCGTGCAGAACCTCGCCCGCGGCGCCGCCGCCCGGCTCGGCCTGGACGCGGCCACGCTGTGCGCCGCGCACCCGAGGCTGATCGCCGTCGACATCTCCGGGTACGGCTCCGCCGGCCCGTACGCGGACAAGCGGGCGTACGACATGCTCGTGCAGTGCGAGGCGGGGCTGGTGTCGGTGACCGGGACGCCGGAGCAGCCGGTGAAGGCGGGGATCCCGGCGGCGGACATCGCGGCGGCCATGTACGCCTTCTCGGGCGTGCTGGCCGCCCTCGTGCGGCGCGGCACGACCGGGCGGGGCGGGCCGGTCGAGGTGTCGATGCTGGAGGCGCTGGCCGAGTGGATGGGACATCCACTGCACCACTCGATGCACGACGGAACCGCCCCGGCGCGCACCGGGCTCGCGCACGCCGTCATCGCGCCCTACGACGCCTACGGCACGGCGGACGGCGGGCGGGTGCTGCTGTCGGTGCAGAACGACCGGGAGTGGCGCAGGCTCGCGGAACAGGTGCTGGAGCGGCCGGAGTTGGCGTCGGACCCGGCGTTCGCGACGAACGCGGCACGGGTGGCCAACCGGGAGCGCACCGACGAGTTGGTCGGGAAGGCGCTGGGCGTGCTGGGCACCGACGAGGCGCAGGCGCGGCTGGAGGGCGCGGGGATCGCGTGCGCGCGCCTGAGAGACGTGCACGAGGTCGCGGGCCATCCGCAGTTGGCCGCCCGGGAGCGGTGGCGCGAGGTGGGGACGCCGGTGGGACCGCTGAGGGCGCTGCTGCCGCCGATCACCCTGCCGGGCGGGGCCGAGTCGCGCATGGGGGACGTGCCCGCGCTCGGACAGCACACCGAGGCGCTGCTGCGAGCCGTGGGGATGGCGGACGACGAGATCGCAGCGTTGCGCCGGGACGGTGTGGTGGCCTGAGCGCGGGTCCTGATGAGCGGTCCCGGGGACGCCGGTGGGGCGTCCTCCGGTGAGCGCCGACGGCGCTCAGTGACCGCCGAACAGCGAGCGGCGAAGCCGGCGCAGCGGCGCGAACAGCGACACCCGGCTCACCCGTGCGCCCCTGCCCGTGCGGTCGTGCGCGGTGTCACGCGCGGTCAGCTCACGCATCAGCAGGGTCGCCTCGGCCGCCTCGCGGTGCGGCACGGCGGGACCGCCCAGCACCGACAGATGGCGGTCCAGGCGCGAGCTGGTCGCGCTGCTGCCGCAGGTGATCGCAGGGATCCTGGCCCTGCTGCGCACTGTTATCTGCTCCATGTCACTCCCCACCCGTACGAGTCCACCCGGCCCGGGCAGAGTAACCCTATCTCCCCGTTGGGGCATGCGTGTATCACGGTCACCAGATTCACCTTCCCCACAAGGGTGTTGACGACTACTCTCCGAGTCCGGCCGATTCCGAGGCGAGTTGGACAGTCGGCGGGCCGGCCGGCCGTGCCGATCCCCCATCGGGTTCCACGGTTACGGCGAGTGATGCGCCCGGCGTCGCGAGCCGCGGGGCCACCGGGGGCGTGCCGCCCGCGAAGAGGCCGGAGGACGGGGGTCGTGGGCCGGGGCGCGCACCCCACGGGCGGCGGAACCGGCCACCGGGCGCGGCCGGATGTCCGCTGAGGGTGATCACGGCCCGGCCCCCGGTGACGGAGGCGATCACCGCGACACCGCGGCACCGGACGCACCGTCCGGCGCCGGTCCGGGCGCCGGGGGCCGCGAGAACGTGGGCGATCTCACGCTCCCGGTCCGCCGGGAGCCGGCCCGTCGCGGCACTGCGCACGGCCCGCACGGACGGTGGAGAGCGCGGGCCGCGGCACGGGCCGCGTCGACGGTCGCCGCGGTGTCCGCTCCACCGGCGCGCGCAGGGCGCGTCCCGTCGCGACGGGACGCGCCCTGCGGCCGGACTCCCGGGACGGCGGGCACGCGCGCCCAGCGGGCGGGGCCTGCGCCCCACTCACGGTCGCGGCCCGTTCCCCGCGGGTCAGGCGGCGTTGGTGAAGGCCGGCAGATAGCCGCCCGACTGGCCGGCGGCCGTCGGGTGGTAGGACTCGCCGATGTCGAGCCAGTTGACGCTGTGCAGCCAGGAGCTGCCGGAGCAGATCTCGTGGCCGCTGAAGGTGGTGCGGACGTCGCCGAAGGTGAAGCCGTGGTTGGCGGCGACCTTGGCGATGGTGGTGTTCATGTAGTCGGAGGCGTCGTTGATGGCGGAGCGCTTGGTCTCGGACAGGCCGAGGCAGGTCTGGCCGAGCTTGTAGAAGCGGGGGTAGCCGAGCACCACCACGTGCGCGTTGGGCGCCTTGCCGCGGATCACCGAGTAGAGGTTGTCGAGCTTGCCGGGCAGGGTCGAGCCGACGTACGCCCTGGCGGTGTTGATGCGGGACAGGCAGCCGCTGTCGGTCTGGGTCACACAGGTCGTCATGACGTCCGCGAACCCGGCGTCGTTGCCGCCGATGGTGATCGAGACCAGTGACGTGGCCGAGTTGAGCGGGCTGAGCTGGTTGGCGAGCACGTCGTCCGTCTTGGCGCCCGAGCAGGCCGTGAAGGCGAACGACGAAGGCGAGTGGGCGGCGTTCCAGAGGTAGGGGTAGGACTTCGTACTGCGGTCGCAACTGCCGCTCGAACTGTCGTAGCTGCCGGCGCCCACACCCGAGGAGTAGGAGTCGCCGAGGGCCACGTAGCCGCCGGCGGCGGCCTGTTGGGAGGCGTGCGCGGAGGCCGCTCCGGTGAGGGCGAGGCCGATGGTCAGCAGGAGTGAGCCGATGTACGTAGCGGTTCGGGAACGTCTCATGGAACCTCCCTCTAGCAGGATCTCTGCAACGACTTTGGTAGCAGCTACGCGCGTTGACAGGAAGTGTCCATGCCAAAAATTTTTGGCCGCCCGGCGAAGAGCCGGTGCGTCCCACGGCGACCCGACGCACCGTCAGCGGCGAGGCCGAGTCGAGGTTTGAGTGACGACGAGTACCCGTACGGGCGGTCTCGGCTCTTGACGCTCCCGCGCGACCGCGCGACCGCGGGTGCCCCAAGCGGTCCCGGGAGCGATCCGACCGGCGCGGGCCGCGCGTTCCGGGAGCCGCGCCCCCGATGCCGGACTCCGGCCAGGGCCGACCGTGTTGAGCGGTCCGGTCGTCGCGATCGCCGCCGGGGTGCTGACCGCCGCCGGCGGGTATGCCGTCAGCGGCGGGTATGCCGTCAGCGGCGTCCGGGCGGCACCCGGTTCCCGGTCGTCGGGATCGTCGCCCACGAGGGAGGAGGGCCCGCATGAGCGCACCCGTGCCGGTGCTGATGTACCACGCGGTCGCCGCCGGGCCGGACCGCGCCACCCGCGGCCTGCCCGTCGCGCCGGAGGCGTTCGCGGAGCAGATGGCGGTGCTGAGGGAGCGGGGCCGCCACCCGGTCACCACCGCCGAACTGGCCGCCCACTGGCGCTCGGAGGGCTCCGGGCCGCTGCCGGCCAACCCGGTCCTGATCACCTTCGACGACGGCTACGAGGGCGTGCACCGCCATGCGCTGCCCGCGCTCGCCGAGCACGGTTTCACGGCCACGCTGTTCGTCTCGACCGGCTGGATCCGGGGCGAGTACGACACCGGCGGCGGCCCGGACACCATGCTCGACTGGGACCAGGTGCGCGAGCTGGCGGCGGGCGGGGTCGAGATCGGCGGGCACAGCCACACCCACCCGGAGCTCGACCAGCTCGACGACGACCGCCTGTGGACGGAGCTGATCCGTTGCAAGGAGATCATCGCGGGTGAACTGGGCGCCCTGCCCGCCTCGTTCGCCTACCCCTACGGCTACTCCAGCCGCCGGGTGCGGGCCCGGGTCCGGGCGGCCGGCTTCACCCAGGCGCTCGCCGCGGGCAACGCCCTGGCCGACCGCGCGCAGGGGCCGTACGCCTTGCGGCGGCTCACCGTGCGCCGCTCCACCACCATCGAGGAGTTCGATCGGCTGGTCCAAGGCCGCACGACCGCCCGGGACTTCGCCGGGGACCGGGCCCTCGTCAAGGGCCACGCCCTGGTCCGCGGAGCCCGACGGCTCGGCCGCAGGGCTTCCCGTACCCGTGCCTGACACGGCGACCGCCCCGAGGAATCGGCGCCCGGACCCGAGGCGTCAGAGCCCGAGGCGTCAGGACCCGAGGTGTCAGAGCCCGAGGCGTCAGGGCGGCCGGGAAGGCGGCCGCGCCCGCCCGGGCGGGACCGCTCCCCCGGCGGCGGCCAGTCGTTCCGCGACGCCTGCGCGCCGAGGCCCGCCACCGGGACCCCCCGCGGTGCCGGGCCCCGGCTCCCGGCCGGTCACCGGCCTCGACCGCACCGCCCCGGCGGCCGGCCAGGGCCCCGCGGCGACCGTCGCCACGGAGGGCCCGGCCGGGCCGGCCGCGGTGACGCTCACCGGCGCGCCCACCCGATCCGTCCCGGTCTCCGGCCGCGCCACCGCGCGGCCGATCGCCCGTGCCACCAGTGCCGGGACGGCCGCTGCCCCACCGGGCGACACGGTGAGCCGCCACCGCCGCGCCCCCGGACTCCGCCCATGACGTCCCGTCAAGGACGGTGTCGGGGACGGCGACCGCCCCCGGGACAGGGGTCGCGCGGGCCCGGCCCGCGAACTGGCCGACACGTGCGGCGCGACCGGCAAACCGGGTGCGCACGGCGGCCGGGTGGCGGATCATGGCGGCATGCCTGCGAACCCTTACGACGCTCTGCCGGTCCGGCTCAACGTCGACGACTCCGACTCGCCGTCCGACGTCGTCGACGCGCTGTTCCTCGGCCGCTTCGCGACGGGCGAGCAGCCGTACTCGCACGCGGCGAACATCGACCGTGTCCGCTCCGGCGCCACGCTGCTGCCGGACGGCGCGCGGGTGCTGCGCGTGGCCCGCGACGACGACCGCAGCGCGACCCTCGCGGAGGGCGACGGCTGGACCCTGCTGGTCTCCCGCTGGAACCGGGGCGCCGACGTCACGGTCACGGCGACCAGCGCCGAGCTGGCCAGGAAGGTCCTCGACCAGGCCACGGACGGCGCGGCGGACGAGCCCGAGCCGCAGCCGGAGAACGTGACGATGGGCTTCTGGTACGTCTCCCCCAGGCGCGGCCCGCACCGCACCACCCGGCAGATCGCCGCGGGCACCTGGGACGAGGTCCGGGCGAACTACACGGCGCCGGTCGCCGAGGCCATGGACCGGCTGATGAGGACGACCCCCGAGGACATCGCGGGCCGCCTGCTCCTGCTGCACGGCCCGCCGGGCACCGGCAAGACCTCGGCGCTGCGGACGCTGGCCCGCTCCTGGCGGGACTGGTGCCAGGTGGACTGCGTCCTCGACCCCGAGCGCCTGTTCTCCGACGTCGGCTATCTGATGGACATCGCCATCGGCGAGGAGGACTCGGCGGGCAAGGGCCGCTGGCGGCTGCTGCTGCTGGAGGACTGCGACGAGCTGATCCGCGGCGAGGCCAAGCACACGGCCGGCCAGGCGCTGTCCCGGCTGCTGAACCTCACCGACGGCCTGCTCGGCCAGGGCCGCAACGTCCTGGTCGGCGTGACCACCAACGAGGACCTGGAGCGCCTGCACCCCGCCGTGGTCCGCCCGGGCCGCTGCCTGGCCCGGATCGAGGTGGGCAGGCTGACCCGCCGGGAGGCGGTGAACTGGCTGGGTTCCCAGGAGGGCGTGGGGCGCGAGGGCGCGACCCTCGCCGAGCTGTACGCGCTGCGCCGGGGCACGTCCCCCACGGCCCTCCCGGAGCCGCGCGAGGGGGCGGACGCGGGGCTGTACCTGTAGCGCTCGGTGCGTGCCTGGCGCGCGGTCCCGCCGGCGGTGTCCCGCCGGCGGTGCGGTGTTTTGATGGGCGTATGACCCTGTTCGTCGGGACGTCGGGCTGGCAGTACAAGGACTGGCGCGGCGTGCTGTACCCGGAGGGGTGCCCGACCCGGCTGTGGCTGGAGGAGTACGCGGCCGCGTTCGCCACGGTGGAGGTCAACAACGCCTTCTACCGGCTGCCGGAGCGGGAGACCTTCGAGGCGTGGCGCGAGCGGGTCCCGGCGGACTTCGTGGTCGCGGTCAAGGCGAGCCGCTACCTGACCCACGTCAAACGGCTGCGGGACCCCCAGGAGCCGGTGCACCGCCTGATGACGCGCGCGGCGGGGCTCGGCGGCCGGCTCGGCCCGGTGCTGCTCCAGCTCCCGCCCACGCTGCGCGCCGATCCGGGCCTGCTGGACACCTGCCTGGCCTGCTTCCCGCCCGGCACGCGGGTGGCGGTGGAGCCGCGCCACGACTCGTGGTGGACCCCTGAGGTCCGCACGGTCCTTAAGTCCCGGGGGGCGGCGCTGTGCTGGGCCGACGCCCACGCCCGCCCGGTGACGCCCCTGTGGGCGACCTCGGACTGGGGCTACGTCCGCTTCCACGTGGGCCGCGCCCGGGCCTGGCCGCACTACGGCCGCCGCTGCCTGGAGACCTGGGTCGACCGGATCGCCACCACCTGGCCGGACGAACGGGACGTGTACGCGTACTTCAACAACGACCCGACGGGGGCGGCGGTGCGGGACGCGGCGGTCTTCGCGGGCGCGGCGCGCAGAGCGGGCCGGAAGGCCACCCGCACACCGGGGCGGACCGCCGAACGCCGGTGAGCGCTACTCCCCGTAGGCCGCCCGCAGGGCGTCGTGGACGGTGGCGAGCGCCGCGTCCCGCGTGAGCCCCAGGCGCCGTGCCCGCTCCGCGTAGGCCTGGGCCGCGCCGGCCGCCTCCCGGGCCGCGGCCGAGTCCGCGGCGGCCACGAACGTGCCGTTGCGGCCCCTGGTCTCGATCACCCCGTCCGCCTCCAGCGCCCGGTAGGCCTTGGCCACCGTGTTCGCCGCGAGTCCCAGCGACTCGGCCAGGCCCCGCACGGTCGGCAGCCGGTACCCGACCGGCAGCGCGCCCGACCGGGCCTGCTCGGAGATCTGCGCCCGCACCTGCTCGTAGGGGGGCGCGCCGTCGTCGATGCGGATCTTCAGGGTCACGTGGTGATTGTCGCGTATCCACGGGCGCGCGGCCCCCGCGAGCGGGAGCCCCCACCGTGCGGGCGGGGCCGGCGGAAAATGGGAGGCGTCCCCGGGGCGCGCCCCGTAGCGTGCTCCCGCATGACCGTGATCGTCCGTGATCTGCGCCCCGACGCGCGGGCCGACCTCGAGGGCTTCGCCCGCGTACGGCACCACGCGTTGCCGTACGTCCTCCTCACCGCCCAGTCGCTCGCCCACGACCTCACCCGGATGCGTCCCGACGCCCACTACCGTCCGCTCGTCGCCGTGGCGGACGGCGAGGTGATCGGGACGGCGCAGGTGCACCTGTCCCACGAGAGCGCCGAGCCGGGCCAGGGCAATGTGAACGTGTACGTGCATCCCGGGCACACCCGCCGCGGCGCCGGCACGCTCCTGCTGCGGGCCGCCGAGCAGCACCTGGCCGCCCACGGCGCGGTCAGGCTGTACTCCTGGGTGCTGGACGAGCCGGGCAACCGCGCCTTCGCCGAGCTGCGCGGATACCGGGCGAGCCGCTCCGCGCACTTCCTCCGGCTGGATCTGGCGGACGGCACGCTGCCGCCGCTCCAGGACCCGCCGCCGGGCGTGGAACTGCGCCGGGGCTCGGACTTCGCCGCCGACCCGCGCCCGCTGTTCGAGCTGGACGCGGAGACCACGGTGGACGAACCCAGCGACGTGGACTTGGAGTTCACCGACTACCAGGCCTGGCTCGAGGAGACCTGGCGGCATCCGCTGTTCGACGCCGAGCTGACGACGGTGGCCGTGGTCGACGGGCGACCCGCGGCCTTCACGGCGGCCCGCACGGACGGCGGCACCCGGTACGGCACGGTGATGACGGGCACCGCGGGGGCGTACCGCGGGCGGGGCCTGGCCAAGCTCGTCAAGAACGACTCGCTGCACCGGGCCCGGGCCGCCGGGTACACGCAGGCGCTCACGGGCAACGACACCGGCAACGGGCCGATGCTCGCGGTCAACGAGTGGTTCGGTTACGAGGTGTGCGCGACGGAGGTGCGGCATGTCCGCGAACTCGGGCGGAGCTGAGGAGCTGTTGGAGGTCGTCCTCGTCAAGGGCGGCCGGACGAAGATCCGTTACCAGGGCGTTCTCCTGGCCGACGACGGAACCCGGGTCGCCGTCCGCGCCGCCTGGGCGGGCGCCGGCGTGCGCGACTTCGGCTTCGTGCGCTTCGAGCCGGGCGACGTCTTCACCGAGTACTACTGGCGCGACCGGTGGTACGCGGTGAAGGAGGTCCGCGACGCCGGCGGCCGGCTGAAGGGCTGGTACTGCGACATCACCCGGCCCGCCGTCCGCACCGGCGCCGAACTCGTCGTGGAGGACCTGGACCTGGACCTGTGGGTCTCCGCGGACGGCGCCGACGTACGCCGCCTCGACGAGGACGAGTTCGCCGCGAGCGGCCTCGCGGAGACCGACCCGCGGGCCGCGGCCGCCGCCCTGGCCGCCCTCGACGCCCTGGAGCGGCTCGCCCTCGAAGGCGGCTTCTCCGCGCCGCCGGCCTGATCCGGCGGTCCGGCCTGGGCTCACACCACCGCCACCACCGCGTACCGCTCGTCGGCGACCTCCTTCCCCCACAGCCGCGCGTCCTCGGTCAGGTGTTCCACCCGGGCGCGCCTGGTGAGGGGGGCGAGAAGAGTGAGGAGCCGATCCGCGGGTATGCCGACCGGGGTGAGCGCTCCCCACACGCCCTCGACCAGGACCAGCCGTCCGGAGGCGCGCAGCAGCTCCCGCCAGCGCCGCAGGGCGCCGGCCGGGTCGGGAAGGGCCCAGAGCACATGGCGGACCAGGAGGACGTCGAAGCGCCGCTCGCCGACCGGCGGGTCGGCCGCGTCGCCGGCCAGGAACACCGCGGCCCGGCCGGCCAGCTTGGCGCGGGCCCGCTCGATCATGGCGGCGGAGAGGTCGACGCCGGTCACCCGGTGTCCCTGTTCGACGGCGAGCAGCGACAGGCTGCCCGTGCCGCAGCCGAGGTCGAGGATCTCGGAGGGGGTCTCGGGCAGCCAGTGGCGCAGCCGCTCCGCCCAGGCGGCGCGCACCAGCGGATCGCGCAGCCCGTGATCGGGCTCCTCGTCGAAGACGGCCGCCTGCGCGTCCCAGTCCGGGCGGGACGGGACCGCCGCGGCGCCGGCGGGCGTGATCGGTTCGCTCATGGGCCCAAGGGTGACACCCACCACTGACATCCGAATCGTGACAGCCGCCACAGACAGACCCGCACCGATGAGGAACTCTCGCCCGCAAGGTCTACCTCCGTGGGAACACGGAACCCGGTAGACGTCGAAGGAGGCAGCGATGCGCCGTGTGACCGTGCAGAAGCCCCTGAGGAAGACGGACACCCGACGGGTCCGTGAGGAAGTCGAGGAGCGTCCCGCCGGGCGGCCGGAGGTCCGCAAGGACATCGCGCGCACATGGTGGCCGGACGGATGACGGGCGGACGGACGGCGAGACGCGCCGCACGGGCCGTCGGCGGCGGTGGATCCGGTCGTGGCGGCAGTGCACCCGGCGCTCGGCGGACTCGTGGCGGAGTCCCGGAGCAGGGTCCCGGACGGATCTCCCGGTCCGCGTACGTCGTCGCGTTCGCTCGGAGCCCGCTGCGCGCTCCTGAGGCCCGCGGCCGCGCATCGCGGCAGCCGACCTCCTTCACCACCCCCGCCGTGTCCACGGGGAGCCGGTCGCCGTCCCGCTCCCCCGTCCCGCTCCCCCGCCGTGTCCACCGGACGGCTCGTCTCCATGCGCACCCGCCTTGTGCCGGCGCGCCCGAAACGCGGACGGCGGGCGGCGTCCGTCCCGCGCCGCCGGTACGCCGACGGTCGTGGGAACCGGGGTCCGCCGGTCCCGGACGCCGGGCACGCCGTCTACCTGAGCGCAGCCTGAGCGCTCCCTTAACGCGACCATAAGGATCGCTCCGCACCGCTCTCAGCAGGCGATTTTCCGGTTTCTCCGGGCTAGCTTCTGATCACCCACGGGATCCGCCACCCCCCCGTTCCCGCATCAGAAACCGTTCCCAGGAGCTCCCGCATGTCCTCTCCCAGGCTCTCCCCCGCGTTCGGGCGGGGGACACCCCGACGCCGCACGGCCGCCACACTCGCCGCCCTCGCCCTGGCCCCGTTCGCCCTGACCGCGGTCGCCGCCGCGCCGGCCGCCGCCCACGGCTCGATGGGCGACCCGGTCAGCCGGATCGCCCAGTGCTACGCGGAGGGTCCCGAGAGCCCGAAGTCGGCGGCCTGCCAGGCGGCGGTCGCGGCCGGCGGCACGCAGGCCCTGTACGACTGGAACGGCATCCGGATCGGCGACGCGGGCGGCCGGCACCAGGCCCTGATCCCCGACGGCAGGCTGTGCAGCGCGAACAGCGAGGAGTTCAAGGGCCTCGACCTGGCCCGCGCGGACTGGCCGGCGACCGCCGTGAAGAGCGGCTCGTACACGTTCGAGTACCGCGTGACCGCCCCGCACAAGGGCACCTTCAACGTGTACATCACCAAGTCCGGCTACGACCCGGCGAAGCCGCTGGCCTGGACCGACCTGGACCTTCAGCACCCGGTCGCCACGGTCACCGACCCGGTCGCCTCGGGTGGCTTCTACACGTTCTCGGGCACGCTGCCCGAGCGCTCCGGCAGGCAGCTGCTGTACGCGGTCTGGCAGCGCTCGGACAGCCCGGAGGCGTTCTACTCCTGCTCGGACGTCGCCTACGGCCGCGGAAGCGGTGGCGAGGGCGACGGCAAGGGCGGTGACGAGGGCGACGGCGGCGCCCCGGGCGGCTCCGTACCGGCGCCGACGGCCTCCGCGCCGACCGAACAGCAGATCGAGGACGGGGCCGGCAGGTCGACGATCGAGCACCACGGCCACGGGGACGCCGACGCCACCACCACCACGGACCCCACCGCGGCCCCGGCGCCGGACGACGCCTCGCGGGCCGCCGCGGCCCCCCAGGCCCAGGGGAACCGCCCCGAGCCCGCCGGCGGCGTGCGGCCGCGGAGCGCGGAGGGGGACCGGAGCCTGGCCGAGACCGGCGGTGACGGCAGCACCCCGTACGTCGCGGTCGGCGGCGCCGCCGTCCTGGCGCTCGGCTCGGCGGTCCTGTTCCTCTCGGTCCGGCGGCGCGCCGCGACCGGAGGCCGGCACGGCCGCTGAGACGGCCGCGCGAACCCGGGGCCCGTCCGGCGGCTCAGGCCGGGCGGGCCCCGGGACACCCACTCGGTCCCGGGATGTCAGCTGAACGCGGACGCGCAGGTGGTGGCGGTGGCGTGCGCCGGGTCGAGGGCGTTGGCGACCTCGTGGAAGGCGATGCGGTCGAACAGCCCGATCGTCACGTGCTCGGACGGATCGACCGCGCACAGGTCCTGGAGCAGGACGTTGCGGACGTCGGAGCCGGTCAGGTACTGCGTCCGCCAGGGGGTGACCACCTCGTCGTACTTGGTGGCGATGACCGTGTAGCGCACGCCGGGCACGGTGTCGCCGCCGGCGTTGAGCTTGGTGAGGAAGGCGGAACCGGCCACCTGGTCGGCGAGGCCGGGGGTGGCGGCGGAGAGCAGGCCGCTCGCGCCGGGGAAGTACGGCAGCAGGTTGGCGAGGCCGTCGAGGGTGGTGCCGTGGTTGTCGGGCGCGATGCCGACGAGGGCGTTCACCCTGGCCGCACCGCCGAGGAACCTCAGGTAGTAGCGGGGCATCATGCCGCCCTGCGAGTGGCCGACGAGGTCGGCCCTGGCCGCGCCGGTGGCGGCGAGCACCTTGTCGACGAAGGCGGACAGCTGCTCCGCCGACCTGCCGATGGGGCCGAGGCCGTTGAAGAGCGGGACGCCGGGCAGTTGCCCGTAGTCGAGGGAGAAGACGCAGTACCCGCGGCTCGTCAGATACGGAGCGAGGGCCGTCCAGTTGTCGACGGAGTTGCCGAAGGTGCCGTGGACGAGCACGACGGGGCGGGGGTGGGCGGCGGACGGCTTGCAGCCGTAGTCGTTCCAACCGCTGCTCGGTGCGGCGGTGGCGGCGGGCGCCTCGGAGGCGTGGGCGGTGGCGACGGGCACGGTGGCGACGGCGGCGACCAGGAGCAGGGCGGCCAGGTGTCCGAGGGCGCGTCTGACGGGCAGCATCGCGTGATCTCCTTGCGGCTCGAGGGAAGTGCGACGGCACTACGCCCTGTGATCCGGATCACGAGGATGCTGTTCACCCGTAAGTTACGAACGGGTAGTGCACATGTGAAGTTACGCGTCGGTAAAAACTTCCGGTGCCGATCGGCGGCGCCGCGGGACGGCGAGGCCGCGGGAACGCCCATCCGACGATCCGTCACCAAGTGGGCCGGATCGGACCGTACGGCGCGATGCGGGCCAACCGCTCCCACAGCGCGCGCACTTCACCCTCACCGATCGACCCGGTCCAGGCCCGCACCGCTTCCGCGGCCGCCTCCTCCGCCGCGCGGGTGCAGGCCCGGCCCCGATCGGTCAGCACGATCAGCCGGGCCCGCGCGTCCCCGGGGTGCGGCCGGCGCTCCGCGTACCCCTTGCGCACGATCTCGTCGACGAGCTGACTGGCCGCCTGCTTGGTGACCCCCAGGTGCGCGGCCAGCTCGGTGACCGTCGCGCCGTCCGGGGCCAGCCGCGCGAACGCGAAGCCGTGCGCCGGCCTGAGCCCCTCGAAACCGCGGGCGACGACCCCGTCGTGGATGCGCCGGGTGAGCTCACCGGCGACGGCGAGCAGGGCGGCGGACAGGGCCATGGCTTCGGAGTTCTGCACGGAGGCATTGAAACATCCTTGACGTGATGGTCAAGAAGCTTGACCATGATGTCGGAGCATTCGGTCAGGCAACTTGACCATTCGATTCCGCGTCACCACCCGTCCGCGAACAGACCAGGAGGCACCCGTGCCCGTCGTCCGCCCGTCCGAAGCAGTGACCCACGAGATCCACGGCGCCCGTTTCATCTCGTACGCCAGTCCGCTCACCGGCTCCAGGGAACTGTGCGCCTGGCGCGGCGAGATCCCCGCGGGCACCAGGGCCCCCGCCCACACCGTCACCCACGAGGAGATCTTCCACCTGCTCGACGGTGAACTGCTGATGACGCTCGACGGCCGCACCGAGCGGGTCACCGCGGGCGACACGGTGATCATCAATCCGGGCACCACCCTCGCCGTGGAGAACCCCGGGGACCGCACCGCGGTCTCCTGGGTGACCACCTCCGTCGGCCTGCGGGCCCGGCTGGCCGACGGCACCGTCCTGACCCCGCCGTGGGCCAACTGACCCACCGGCGGCGCGGGTCACGCGGCCAGTGTGCCCGGCATCACCGCGCGCGGTCCGAACCTGGCCCGCGCGCGGTCGGCGACCTCCTCGATGCGGCGCGCCTTCTCGTCGGCGGGGTCGAAGGTGAGCTGGTGGGAGGCGTGTTCGGCGGGGTCGAGACCCTCAGCGCGCAGGACGAGCGCGCGGACCCGGGCACGCTGGAGGCCCAGCGCCTCGTACATCCCGTACGCGGCCCCGGTCAACGCGGCCGAATGGCCGGTGGGTTCCGCCAGCGCGCGGCTGCGGGTGGTGGTGGAGCGGTCGGCGTAGCGCACGGTGAGGGTCAGGGTGCGGCAGACCTTGTCGAGGGCGCGCAGCCGGCCGCCCAGTTCCTCGGCGGCCGACAGCAGGGCCCTGCGGTGCAGGTCGGGGTCCAGCTCGTCACGGTCGAAGGGACGTTCGGCGGCCAGGGACCTGGAGACGGCGTTCGGGACGACCCGGCCGCGGTCGACGCCGTTGGCCCGCTCGCGCAGTTCACGGCCGGCCCGCGCGCCGACCAGGCGCTGGAGCGTCGACAGGGGCGCGGCGGCGACCCTGTCCAGGGTATCGAGGCCGTACTCGCCCAGGGTGCGGGCCGTCGCCGGGCCGACACCGGGCAGCGCGGTGACCGGCCGCCCGGCGAGGAACTCCGTGACGGCGGCCGGATCGCCGGGCACCGCACGGGTGCGGCCGGGCCGGGCGTCGCGCAGGGCCATGCGGGCCAGCATCGGGCCCGGCCCGGCGCCGATCAGGCAGTCGACGCCGTACCGGGCGAGCGCGCGGACCCTGATCACGGACGCCAGCTCGACCGCGTCGCGCCCGAAATACCGTTCGGCGCCCCGCAGATCGGCCAGCGCGCCGTCCGGCGGCAGCGCCTCCACGACCGGGGTGAACTCCTCCAGCAGCCCGAGCAGCCCCGGCAGGGCCGCCTCGTACATCGGGGGCAGCTGGAAACGTACGCAGAGAATGGTCATCCCGCGCTCCCTGGACTCTGGTGCCACAACTTCCTTCCACTGGCGGGCCCCGCGCCCGCCGGCCGCAGGTCCGCCCACGGGTGCATCTCGTAGCCGGTGGCCATCCGGATGCGCCGGTCGCGGGCTGCGTCCATCGGGTCGGGCGCCGCGGAGCCGGTGGGTGCGGGACGCCCGTCCGACCCGGCGAGCCGGGCCCGGCGCGCGCCCTCGCCGTCGCCCTCTCCCTCCTGGCCGTCCCCCGGCGGTCCGCCGGGACGGGCCAGCCGGGCCGCCACCTCCTCCAGGCCGCCCTCGGCACGCAGTTCGGCCAGTTCGGCGAGGTTCCAGGCGGCGGCGCCCACCACGCTGAAGCTGCGCGGGCCGCGCCGCTGCACCACTCCGCGCACCAGCAGCAGCCAGGAGTGGAAGACGGTGTGCGCGCAGGCGTCGTGGGAGTCGTCGAAGAAGGCGAGGTCGACCAGGCCGGTGCCGTCGTCCAGCGTGGAGAAGATGACCCGTTTGCCGGACCGGACCGGCGGGGTCTGGGTGGCCGCCTTGGCGCCCGCGACCAGCACCGTCTCGCCGTGCCGGGCCTCGCGCAGCCGGCGCGCGGAGACCACGCCCAGTTCGTCGAGGAACTCGCGGTGGTCGTCCATCAGGTTGCGTGAGGCGTCCATGGACAGCACGCCCAGCTCGGCGCTGAGCCGCTCGGCGTCGGACAGGTCGGGCAGGCCGGCCGCGGCCGTCTTCCGGCCGCCGGCCAGGGGCAGTTGGCCGCCGCCCGCGCCCCGGGCGCCGCGGTGCAGCTCGGTCAGGTGCAGTTGCAGGTCGCGGCGGTTGGCGCCGAACGCGTCCAGCGCGCCCACCTGGGCCAGCCGTCCGGCGATCGGCCGGCTCGGCCGGGCCCGCTCCCAGAAGTCGAGCAGCGAGGCGTACGGCTGCCCGTCCGCGATCCGCGCCGCCTCGGCCCCGCTGATGCCGTGCACATCACAGAGGGCCAGCCGAAGTCCCCACTTACCGGATGAATTCGCCCGTTCCGCCGACTGCGACTCAGACACCAGTTCGATACGATGTGCGACGCCCGACCGGTTCACGTCCAGCGGCAGGATCGGCACCCCGCGCCGCCGCGCGTCCGCCAGCAGCAGCCGCTTGGGGTACATGCCGGGATCGTGGGTGAGCAGCCCCGCGTAGAAGGCGGCCGGGTGGTGGGCCTTGAGCCACGCCGACTGGTACGTCGGCACGGCGAAGGCCACCGCGTGCGCCTTGCAGAAGCCGTAGGAGCCGAACGCCTCGACGATCTCCCAGGTCCGCCGAATCGTTTCCGCGTCGTATCCCTTCGCCGCCGCGTGCTGTGCGAACCACGCCTTGATCCGCCCCTGCGACTCCGGGTCGGACAGCCCGCGCCGCACCCGGTCCGCCTCGTCGAGTCCGCAGCCGGTCATGATGTGCACGATGTGGATGATCTGCTCGTGGAAGACGACGACCCCGTACGTCTCCCGCAGCGGCTCCGCCAGGTCGGGGTGCGGGTAGCGGGCCGGCGCCCGCCCGTGCCGCGCCTCGATGAACGGCCGCACCATGTCGGCGGCGACCGGCCCGGGCCGGAAGAGCGAGATGTCGACCACGAGGTCGTGGAAGGTGGCCGGCTGCAGCCGCCCCACCAGGTCCCGCTGGCCCGGCGACTCGATCTGGAAGCAGCCGAGCGTCTCGGCGGAGCGGATGAGCCGGTACGTCGCCGGGTCGCCGTCCCGCACGGCGTCCAGGTCGATCCGCTCCCCCGTCGCCCGCTCCACCTCCGCGACGGCGTGCGCCATCGCCGACTGCATCCGCACGCCCAGCACGTCCAGCTTGAGCAGTCCGAGGTCCTCCACGTCGTCCTTGTCGAACTGGGACATGGGCAGGCCCTCGCCGCTGGTCGGCATCACCGGCGTACGGGCGAGCAGGGAGGCGTCGGACAGGAGCACCCCGCAGGGATGCATGGCGACCCCGCGTGGCAGGGCGTCGAGGGCCTCGACCAGTTCCCAGAGCCTGCCGTACCGCTCCTTCTCCCCCGCCAGCGCCCTGAGTTCGGGCAGTTCCTCCAGCGCCGCGCGGGCGTCGCGGGCCCGGATGTGCGGGAAGGACTTGGCGACGCGGTCGATCTCGGCGGGGTCCATGGACAGGGCCGCGCCCACGTCGCGGATGGCGTGGCGGACACGGTACGTCTCCGGCATGGCGACCGTCGCGACCCGCTCGGCGCCGAACCGGCCGATGATCGCGCGGTAGACCTCGAGGCGGCGCGCGGACTCCACGTCGATGTCGATGTCGGGCAGGACCATGCGCCGCTTGGACAGGAAGCGCTCCATCAGCAGCCCGTGCTCGACCGGATCGGCGTGGGCGATGCCGAGGAGGTGGTTGACGAGGGAGCCGGCGCCCGAGCCCCGGGCGGCGACCCGGATGCCCATCCTCCGCACGTCGTCCACGACCTGGGCGACGGTGAGGAAGTAGGAGGCGAAGCCGTGGTAGGCGATGATGTCCAGCTCCTGGTGCATCCGCTCCCAGTAGTCACGCCGGCCGGCGTGGCCGCGCAGCACCATGCCCGCCGCCGCCCGGGAGGCGAGCGTGCGCTGGGCGGTGCGGCGCCCGGCGCCCACGAGGTGCGGCTCGGGGAAGTGGACGGTGCCCATGCCGAGGTCGTCCTCGGGGTCGACCAGGCACTCGGCGGCCGTGGCCTGCGTCTGCTCCAGCAGGCGGTGGGCGGTATCGCGCCGGAAACCCGCGGCCTCGACGACGCGCTCGGCCGCGCGCAGCATGGCGTCCGGGTCCTTCAGCCAGGCCTCGCCGGAGTCCAGTTCCTTGGCCGCGTCGACGGGGACCAGGCGGCGGGCGGCGTCCAGGACGTCGGCGACCGGGCCCTGGCCGGGGTCGGCGTACCGGACGGCGTTGCCGAGCACGGGCCGGACGCCCTGTTCGGCGGCGAAGCCGACGGTGCGGGCGGCCAGCCGCAGGGAGCCGGGCCCGGTGCCCTCGCGGCCGTGCCAGACGGCCTCCAGCCGCAGTGCGCCGCCGTAGACCTCGCGCCAGGGGACAAGGAGCCTCGCGGCCCGGTCCGGGCGGCCCGCGGCCAGTGCCCGGCCGACGTCCGAGTCGGGGCCGAGCAGCACGGTCAGGCCGTTGGCGTGGTTGTCGGGCCAGGACAGCAGCGGAGCGCCGGCGGCCGAGGGGCCGGCCGTGTGCACGGCGCTGACCAGCCGGCACAGATCGGCCCAGCCGCGGGCGCCGTCCCGGGCGAGGAAGGTGACGCGCGGGGCCGACTCGTCGACGAAGGCGCCGCCGCGCACCGGTGTCCGGCGCCGCTCCTGCCGTACGGACGCGTCGCGTCGTACCGGCTCGAATCCGGCCACCGCCAGTTCCGCGCCGAACAGCGGGCGGACGCCCGCCGCCGCGCAGGCCTTGGCGAAGCGGACCGTGCCGGCGAGGGTGTCGCGGTCGGTGAGGGCGAGGGCGTCCATGCCCCGCTCGGCGGCGCGCTCGGCCAGCCGCTCCGGGTGCGAGGCGCCGTAGCGCAGGGAGAACCCGGAGACGGTGTGCAGATGCGTGAAACCCGGCACACGCACCTCCCGAACCCGTGAGCCCGACCGGCTCTCGAACATCTGTTCCCAACCACTTCACCCCCACCATACCCCCATCCCCGAACGTGTGTACGACATCCGTTCGAGCGTGTCCCACCTGCGCAAACGTCCCCCGCCACGCAGCGTGAGGGCCATGTCGCACCCCCTTACCCACCGGCGCCCCGCCCTTCCACCGGGAGGTGAAAGGACGCACACCGTCCACCCCACGGTCCACGCCGCTCGTCACCGGCGCGGACCCGCAGCCCACCGGAACCTCTCCGCGCACGGGCACGCCGCCGGACGCGGAGCGCCCACCGGAACCTCCCGGGGCACGGGCGCGCCCCCGGACGCGGACCCAGGGGGACCCTTCGCCCGCGCTTCCACCGGCGCCTCCACCGGTCCGGGCACCGGCCGGAGCGCGTGAGACCCACCGCCCCTGCGCTCCGCCGCGCGAGGGCGTGGCCCCCACCGAGGGTCGTGGGGAGCTCGCGGGCCGGAAGGCGGACGAACCGCGCCCACCGTTTCCGGGCCCCGCAGGGAAGCACCCGAGGCCGAGTCCCGGACGCGTGTACGTCGACGGGCCCACGTCTCCGCCGCGTTGCCCGTCCGAGGCCGCACCGCCCGCGCCCGCGCCGCACACATCACGGGCGGGTCACCGACACGCGTCGGCGTGAGGTCCCGCCGGTCTTGGTCTCCCCCCGGCGGACAGGGGCGCCGCTCGTGCGCGACCGGCGCGCGGGCAGGGGCGAGCCCCCGTACGCCGGTCGCGTACGGGGGCTCGCCTGCCGCCGGCTGCGAGGTACCAGGGCCGTGCGCACGGCCGCGATCAGGGGGGACGCGTCAGTAGACGTGGACCCCGTAGGCGCTCAGCGCCTCCGTGACCGGCTGGAAGAAGGTCGTGCCGCCGGAGGTGCAGTCGCCGCTGCCGCCCGAGGTCAGTCCGTAGGCGACACCGCCGTTGGAGTACAGCGGACCGCCGGAGTCGCCGGGCTCGGCGCAGACCGTGGTCTGGATGAGGCCGGAGACGACCTCGCCGTTGCCGTAGTTGACCGTCGCGTTGAGCGCGGTGACCCGGCCGCTGTGGATGCCGGTGGTGGAACCGCGGCGGTAGACGGTGGTGCCGACCGAGGGGGTGGCCGCGCTCGTGATGTCCACGCTGCCCACCGCGCCGGACTTGGTCACCGAGCTGTTGGTGTAGCGCACGAGGCCGTAGTCGTTGCCGGGGAAGGAGGAACCGGCGGTGGTGCCGAGGGTGGTCGAGTGCGAGGAGTTCGACCACCAGGTGCCGGCCCCGTCGGTGCAGTGACCGGCGGTCAGGAAGTAGTAGTTGCCGCTGGAGTCCTGGACGTTGAAGCCCAGCGAGCAGCGCCAGCTACTCGCATAGATGGCGTCGCCGCCGGAGATCAGCTTGTTGAACTTCCCCGGGGCGTGCTTGATGGTCAGGGCACCGGAGCTGGTACCCGCCTGCTGCTTGATCCGGGCGATCTGGGCCTGGGAGACCCTGCTGTCGACGGTGACGACGACCCGGTTGTTCCTGCTGTCGACGGCCCAGGCGGTGCCCGGGATGTCGGCCTTCATCACCGAGTCGCTCGCCTTGGTGAGTTGGGCGGCGCTGAAGGTGCCGGTGTCGGACGCGTTCGCGCTGGGGACCGCGAACGCGGCGGCGGCCACGAGCCCGGAGGCGATGGCGATCAGCCGGGCCTGTCTCGTGATGCCGCTGCGGGGGGCAGTGCGCTTGATCCTCACTTTTCGTTCCTCCACAAAGGAAGTCGGGGGCCCGCGTGGGGTCGGGGCCCGTGAGGCGCAGCCAGGGTACGGAGATCCGTTTCCGGACACCGCGTGCCCCTGACAAGCGCTGTGGGGGAGTATTCGGCCGACCGACCGGTCGGCGCAAGGGTGCCTTTCGGCCGTGCGACTGTGTGCGTTTGAAGTGGACTGTGTGCGATCAGGGTGAGTTGACGGGCCGTCAGCACCGGCCCGGCGGGCCGCCCGCACCCGGATCCCGTCTCAGAGCAGAGCGCGTTCCCCCGCCGGTATCGCGAGGTCGAGGGTGTTGCCCGGCGGCGGGAAGGGGCAGATGAAGTGGTCGGCGAAGGCGCACGGCGGCAGCACCGCGCGGTTGAAGTCGACGGTGGCGCGCCCCTCGGCGTCCGGGGCGCCGGAGTACAGGAACCGGAAGCGGAAGCTGCCGTGCCCACTGGTGGCGTCGGCGAACACCGCCCACAGCGCGCCGTCCGGCTGCCGGGCGACCTGTAGCGTCGACTCCTGCCCGGCCAGTGTGAACGTCAGTTCGCCGGCCAGCCCGAGGCCGCGTTCCCGGCCGTCCGCGTTCGGCACCCGTACGGTCCGCTCCTCCGCGTACGGCGTGAAGCGGCCCGGCACGGTCCAGCGCGGGTCGTGGCCGGTGGCGGCGATGCCGCGGAACGCCCGGCGCGCCGCCGCGTCGGGGTCGTACTCCCGTACGCCCCACGCTCCTTCGCGGACCAGCACGGCCAGTCGGCGTTCGCCCAGCGCGACCCGGGCGTCGGCCACCGGTCCGGTGTCGGCCTCGAGCCGCACCCGGCCGGCGAAGGACCGGCCGTCGACGGTGAGTCCGTCCGAGGCGGCGGCGGTGAGCACGACCGCGTCGCCGTCGGCCGTCCAGGTCCCGGGGATGTCCGGAATTCGACCCTCCGGATAGTCCTCGAGCCAGTACGTACCGGTCAGCGCGAGCGGGCCGTAGGGCGCCGACACCGTCTCGGTGCGGCGCTCGTGCCACTGCTTCCACTGGTCGGATGCGTCCGTCATGTGATCAACCCTTCCATGTGTGGCCGGGCGGCCAAACCGAGGTGCGGGCGCGGAACCGCGCCCTGGTGCCGGGCACGGAACGCGCCGGGCTCCGGGGCGGCGGCGCCACGCGGTCCATGAAGTCGTCCGGTCCGCCCGGACGAGGTGCGGGGCGCGACCGAGGCGCCGGCGGAGTTCCGCCGTACGCACCCGGCGGGTTCGACGTCGGCCTTCCCGAAGCCGCATGGCGGCCGCGAGGGCCCACGGCCTCCGGTCCGGGTGAGGCCGACGGCGCGGCGGACTCCCGGCCCCGGTCCCGATCCCCCGCCCGGACGTCGGCCGGACGGCCCTGCGGCGGGCGCGGCGCGGCGGCCCCGTCCGCCCGACGGACGGTCATGCCGGCCCCCGGGCGTCGCGACGGGGCGTACGCCGCCTGTCGCGGCAGCAGTGCTGCGACCGGAAAGGTTCACCGGCTCGCGACGCCCGGCGCTCCCCCAGCCTTCGGCCGGGGGTACCCCCACTCCGCGTTGTCGCCTCACCCGAGCACATCCGGTACGCGGACGATGCTCCGCCTCGCGATGCTCCCCCACTGCCTGAACGGCGTGGGAGGTGCCCCGGCACCGGAAGGCCGCGAGCTTCCCGGCGAACCTTCCCGGTCACAGCGCTAGGCGGCCCTCGCCCGTGGGGCGAGCGTCCGCAGGAAGGCCAGCGCGGCCCGGGCGGTGGCGTCGTTCTGCCGGAACGCCGGGCCGCCGGTGCGCGGCCGGGTGAACGCGCCGGGCGTACGGCCGTCGGTGAACGGTCCGAGCGCGAACCGCCGGGGATGCGGCCGGCCGGCGCCGTCCAGGACCCGGCAGTCGGCGGGGTCCACGCGCAGCAGCCCGTCGGGGGTCTCGGCGGCCCCGTCGGCGTGCAGTGCGCGCAGCAGCGGATCCCGGGCGCGGCGGACGGTGGGCTCGGGCAGCCGTGCCTCGACCAGCGCCCGCGCCTCGGTCCGGAAGCCGGGCACGGTGGCGCTCGACGCCCGGAACACCCCGTCCTCGGCGGTGACGGTCATGTCGGCGCCGACGAACTTCAGCACGCCCGCGCGGGACAGTGCGAGCATCTGCCGCAGCCGGGGGCCGGGCGGACCGGAGGCGAGGAAGCTGAAGAAGCCGTGCCACCAGGGGCCGATGTCGCCGAGCCGGACCAACTGCCCGTAGACCGACAGCAGTCCGAGGAAGACGGCCAGGTCGGGGCTGTGCGCCGGGTCGTGCCGGCGGCGCAGATCGGCCTCGATACGGCCGCGCAGCGCCTCCTGGAAGTCCTCGTGCGTGCTGTGGCGCAGGCCGGCCAGCGGGCGGTCGAGGGCGGCGAGGTCGAGCCGGTCGGCGGGGTCGGGCACGGCCGCGGCGGCCAGGGCCGCCCGGCCCGGGGCGTCGGCGCTCGCGTAGATCTCCTCGAAACCGGCCCAGGACATGGCGGTCCGCTCGGGATGGGCGGTGAACAGCCGGTGGTAGTGGGCGAATCCCAGCTCCTTCTCGACCAGCGGCCACACATCGCGCCGGAAGTCGGGGCCGCCCGGCCGCGCCAGCAGCGCGTCGGTCTCGGCGGGGCCGAGGAAGCGGGGCAGCGGCGGGCGCTCGCCGGTGAGGTCGTAGCCGATCTTGGAGTGGTACGGCACTCCGCGCCGTGAGCCGACGTGCAGCACCGGCTCCTGCCCGGAGGGGAGGTAGGTGTCCCCGTCGTAGCGGCCGCCGCGGCCCTCGGTCAGCAGCACCATCAGGTCCACGAAGGCCAGCCCGAAGCCGCGGACGAGGACGGGTTCGCCGGGCCGCAGGACGGACAGGTCGGTGTCGGCGGTGTAGTCGGGCGGCAGGTGGACCAGGCCGTGGGTGCGGGCGTGGGCGGTCAGCTCCGCCTGTTCCCGGTCGGGCCGGGCGTCGAGGTGACCGAGGGCGAGCACCACCAGGTCGGCGGAGAGCGGGTGCGCCCGGCCCTCCAGCCACACCTGCTGGCGGCCCCGGCGCGGGCCTTCGACGCGCAGGGCGCGCCGCGGGTGGTGGTGCACGGTGATGTCGCCCGGCAGCGAGGCCACGGCCTGGTCGTACACCCAGCGCAGGTAGGAGCCCTGGACGCGGCGGTCGACGAAGGTACTGCCCGCCAGGTCCGCCCACTGGTGCAGGGTGGGGCCCTCGCGCACCGGCCCGGCCATGTCCACGGTGTCGTCGGTGAACATGGTGACGTCCTCGGCGTGGGAGTTCATCCACAGCAGCGGCGACTGCGCCGCGCGCCAGATCCGGCCGCCGCCCGGCGGGTGCGGGTCGACGAGGTGGATGTCGAGACCCGAACCGGCGTACAGCTCGGGCGCGTTGGCGGCGATGCGTTCGATCAGGCCGGTCCCCCGCGGCCCGGCCCCGACGATGACGAGCGCGGGCCTCACCGGGAGCGCTCCGAGCCGCGCGCGTAGTGCCGTTCCAGGTAGTACTGGCCGACGCTCAGCACCGAGGTGACGACGGTGTACCAGAGGGTGGCGACCATCAGCAGCGGGATGACCTGGTAGGTCCGGTGGTAGACGAGCTGCGTCGAGTACAGCAGGTCCTGGACGGCGATGACGCTGACGATGGAGGTGCCCTTGAGGGTGCCGATCAGCATGTTCCCGGCGGGCGGCACGATGGAGCGCATCGCCTGCGGCAGCACGATCCGCCGCCAGCGCCGCCACCGGCTCAGGCCGAGCGCCTGCGCGGCCTCGATCTGGCCGCGGTCGACGGAGAGGACGCCGCCGCGCACCACCTCGGCGGCGTACGCGGCCTCGTGCAGGGTGAGGCCGACGACGGCGACGGTGACCGGGCCGAACAGGTCGACCGTCCGCACGCCGAGGATGCTCGGGTACAGCGCCCCGATGTTGAACCACAGCAGCAGCTGCACCAGGATCGGGATCGACCGGAACAGCCAGACGTACCCCCAGCCGACGGCGCGGAGAACGGGGTTGGCGGACAGCCGGAACACCGCGAGCACGGTGCCCAGGACGAAGCCGAGCGTCATCACCACGGCGGTCAGCCAGAGGGTGAGC
This sequence comes from Streptomyces sp. NPDC015220, assembly GCF_043079345.1. Lineage (NCBI taxonomy): Bacteria > Bacillati > Actinomycetota > Actinomycetes > Kitasatosporales > Streptomycetaceae > Streptomyces > Streptomyces sp. NPDC015220. The sequence goes on along the minus strand of NZ_JBIBUK010000019.1, from coordinate 50,353 downwards.
CACAGTCCGCGCAGGACCGAGGCCGAGGTGAAGTAGTCGGCGACGACGTCCCATTGGAACGCCCGGTTGCGGACGACGGAGGTCAGCGCGAGGCCGAGCAGTGCGAGGACGGCGACGGCGGCCGCCCACTGGCCGAGCCGGCGCTGCGGCACGATCCGCGGGGGGTCCGCCCGTCCGGGGATCCGCGGGGCGGCGGTCTTGACGAGCGTGGTGTCAAAGGACATGCGAGGGCTCCGTGATGCGTCGGGTGGACACGGACGGTGCCTTCACACACGAAGCGCGCGTCTCGCCTGCGCTGTCGCACGGCGCGCGGACGGCCGAGCCCCTCAGCAGGGCCGTTCGCACGAGAGTACGGGCCCGTTTCCCCTCGCTGTCAAGGCCGTCCACCATGTGAGCCGTAAGTCTCGGGTCGGTTGACGTGCCATCGGATGCCTGTTCCACTTGGCCCATGCATCCGCAGCAGTCGCTGGTCACGCGCTCCCACATCGACTTCGGTCGCGTGTGGTCCTCCTCCTGTTGAGCCGACCCACTGCGCGCCCCCGTGAACACGGGCGTCCCTAGGACCCCAGTCGTCGGATTCCCGTCTGCCCCGCGACGCCTGGCACGCGTTCTCGCCGCGGGGCCGCCCTTCGGGCGACGACGGAAATCCGACGACAGACCCTGACGTTCCCGCCGTTTCGCGTTGCTCTCCCCGCCTTCACACGCGTCCCCTCCCCTCGCGCTGCCCTGACACCCCTTTCCCACGCAGGAGTCCGCCCCCATGCGTATGCCCACGCCTGCCCGCCGCCGGCATTTCCTCTCGTTCGCCCTGATCAGTTCGGTGGCGCTGCTGCTCACCTCGTGCGGCTCCGGGCCGGACGAGCCGTCGGCCGGGGGCGCCGGCGCCGCGGCCGCCCGGATCCCGACCACGGACGTCGTCTCCGGCGTCCACGAGGACCCGGCGGCGGCGAGGCTGCTGCCGGCCGGGGTGCGGAGCCTGACCATCGCCTACAGCGTCGGCGGCACTCCGCCGGGCACCACCTACCTCGGCGACGGCAAGACCCTCGTCGGCCAGGACGTGGACTTCGCCGAGGCCGTCGCCAAGGTGCTCGGCATCCGCCTGGACACGCAGGAGGCCGGCTTCGAGGCGATCCTGCCCGCCCTCGGCAGCGGCAAGTACGACCTCGGCGCGGGCAACTTCGGGGTGACCGACGAACGGCGCAGGACGATCGACTTCGTCACGTACATCAACGACGGCCAGGGCTTCGCCGCCCGCAAGGACAGCGAACTCGGCAAGGTCACCGAGCTGAGGCAGTTGTGCGGCCTGAACATCGCGACCGGCGCGGGTACGACGTTCGAGGCCACGCTGGAGAAGAGCCGGCACGTCTGCGCCGACGCGGGCGAGAAGGCGTACAAGGTGCAGACCTACGCCGAGTCCGGGGCGCTGTGGTCGTCGCTGCAGCAGGGCCGCAGCGACGTGGTGATGTCCACCATCAACGGGCTGCGGTACGCCGTCGCCCAGCAGCCGGGGCTGAAGTTCCTCAACGAGTTCCACCGCCTCGACGTCGGTTTCGCCTTCAAGAAGGGCACGAAGCTGGCGCCGGCCTTCCGGGCCGCGGTGAACCGGCTGATCGCCGACGGGACGTACCGGAAGATCCTCGACAAGTGGGGCACGACCGGCTCGGCGATCAAGGAGTCGCGGATCTCGCCGCCGGAGCTGAAGGGCTGACAGCCGGCGGGCTCCGGACGACAGCCACCGCCGGAGCCCGCCGTCACCATCACGACCGTCAGACCCCGCGGTCACCGTCAGACCCGGCAGCACCATCACGACCGACAGCCACCGTCAGACCCCGCGGTCACCGTGACGACAAACGGCCGCCGCCGGCGTCAGCAGTCGCAGCACGAGCAGCATTCACAGCACTCGCAGCACTGGCACGCCTCGCAGCACGAGCAGTCCCAGTCGCGGCACCAGCCACCGCGCTTCTTCCGCGACCACGGACCCTCGAACTCCTCGGCGCAGCACGCCTTGCAGGTGCAGCAGAGCCCGACGGCCGCCGCGCACCCGGCCCAGAATCCGCGCTTCCCCGGCCGCGGCGGCTCACCGCCGAAGGGGTTGCCGCCCTGGTAAGGGCCGCCGGGAGTGTGCGGGTGCGGCGGGCTCTGCGGCGCGTACGGCCCCTGCGGCGGCCCGAAGGCGTCCTGCGGGGCGTGCGGGTGCTGCGCGGCGTGCCCGCAGGACCCGGTGCCGAAGGCGCGGTCCACGGAGCGCGGGAGTTCGTGGGCGAGCAGCAGATGGGCGAGCCGGCCGTCGGTGAACTCGGCCTCGCGCAGGGCGAGCCGGATGCCGTGCACGGCGTCGTCGGCGAGCCGGCGGGCCTCGGCGAGCGGGGTCCCGGTCGCGGTGAGCGGATTCCAGGCGCCCGAGGCGGCGTCGGCCGCGCGGTCCTCCACCGCGTCCAGGAGGTGCGCGAGCCGTCCGAACAGGCGCCCGGCCTCGGCGAGCGGTTCGGCGTTGGCGGGCCGGCCGGCGAGGACCGCGGTGTGCGCGAAGGCGGCGGCGGTCGCGGTCTCGGTCGGCTCGGTGACGGTCAGGATCGGTGTGCCGGGTCCGGCCAGCGTCTCGATGCCGACCTGCCGGTCCACGGCGTCGACGAGGACGGCGGTGTCGAATCCGACGTCGGCTCCGGTACGGGCGCCCGCACGCCCCCAGCGGTCGGCGACCCGGCGCGCGGCGAGCGCCACCGGCCGGCGGGCCAGCAGCCCGTCGCCGTCGGTGACGTGGTCGCGCACCTTGGCCGAGGCCAGCACCAGCGAGACGGCCGCCGCCAGCCGGGCGCCCTCACCCTGTGCGACGGACGCGGTGCGCATTCCGCGCAGCGGGCAGGGTCCGGCCGTGCGCCGCCCACCGCCCTTGCCACCGCCCTTTTCGGCCTGAGCCTCCGTCAGGACCGATATGAGGAGACCGTCGTAGTTCGTCACGACCCGGGCGAACTGTCCGTGGTCACCGCGCAGCGCCAGGCACAGCCCGCACAGATGCGCCATCCACTGGGCCTTGAGGCCGTCCCCCAGCCGGTGAGCACATGGTCTGACGATTCCGAACACGACGTTCCCCCGTGGTGTGTACGACGTTGAGCTGCCGCATCGTATCGGCCACTTCGTTCACCCGTACGCACCACTGGTCACCCATGTGCCATCGCGCCGCATGGACAATCATATTTCACTCACAGTCAGCAGCCGCGTAGAACATGACCCTTGGGGCACAAGGCTCTCGACGGATCGGGCTGTGCACCAGTACCGTCACAAACCCCCCGCGCGGCGTCTATCCACTTGGCGCACCGTCCGCATCATGGATGACCATAGGGATGCGGAAAGCACGAAAGACCGCTGTGAGAGGAGGCGTCCATGGGATCGGTACGCAAGGCGAGTGCGTGGCTCGGCCTCGTCGACGACAACGAAGACGAGCGCTACTACGACGACGACTACTCCGAGGGGGCCGAGTCCCAGGACGCCTGGGTCACGGACCCGCGGGTGAAGGTGGCCACGGACACGGCCGAGGAAAAGGGCCGCCGGATCGGCACGGTGACGCCGGACAGCTTCCGCGACGCGCGCGCCATCGGCGAGCTGTTCCGGGACGGCGTGCCCGTCATCATGAACCTCACGGCCATGGAGGCGGCCGACGCCAAGCGCGTGGTCGACTTCGCGGCCGGGCTCGTCTTCGGCCTGCGCGGCTCCATCGACCGCGTCTCCACCCGCGTCTTCCTGCTCTCCCCCGCCGACACCGAGATCATCAGCGGCGACCCGGGGGCGCACCGTTCGGACGGTTTCTTCAACCAGAGCTGAGGCAGGGCCGCGCGCCGGCCCTGCCCCGTCCGGGGCTCACCGGAAGGCGTCGAGACCGGTGAGCGCCTTGCCCAGCACGAGCTGGTGCATCTCGACCGTGCCCTCGTAGGTGAGCACCGACTCGAGGTTGGTCGCGTGCCGCATCACGGGGTATTCGAGGGAGATCCCGTTGGCGCCGAGGATCGTCCGCGCCGTGCGGCAGATGCCGATCGCCTCCCGTACGTTGTTGAGCTTGCCGAAACTGACCTGCTCCGGACGGAGCCGGCCGGCGTCCATGCGCCGCCCGAGGTGGTGGGCGAGCAGGATCCCCTTGTGCAGTTCGACCGCCATGTCGGCGAGTTTTGCCTGGGTGAGCTGGAAGCCGCCGATGGGTCTGCCGAACTGCTCACGCGACTTCGCGTAGTCGACGGCCGCCTCGAAGCAGGAGCGGGCCGCGCCCATCGCGCCCCAGACGATGCCGTAGCGGGCGTGGGACAGACAGCTCAGCGGTCCGCGCAGCCCACTCGCCCCGGGCAGTACTGCGTCGGCGGGCAGCCGTACGTCGTCGAGGACGAGCTCGCTGGTGACGGAGGCGCGCAGGGACCACTTGTGCTTGATCTCGGGGGCGGAGAAGCCAGGGGTGCCGGCGGGGACCACGAAGCCGCGGATGCCGTCCTCGGTCCGGGCCCACACGACGGCGACCCCGGCCACCGACCCGTTGGTGATCCACATCTTGCGCCCGTTGAGCACCCAGTCGCCGCCGTCGCGCTTGGCGTGGGTGCGCATGGAGGCGGGGTCGGAGCCGTGGTCCGGCTCGGTGAGCCCGAAGCAGCCGATCACCTCGCCGGCCGCCATGCGCGGCAGCCACTGCCGCTTCTGCTCCTCGGAGCCGAAGCGGTGGAGGGCGTACATGGCGAGGGAGCCCTGCACCGAGACCAGGGACCGGATCCCGGAGTCGGCGGCCTCCAGCTCCAGGCAGGCGAGCCCGTACTGGACGGCGCTGGCGCCGGCGCAGCCGTATCCGCTGAGCGACATCCCGAGCGCGCCGATCGACCCCAGCTCGCGGGCGAGCTCCCGGACGACCGGCAGCTCGCCGCTCTCGTACCACTCGGCGACCCGCGGCAGCACCCGGTCGGCGGCCCAGCTCCGCACGGTGTCGCGGACGGCGAGGTCCTCCGGCTCCAGCAGGTCGTCGATCCCGAGGGGGTCGGCGGGGTCGAACGGGGGCAGCGACGATTTCGACGACGCCGGCATGGGCACCTCCGACTAGGGAAACTAGCACCGCTAGTTAAGCGACTCGGGCCCGACGTTACGACGCCACGTGGCCCTCGTCCAGGGTCTTCCCCAGGACGCGCCCCAGCACCGGCGCGGGCGGTTCACGGACGGGAGAAGGGCGGAGGTCACGCGGACACGCGGGACCTGTCCGCCTCCCGCTGCGCGGGCAGCTCCACCCCGCCGTCGCCGGCGTCGCACTGCATCACCCGCGGCAGGCGGCAGGCCGCCACCGCGCCCAGCAGCAACAGCCCCGCGCTCACCAGCAACGTCACGTGCAGCCCGTGCACGAAGGAGTCCCGGGCCGCGTGCCGCAGCGCGTCCCCCCTCGCCCCGCCGAGCCGCCCGGCGACCTCGTAGGCCTCCCCCAGCGAGTGCGCCGCCGCCCCCGAGGCCGCCGCCGGCACCCCCGGCACCCGCGTCAGCCCCGGCGCGTACGCCGCGTTCATCACCGTTCCCAGCAGCGCGATGCCCATCCCCGCGCCCAGTTGGTACGACGTCTCGCCGATGGCGGCGGCGCCGCCCGCCCGGGCAGCCGGCGCCTCGCTCAGCATCGACTCGTACGCCCCGAACAGCGTCGTCTCCAGCCCGAAGCCGAGCAGCACGAACCCGGACAGCAGCAGCCCGGCGTCGTCCTCGCCGCCCATCGCGGTCAGCACCAGCACCGCGACGGCGGTCACGCAGAAGCCGGCGCTCACCATCCGCCGCGGTCCGAACCGCCGCAGCATCCGGGCCCCGAGCAGCCCGGCCGCCATCGCGGCGAAGGTCAGCGGCAGCAGCCGCAGTCCGGTCCGCAGCGGTGACAGCCCGAGCACCAGTTGCAGGTACTGCGCCGCGATCAGCTCCAGACCGACCAGCGCCAGCATCGCCAGCACGATGCAGCCCACCGCCGTGCTGAACGCGGGCCGGGCGAACATCCCGAGGTCCACCAGCGGATGCGTCCTGCGCCGCTGCCGGCGCACGAACGCCACCAGCAGCACCGCGCCCGCCACCAGCGGCCCCAGGGTCAGCACGCTCAGCACGGGCTCCCCGGCGCCGAGCCGCTTCACGCCCAGCACCGCGCCGAAGAGGCCGACCGCCGCCATGACGGCGCCGACCACGTCCCAGGGCCCGTCCCGCTCGCCGGTCGACTCCGGCAGCAGCAGCCGGCCCACCGGCAGGCTGACCAGCATCAGCGGGATGTTGACGAGGAAGACCGACCCCCACCAGAAGTGTTCGAGGAGGAAGCCGCCGAGCAGCGGCCCGATGGCCGCGCCCACCGCGGCGACCGCGCTCCAGACGCCGATCGCCAGCGCGCGCTCGCGCCGGTCCGGGAAGACCTCCCGCAGGATCGACAGCGTGGCCGGCATGATCATGGCGCCGCCGACGCCGAGCAGCGCCCGGGCGAGGATCAGCGTCTGGGGATTCGGTGCGAAGGCCGCCACGGCTGAGGCGATGCCGAAGATGCCGTAGCCCAGCAGCAGGATCCGTCTGCGGCCCACCCGGTCGCCCAGCGTGCCGAACAGGATCAGCAACGAGGCGCAGACCAGCGGGTAGATGTCGACGATCCAGAGCAGCTCGACGGCGCCGGGCCTGAGGTCCTCGGTGACGGCGGGCACCGCCACGTGCAGCACGGTCGCGTCCACCGCGACCAGCAGCAGGCTGACGCAGAGCACGACCAGGACGACCCAGCGGCCCGCACCGTCCCCGGTCGCCCGACGGCGCGGCCGGGCCGGGGCCGTGGTCGTCCCGGACATGTGCGTACCTCCCAGATGAACCCTCGCGTTCGGCGGGCCCGCGGGGCGGGGACTCCCCCACGGCTCGGCCGGGAAGAAGCGGTGCCCCGGCCCGCGCAACGGTGTGCGAGTGACACGTCAGCGTACGCGAGTCCGCCCGGGTGACACGTGGCCCACCTCTCACACCCTGCGGGCAACCGTGTGGCGTACGCCACTCGCCCGCCCGGTGAACGGGCCCCGGCGGACCGCCCGGTTCCGGGCCCGGACGATAATCGAGCCCGTGACCGATCTTGTGACACGTGCGGCCCCGGCCCGGCAGTCGGCCCTGCGCCGGGCCGCCCCGGCGCTCCTCGGGTACGCGGCCGTGCGCGCCCTGGGACTGGTCGCCCTGGCCGTCTGGAGCGCCGCGCGCGGCAAGAGCGCCCACACCCTGCTGACCGCCCGCTGGGACTCCCTCTGGTACGCCAGGGTCGCCGACGGCGGTTACGGCTACGAGGTGCGGCTCGCGAACGGCGACGTCCACTCCGACCTCGCCTTCTTCCCACTGCTGCCCGGGCTGGAGCGGCTGCTCGCCGCCGTCGCCCCGCTGTCCTTGGCCGACGCCGGCCTCGTGGTGAGCCTGCTCGCCTCGCTCGCGGCGGCCTGGGGGATCTTCGCGGTCGCCGATCACGTGTACGGCCGCGGGGCGCGGGACGTGGAGCGCGGCCTCGGAAGGGCGGCGGAGGGAGAACGGCGGGCGGGGATCTGCGCCGTGCTGCTGTGGGCGGTGCTGCCGGTCGGGATCGTGCAGTCGATGGCGTACAGCGAGTCGCTGTTCACCGCGCTCGCCGCCTGGTCGCTCTACTGCGTGCTCACCGGCCGCTGGGTGGCCGCCGGCTCCCTGGCCCTGCTGGCGGGACTGACCCGGCCGGTCGGGCTCGCGGTGGTCGCCGCGGTGTGGACGGCGGCCGTCATCTCGTTCGTGCGCAACCGGAGCGCGACCGGACCGCACGGCGCACGGGCCACTTCGCACGCCCCTGCCGACGGCCCCCGCTCCCCCGGCCGCCCGGCCCTCGGAATGCTGCTCGCCCCGCTCGGCGCCGCCGGTTACGTCCTGTGGGTCGGCCACCGCACCGGAACGGGCCCCTTCGGCTATCTCGACGTGCAGGCCGGCTGGCGCAACGGCTTCGACGGCGGATACGCCTTCGCCCGCTTCGTCGCCGACAAGCTCACCTCGTTCCCCTCCGCCCTGGCCGGGCTCGGCCTGATCGCCGGGGTGGCTCTGGTGATCTGGCTGTACGTCGCCGGGGCGCGGCAGGGGCAGCCGCTGCCGCTGCTGGTGTACTCGGGCGTGGTCACCGCGCTGGCGCTGTGCGCGTCGAGCTACTTCGGCTCCAAGCCGCGCCTGCTGCTGCCGGCCTTCCCCCTGCTGTTCCCGCTCGCCGTGGCCCTCGCCCGGGCCCGCGTCCCCCGGTCGGCCGCGGTGGTGGGCGCCGTCGCGCTCGCCTCGGCGCTGTACGGGGCTTTCTGGCTGAACGGCTCCGGTCCGCCGTGATCGGCTTCTTCATCGGAGGCGACGGGCGGAACAAGATCGTTTCCGGGCGGGGGCCGTGTACACACGGTTAATTCCATCCGAGCGCATGGTCAACGCATTCATAAGCATCAGATAAGAACCCGCCGAAATGATCAAAGGAATTGCAGGCCGGTGAGCGCGACTATTACGGAATCCGTGGAAATAAAGACCCGTTGAGAGCAATCCCACATCACATCGTCATCACAAACCACGTGATTCGTCCGGGAACTGAGCTCACTGACTGTAACGTCGATTAGGTGCGTACCGAAGGAACCCTCACCCGCCTGGACCGGGTGTTCGCCAGGCTGGACCGTGAGCCGCAACGGCCGGCGCACATCGACGTGCCACGGATGAGCCGGCACCGGGTCGTTCTGTTCTCCGCGATCCTGGCCTTCTACCTGGCGATCGTCTGGGCCGTGGTGACCACTTCCTGGCTGGTCCGCCTCGACTGGCAGGTCATGTTCTTCCGGCCGTACCAGCAGTGGCCGCAGATCCACGCGTTCCTCGACTACTACGTGGTGCTGGGCCAGCGCGGCCCCACCGCCGTGATGATCGCCGCCTGGCTGGGCTGGCGCTGCTGGCGGCAGCACACGCTGCGCCCGCTGCTGGTCCTCGCCGCCTCACTGCTGCTGCTGAACGTCACGGTCGGCGGCGCCAAGTACGGCATGGGCCGGCTCGGACCGCACTACGCCACCGTCATCGGCTCCAACGAGATGTGGCGGGGCGGCGATATATTTCCCAGCGGCCACACCGCCAACGCGGTGATGACCTGGGGCATCCTGGCCTATCTGGCCTCCACTCCCAGGGCCCGCCGCTGGCTGTCGGCGCTGTCCGCGGTGACCGCCCTCGGGGTCGGCCTCACCACCGTCTACCTGGGCACCCACTGGCTGAGCGACGTGCTCCTCGGCTGGGCCGCCGGGCTGCTGAACCTGCTGGCGCTGCCCTGGTTCGAGCCGCTGATCGCCCGGACCGAGACCAAGCTCTTCGACCTGCGCGACCGCTGGCGGGCCCGTCGCGGCCGCGGGGCGCCCAAGTCCGCCCCGCCCGTCGCCGTCGGCGCGCCCGCGCTGCTCAAGCCGCGCACCCCCGCGTCGGAGGAGGCGCCGGCGACCCGCGAGACGGTGGGCACCGGCCGCTCGGCCCGACCGCCGTCCTACCACTTCGCCCAGGGTCCGCACCCGGCGCGCGGCGAGCGCGCCCCGGTCGCTCCGGCCGGCAGCCGCCGGCCCGCGCACTCCGAGCGCGTCCCGCGCGGCACCACCTCCGCCGCCCGCCCCTGACCGGCGGACGGCGGCTCAGCCCTTCCAGGCACGGGCCACCCGGCCGCCCTCGACCTCGAAGTTCAACCGGCCGTACCGGTACTCCATGGTGACGACCGTGCCCGGCGCCAGTGACCGCACGGTGGACCAGCCCCGTGCACGCGCCAGCCGCTCGGCCTCCCCGGCCTCCAGGCCGACGTACCCCTCGGGGCTGTCCTGGGGCTCCGGGGGCGGGGTGGGAATGGGTGCCATACGGCCACGCTAGGGCCTGACCGGTGGCCGGGGAAGCCCACCAGGGCACCGGCGGTCACGGAAGCGCGGCCCCAGGCGTCCCTCCTGTCACATTTCAGTCACAGGATCACGACAACCGGATCAGGGCGAACTCCGCCCGCGCAGGCCGTGCTCCCGCCCCCCTCGCGCGGCCTTTCGAACGCAATTCCCACCGCTCTGCACGACCCCCGGAAAAGCCGGGCGGAAAGAGTCCGGAGAACCCTTCCGGGCTTCGTCGGCAGGCGGCTCGGGCAGGTCATTCACCGCCGTTCGCCGCCGATTCCGCACCGCCCGCAAAATCCGGAACGACACAGGAATCCCACCGTTTGGACACAGAATCCCCGCCGTGCTCCGCCCGGTCCGGTCCCCCGCGGGCCAGCGCGGCGTCGAGCCGGTCCCGGGCGGCCCTGATCGCCTCGGTCAGCTCGGCGGGCTCCAGCACTTCGAACGGCAGACCCGTCATCAGGACGTGGACGACCATCGTGTCGAGGTCCGCGGCGCCGGTGCGCAGGACGCACGACTTTGGCCCGTCGGCCTCCAGCGTCCCGGCCGAGGGGGAGATCCGCGCGACCGCCTCCGCCCGCGGCACCAGCAGCCGGACGACGGCGTGCGCGGCGTACGCACGTGTGGAGACCCCCTCGGACACATAGGCGGCGAGGTCGTCGGCGGGCGGGGTGCGCGGCGGGAACCGCGGACCGTGCGGCGGCCTGGGCGTGACCCGGTCCACCCGGAACGTCCGCCAGTCGTCGCGGTCGAGGTCCCAGGCGACCAGGTACCAGCGGTACTCGGTGCACACCAGCCGGTGCGGTTCGACGGTCCGGCGGCTCACCGCGCCGTCGTGACCGCGGTACTCGAAGCGCAACCGCTCGGCGTCCCGGCACAGGTGGGCCAGCTCGGTCAGGACGGCGGGGTCGACCGGGGACTGCCGCGGGCCGCGCAGCATCGGCACGGTGAACGCGGTGAGGGCGCCCACCCGGCGGCGCAGCCGGCCGGGCAGCACCTGTTCCAGCTTGGCCAGCGCCCGCACCGAGGTCTCGCCGATGCCCTCGATGCCCTGCCCGGCGGCCGTGCGCAGCCCCACGGCGACGGCGACCGCCTCCTCGTCGTCCAGGAGCAGCGGGGGCAGCTCGGCCCCCGCGCCCAGTTGGTAGCCGCCCCCGGTGCCGGGGCTGGCGTCGACCGGGTAGCCGAGTCCGCGCAGCCGGTCCACGTCCCGCCGCACCGTGCGCGGGGTGACGCCCAGTCGTTCGGCCAGTTCGGCCCCGGACCACTCGCGGTGGGCCTGGAGCAGTGAGAGCAGACGCAGCAGCCGCGCCGAGGTCTCCAGCATGGGGTGAGTCTGCCAGGCGTCGCGGACAGCCACTGTCCGCGAGGGGACCGCGCGATCGGGACGACGATCCCCGTCCGGCGACGCCGGACGGGGCCTCGTGCTCCGGGGACGGGAGCGGCTGGACGGAGCGGCGGATCAGAGCGCCAGGCGCTGGCCGGGCACGATCAGATCGGGGTCGGCGCCGATGACGGACCGGTTGGCGGCGTAGAGCCGGTGCCAGCCGGTCCCGTGCCGGGCGGCGATGGTGCTCAGCGTGTCGCCCGCGCGGACGGTGTACTCGCCGTGGGACGCGCCGCCCGTCCCGTGCGCCGGGGCCGCGTTCTGCGCGGCGCGCCGGGCCGACTCGTGCGCCGACTCGTAGGAGCCGCGGGTCTTGTGGGCCTTGTACGTCGACTCGGTCCCGGCCGCACCCGACCCACCGCCCGAGCCCGAGCCGGAACTCGCCGCCGGCGCACCGCCGGACGCGCCGGCCCGGGCGGAGCAGACGGGCCAGGCGCCCCACCCCTGGGCCTGCTGGACCCGGGTGGCGACGGCGATCTGCTGCGCCCTGGACGCCTGGTCGGCGGTGGGCGCGTAGTTCGTGCCGCCGTAGGCCCGCCAGGTACCGGCGGCGAACTGGAGTCCGCCGTAGTAGCCGTTGCCGGTGTTGATGTGCCAGTTGCCGCCGCTCTCGCACTGGGCGATGCGGTCCCACACCCCGCCGTCGGCCGCCTGGGCGCCGCCGGTCGCGGCCAGCAGGCCGAGCGGGGCGAGCAGGACCGCCCCGGCGAGGGACGCCGTGGTCCGCGCCCTACGGGCGCCTTCGTGCTTGGAGTCGGCGTAGGTATCGGCACATTCGGACATGTAGATCCCTCTCGAAGGACCCGGGGTGCCCCGAGGCGGGGCGCGCTTTCCGCGCGGGGACGCGGTCGGCGCGCTCGCCCCGTCCGCCGGGCGGGACCGTGCTGGGTGCTGCTGGGTGGTGCGGTCGGCGGACGTACCCGAGCGGTGCTCGCTGCACTCGGCGGAGGAATGTAGGGAGCATCTCGGGCCCGGATCAACCAATCGCCCGTCCGGGCAGGCCAGTTGCTGGTTACCGCAGGTATCAGCTTTTTTCGGCCACCCACTTCATTCGCTGATTTCGTGATTTGTCGACCACCGGGACGACCGCCATGTGACTCACTTCACTCCACCAAACCCCTCTACGCGAGGTCGAGTTGACGTTGAGTGACGGATTCCGCACCTGCCGTGACCACGGGCGCGGGATGGTTCGATCCCGTTCGCCGGAGTGCGTGACTCCCGCCACAGATCGCCCGTTGTCTTCTTCATGAGCCGGGGGCCCTCCCGGTTCATGGGCCGGGAGCCACCCGGTCCCGCCATGTACGCATCCCGAGGGAGCCACCCGTGCCGCGCATGCTCGACGTCAGCGACGCCGTACGCGCCGAGATCGGCGACGAAGAGGCCGACCGGCTGCTCGCCGGAGAGAACGCCCCGGGCAGTTACGACTGCACGTCCTGCCGCACCCCCGGCGACTCCGCGCAGGAGCGCACCAGCACCGTCCTGTTCGTCGGGGACGAGACCGCCGTCCTCGCCTTCGCCCACGCCACCTGCCTGCCCTCCCAGGTGGTCCAGGTCACCGAGGAGCAGCTGCGCGGCGCGGTCCGCTCCATCAACGCCGACGCGGGCGCCTCCGGCGGGGCACCCGCGCAGGCCGTGCCCGAGGGGGCCGCACCCGGGGAGGCGGCGCCGGAGCAGGCGGTGCTCGGGGTGACCAGCGGACTGGTCCTGGTCGCCGGGGAGTTGCACCCGGCGCTGGTGGTGGAGCCGACCGCGCCCATCGCGCGGCCGGGTTCGACCGGCTCCGGCGACGAGTTCCTGCAACTCCTCGTCGAGCAGGGCTATCTGCCGGTCGCCGACCTCGACTCCGTACCGCCCGTGCTGCACGGCTGGTCGGTGCTGCTCGCCATGGGGCAGCTGCACGCCGTCCTGCAGCCCGGCGCCGACGGAGGCCGCCCGGTGGCCTGGTGGCAGGCGCACCAGCCGCTCCAGGTCACCGACGGCTGGCGGGCGGCCGCCAACAAGCACCAGCAGGTGCTGCTGTTCGCCGCCCCGGTCGGGTCGATCGGCCGCCAGCCGCGCGAGGACCTGCTGCGCGACGCCCTGGACAGGGCGGCGGCCGGGGGGGTGCTGGTCGCGGCGACGCTGCCGCTGGCCGGGACCTGAGCCGCATCCCTTCCGGTCCGGGGTCGTTTGCAGATACGTGCACGCATATGACGTTCCCCGCCGCCAGCCCTACCCGCCGATCCGGTCAGCGCGGCCGGTCCAGGACACCCACGGCGGCCCATCGGCCACGCCGATCTACGACGCGCTCTACGCCGAGTACGTCAAGTCCTACCGCTCCCTGCCGGGTGACCGCAGCGGCGAGGAGGACCTGGGTTTCGTCGCGTTCGGGAACCTCTCGCACGGCGCGGGCTCGAACGCGTACGTGGCCTACGGCGGAGTGACCTACGGCGCCCGGCACGGCACCGGTCAGCAGCAGGCGCAGTGGCAGCGGGTCGGGACGCTGCGACGGCAGGAGACCGGGATGCACCACGTTCCGGCGGCGCTGCCGCCCGGCCCGCGCCGCGGCGACTGACCCGGTCGGCCCGTACCGCGTGCGGGCCCACCGGGTCACGGCCCCACTCACCGGCACCCGTCGGCCCACCCACCGGGTCACCGGGCCACCGGACTCGAACGCCGGAAAGGGCGGCCCCTGAGCCAGGGGCCGCCCTTTCCGGCGCTTGCGCTACTTCTTCCTCGTGCCGCGCTTCTCGCGCACCCGCACCGAGATGTGGATCGGCGTCCCCTCGAAGCCGAACTCCTCGCGCAGCCGGCGCTCGATGAAGCGGCGGTAACCCGCCTCGATGAAGCCGGAGGCGAACAGGACGAACCGCGGCGGCTTGGTGCCCGCCTGGGTGCCGAACAGGATGCGCGGCTGCTTACCGCCCCGGATCGGGTGCGGGTGGGCGGCGACCAGCTCGCCGAGGAAGGCGTTGAGACGGCCGGTCGGCACCCGGGTCTCCCAGCCGGCCAGCGCCGTCTCGATCGCCGGGACCAGCTTCTCCATGTGCCGTCCGGTGTACGCCGAGACGTTGACCCGCGGCGCCCACGCGATCTGCGCGAGGTCGGTCTCGATCTCCCGCTCCAGGTAGAAGCGGCGCTCCTCGTCGAGGGTGTCCCACTTGTTGTAGGCGACGACCAGGGCGCGGCCCGCCTCGACGGCCATGGTGATGATGCGCTGGTCCTGCACCGAGACCGACTCGGAGGCGTCGATCAGCACGACGGCCACCTCGGCCTTCTCCACGGCGGCGGCGGTGCGCAGCGAGGCATAGTAGTCGGCGCCCTGCTGGAGGTGGACCCGCTTGCGGATGCCGGCGGTGTCGACGAACTTCCAGGTCTTGCCGCCCAGGTCGATCAGTTCGTCGACCGGGTCGCGGGTGGTGCCGGCCAGTTCGTTGACGACGACGCGCTCCTCGCCGGCGACCTTGTTCAGCAGAGAGGACTTGCCGACGTTCGGACGGCCGATGAGGGCCACCCGGCGCGGGCCGCCGACACCGCCGCCGGCGAAGGACTCGCGCGGCGCCTCGGGCAGCGCCTCCAGGACGCGGTCCAGCATGTCGCCGGTGCCGCGGCCGTGCAGGGCCGAGACGGGGTGCGGCTCGCCGAGGCCGAGCGACCACAGATAGGCGGCGTCCGCCTCGCCGCTCGGGCCGTCGACCTTGTTGGCGCAGAGCACCACGGGCTTGCCGGCCTTGCGCAGCAGCCGTACGACCGCCTCGTCGGTGTCGGTGGCGCCGACCTTGGCGTCGACGACGAAGACGACCGCGTCGGCGGCCTCGATGGCGTACTCGGCCTGCGCGGCGACGGAGGCGTCGATGCCGAGGACGTCCTGCTCCCAGCCGCCGGTGTCGACGACCTTGAAGCGGCGGCCCGCCCACTCGGCCTCGTAGGTGACGCGGTCGCGGGTGACGCCCGGCTTGTCCTCGACGACCGCCTCGCGGCGGCCGATGATGCGGTTCACCAGAGTCGACTTGCCGACATTGGGGCGGCCGACGACGGCGAGAACGGGCAGCGGGCCGTGTCCGGCCTCCTCGATGGCGCCCTCGACGTCCTCGACGTCGAAGCCCTCTTCCGCGGCGAGCTCCATGAACTCCGCGTACTCGGCGTCGCCGAGAGCCCCGTGGTCGTACTCGTGCTCAGCCGAGCCGCCGGGCTGGATCTGGTCGTTCATGAAGTCCGTACCTCGTAGTTCATCGTGGTGGTCGGTGGAGGACCGCTCGGACGCGGTGATCCACTACTCAAGTGTTGCTCAGCGCCCCGTCAGGCGCCTGGCGTTTTCCAGGTGGTCGGTGAGGTGTTCCCGGATGCGCCCGGTGGCCTCGTCCAGCACCTTCCGGGTGCGCCGTCCGCCACCGTCGCCCGCCTCGAACGGGTCGCCGAAGACGACGTCCACCCGGGAGCGCAGCGGGGGCAGCCCCTTTATCAACCGGCCGCTCCGCCCGGAACTTCCCAGCACCGCCACCGGGACGATGGGCGCCCCGCTGCGGACCGCGAAGTAGGCGAGTCCGGCGCGCAGCGCGGCGAAGTCGCCCTCGCCCCGGGTGCCCTCGGGGAAGATCCCGAGGACCCCGCCGCCGTCCAGGACGCCGAGGGCGCGGGTGATCGCCGTACGGTCGGTGGTGCGCCGGTCGACCTCCACCTGCCCGATGCCGGTCAGGAAGGAACCCAGCGGGCCGACGAACGCCTCCTTCTTGATCAGGAAGTGCACCGGCCGGGGCGCCACGCCCATGACCATCGGGCCGTCGATGTTGTGCGAGTGGTTGACGGCGAGGATCAGCGGGCCGTTCACGGGCACCCGCCAGGCGCCCAGCACGCGCGGGCGCCACAGCCCGTACATCAGGCCGACGCCGATCCGGCGGCCGACGTCGGCGCCGCGCTCCGACGGAAGATCCGCCGCACGCTCCGACCCGACGCTCACTTCCCGGCCCGCTTCTCCTCGACGAGGGTGACGACACACTCGATGACCTGGGCCAGAGTGAGATCGGTGGTGTCCACCTCGACCGCGTCGCCGGCCTTGGCCAGCGGGGAGGTCTTGCGGCTGGAGTCGGCGGCGTCCCGCTTGATCAGGGCCTCGCGGGTGGCGTTGACGTCGGCGCCCTTGAGCTCGCCGCTGCGGCGGGCGGCGCGTGCCTCGGCGGAGGCGGTGAGGAAGATCTTCAGGTCGGCGTCGGGCAGCACGGTGGTGCCGATGTCGCGGCCCTCGACGACGATGCCGGCCGCGGCGGAGACGGCCAGCGAGCGCTGCAGCTCGGTGATCCGGGTCCGCACCTCCGGTACCGCGCTGACCGCGCTGACCTTGGAGGTGACCTCCTGGGTGCGGATCGGGCCGGCCACGTCCACGCCGTCGACGGTGATCGTCGGGTGGGCCGGGTCGGTGCCGGAGACGATCTCGGGCTTGCCCGCCACCGCGGCGACGGCGGACGGGTCGTCCAGGTCGATGCCGTTGGTCACCATCCACCAGGTGATCGCCCGGTACTGGGCGCCGGTGTCCAGGTAGCTCAGGCCGAGCTGCGCGGCGACGGCCTTCGACGTGCTCGACTTGCCCGTGCCGGAGGGGCCGTCGATGGCGACAATCACGGGCTGGGCGGTCCGGGCGGCGCCGTTTTCCACAGCGGGGCACCTTCCTGGTGAAGGGTGGTGGGTGGGTGTGCGGGACGTCGGGTCCTGTCGTCGCTTCGCCCTGGTTCACCCGAAGGGCGGGTACGACGGGACCTGCGGCGCCCCGCACAAGGTTACTGGCTTCCCGGCGGCCCTCTTACTGGCGGATGGCCCAGCCCCGCTCCCGCAGGGCGGCCGTGAGCACCGGTGCCGCCTTCGGCTCGACCATCAGCTGGACCAGACCGGCCTGCTGCCCGGTCGCGTGCTCGATGCGGACGTCCTCCACGTTGATCCCGGCCATCCCCGCGTCGGCGAAGATCCGGGCCAGCTGGCCGGGCTGGTCGTCGATGAGAACGGCCACGACCTCGTACGCCCGCGGCGCGGAGCCGTGCTTGCCGGGCACCCGGACCTGGCCGGCGTTGCCCCGCCGCAGCATGTCCTCGATGCCGGCGCCGCCCTCGCGGCGCTCGGACTCGTCGGCGGACTGCAGCGCGCGCAGGGCGCGGACCGCCTCGTCGAGGTCGGCGGCGACGTCGGAGAGCAGGTCGGCGACCGGCCCGGGGTTCGCGGAGAGGATGTCGATCCACATCCTCGGGTCGGAGGCGGCGATCCGGGTCACGTCCCGGATGCCCTGCCCGCACAGCCGTACGGCCGACTCCTCGGCGTGCTCCAGGCGCGCGGCGACCATGCTGGAGACCAGGTGGGGCATGTGGGAGACCAGGGCGACGGCGCGGTCGTGGGCCTCTGCGTCCATGACGACCGGCACCGCCCTGCAGTGCGAGACCAGCTCCAGCGCGAGGTTCAGGACCTCGGTGTCGGTGTCGCGGGTCGGGGTGAGCACCCAGGGGCGGCCCTCGAAGAGGTCGGCGGTCGCGGCCAGCGGGCCCGACCTCTCCCGCCCCGACATGGGGTGGGTGCCGATGTAGCCGGACAGGTCCAGGCCCAGCGACTGCAGCTCGCGGCGCGGGCCGCCCTTGACGCTGGCCACGTCCAGATAGCCGCGGGCCACGCCCCGGCGCATGGCGTCGGCGAGCACACCGGCCACGTGGGCCGGCGGGGCGGCCACGATCGCGAGGTCGACGGGGGTGTCGGGGGCGCCCTCCGTGCCGGCTCCGAGCGCCGCGGCCGTGCGGGCCTGCTGCGGGTCGTGGTCGGTCAGGTGCACGGTCACACCGCGCCGGACGAGGGCCAGCGCGGCGGAGGTGCCGATGAGTCCGGTGCCGATGACGAGGGCGCTTCTCACTGGGCGATGTCCTTGCGCAGGGCGGCGGCGGCGCCGAGGTAGACATGGGCGATCTCGGCGCGCGGCCGGTCGGACTCGATGTGCGCGAGCACGCGGACCACACGCGGCATGGCGCCCTCGATGTCCAGTTCCTGGGCGCAGATCAGCGGCACGTCGACGATGCCGAGCCTGCGGGCCGCGGCCGCCGGGAAGTCGCAGTGCAGGTCGGGGGTGGCCGTGAACCAGATGCTGATCAGGTCCTCGGCGGTCAGGCCGTTCCGCTCCAGGACGGCGGTGAGCAGGCTCTCGACCTGCTCGCTCATGTGACCGGCCTCGTCCCGCTCCAGCTGGACGGCCCCCCGGACCGCTCGTACCGCCACGGCACCGCTCCTCGAATGACATGTGTATCGGCTCGGGCGTCCAGCCTAGTCAGACCGGGAGCCACCGGTGCGCGGCGCCCGCCCGCTGAGACAGGAGAGCACAGGGAGGAGAGGGGCACGAAGGGAAGCGAATGACCCATTGGCGGCATTCACTGCCGATTTGCTTCGTCCTGGGTGTTTTCGATGGGAAGATGCTTCCGCTCCACTCGGAGCGACTTCCCTCCCGGCACCCCTCGGAGCGACGGCATGACTCAGGGCTCGACCCGGCGCACGGTTCTCGCGACGGGCGCCGCGGCGCTCGCCGCCGGTTGCGGCGACTCCAACTCCGGCGGCAGCGCCTCCTCCTCACCGTCTCCCGCCGTCTCGGCTCCCGACTCCGCCCCTCCCGCGGCCCCAGCCACCCAGCAGCCCGCGCCGCAGGGCGCCGCCAAGGGCAAGGTGCTGACGAGCACCAGCGACATCCCGGTCGGCGGCGGCAAGGTCTTCGCGGAGCACAAGGTCGTCGTCACCCAGCCGAAGAAGGGCGAGTTCAAGGCCTTCTCGGCGATCTGCACGCACCAGGGCTGCGCCGTGGACAGGGTCGCCGGCGGCACCATCGACTGCCCCTGCCACGGCAGCACGTTCCATGTGACCGACGGCTCGGTGGCCAGTGGCCCGGCGACCCGTCCGCTGTCGCCGCAGCAGATCGAGGTGGAGGGAAATTCGGTCCGCCTGGTGTGAGGATCCGCGTACGCTCCCGGACATGCAGTCCGAGGGCCCAGAACCACGACAGGCGACGTCCGCCCGGTCGCGACGGCACGGCTCCCCCGAGCTCTTCGAGCAGGGGACACCCCCAGTGAGCACGCACCGGACGCCGCTCCTCGACGGGCGAACATCGCCTGCCGCGGCACTGGTGCGCGACCACACGATCTACGCCTGCGTCATGGGCTCGCGCGCCTTCGGGCTGGCGACGGACGACAGCGACACGGACCGCAGGGGCGTCTTCGTCGCCCCGACCCCTCTCTTCTGGCGCTTCGAGAAACCGCCGACGCACGTGGACGGGCCGGGGCCCGAGCAGTTCAGCTGGGAGCTGGAGCGCTTCTGCGAGCTGGCGCTGCGCGCCAACCCCAACATCCTGGAGTGCCTGCACTCGCCACTGGTGGAGTACGCCGACGGCACGGGCCGCGAGCTGCTGGCACTGCGCGAGGCGTTCCTGTCCCGCCGGGTGTACGAAACCTTCACCGGCTACGCCCTCGGCCAGCGCCGGAAGCTCGACGCCGACCTGCGCACGCACGGCGCCCCGCGCTGGAAGCACGCCATGCACCTGCTGCGCCTGCTGGCCGGCGCCCGTGACCTGCTGCGCACCGGCCGGCTCGCCCTCGACGTGGGCGAGGACCGCGAGCGCCTGCTGGCGGTGAAGCACGGCGAGGTCCCCTGGCCCCTGGTCGAGTCCTGGATGAACCGTCTGGCGGCCCAGACCGAGGAGGCCGCCCGGCACACCCCGCTGCCCGCCGAACCCGACCGGCGGCGCGTGGCGGACTTCCTGTACCGCGTCCGCCACGCCTCGGCCTGCCGGGCGGCCCCGCCCTGCTAGAGGTCGACCTCCTGCATCAGCATGCCGACCTCGGTGTTGGACAGGCGGCGCAGCCAGCCGGACTTCTGGTCGCCCAGGGTGATCGGGCCGAAGGCGGTGCGGACCAGCTTGTCGACGGGGAACCCGGCCTCGGCGAGCATGCGCCGGACGATGTGCTTGCGGCCCTCGTGCAGGGTGACCTCGACGAGGTAGTTCTTGCCGGTCTGCTCTACCACCCGGAAGTGGTCCGCGCGCGCGTAGCCGTCCTCCAGCTGGATGCCGTCCTTCAGACGCTTGCCCAGGTCCCGGGGGATCGGTCCGACGATGTGCGCGAGGTAGGTCTTCCGCACGCCGTACTTGGGGTGGGTGAGGCGGTGCGCGAGCTCGCCGTGGTTGGTGAGCAGGATGACGCCCTCGGTCTCGGTGTCCAGCCGGCCCACGTGGAACAGACGGGTCTCACGGTTGGTGACGTAGTCGCCGAGGCACTGGCGGCCCTCCGGGTCCTCCATCGTGGAGACGACACCGGCGGGCTTGTTCAGCGAGAAGAACTGGTACGACTGCGTGGCCACGGTCAGGCCGTCGACCTTGACCTCGTCCTTCTCCGGGTCGACCCGGCGCCCCTGCTCCAGGACGATCTCGCCGTTGACCTCGACCCTGGCCTGCTCGATCAGCTCCTCGCAGGCGCGCCGCGAACCGTATCCGGCGCGGGCGAGCACCTTCTGCAGCCGCTCGCCCTCCTGCTCGGCGCCCGGGAAGGTCTTGGGGAGCTTGACGTCCTTCTTGCCGGCGTACCGCTCGCGGTTGCGCTCCTCGGCCCGTGCCTCGTACTCGCGGGAGCGCGCGGGAGCCGTACGGCCCCTCCCGCCGCCCTGCTGGGGCTGCTTGGGGCCGCCCTTGGCACCGCCGCGGGCCGCACCGCCGCGGCCCGACTTCGGGCCGTCCTTCGTGGCGCCGGGGCCCACGTCGTAGCGGCGCTCCTCGGGGCGGGGCCTGCGGGGGCGGCCCTGCCCCTGCTTGTCGTCCCTGTCGTTGCCGGCGCCGCGGTAGTCGCCGCGCCCGCCGTGTCCGCCGTTCCTGCCGCTGCTTCGCATCAAAGTTCCGTCTGGTCGTCTGCGTCGTCGATGCCCCGAGTGGTCGTCGGGGCGCCCGGTCCGTCATCGGGTGCGTCCGGGTCGAACGACAGAACCCCTTCCTGGGTCTCGGCCTCGATCGCCTCCGCCTCCGGGAGGAAGGGCGCGAGCTCCGGGAGCTCGTCCAGACCGCGCAGGCCCATCCGCTCCAGGAAGTAGTTCGTCGTCGTGTACAGGATCGCACCTGTTTCGGGTTCCGTGCCCGCCTCCTGGACCAGTCCGCGCTGGAGCAGGGTGCGCATCACGCCGTCGCAGTTGACTCCGCGTACGGCGGAGACCCGGCTGCGGCTGACCGGCTGGCGGTAGGCGACCACGGCCAGGGTCTCCAGCGCGGCCTGGGTGAGCCGGGCCTGCTGGCCGTCCAGCACGAAGTCCTCGACGGCCGCGGCGTACTCGGGCCGGGTGTAGAAGCGCCAGCCTCCGGCGATCAGCCGCAGCTCGAAGCCGCGTCTCTGCACCGTGTACTCGTCGGCCAGCTCGCGCAGCGCGTCCGCGACCTGCCGCCGGGGCCGCTGGAGCGTCTTCGCCAGCCGCTCCTCGGTCACGGGTTCGTCCACGACCATGAGGACGGCCTCCAGGGCGGGCTTGAGGTCGAGGTCGGCGACGGCGCGCAGCCCGGCCGGAACCTCCGTGGTCTCCTCGCTCACGGTTTCCTCTCCTCCTCGGGCTCCTCGGGCTCCTCGGGCGGCCGGTCGAACTCGTCGGTCACCTGCGGCGTCGTGTCGCCGTCGCCCCCGGTCCACCGAACGACCAGCTCGCCGAGGGCCGTCTCCTGCTCCAGGGCGACCGCCTTCTCCCGGTACAGCTCCAGCAGCGCCAGGAAGCGGGCCACGACGGTCAGGGTGTCGTCCGTGTCCTCGACCAGTGTGCGGAACGCGGCCTCGCCCAGCTCGCGCAGCCGGGCGACCACGATCGCGGCCTGTTCCTGCACGCTGACCAGCGGCGCGTGGATGTGGTCGACGTACACCTGCGGCTTGGGCCTGGGCTGCATCGCCCGGACCGCGAGTCTCGCGAAGCGCTCCGGGCCGATGCCGAGGACGACCTCGGGCAGCAGTTCGGCGTGGTGGGGTTCGAGACCGACGGTACGCGGATGGCGCCGGGCCTCCGCGTCCAGCCGCCGGTCGAAGATGTCGGCGATCCGCTTGTAGGCGCGGTACTGCAACAGCCTCGCGAACAACAGGTCCCGGGCCTCCAGCAGGGCCAGATCGGCCTCGTCCTCCACCTCGGCGGCGGGCAGCAGCCTCGCCGCCTTGAGGTCGAGCAGGGTCGCCGCCACGACCAGGAACTCGGTCGTCTCGTCGAGGTCCCAGTCCGGCCCCATCGCCCGGATGTGCGCCATGAACTCGTCGGTCACCTTGGACAGCGCGACCTCGGTGACGTCCAGCTTGTGCTTGGCGATCAACTGGAGGAGGAGATCGAAGGGCCCCTCGAAGTTCGAGAGGCGGACCTTGAACACGCCTTCGCCCTCGCCGGGACCGGACTCGTCCCCGGGATCCGGTGCGGGTGCCGGTCGCGGCTCCGGTGCGGGTACTGGCTGCCGCATGTGCGCAGGCCCCGGCTCCGGGTCGTGTTCGGCCGCCGGTGACGGCTCTGACACCCGCTCGGGGTCGGCCGCCGGCGACGGCTCGGACGCCCGGCCCGGCCCGGGGGCCGGCTCCGGCGGCTCGTCGGGGGCCGCTTGGGTGCCTGACTCCGGCCCGCGCGGGGCGGCCGGCGGCTCGGGGACGGCCGGCCGTTCCGGGCGCTGCCCGGCCGGCTCCGCGGGATTCACGGGCGTCGCGGGCTCCACGAGCCCCGCGGGCGTCTGGGCGGCGGCTGCCGGAGCGCACGCACCCGGTCCCCTGCCCAGCGCGCGTCTGCGGCCGGGGCCGGCAGGGGGAACGTCGTTCGAGGTCATGACCTCCGCAGGCTACCGCTACCGACCGCGCAGCCGGCGTACGAGGATGCTGGCGTCCCCGCGGGTCTCCAGATCCGCGAGGACGACCGCCACCGCCTCACGGACGATGCGCCCGCGGTCGACGGCCAGTCCGTGCTCGCCGCGCAGCACGAGGCGCGCGTGCTCCAGGTCCATCAGCTCCTCGGCGGAGACATAGACCGTGATCTTCTCGTCGTGCCGTTCCCGCCCGCTCGGCCGCCTGGCCGCTGCCCGCCCGCGCTTGCGCGGCTGCGGCTGGGCCGGGCCGGGGACGGCGCCTTCCTGGGTTCCCGGACGCCGCCCGGGGCGTTCCGCGGCGGGGTCCGCCGCGGACCGGCTGCGGGACTCGCCCGCTCCGGCCGGCTCCGCGTCCGCCGCGACGTGTTCCGCGCCCTCGCCGTCGCCGCCCTGCGCGGGCACCGACTGCGGGGTGTCCTCCGCAGCGGACGCCGGGTCGCTCTCCCCCGCGGGGGCGGGCACCCGGGCCTCGCCGCCGGCCTGGCGCCGGGGAGTGGACGCCTGGAGCGCCGTCCCCCCTGTCGTACGGAACAGTTCGTCGGCCCCCGGCAGACTCACTCGGCGTGACACCGGGCGAGCACCTCCCTGGCGAGCTGGCGGTAGGCGGCGGCGCCGACGGAGTTGGAGGCGTAGGTGGTGATGGGCTCTCCGGCGACCGTGGTCTCCGGGAAGCGGACGGTGCGCCCGATGACCGTGTGGTACACGTGGTCGTCGAACGCCTCGACGACGCGCGCGAGCACCTCACGGCTGTGCACGGTGCGCGAGTCGTACATCGTGGCGAGGATCCCGTCGAGCTCCAGGTCCGGGTTGAGGCGTTCCTGGACCTTCTCGATGGTCTCGGTCAGGAGCGCCACACCGCGCAGGGCGAAGAACTCGCACTCGAGCGGCACGATCACCTTGTGCGCGGCCGTGAGGGCGTTGACGGTGAGCAGGCCGAGCGAGGGCTGGCAGTCGATGACGATGTAGTCGTAGTCGTCCAGCAGCGGCTTGAGCGCACGCTGCAGCGTGGACTCGCGCGCCACCTCGGAGACCAGCTGCACCTCGGCGGCCGACAGGTCGATGTTGCTGGGCAGCAGGTCCATGTTGGGGACCGCGGTCTTCAGCAGGACCTCGTCCGCGGACATGCCCCGCTCCATGAGCAGGTTGTAGACGGTGAGGTCGAGCTCCATCGGGTTGACGCCGAGACCCACCGACAGCGCGCCCTGCGGGTCGAAGTCCACGAGCAGCACACGGCGGCCGTACTCCGCGAGCGCGGCGCCCAGGTTGATGGTCGACGTCGTCTTGCCGACGCCGCCCTTCTGGTTGCACATCGCGATGATCTTCGCGGGGCCGTGGTCGGTCAGCGGACCCGGGATCGGGAAGTACGGCAGCGGGCGTCCGGTCGGGCCGACGCGCTCACGGCGCTGGCGGGCCGCGTCGGGCGCGAGCGTGGCCGCGTACTCCGGGTCGGGCTCGTACTCGGCGTCGGGATCGTAGAAGTGCCCCTCGGGCAGTTCGTCGTAGTCGGCGAAGTGGTTGTGGGGCGCGCCACTTCCGTCGCCGGCCATGGCGTTCACGTGATGGCCATCCATGCTCTGGTGTCCTGGCTGGGTCACCCCTGGGAACCGGTGACCCTGGTGGGCTGCGAAGGTGCGCACAGCGACGGAGCCGACAGCCTCGAGCCCCGTGGAGCCCTGGCCCGTCGCAGGCATACCTGGTTGACCACCCCCGGGAGTAAATGTCGACTCATTCACAAGTCGTCTTACCTCCTTGGTGACCAGGAAACTTCTAGACAGGTCAGCGTGGCACCATGCCGACGATTGGCGACTCTATGGCGTGTCGGGCGTCCGCAGCAACACAATCCGCCGGACCCGGCCCGATGTGTCGGCAATGGAACATCCCCCTGTCAAGGGCGTACAACCGTCGCACAGCAGGTTTCACCGGTGCGTGAATCGGTCGAATCGTTGCGTTCGAGGCGAGTTGGCCGAGTGCGGCGAAGTGACCATACACACACCCGGCCGGACCTTGTCGGGCAAGGTCCGGCCGGGCGTGTGGGGTTGACGACATCTGTTGACGTATCGCCTTTCCCCGGATGGCGACTTGGCGACGACGCGGCCGTCCGTCAGCCGAGCAGGGTCTCCAGCTCGACGTGCTCCAGACCGTGTGCCTCGGCGACCTCCTTGTAAACCACCTTGCCGTCGTGGGTGTTGAGGCCCTTGGCGAGCGCGGCGTCACGGCGCAGCGCCTCGACCCAGCCGTTGTTGGCGAGCGAGACGATGTACGGCAGCGTGGCGTTGGTGAGCGCGTAGGTGGAGGTGTTGGGCACCGCGCCGGGCATGTTGGCGACGCAGTAGAACACCGACTCGTGGACCTTGAAGGTCGGCTCGGCGTGCGTGGTCGGGTGGGAGTCCTCGAAGCAGCCACCCTGGTCGATCGCGATGTCGACAAGGACACTTCCGGACTTCATCCGGGAGACCAGCTCGTTGGTGACCAGCTTGGGGGCCTTGGCGCCCGGGATGAGGACGGCACCCACGACGAGGTCGGCGTCGACGCAGGCCTTCTCCAGCTCGAAGGCGTTGGAGACGACGGTCTGGATCTTCGTGCCGAAGATCTTGTCCGCCTCCTTGAGCTTGTTGATGTCCTTGTCGAGCAGGGTCACGTGGAAGCCGAGGCCGATGGCGATCTGCGCGGCGTTCCAGCCGGAGACGCCGCCGCCGATGATGACGGCCTTGCCGGCCGGCACGCCCGGGACGCCGCCCGGCAGCACGCCGCGACCGCCGGCCGCGCGCATCATGTGGTAGGCGCCGACCTGCGGGGCCAGCCGGCCGGCGACCTCGGACATCGGGGCGAGCAGCGGCAGCGCGCGGTTCGGCAGCTCGACGGTCTCGTAGGCGATGGCCGTGGTGCCGGACTCCAGCAGGGCGTCGGTGCACTCCTTGGACGCGGCCAGGTGCAGGTAGGTGAAGAGGATCTGGTCCTTGCGGAGGCGGTGGTACTCCTCGGCGACGGGCTCCTTGACCTTCAGCAGCAGGTCGGCGGCGGCCCAGACCTCGTCGGCCGTCTCCAGGATCTGGGCGCCGGCCGAGATGTACTCGGCGTCCGGGATCGAGGAGCCCACGCCGGCGTTCCGCTCGACGACGACCTGGTGGCCGTTGCGCACCAGCTCGTGCACGCCGGCGGGGGTGATGGCCACCCGGAACTCGTTGTTCTTGACCTCGCGGGGGATGCCGACCTTCACGTCGATCACGGTCCTTGGCTCAGGGAATGTGGGGGCAATACAAGACGTACCCCGGCACGCACGGGCATACCAGGAGACACCGCAGGAGAACGAGCGGCAGAGCCAGTTTAATGAAGGTGTTCGCGCTGTCTAGCCTTTCATTGCATCAATCTTCACTGGATGCGCTGCGGATTTCGCAGGCGTTAGCTCCATGTTCCCGTGGTGTGCCGCCCCGGCCGCCCTCCCCGGCCCCGGCGGCGGCGGGGCCGGGCGGCCGGATCTCGTCCCCGAGCATGCGTTCGGCCGCCCCGCGGTGCAGGCCCGCCGCGGCCGGGTCGCCGAGGCGCTCCAGGGTGTCGGCGAGCCGGAGTTGCAGCGCCGCCTGCAACCGTGCGTCCGCCGCGCGCCGGGCCAGTTCGACGGCCTCCTGGCAGGTGCGCAGGCACTCCGCGGGCCGTCCGGCGTACTCCTGGACGCGCGCCAGTTCGCTCAACGCCCTTGCCTGGGCGGCGACATCGCCCGCCTTGCGGTGCGCGGCGACGGCGGCCCGCCAGTTGCGCAGCGCCTCGCCGTAGCGGCCCGCGTAGGCGTGCGCGGTGGCGATCCGGCCGTACAGCCGGGCGGCGTCCTCGCGTTCGCCGCGCGCCAGGCGCTGGGCCAGGGCCCGGCCGAACCAGTCGGCCGCCCTGTCGTAGTCGCCCAGCTCCTGGTGGGCGCCGCCTACGGATTCCATCGCGCGGCCGGTGGCGTACGGGTCGTTCGCCGCGCGTCCGGCGTCCAGCGCGGCCCGGTAACGGGCCAGCGCGTCGGCCGTCCGGCCGGTGCGGGCGTCGAGGTCGGCGAGGTTCAGCAGGGCGGCGGCCTGTTCCCGGGGCAGGTGCCGGCGCCGGGCCACGTCGAGGACCAGGCGGTGGATGCCGTACAGGTCGCCGGCGGCGGCCTGGGTGCCGAAGTGGGCGACCATGGCCCGCACCAGCTGGGACATCAGACGGCGGGCCAGGGTGTCCAGCTCCCCGTCGGCCACCGCGAGCCGGGCGGCGGCGAGCAGGGCCTCGCGGCGCTCCAGCAGCCACTCCTCGGCGGCCCGCGGGGTGGGGAAGCGCAGGCCGGGCGGCAGTCCCTTGAGCCGCTCGCGGGTCTCGGGGCTGTCGGTCTCGGTGATCACGCGGCAGGACTGCAGCAGCCGTACGGTCCGCTCCAGCATCCGGGCCCGGGCCAGTTGCAGCTCGGCGGGGCGGTCCTGGCGTTCGGCGAGCGCCAGCAGCCGCGGCTGCAGACAGCCGGGGACCTCGTAGCGCGGCAGCGCCGAGGGCACGGTCCGCAGCAGGCCGAGGGCGGTGAAGTCGTCGAGCAGGTCCCGGGCGCTCTCCAGCGAGCAGCCGGCGAGCGCGGAGGCGGTCTGCGGGTCCACGTCGCCGGCCGGGGCGAGGGCGAGCAGGCGCAGCATGCGGGCGGCGGAGCCGGGCAGGGAGTCGTGGACGAGCCGGAGGACGCGCTCGAGCGCGGCGCCCTCGGCGGGATCGGCGTGCAGCTGCTTGGCGAGGTCGGAGACGGTCGCCTTGGGGCGGGCGGCGAGCCACCCGCCGGCCAGGACGAGGGCGGCGGGGTGTCCCTGGCAGACCTCCGCCAGGTGCTCGGCGGCGCGCGGGTCGACGGTGATGCGCACCGGGTCGATGCGCTGGGCCAGCAGCTCCACCCCGGACTTGGTGTCGAGACCGCCGAGGGTGCAGGGGCGTACGTCGGCGATGCCGGTGAGCGGCCCCCGGGAGACGGCGACGAGCAGGCAGTCGGCGTTGTCCGGCAGCAGCGGGTCGACCTGCTCGGCGTCGGCCGCGTCGTCGAGCAGGAGCAGCACGCGACGGTCGGCGAGCGCGTCGCGCAGGGCCTCGGTCAGGTCCTCCTCGGCCGCGCCGGGCGGGGTGGGCAGGCCGAGGGCGGTGAGCAGGCCGGCGGCCGCGCGTCCGACCGGCACGGGGGTGCCGTCGGGCTCGGCGAGCCGGGCGCGCAGCACACCGTCCGGGTAACGCTCCGCGACCTGCCGTACCAGCTCCTCGGCGAGCGCGGTGCGGCCGCAGCCGGGGCGGCCGGCGATGAGGAGCACGCGCGCGCGGGGGGCCTTGCGGCCGGAGATGGTGTCGAGGCCGGCCCGCTCGATGTCGGCGCGCAGCTCCTTCAACTCCCGTGTGCGGCCCAGGAAGCGGCTGTTCGTGGCCGCCGGTGACCGGTGGTCTCCCGACAGGTCCGCGCCACCTGCGTCCACCGCCTGATCCGTCACGGGCCACACTCCCGTCCCACCGCACGCGCAAGCCCGCCGGGTCTCCGGTGCGGGCGTTGACAGAGCCTAGTTGACGCTCTGCGACGTTCCCGGCGGAGCGGGGCGGACACATCGCTCGATCGGATCAAGCGATGGTCACACCGGACATGGACGGCCAGGCCCGGAACGCGCGGGGCGTCCGGCCGGAGGTCACCGGGACGGCCGGGCCCGGAACGCGCGGGGCGTCCGGCCGGAGGTCACCGGGACGGCCGGGCCCGGAACGCGCGGGGCGTCCGCGTGGAGGGTGCCGGGACGGCCGGGCTCAGGACTCGAAGGGGCGCGCCGGCCACGGCGCCTGGGCCGGCCGCAGGGCGTCCAGCCCGTCGCCCTGGCGGGCGGCCACCAGCGAGAGCACGCCCACCACCAGGCAGTTGTTGTGCAGCTCGCCCGCGAGCACGCCGCGCACCAGATCGCCGACCGGCACCCGCGCCAGCTCCATGTCGGTCTCCTCGTGCTCGGCCGCGAAGCGCTCGCCCTTCGCCTCGGACAGGCCACGGGCGAGGAAGATCCGGACCGCCTCGTCGCAGCCGCCCGGGGTGGTGTACACGTCGGTGAGCACCCGCCAGTCCTCGGCCTCGACGTGCGCCTCCTCGTACAGCTCGCGCCGGGCGGCGTGCAGCGGGTTCTCGCCGGGCACGTCGAGCAGGCCGGCCGGAATCTCCCACAGCCGCTCGCGCACGGGGTGGCG
This sequence comes from Streptomyces sp. NPDC015220, assembly GCF_043079345.1. Classification (NCBI taxonomy): domain Bacteria; kingdom Bacillati; phylum Actinomycetota; class Actinomycetes; order Kitasatosporales; family Streptomycetaceae; genus Streptomyces; species Streptomyces sp. NPDC015220. The sequence goes on along the minus strand of NZ_JBIBUK010000019.1, from coordinate 21,066 downwards.
GTACTGGCGGATGACCAGGACCCGGTCCTCGTCGTCCAGGGCGAGGACCGCCACGGAACCGGGGTGGACCTGGTAGTCGCGACGGACCACGGACCCGTCGGGCATGACCACGTCGTCGGTGCGGACCGAGGTCTTCTTCCCGGTGAAGGGGGTCTCGGTGCCCCGGATCTCCCACTCCTCCGGGGTGTCCTTGATCGTCATGCCCTGTCCTTCCCACACGTACTGCCGCGTACTGCCGCGTGCCCGCGACACGGAACCGGGGTGCCCGCCCTTCGGACGCGCACCCCGGCAACCGTACAACCGTGTGTGTTACTGGGAGATCTTCCGCTCGACCGAGGCCTTCACCAGACCCGCGAACAGCGGGTGCGGGCGGGTCGGCCGCGAGCGCAGCTCGGGGTGCGCCTGGGTGGCGACCAGGTACGGGTGGACGTCGCGCGGGTACTCGACGTACTCGACGAGCTTGCCGTCCGGGGAGGTGCCGGAGAAGAGGATGCCCGCCTTCTTCTCGAGCTCGGCGCGGTAGGCGTTGTTCACCTCGTAGCGGTGGCGGTGCCGCTCCTCGACGTACTCCTTGCCGTCGTACACCTCGCGCACGATCGAGCCCTCGGCCAGCTTGGCCGGGTACATGCCGAGCCGCATGGTGCCGCCCATGTCGCCCTCACCGGCGACGATGTCGAGCTGCTCGGCCATGGTGGAGATCACCGGGTGGGCGGTGGCCGGGTCGAACTCGGTGGAGTTGGCGTCGGAGATGTCGGCGAGGTTGCGCGCGGCCTCGATCACGATGCACTGCAGGCCCAGGCAGAGACCGAGCAGCGGGATCCTGTTCTCGCGGGCGTAGCGGATCGCGCCGACCTTGCCGAGCACACCGCGGTCGCCGAAACCGCCCGGGATGCAGATGCCGTCGACGTCGCCGAGCTGTGCCTTGGCGCCGGCCGGGGTCTTGCAGTCGTCGGAGGTGACCCACTTGATCTTCACCCTGGCCTTGTTGGCGAAGCCGCCGGCGCGCAGCGCCTCGGTCACCGACAGGTAGGCGTCCGGCAGGTCGATGTACTTGCCGACCAGGGCGAGGGTGATCTCGTGCTCGGGGTTGTGGACGCGGTCGAGCAGGTCGTCCCAGGTCGTCCAGTCCACGTCCCGGAAGGGCAGGTCGAGCTTGCGCACGACGTAGGCGTCCAGGCCCTCGGAGTGCACGACCTTCGGGATGTCGTAGATGGAGCGGGCGTCGGGGCAGGCCACGACGGCGGCCTCGTCGACGTCGCACATCAGGGAGATCTTCCGCTTGATCGCGGTGGGCACCTCGCGGTCGCAGCGCAGCACGATCGCGTCCGGCTGGATGCCGATGTTGCGCAGCGCGGCCACCGAGTGCTGGGTCGGCTTGGTCTTCAGCTCGCCGGAGGGGCCGATGTAGGGCAGCAGCGAGATGTGGACGACGAAGACGTTGTCCCGGCCGACCTCGTGGCGGACCTGGCGGACGGTCTCCAGGAACGGCAGCGACTCGATGTCGCCGACGGTGCCGCCGACCTCGGTGATGACGACGTCCACCTCGTCGGTGGCCATCCGGCGGATGCGGTGCTTGATCTCGTTGGTGATGTGCGGGATGACCTGGACGGTGTCGCCCAGGTACTCGCCGCGCCGCTCCTTGGCGATCACCGTGGAGTAGACCTGGCCCGTGGTGACGTTGGCGGACCCGTCCAGGTCACGGTCGAGGAAGCGCTCGTAGTGACCGATGTCCAGGTCGGTCTCGGCGCCGTCGTTGGTGACGAACACCTCACCGTGCTGGAAGGGGTTCATCGTGCCCGGGTCGACGTTCAGGTACGGGTCGAGCTTCTGCATCACGACCCTGAGGCCCCGGGCCTTGAGCAGCATGCCCAGGCTGGAGGCGGTGAGGCCCTTGCCGAGCGAGGAGGCGACACCCCCGGTGACGAAGATGTGCTTGGTCGTCGTAGATTTCGGCGGCATGGCCAAGAGGGGGCTCCCGTGGTCGCGGATTGTTCGTGCGGTACGGCTGTCCGGCCCGGGGAACCCGGGTTTTCCGGCTGGGGTGCCGTCGCTGCGGTTCGGGGGTTACGAGCCCACCGGTCCACGGGCTACCAGGGTATCAGCGCCGGACGGGGATGGCTTCCGGCCACGCTCCGCGCTCACGCCGACACGGACGCGTACCGGTCAAGGTTTCCTCACCCGGCACTCACCCGTTCGGCACAGGCGGGTTGTCCGGAGCGGCACGCGGATCATCCTGGTGCGTCGTATCCTGCTCGGACACTCGCTGCCGAGCGCGACCGGCAACACGGCACCACCCCCGCCCGTACACACCGGAACAACAAGAGCTCGTCAGTTCGTTGAGCAATGGTTTGAGCAAGGATCGTCGTCTAGCCACAGGGCCGGCCGGCGGTCTGCCGCACCGCTCGACGACGCACTACAAGACCCCCTGACCTCACTAAGCGAAAACCCCCTTCTTGCGGGGTGACGTGGCCGTTCGACTGGAGTTGCACGTGGCCGGGCGCATCGAAGACTACGCACTCATCGGAGACATGCAGACCGCTGCCCTGGTCTGCCGGGACGGGACAGTCGACTGGCTGTGCCTGCCCCGCTTCGACTCGCACGCCATCTTCGCCGGTCTGCTGGGCACCGAGGAGCACGGCTTCTGGCGGCTCGGCCCCGCGTACCCGGCCGGCTCGGAGCCGCCCGCGGCCACCCGGCGCAGCTACCGCGGCGACTCGCTGATCCTGGAATCGGAGTGGGACACCCCGCGCGGCACGGTCCGCGTGACCGATTTCATGCCCCCGCGCGACGGCGCCCCGCAGCTCATCCGCATCGTCGAGGGCGTCACCGGCCGGGTCCCGATGCGCTCGGCGCTGCGCATGCGCTTCTCCTACGGCCGGGTCGTGCCGTGGGTGCACCGGCACGAGTCGCGGACCGTGGCGGTCGCGGGCCCGGACTCGGTGTGGTTCGACACGACGGCGGAGACCTACGGAAAGTCGCTGACCACTTACGCGGACTTCACCGTCGCCCCCGGTGAGCGGATCGCCTTCACCATCTCCTGGCAGCCCTCGCACAAGGAGCCGCCGCCGCTGCCGGAGCCGGAGCAGTCGCTGGAGGCGACGGAGGAGTTCTGGCGCGAGTGGGTGGGGCACTGTACGTACCACGGTCCGTACCGCGAGGCCGTGGTCCGCTCCCTGATCACGCTGAAGGCCCTGACCTACGCCCCCACCGGCGGCATCGTCGCGGCCCCGACCACCTCCCTGCCGGAGGACATCGGCGGGGTGCGCAACTGGGACTACCGCTACACCTGGCTGCGCGACGCGGCGATCACCCTGTCCTCGCTGCTGCGCACCGGCTACCGCGAGGAGGCGCGCGCCTGGCGCGAGTGGCTGCTGCGGGCCGTCGCCGGCGACCCGGACAACCTTCAGATCATGTACGGCATCGCCGGCGAGCGCGAGCTCGGGGAGGCGGAGCTGGACTGGCTGCCGGGCTACGAGAACTCCGCGCCGGTCCGGGTGGGCAACGGCGCCGCGCACCAGCTCCAGCTGGACGTCTACGGCGAGGTCACCGAGGCGCTGCACCTGGCCCACATGACGGGCCTGGCCCGCAACGACTACGCCTCCCTGCTCCAGCTGAAGCTGATCCGCTACCTGGAGAAGCACTGGCAGGAGCCGGACGAGGGCATCTGGGAGGTGCGCGGGCCGCGCCGCCACTTCGTGCACTCCAAGGTCATGGCGTGGGTCGCGGTGGACCGCACGATCAAGCTGATGGAGTCCGGCGACGTCGACGGCCCGCTGGAGCGCTGGAAGGACCTGCGCGAGGAGATCCACCGGGACGTGTGCGAGAAGGGTTACGACGAGGAGCGCAACACCTTCACGCAGTCCTACGGCTCGAAAGAGCTGGACGCGTCCCTGCTCCTCATCCCGCAGATGGGCTTCCTGCCGCCGGACGACAAGCGCGTCATCGGCACCATCGAGGCGATCCAGCGCGAGCTGTCCACGCCGGACGGCTTCATCCTGCGCTATCCCACCGACGGCGAACACGCGGGCGTCGACGGCCTCCCCGGCGACGAGGGCGCCTTCCTGGCCTGCTCGTTCTGGATGGCCGACGACCTGGCCATGATCGGCCGCGTCGACGAGGCGCGGAAGCTCTTCGAGAAGCTGCTGTCCCTGCGCAACGACCTGGGGCTGCTGGCCGAGGAATGGGACCCGAGGCTGCAACGCCAGGTGGGCAACTTCCCCCAGGCCTTCAGCCACGTGCCGCTGATCGACACGGCCCTGCGCCTGACGGCGAGCGGGGCGTACGGAGGCTGAGCCCGGCCGCCGGGCGGCGAGCGGGGGCCGCACTCCGGTCACCCGAGGCTGCCCCGGCGACGTGGCCACGGGTAGCGTCCGCTTTCATGGACCGCAGACTCGACACCGAGGGCGCGGGGATCACCGTCCAGCGCGCCCTCGAACTCCCCGGCCTCCGCAGCGGGCTGCCCGAGATCATGGCCGGCGCCGACCGGCTGGGCCGCACCGTCCGCTGGGTGCACGCCGGCGAGGTCCCCAACATCGCCTCCCTCCTCAAGGGCGGCGAACTGCTGCTGACCACCGGCTACGGTCTGGGCACCCGTCCCGCCGACCAGCGCGCGTTCGTCCGCACCCTCGCCGAGCGCGGCATCGCGGCCCTCGTGGTGGAGCTGGGCCCCCGTTTCGCGCGGCTGCCCGCCGCCCTCGTCGAGACGGCCCGCAGCGCCGGTCTCCCGCTCGTCCAGCTGCACCGCGAGGTGCCGTTCGTGACGGTGACCGAGGAGATCCACACGGAGATCGTCAACGGCCACTACGCACTGCTCCAGCGCGCCGAGGAGGTGCACCGCCGGTGCACCGAGGCGCTGCTCGGCGGCGGTGGGGTGCCGCAGGTCCTGGCCATCCTGGCCGACTCCGCCGCCAACCCGGTCTTCCTGGAGACGCCGGACGGCCGATTGCTGTACGCGGCCGGCTCCGGACCCGAGGGCGCCGATCCGCTCCAGGTCTGGGAGGGGCTGCGCGGCCAGCACAAGGACGCCCCGCCCCCGACCGGTTCGGTCCTGGTGGACGTGCCCGGCGGCGGTCCCGGCACGGGTGCGGTCCGTGCCCGGCTGGTACTGCTGCCGGTCCGCTCGCCGCTCGCCCCGGTGCACCGGATGACCGCCGAACGGGCCGCGGGCATCCTGGCCGTGGTGCTGATGCAGGCCCGCCAGGAGGAGGAACTGGCGGCGCGCGGACGCGGCGACTTCCTCACCGACCTCGCCGAGGGCCGGATCGCCGCCGAGGACGCCCCGGCGCAGGCCCGCGTCCTCGGATTCAAGCCGGGCGGCAGCCCGCTGCTGCCCGTGGTCATGCGGCTCGGGGACATCCTGGCGCCCGGCGGCGGCTGGGCGGTGCTGGCGCGGGCGGTCGCCGAGGAGCTGGCCGCGGTGGGAGTGCCGGTGCTGCTGGGCGTTCGGCCGGTGGAGGGCAGGGTGCCGCTGCTGGTCGGGCTGCGCTCGGAGGCGGAGCGGGCGGCGGTCGCGGACCGGGTCGCGGCGGCGCTGCGGGCCGGTGTGGAACGGGCCGGTCTGCACCGGCCGGGCGCGCAGCCACCGGTGGTGGTGGTCGGTGTCGCGGGCGGCTGGGCGGCCGCCTCGGCGGGGCTGCGGCACGCGGCCGAGACGGCGACGGCGGCACAGGGGCTGCCGGAACGGGCCTGGTACGACGCCCGCCGTCTGGACATCGACCTGCTGCTGTGGCGGTTGCGCGACCATCCGGACCTGGCGGCCTTCGTGGACCGTGCGATCGGTCCGCTCCAGGACCACGACAGTCGGTCGAGGCCACCGCTGCTGCCCACCCTGCAGACGTATCTGGCGCACGCGGGCCGCAAGGCGGAGACGGCCCGCGAGCTCCATCTGAACCGGCAGACGCTCTACAACCGTCTGGCCCGCATCGGAGAGTTGCTGGGCACCGACCTCGACGACCCGCAGACGGTGCTGGCGCTGAGCCTCGCCCTGCGCGCCCGCCGGCACGTGCCCTAGCTCCGCGAACAGGCGACGTTCGCCCCGTCGCGAGGCCCGGCACGACTCCCCCGAGCTCTTCGAGCAGGGGGCCGCCACTGGCCGCGCCGGCCGGAAGCCCGAGTACGTCCCGTACGAGAACCCGGGGCCCGCACTCCCCCGAGCTTCTTCGAGCAGGAGGCACCCCCGGGGGTGCTAGCCCGTGACCAGTCGCTGGCCGAGGGGCCTGGGCTGGGTCAACTCGTCGTACACGCTCAGCACCTGGGCGACGGTCTCGTCCTCGGTGGGCCAGGTGGCCGCCTGCCGGGTGCCCAGTTCCCGCAGCGCCTGCCGGCGTTCGGGGTCGCCCAGCAGCCGTACGACCGCGGCGGCGAACGCCTCCGGATCGCGGTGCGGGACGAGTTCGGCGGCGGCGCCGACGAGTTCGGCGATGCCGCCGGTCCGCGCGGCGACCAGCGGCACGCGCGCGTGCAGGGCTTCCTGCGCGAGCACGGAGCGGGCCTCCCCGCTGCCGGGCAGCAGGGCGAGGTCGGCGGCGGCGAGGAGTTCGCCGACGTCGTCGCGCCGTCCGAGCAGCCGCACGGGCAGCCGCTCGTCCTCGATCCGTCGTTGCAGCACCGTGCGCAGCGGCCCCTCCCCCGCGATCACGACCAGCGGCACGGGGTCCGCGGACCGCCAGGCGCGGGCGGCGTCCAGCAGCAGTTCGTGGCCACGGTGCGGGTCCAGGGAGGCGACGGAGATGAGCAACGGCCGCCCGGTGCAGCCGAGTTCGGCACGCACCTTGGGGCACGGGCGGTCCGGGTGCTCGTATCCGGAACGCGGCCGCGGCACGGCGACCGCGGCGAGCCGGGCGTCCCGGGCGCCGCGGCCGCGGGCCCGGTCCACCAGCTCGGAGGTGGTGCCGAGCACGACGGTGGCGGCCTTGACCACGCGCCGTTCCAGTACGCGCAGCAGGTGCGCTCGGGGCCCTTCGGCGTGGCCGTGGTTGTGCCAGGTGACCACGAGCGGGGTGTGACGGCCGCTGAGCGCCAGGGCCGCCCGGAAGGAGGCGTGCAGGCCGTGCGCGTGCACCAGGTCGGCGCCCGCGCACACCGTCCGCAGCGCGGCCACGGACACCGGGTCGCTGCTGCGCGGCACATGGACGTGCGAGGCCCCGGCCTCGACGAAGCCGTAGGCGCGGTCGACCTCTGTAGGGGCGCACACCGTGACCCGCACGCCCCTCGCGACCAGGCCCGCGGCCAGCGAACGTACGTGCGCGCTGCTGCCGGCGTTGCCGCCGCCCAGCACCTGCACGGTGCGCAGCGGCGACTGACCGTGCGATACGTGGCTGCTCACGGGGCTCACGCGGCCGGGGCTCCTGTTTCGGCGTCGATGGTTCGCGTCGGATGCTGGGCGTCGGATGCTGGGCGTCGGATGCTGGGCGTCGGACGCTGGGCGTCGGGCGGTGCGGCGTCGGATGGTTCGGCGTCCGCTGGGCCGGCGCCGGGTGGTCACGGGGAAACGTACCGAAGATCGTGCACGGGGTGTCGGGGCGAGGGCCGAACCGCGCGCGCCTCTCCGCGTGCCGCCCCCGCCCCAAGGATGCCAGTACGTACGGGTGTTCCGGGCACGCCACGGGACGGCGGGCGCGTGGTGACGGGCCGACACGACGGGCAGGGTCACTCACATGAGTGAAAGTGGCGCACTGGCCCGCGCGCGCCGGTGCCGTCAGAGGGAGCGGGCGAGCGCACTCACCCGGTCGCCCTGGACGGCCGCCGCCACGAAGGCGACCGCATGCGCGAGCAGCCCGGCGCGCCCGTTGCACACGACGGTCGCCGCGCCCAGGGCCGCGCCCAGGGCGTGCGCCCCCGTGTCACCGATCATGGCGCGCTCCCCCAAGTCGTCGGGCAGGACGGCCGCGGCGGCCCCGATGGCCACGGCGGCCAGTTCCGCCCCCTGCCCGCGCCGCAGCAGCCCGGGCGCGGCGAGCGCGAGCACCGCGCCGGCGGCGCGCCCGGGGCGCACGTCGACGAGGTTGACGGTGTGCGCGGCCCCGGCGATCACCACACCGGCGAGCAGCCTGTCGACGGGCCGTTCCTTCAGCAGCGCCCCGGCGAGCAGCCCGGCGGCGCCGATGCCGAACAGTTTGACCGCCCCGCTGGTGACCTCGCCGTCCCGCAGCGCGGAGAGGTGCGCCCGGAACCCGCGCCGCGGGTCGCCGGCCCCGGCGATGTCGTCGTAGGCGCCGCAGGCGCCGGCGGCCAGCACGGCGAACCCGGCGGCCGGCCGCACCCGTCCGGCGGCGACCGCCGCCGCCAGGGCCGCCGCCGGTCCGGCGTACAGCCCCACGGCGCGGCCCGCGTGGTTGGTCCGCTCCCAGCGCCGTCGGCCACCGGGCGCGGCGGCGCGCAGAACGGCGGTTCCGGCGCGGGCGAGTCCGGCGGCCAGGGCGAGGGAGACGGCGGGACGCGTGATCATCCCGCCAGCCTACGCAGCCCTCGCCGCGCGGCCCTACAGATCCGCCCTGGCGGTGGCGAGCAGTTCCTCGGCGTGGGCGCGGGCCGTCTCGGAGTCCTCCTGGCCGGCCAGCATGCGGGAGAGCTCCCGGATCCGCTCCTCGCCCTCCAGCACCTTCACGCCCGACCGGGTCACCGAGCCGTCGTCGGTCTTCTCCACCAGCAGCTGCCGGTCGGCGAAGGCGGCCACCTGCGGCAGATGCGTGACGACGACGACCTGCGCCGTCCGCGCCAGCTTGGCGAGCCGCCGCCCGATCTCCACGGCGGCCTTGCCGCCGACGCCCGCGTCGACCTCGTCGAAGAGGTACGTCGGGACCGGGTCCGTGCCCGCGAACACCACCTCGACGGCCAGCATCACGCGCGAGAGCTCACCGCCGGAGGCGCCCTTGGCGATCGGCCGGGGCGGCGCGCCCGGGTGCGGGGCGAGCAGCAGTTCGACCTCGTCGACACCGGACGGCCCGTAGGCGACCGTCCGGCCGTCCACCTCGACTCCGTCCGGGTCCTCGGTCCGCCGGATGTCGAACGACACGCGCGCGTGCGGCATGGCCAGGGAGGCCAACTCGGCGGTCACGGCGGCGGCGAACCGCTCGGCGGCCTCGGTGCGGGCGTCGGTGAGCGCCTGCGCCAGGCCGCCCAGCTCGGCGCGCAGCCCGTCCCGCTCGGCGGTCAGCTCCCCGATCCGCTCGTCGTCCGAGTCCAGCTCGGTCAGCCGCGCGGCGCTCGACTCGGCCCAGGCCAGCACGGCTCCCACGTCCTCGCCGTACTTGCGGGTCAGCGCGGTCAGCGCGGCCCGCCGCTCCTCCACCGCGGCCAGCCGCAGCGGATCGGCGTCCAGGTCGTCGGCGTAGCCCGCCAGCTCCCCGGCCACGTCGCCGAGCAGGATGCCGATCTCGCCGATCCGGTCGGCGAGGGCGGACAGCGCCGGGTCGTGCGCGCGCACCGCCTCCAGGGCCCGCTGGGCGCCCGCGACGAGGGTCGCCGCGTCGATGCCCTCGGGGTCTTCCGGGTTGCCCGCGAGAGCGGCGTGCGCGACCGTCGCGGCGGACGCCAGGGCCTCGGCGTGGCCGAGCCGCTCCGCCTCCTCGGCCAGCTCCACGTCCTCGCCGGCGCGCGGCTCGACCCCTGCGATCTCGTCGAGGCCGAAGCGGAGCAGGTCGGCCTCCTGGGCCCGCTCCCGCGCCCGCGTGGTGATCTCCTCCAGCTCGGCGCAGACGGCCCGCAGCCGCCGGTAGGCCCCGGTGTACTTGGCCAGCGGCACGGCGACGGCGTCGCCCGCGTACCGGTCCAGCGCCTGCCGCTGCCGGGTCAGCTTCAGCAGCCCCTGCTGGTCGGTCTGCCCGTGCACGGCCACCAGGTCGTCGGCGAGCTCGGCGAGCAGCCCCACGGGCACGCTCCGCCCGCCCAGGTGCGCCCGTGAGCGTCCTTCGGCGGACACGGTACGGCTGATCAGCAGCGCACCGTCGTCCAGCTCGGCCCCGGCCTCCTCCGCGCGGACGACCGCCGCGGCGCCCGGGGGCACGGCGACCCGTCCCTCCACGACCGCCTTGCCGGCCCCGATCCGCACGAGCGCCGGGTCCGCGCGCCCGCCCAGCAGCAACCCCAGGCTGGTGACCACCATGGTCTTGCCCGCGCCCGTCTCACCCGTGACGGCGGTGAAGCCGGGCGACAGCTCGACGACCGCGTCGTCGATCACCCCGAGCGACCGTATCCGCATCTCCTCCAACACGACCCCGACCATACGAGGTTTTCCTCGCGTTGTCCGACGCCGCCCCACCCGACCGGGTGGGCCGCGGGCCGTTACCGCCGCCCCGCCCACTCGTTTCCGACGCGCCGGTACGCCGGTACGCCGGTACGCCGGTACGCCGGTACGCCGGTACGCCGGTACGCCGGTACGCCGGTACGCCGGTACGCCCGCTAGTGCGGCGCGCCGCGCCACCCGGAGACCGGCAGGGCGAACTTGGCCACCAGACGGTCGGTGAACGACGCGTGGTGCAGCCGGGCCAGCCGTACCGGCACCGCTCCGCGCCGCACCTCCACCCGGGCGCCCGGCGGCAGCTCGACCGTGCGCCGCCCGTCGCACCACAGGACCCCCGGCGGAACGTGCGGCAGCACCTCGACGGCCAGCACCGAGTCGGGCGAGGTGACCAGCGGCTTGGCGAACAGGGCGTGCGCGCTGATCGGCACCATCAGCAGCGCCTCCACCTCCGGCCACACCACGGGCCCGCCGGCGGAGAAGGCGTACGCCGTGGACCCGGTCGGGGTGGCGCACACGATTCCGTCGCAGCCGAAACCCGTCACCGGCCGCCCGTCGATCTCCAGCACGACCTCCAGCATCCGTTCGGCGGACACCTTCTGCACGGCCGCCTCGTTCAGCGCCCAGTCGGTGTGCACCACGTCCCCGTTGCGGTGCACGACCACGTCCACGGTCATGCGCTCCTCGACCTCGTAGGCCCGGCTCACCACCCGGTCGACGACCTTGTCGAGATCGTCCCGCTCCGCCTCGGCGAGGAACCCGACGCGGCCCAGGTTGACGCCCAGCATCGGCACCCCCGAGGCGCGGGCGAACTCCGCGCCGCGCAGCAGCGTGCCGTCACCGCCGAGGACGATCAGCAGCTCGCACCCGTCCAGGCACTGCGGCGTGGCCTCCCCCACCAGTTCCACCTCGCCGGGCAGCGGCAGGTCGCACGCCTCCGCCTCCAGGACGCGCACACCGATCCCGGAGCGCAGCAGCCCCTTGACCACCAGTTCGGCACTGCGGACGGCGGCCGGCCGGCCGGTGTGCGCCAGCAGGAAAACGGTACGAGCCCGGGTCTGTGTCCGAGCCTGGGTCTGTGTCAACGCGGCCCCTCCGCCACTGCACGGTCAACGTCGGCCGGGTCCAGGGCGGGCGCCCCGGCACGCAGCCACAGAAAGTACTCGACATTGCCGGACGGACCGGGCAGCGGACTCGCGGTCACGCCCCGCACCCCGAGCCCCAGTTCCCACGCCCGGCCCGCAACGCCCCGCACGGCCTCCGCCCGCAGCTCCGGACTCCGTACGACACCCCCGCTGCCCAGCCGCTCCTTGCCCACTTCGAACTGCGGCTTGACCATCATCACCAGATCGGCGTCCGGCCGCACGCACCGCACCAGGGCGGGCAGCACCAGGCCGAGCGGGATGAAGGACAGATCTCCCACGACCAGCCCCACGGGTTCTCCGTCGATCGCCTCCAGCGTCAGCTCGCGTACGTTCGTACGGTCCTTGACGGTGACGCGTTCATCCTGCTGGAGAGACCACGCGAGTTGTCCGTATCCGACGTCGACGGCGACGACGTGCGCGGCGCCCGCGCGCAGCAGCACATCGGTGAAGCCTCCGGTGGAGGCGCCGGCGTCCAGCGCCCGCCGTCCCTGGACGACGAGTCCTTGGGGCACGAAGGCCGCCAGTGCGCCGGCCAGCTTGTGGCCGCCGCGCGAGACGTACTCTGGGTCGCTGTCGTCGGCCGAGACGACGATGGCGGCGGCGGTCTCCACCTGCGTGGCGGGTTTGGTCGCGACGGTCTTGCCGACGGTGACCCGCCCGGCGGCGATCAGCTGGCTGGCGTGCTCGCGCGAGCGGGCGAGTTTGCGGCGGACCAGCTCCGCGTCGAGACGGCGGCGTGCGACTCCTGCCACGTTCGGTTCAGCTCCTGTGTCGGTACGGCGGTCGAGACGGTGTGACCCGAAGGGTCTCATCGGGGGCCGGCCCCCGGGTCACGGACGGGAACCGGAGGTCCCGGGCGGGCGTCGAGCGCGGTGAGCGCGTCGCGCAGCCCCCGGTGTACATCCTCGTACACCTCCACGTGCCCGTCGGTGGCGAGGTGATCGGCGTCACCGAGCCGTTCCAGGGCCGCGTCGACGCCGGCGTCGCCGGTGGGCGTGCGGGGGACGTCGAGAGGGGCGGGCGCGGCGGGGTCGTCGGCGGGTTCCGGCGCCTCGCCCTCGGCCGGCGCGGTTTCCGCCGGGGCCTCCGTCCCGGTCACAGAGTCGCTCATGCCCAGACGCTATCGCGAAGCCCTGGGGTACCGTCGGTCCCGATGGCCACGATCGAGGAGTGCCGTACCGCACTCGAGAAGCTCTCGGACAACATGACGAGCGCCGAGGGGGACGTCCGCGAGGCGGCCGCCCTGGACCGCTCGGTGAGCTGCCACATCAAGGACCTCGACGTCACCTTCGTCGGCCGGTTGACCGGCGGTCGCATCGACGTGCGGGACACCGTGCGGGGCGGGCCGCCCGAGAAGGCCCAGATACGGCTCGCCATGACCGGCGACGACCTGCTCGCGCTGGTCGGCGGCGAGCTGAACTTCGCCACCGCCTGGGGTTCGGGCCGGGTGAAGCTGGAGGCGAGCCTGCTGGACCTGTTCCGCCTCCGGAAGCTGCTGTAGCGCGCCGCACCCGCGCACCCGGTCCCCGCGCGGCGGTCGGCCGGCGCAGCCGCCGTGCGGCGGCCCGGCCCGGGAGGTCCGGGGCGATGAGCCCGGGGCCCGGGAAGTCCGGGCCCGCGGGCCGGCGCGGGAGGCCGCTCAGGAGGCTTCCGCGGCGACGGCGCCGCGCGCGCCCGCCGGCAGACCGGCCCGTGCCTTGCGCGCGGCCGGCACCACCAGCGGCGTCCCGGTCTCGGGGTCCTCGATGACCTGGCAGCGCAGCCCGAAGACCTCCTCCACCAGGCCGGCCGTGACGATGTCGTTCGGCGCGCCCTGGGCGATCACCCTGCCGCCGCGCAGCGCGACGAGGTGGGTGGCGTAGCGGGCGGCGTGGTTGAGGTCGTGCAGCACGGCGACGAGCGTGCGCCCCTGCTCCTCGTGCAGATCGGCGCACAGGTCCAGGACGTCGATCTGGTGCTGGATGTCCAGGTACGTGGTCGGCTCGTCGAGCAGCAGCAGCGGCGTCTGCTGGGCCAGCGCCATCGCGATCCACACGCGCTGGCGCTGACCGCCCGACAGCTCGTCGACGTACCGCTCGGCGAGCTCGGCGATCCCGGTCCGCTCCATGGACTCCCGTACCACCCGCTCGTCCTCGGCGGACCACTGCCGCAGGATGCCCTGGTGCGGGTAGCGGCCCCGGCCCACCAGGTCGCCGACGGTGATCCCGTCCGGCGCGACCGACGACTGCGGCAGCAGGCCGAGCGTCCGGGCGACCTGCTTCGCGGGCATCGACTGGATGGCCTGGCCGTCGAGCAGCACCCGGCCGTCGGTGGGCTTGAGCATCCTCGACAGCGCCCGCAGCAGCGTCGACTTGCCGCACGCGTTCGGTCCGACGATCACCGTGAAGGAGTTGTCGGGGATCTCCACCGACAGCTGTTCGGCGATGACCCGCTGGTCGTAGGCGAGGGTGACGTTGTCGGCGGACAGACGGTTCACGGTGCTCCTCGGGTCGTTCACTGCGGTGCCGCGGGTGCTCATATGCGGCCCTTCTTGCGCTCGGTGACCAGCAGCCACAGCAGGTAGCCCCCGCCGAGCACGCCGGTGACCACGCCGACGGGCAGCTGGTCGGCGCCGAAGGCGCGCTGTGAGGCCCAGTCGGCGGTGACCAGCAGGGCGGCGCCCATGCACAGGGAGGGCACCAGGTTGGGGCCGGGTGAGCGGGTCAGGCGCCGGGCGAGCTGCGGCGCGGTCAGGGCCACGAAGGCGACGGGTCCGGCGGCGGCGGTGGCGGCGGCGGTGAGCAGGACGGCGGAGCCCATCATCACCAGCCGTACCCGCTCGACGCGCACCCCGAGGGCGTAGGCCGTGTCGTCGCCCATCTCCAGCATCCGCAGCCCGCGCGCGTTGGCGAGGACCAGCGGGAGGAGCACCACGCACAGGACGAGCAGCGGCCGGACCTGGGTCCAGTCGCGCCCGTTGAGCGAGCCGGTCATCCAGACGACCGCGCGGGCCGCGTCCACGAAGTCGGCCTTGGTGATGAGGTAGCCGTTGACGGCGGTGACGACCGCGTTGACGCCGATGCCGACCAGGACCAGCCGGTATCCGTGCACGCCCTGCTTCCAGGCCAGGAGGTAGATGGCCAGCCCGGTCACCAGGCCGCCCACGAGCGCGCCGAGGGTGACCGCGGTGGCGCCGCCCGAGAACAGGACGATCACCACGAGCGCGCCGGCCGTCGCGCCCTGCGAGAGGCCGAGCACGTCCGGGCTGCCCAGCGGATTGCGGGAGACGGACTGGAACAGCGCGCCGCCCAGGCCCAGACAGGCGCCGACCAGCAGCCCGACGAGGACCCGAGGCAGCCGCAGCTCGCGGACGATGAACTCCTGGCCCCGGTCGCCCTGGCCGACGAGGGTCCTCAGTACGTCGGAGGCCGGGATCGGGAAGTCGCCGGTGCCGATCAGCACGACGCTCGCGGCGAGCGCGGCCAGCACCAGCAGGACGACGACGGTGAAGGCCCGCGCGTCGAGGCGGAAGGACAGCCCGCCGGGGACGCGGACGGCCCGCGTGGTACGGGCGGTGGCACGCGGAGTGCCTGCGGCGCCGGAGGCGGGGGCGGCGCCGGGAGCCCGGGTGGTCTTCACAGCTGGGCCGTCCTCCGTCGCCGTACGAGCAGGATGAACACCGGGCCGCCGATGATCGCGGTGACGACCCCGACCTGGACCTCGGCGGGCCGGGCGACGACCCGGCCGACCACGTCGGCGCCGAGCAGCAGCACCGGCGACAGGACCGTGGCGTAGGGCAGGATCCAGCGCAGATCGGGTCCGGTGAAGGAACGGACGACGTGCGGCACCATCAGCCCGACGAAGACGATGGGCCCGCAGGCGGCGGTCGCGGCCCCGCACAGCACGGTCGCGGCGAGCATGGCCAGCGCCCGGGTGCGGTTCAGATGGGCGCCGAGGGCGCGGGCGGTGTCGTCGCCCATCGCCATGGCGTTGAGCGGCCGGGCCAGCAGCAGGGCGAGGACCGTGCCGACGAGCATGAACGGCAGCACCTGGACGATGGTCGCGTTCGTGGCGGAGGCCAGGGAGCCGACCGTCCAGAAGCGCATCCTGCCCAGCGCCGCGTCGTCCATGATCATCACGGCCTGGACATAGCCGTAGAGCGCGGCTCCGATCGCGGTGCCGGCGAGCGCCAGCCGTACCGGTGTGGCGCCCCGGCTGCCGCCGAGGAACCACACCAGCGCGCCCACGGCGGCGGCGCCCAGGAACGCGAACCAGACGTAGCCGCTCAGGCTGGTCACGCCGAAGTACGTGATGGCGGTGACGACGGCGGCCGACGCGCCCGCGTTGATGCCGAGGACTCCCGGGTCGGCCAGCGGATTGCGGGTCAGCGCCTGCAACACGGCCCCGGACAGCCCGAGCGCGGCTCCGGCGAGCAGACCGAGGACCGTCCGGGACAGCCGCTCGCCGACCACCACGTCGCCGTACGTCCCCGAGTCCTGGAACAGACCGTGCCAGACCTGGGCGAGGGACAGCTCTTTCGCCCCCACCGCGATGCTCACCAGGGCGACGAGCACCATGATCATGGCGGAGAGCAGGAGTCCGGCGACTCGTGTCCCACGACGGGTCGGGGGCGCGGCGGCGGCTGCCGCGCGCTCTTCGGGAGGACTGTCGACCAACACCAGGTTAGGTTAGCCTACCCTCGCCAAATCATCGACGCCGCGTACCTGGTGAACCTCGAAGGGGTACCCCGCGCTCACAGTCCGAGTCGTGTCAGCGCCTTCTCCCCGTCCAGTTCGCACGCGCTCTCCCCGCCCGCCGTCCACGCCGCCGCGCACAGCGCCCGCAGTCCGTCCAGCGCCTGCCCGTCGCCGCTGACCTCCAGCCGGTCCGCCCCCGCCGTCGCCGTCCACCCGCCGCACCGGAAACCGTCACCCTCCTGGGTGATTTCCGGCTGCCCGGTGAGCAGCCCCCGCAGATCGGCGTCGACATACGTCGGCCGGTGGTGCGGCGGCGCGGCGAGCAACCGCGCCCCGTCGGTCACACCGGTCAGCACGAGCAGCGAGTCGACCCCGCCGTTGAACGCGCCCTCGATGTCCGTGTCCAGCCGGTCCCCGACCACCAGGGGCCGCCGCGCGCCGGTGCGCAGGATCGTCTCGCGGTGCATGGGCGGCAACGGCTTGCCCGCCACCTGCGGCTCGGCGCCCGTGGCGATCCGGACGACCTCCACCGCGGCGCCGTTGCCCGGCGCGATCCCGCGCGCGCTCGGGATCGTCAGATCGGTGTTGGAGGCGAACCACGGCACGCCGCGATGAATGGCGTAACACGCCTCGGCGAAGCGCCCCCACGGCAGCTCCGGTCCGCCGTAGCCCTGCGCCACCGCCGCCGGGTCGTCTTCGGCCGACTCGACCGGTTCCAGGCCGCGCTCGCGCAACGCCACCCGCAGCCCCTCCCCGCCGATCACCAGGACCCGGGACCCGTCGGGCACCTGACCGGCGATCAGCCGCGCCAGCGCCTGCGCCGAGGTGACCACGTCGGAACCCTCCGCCGCTATCCCCAGCTCGGTCAGGTGCGCGGCCACCGCCTCCGGGGTGCGCAGGGCGTTGTTGGTGACGTACGCCAGGTGCATGCCGCCCGCGCGGGCGGCGGCCAGCGAGTCGACCGCGTGCGTGATCGCCTCACCTCCCGCGTACACCACCCCGTCCAGGTCGAGCAGGGCCGTGTCGTACCTCTCGCTCAGGGCCTGTCCACTGCCCTCGGGCCTCGTCCTGACGCCCTGACTCATTCCGCATCGCTCCTCGTGGTACCGGCTTTCACCCGATCATCCCCCATGCCGCTGACACACGTACGATGCCGGGATGAACACAGCAGGTCACTCACCGGCAACACCGCGCCGAGGCCTGGACCTCACCCCGTTCCGGGGCCTTCGTTACGACCCCGACCGGGTCGGAAGCCTGGCCGCCGTGACGTCACCGCCGTACGACGTCGTCGTACGCCCCGACGGCCTGCACCACCTCCAGTCCGCGGACCCCCACAACATCGTCCGTCTTATCCTGCCCCAGGCCGGCACGCCCACCGCCCGCAACGAGCAGGCCGCCCAGACCCTGCGTCGCTGGCTGTCCGAGGGCGTCCTGACCGCCGACCCCGAGCCCGGCCTGTACGTCTACGAGCAGCGTGACGGCAACGGCATGCTCCAGCGCGGACTGATCGGCGCACTGCGCGTGTCGGACCCGGCCGAGGGCGTGGTGCTGCCGCACGAGGACGTGATGCCGCACGTCGTCGCCGACCGCGCCGCCCTGATGCGGGCGACCAGCGCGAACCTCGAACCGCTGCTGCTCACCTACCGCGGCAACGGCTCGACCGCCGCCACGACCGTGGTTCTCGAACGCACCGCCGAACAGCCTCCGCTGCTGTCGACGACCACCGAGGACGGTTTCAGCCACCGTCTGTGGGTCGTCACCGACCCCGCGGACCTGACGGCGATCCAGGAGGACCTGGTCCAGCACCAGGCCCTGATCGCCGACGGTCACCACCGCTGGGCGACCTACCGGCGGCTGCGCACGGAGCACGCCTCCCCCAGCGCCTGGGACTACGGCCTGGTCCTCCTCGTGGACACCGCCCGGTACCCGCTCCGGGTCCGGGCCATCCACCGCCTGCTGCACGGCGTGCCCGTCGCCGACGCGCTGTCCGCGCTGGACGGCCTGTTCCGCGTACGGCGACTGGACGCTTCCCTCGCCGACGCCCTGGAGGCCCTGGCGGACGCCGCGTGCGCGGGCAATGCCTTCCTGCTCGCCGGCGACGGCTCCTTCCACCTCGTGGACCGCCCGGATCCGGCTCTCCTGGCCCGCACGATCCCCGCGGACCGCCCGGCCGCCTGGCGCACTCTCGACGCGACGGTCCTGCACGCCACGCTCCTGGAACACGTCTGGCACATCGCCGAGGACGATCCGGCCCGCATCGCCTACATCCACGACACGGTCGCCACGGTACGGAAGGCCGAGCGCGACGGCGGCACGGCCGTGCTGATGCACCCGGTCCGCGAGGAGGTCGTGCGCGACCTGGCCCGCCAGGGCGTCACGATGCCCCGGAAGTCGACGTCGTTCGGCCCCAAGCCGGCCTCGGGACTGGTGCTGCGCGCGCTCGACCTCTGAGGCTCGGGCACTGACGGACCGGCCTTGCCAGGTTCATCCGGACACGACAGAGGGCAGGCCCCGCGGCCGGGTGCCTGCCCTCGGTGACCGACTGCGTCAGTCCTCGTCGTCGGCCTCGTCCTCTTCCTTCTCGGCCTTCCCGGCCTTCTCCGCCGTGTCGGACGTGCCGTCCCCGGCGGACTCGGCGCGCGCCTCACGGGACGGGACGCCGCCGTCGGCGCTCTCGGCGCTCTCGGCGGACTTCTCCGTCTCGGCGGCCTCGCCGCTGTCGGCACTCTCGTCGAGCGCGTCGGTGAACTCCACGCCGTCCAGCTCGGCGAGACGGTCCGAGGCGTCGGTGCTGCCGTCCCGGTCGGCCTCGACGGTCTTGGCGAACCACTCCCTCGCTTCCGCCTCACGGCCGACGGCGAGCAGCGCGTCGGCGTAGGCGTAACGCAGCCGCGCCGTCCACGGCTGGACGGAGTTGGAGGCCAGCTCGGGGCTCTGCAGCGTCACGATGGCCGCCTCGAGCTGCCCCATGTCCCGCCGGGCGCCGGCCGCCACGAGCCGCATCTCCACCTGGCCGGCCTTGTCGAGCTTGTGCACCTCCGGCGCACCGGCCATGTCCAGCGCCTTCTCGGGCCGGCCGAGCCCACGCTCGCAGTCCGCCATGACGGGCCACAGGTCCACGTTGCCGGTCATCCGGCGGGCCGCCCGGAACTCGGCGAGCGCCTCGCTGTACTTCTGGCTCGCGTACGCGGCGAACCCGGCCGCCTCCCGTACGGCGGCGACGCGCGAGGCCAGCCGCAGGGCGACCCTGGAGTAGCCGTAGGCGGCCTCGGGGTCCTCGTCGATGAGCCGGGCGACCATCACCAGGTTCCTGGCGACGTCGTCGGCGAGCGTCTTGGGCAGGCTCTGGAGCTCCTGCCGCACGTCGCTGTCGATCTCCTCCCCGGTGACCTCCTCCGGGATGGGCAGCCGCTTGATCGGCTCCCGGTCGCGGTCCCGCTCGTCACGGAACCGGCCACCGCCACGGCGGTCATCACGCCGGTCGTCGCGCCGGTCGTCCCGTCGGTCGTCCCGACCGCGGAAACCAGCGGGGCGGCCGCCTCGGTCGTCACGACGGGGGCCACGCCCACCACGGTCGTCACGGCCACGGAACCCGCCACGCTCACCGCGGTCACCCTCGCGCCGGTCATCACGACGATCGTCGCGCCGGTCGTCACGCCGGAAGGCCGGACGCTCGTCGTCGCGACGGAAACCGCCACGGTCCCCGCGCTCACCCTCGCGCCGGTCATCACGACGATCGTCGCGCCGGTCGTCACGCCGGAAGGCCGGACGCTCGTTGTCCCGGCGGAAGCCACCACGGTCCCCGCGCTCACCCTCGCGCCGGTCATCACGACGGAAGGCCGGACGCTCGTCGTCGCGGCGGAAACCGCCACGGTCCCCGCGCTCACCCTCGCGCCGGTCATCACGACGGAAGGCCGGACGCTCGTTGTCCCGGCGGAAACCGCCACGGTCCCCGCGCTCACCCTCGCGCCGGTCGTCACGACGGTACGACGGACGGTCGTCGTCACGACGGTGGGACGGGCGGTCATTGTCCCGGCGGAAGGCCGGACGGTCCCCGCGCTCACCCTCGCGCCGGTCGTCCCGGCGGAAGGCCGGACGGTCGCTGTCCCGGCGGAAGCCACGGTCGCGGTCGTCGCGACGACCGTAACCACCGCGGTCCCCCTCACGCCGGTCATCGCGGCGGTCATCGCGGCGGAAACCGCCGCGGTCGTCACGCCGGCCGAAACCGCCACGGTCACCGTCACGGCGGTCGTCACGCCGACCGTGACCGCGATCGTCGTCACGGCGGCCGTACCCACCGCGCTCGTCGTCACGACGGACACCCCGACGGTCGTCCCCTCGGTCATCGCGCCGGTCGTCACGGCGGAAAGAGGGACGGTCGTCGTCACGACGGTGAGACGGACGGTCATTGTCCCGGCGGAAGGCCGGACGGTCGCTGTCCCGGCGGAAGCCACGGTCGCGGTCGTCGCGACGACCGTAACCACCGTGACCACCACGGTCCCCCTCACGCCGATCATCACGCCGGTCATCGCGGCGGTCGTCACGCCGGTCGTCACGGCGGAAACCGCCGCGGTCCCCGCGGTCGTTGCGCTCGCCGCCCCGACGGTCGTCGCGGCGTCCATAGCCACCGCGGTCGTCGTCCCGGCGCCCGTAGGCACCACGGTCGTTGCTGCGGCGCGGGCCTCCGCGGTGTCCGCCACGGTCACCGCGGTCACCACTGTCCCGGCCGCGCTGATCGCGCTCGGGACGCTCGTCGGGAGAGTTGGTGGACATCGGTGACTCCTGTCTTCGGTACCGCAAAGTCATTCTCACGCAGCCGGGTACCCGGCGCGCTTCGGGTTGTGTTTGACGCAGAAAAAAAGAAAGGACCCCTGGTCCCAGCGTGAACGCTGGGACCAGGGGTCCTCCAAAGATTGTTCGGCGGTGTCCTACTCTCCCACAGGGTCCCCCCTGCAGTACCATCGGCGCTGTGAGGCTTAGCTTCCGGGTTCGGAATGTAACCGGGCGT
>NZ_JBIBUK010000018.1:0-144489 GCF_043079345.1 Streptomyces sp. NPDC015220 | reverse complement strand
GGCCGGGGGGGGGGGTGGGGGGGGCGGGGGGGGGGGGGGCGCGCCCCCCCCCCCCCCCCCCCCGCGGCGGGGGGGCGGGGGGGGGCGGGGGGGGGGGGGGGGGGGGGGGGGGGGGCCCCCCCCCCCCCCCCCCCCCCCGCGACTCAGGAACAGCTGCAGTTGCAGCAGTTCGGCGGCGGAGCGCAACAGAAGGACGCGCTCGCCTCGGTCATGCCGTGACCCGCCGTGAGCGACTGGCTGTGCTCGTCCCCGGCCAGCGAGCCCAGGTCGAGGTCCAGCGCGAGGTCGGCGACCGCGGCAGCGAGCGAGGGCGAACCGTTGCTGATCTCGTTCATCAGAACCCTCCTTTCAGATGTGATGGAGTGTCAAAAACGCTGAATCAGCGCCCAGTTCGGACCCTAGCTTGACGATCGTCACCCTGTGAAGGGGATGGACTAGACCATTCGGGTCCGCTAGTGTCGGCCGCCGGCGGACCGCGAGCACGGCTTCGGTCGGCGCTCCCACGCCCGTGGAAGCTCACTCCCACCGAGGAATCCCGATGGAGGCGGTGATGAGGCCGAGGCTGATTCCCGACACGCATCTGCTGCCCTCCGACCGGGGCGTGGTGATCAGCGGCCCCCGGCACACCGCGGCCTTCGCGCTCCCGGGAATCCACCCCTGGCTGGAACGGCTGCGACCGTTCCTGGACGGTCGGCGCACCCTGGACCAGCTCACCGCCGACCTCCCGCCGCAGGCCGCGCAGCACGTCCGCGGGCTGGTGGAACTGCTGGCCCGGGAAGGTTTCGTGCGCGACGCCACGGCGGATCTGCCGCACGGGCTGGACCCGCGGGCCCGTGCGCACCACGCCGCGCTGATCGACTTCATCGCGGCGCGGGCGGATTCGCCCGAGCACCGCTTCGAGCGCTATCGCGATTGCGCCCCCGTGGTCGTCGGCACCGGACGGATGGCGGGCGCGCTGGTCCTCGCCCTGCTGGCGTCGGGTGTGGCGCACGTCCGCCTCCAGGCCGTCGGGGGAGCCCAGGGTGCCGGGCCGGCGACGGACACGGCGCGACTGCGCCAGTGCGTCGCGCTGCTCCGGGAGGAGGGCGGCCGCTTCCACTACCAGCAGCTGGGCGGGGACCTGTCCGCACTGCCCGCGGACGCGGGTGTGCTGCTGCTCGGCTCGGACGTGTTCGACCCGGAACTCACGGCCCGGGCCCGTGCGCTCGCGGTGCGCGGCGGGGTGCGGTACGGGCAGGCGGTGGGGCGCGGTCACCACCTCGTGATCAGCACGGTGGGCGATCCCGACGGTCCGCCGGAGCAGCCGGTGGCCGACGGGCCGGCGGGCGACGGGTCCGATCAGCGGGCGGCGGGCGGCGCGTACGCGGCGGGCGCCTCTCGCGCGCGGAGGCCGAGTCCCTATCTGGGCGGCCCGGTCGCGGCGCTCGCCGCCAACCAGCTCTGCCTGCACCTGCTGCGCCGGATGGCGGGGCTGGACGGGGCCGGCGGAAGCGGCGCGCCGTCGCCGGTGGCCGACACGGCGGTGCTGGACCTGGTCACCGGGCGCTTCCTCGACGCGGAGCCGGCGTGACCCGCCCGACGGGCGCGATCGCCGGGAATTTGGTGAACGGCAGCCCGTTCCCGGCGGCACTGTGGTCGGAGGCGGTCTACTCCCGCCGGGCGATCCCGGACACCCTGGCCACGGGAGCCCCGGCCCCGGGCCCGGCCGGCGCGGGCCAGGACCCGCTTCCCGACGGGCCGCGCCTCCCGCTGGCGGCACCGCCGCTCCGTCTCGCGCCCTCCCCCGGCTCCCCGGCCGCGCTCGCCGACCCGGTCGTCCTCGCCGCGCTGCTGCACTACTCCTACGGTCTGCTCCAACACGACCTGACCCCGGGCGGCTGGCCGCTCCACCGCGCCGTCGCCTCCGCCCGCTGCCGCTACCCGAGCGAACTCACCCTGGTCACGCCCGCCGGGGCGTACCGCTTCGATCCGCTCCACCACCAGCTCGCGTCGCTGTGCGGCCCGGTGCGCGACGACATGGCCGACGATCCCGCGACGCCCCGGTTCCTCGTCATCACCAGCCGGTTCGCCCGGACGGCGCGGCTCTACGGCGACTACGCCCCGCGGCTGTGCGCCCAAGAGGCGGGGATGCTGCTGGGCGCGGTGCACCTGGTCGCCGCCGCGCTCGGTCTGCGCAGCCGGCCCGGACTGGGCCTGGAGCCCCTGCGCCGCCTCTGCGCGCGCTGGTCCGCGGCCGCGGAGGAGCACCCGATGGGCTACCTGGAGATCGGGCCGTCCGCGGCGCGCCCGGACCGCCGGGCCTGGCTGCCGCCGGACCTCGCCGCGGTGCTGCGCTCCCGCCACTCCGGCGCGGCGGTCTTCGACCCCGCCCCGGTGGCCGCCCCGCGGGCGCTGCTCCCCCACATCGGCGCCTCCCTCGCCGGGGCGCCGTTCACCGGCTTCTCCTGCCACCTGCTGGTGCGGAACGTCGACGGCACCGCGCCGGGCCACTACGTGCACAGCGGCAACCGTCTGCGGCGGGTGCGCGACGGCGACCCGATCGCGATGCTCGAACGGATCGGGCAGACCGAGGGCCGGGTGTCGGTGAACTTCCGCGCCACCGCCTGCACCGCCTACCTCGCCGTCCGGCGCGGCGCCGCGGTCGCGGAGCACGGCGAGGACGCCTTCCGCAGACTGCACCTGGTCGCGGGGGCGGCGGCACACCTGCTCTGCGTGGTGGCGGCCCACCACGGGCTGTCCGCCCGGGTGCACAACGGCTACGACGCCGCCGGCGCCGAGCGTCTGCTCGGGCTCGCCCCGGGGGAGGAGACGGTCCTCTTCCAGGTGGCACTCGGTGCGGCGCGGCCGGGCGCCGCCTTCCGGATCCCGGTGGTGTTCTGATGGTCTCCGGCCCGTCCCCCGCGGTGACCGCTCCCGCCGCCGGCCCGTTCCGCTCCCCCGTGGGTGTGCGGACCGCCGGACTGCCGAGCACCGCGCTCGACGCCTCCCGGATCCCGCGCAGCACCGAACTCGCCTCGCGCATCGTGTCGTTGGACCAGCGGCTGACCGCCGACGCGGAGCGGCTCGGCGACGCGCTGTACGCGCTGATCGGCACCGGGGCGGCCCGCCCCTTCAAGGCCCGGCTGGTGGGCCTGCGCCGAGCCGTGCACCGGGGCGCCCGGATCGCCCCGCTGCTGGACGCGGCGGCCCCGCCGGAGGTGCTCGGCGCCGCGCTCGGCGAGCACCTGCGGCGGCACGCCGCCCTGCGCCGCACCCGGGCCGAGCTCTTCGCCGAGCTGGAACGCGCCCTGCCGGCCGAGACCCGGTCCGCGGCGGCGGCCCTGGGCGCGCTCGTCCGGGACCCGGCGTTCGCCACCGGCCTCGGGTACGCCAGCCCGGACCTGTACGAGGACGTGCTGCGCTGGCGCAGGCGGGACTCGCCCGGACGGCAGCCCCTGGACGGGGCGGTCGTCCGGCTGGCCAAGTACGCGGGCCGTGCGATGGCCAAGCCCAGCCCGCTGACCACCTTCGCCGCCAGCGGCTTCGGCCGCTGGGAGGCGGACGCGGGGGCCGCCGTGCGACTGGAGAGCACCGTCCGGACCCAGGTGGCCGAAGCAGCGCTGCTGCCGCTGTCCCGGATCGCCGGCGCCCTCGCCCATCTGCCGGAGCTGGACGCGGTCGTCCGGCTGCGCGTGAACCCCTCGGCCACCCCGGTGCCCTCCCCCGGCGGGGAGCAGTGGCTGTTCACCACCCCGGGCCCGTCCGGCGAGGTGCGTTCCCTGCCGGCCACGCCGGCGCTGGCCGCGATCCTGACGGCGGTCGGCGAGGCCGGGAGCCCGGCGCGGCTGCGCGCCCTGCTCGGCGCGCCCGGTCCGGGCGGCGCCACCACGGCCGGCGCCGCCCGCCCCGCCACCGCCACCGCCACCGCCGACGCCGTCATCGCCCGGCTCGTCCGGCTCGGTCTGCTGGAGGTCCGGCTCGGTCTGCCCGACCAGGAACTCGACCCGGCCTCGCTCTGCGACTGGCTCGGCCGGCGGCTGCCCGAGCCGCGGCCCGGTGACCGCCTCGCGCCGCTGCTCGCC
Source organism: Streptomyces sp. NPDC015220 (assembly GCF_043079345.1). Classification (NCBI taxonomy): domain Bacteria; kingdom Bacillati; phylum Actinomycetota; class Actinomycetes; order Kitasatosporales; family Streptomycetaceae; genus Streptomyces; species Streptomyces sp. NPDC015220. The sequence continues at coordinate 140,428 of NZ_JBIBUK010000018.1, read as the reverse complement.
GACCTGCGCGCGGTCCGCGACCGGACGGACGCCGCCCGCACCGCCGCACCCGGCGCCCGCCGGGACATCGCCGCCACCTTGCGCGCCCGCACCGCGGACGCCGCCCGCCGGCTCGGGATACTCGGTCCCGCCGAGCGGTGGGAGCCCGGCACGCCGTACTTCCACCACACCGTCACCGTCGGCAGCGCCGCCGTCCTCGACCCGGCCGCCTGGCGGCCGGCCCTCGACGACCTCGCCCTGGTACCCGCCCTGCTCGCCCCCTTCGACACCCTCGCGCCCCGGCGGGAAGCGGTCCGGCGGCACGCCGTGGCCGCCTACGGTCCGGGCTTCGTCCGGCCGTTCACCGCCTTCCTCCGGGACTTCGGCGCCTGGTGGGCCGCCGACGCCGGGCCGGACTCCCCCACCGAGCGCGACACCCGGCGGCAGGACGAGCTGCGCCGCCTGATCGCGGGCACCGCCCCCGCCCCCGACGGCACGGTCCGGCTCGAACCGCGGGCCGTACGCGAGCTCTGCGGCGCCTGGCCCGACCCGCACACCGCCGGCGACCTGCACGCCTGCTACGTCCAGACGCTGCCCGACCGGGCCGCCGGGCTCGCGCTGGTGCTCAACACCGTCACCTGCGGCCACGGCACCGGCCGGAGCCGGATCGCCCGCCTGCTCGACGCGGACCCGCCGGGGGACGCCCGCGAAGAGCCCGCCACCGGCCGTCCCCCGGGCACCGCCCTGTACGCCGAGTTCGACGCCTCCTTCGGCAGTGCCCTCAACCAGCGCGCACCCGCCACCCGGTACGCGATCGACCTGGACGGCGCCACCTCGCACCGGCCGCCCGAGCGGTTGATCCGGCCCGCCGACCTGGACGTCGTGCACGACCGGCACGCCCAGCGCCTCCACCTCGCCTGCCGCGCCACCGGCCGCGTCGTACGGCCGCTGCACCTGGGCCTGCTCGCCACACCGCTGCTGCCGCTGCCGGCCCGGCTGCTGGTGGAGGCGTTCGGCCAGACCCCCTACGCCTTCTGGTCGGACTGGCCGCAACTGTGGCGGATCCTCGCGCCGGACCGGAGCGCCTCGCCGCGTCACGGCACCGCGGCGGGGACCGGCGAGGGCTGGACGAAGACGGCCCGGCTCGCCCTCGGGGCCGTGGTGCTGCGCCGTGCGACGTGGTTCGTCGACCGGGGCCGGGCGCCCGCCCGCGCCGCCGGGGAGTCGGACGCCGCCTATCTGGTCCGGGTGCACGCCTGGCGCGCGGCGCTCGGCCTGCCGCCGCGCTGCTTCTGGCGCGCCCTCACCCCGCGCCCCGCCGGGGGCTTCACCGGTCCCGCGCTGCTCGACAAGGACCGGAAGCCGGTGTACCTCGACTTCGCCCACCCCCACCTGCTGCGGGTCTTCGAACGGGCGGCGGCCGCGGACCGGCCGCTGCTGCTCACCGAGGCCCTGCCCGACCTCCACCACGCCCCGGCCCACCAGGACGGACGCCGGTACGCGACCGAGTTCCTGGTCGAGCTGCCCGCGGCCGCGGACCGGACGGCGGAACGGCGGCCGCGGACATGACGATCCGTCAGCCCCCGGTCGGACCGGTCCCGGAGCCGGCGGACCACTGGGTCGGCGTTCACGTGTTCACCGGGCACCCGCTCGACCTGGTCGTGCGCGCGCTGGTCCCCGGGGTCCTCGCCGAGCTGCGCGACCGCGACCTGATCGACCGCCTCTTCTTCCTCCGCCACTGGCAGGGCGGCCCGCACCTGCGGCTGCGGGTGCGGCTGACGTCACCGGCGGCCGAGCCCGCGGCGCGCGCCACGCTGGCCGCGCACACCGCCGCGTTCTTCCGCGCGCTGCCGCCCTCGCAGGCCATGACGGAACATCAGTACGACGCGTTGGCGGCGCGGTTGTCGGCCCGGGAGCCGGAGAGCGAGCCCGGGACCCTGGCTCCCAACGACACCTTCGCCTTCCTGCCCTACCGGCCCGAGCACGCCAAGTACGGTCACGGCGCCGCGCTGCGGTCCGCCGAGGACGCCTTCGCCATCTGCAGCGAGCTGGCCACCGACGCCGTGCTGGCCGAGTGGGGCCCGGCGCGCCGGCAGGCCCACTGCTTCGCCCTGCTGGCCGGCAGCCTGGACGCGAGCGCCGCCGCGCCGGTCCGGCCGGCGCCGGACGTGGTGGCGCGGTACCGGAACCGGCGCGCCGCGCTGCTCGCCGTCGCCCGGGCGGCGCGCACGGCGGCCCCCGAGGGTGCGGGCGGCCGGGCCGGCGCCGATCCAGTGACCCGGTGGCTCACGGCCTGCCTCGACGCCCGCCGCCAGGCCGCCGACCCGGCCCGGCTGACCGGGCACCTGACCCACCTGGCCTGCAACCGCCTCGGCGTGCGGCTCGACCAGGAGGCGACCCTGCGCGGCCTGGCCCTGCTCGCCGTCGCGGAGTCGACCGACGGCGGCCCGCCGCCCCCGCCCGGTGCCGGGCACGGCGGCCGGCGAGCCGGGACCGGGCGCGGCCACCCGGCACACGAAGGCGCCGGTCCCGGGTGAGGCGGGCCCTTCCGGCGGAGGCCCGAGCAACCGACAACCACCAAGGAGGGACTCCCCATGGCGGACACCCCGCAGGCGGCCGGGCCGCAGTGGCGCGCGGCCCACATCGCGTACTTCGGCGACGGCACCGACCAGCTCGTCCTGCGGGCCGTACGGCCGGTCGTCGAGCGCTGCGCCGGGCACGTCGAATCGATCTACGTGCTGCGGCACTGGCGCCGCGGGCCCCATCTGCGCCTGGTGGTGCACGCCACGCCCGCCGTCTTCACCGAGCTGGTGGTGCCCGCCGTCTCGGAACTGGTCGGCGGCTACCTGCGGGCCCACCCCTCCACCGCGCCCGCCCCCGACGAGGCCGCCCTGCTGCCGCTGCACCGCCGTCTCGCCGACGCCGAGCGGGAACCCGGACCCCTGACGCCGTTCCGCCCGGACAACTCGATCACCTGGGAGGAGCACGACCGCCGGATCGACGTGCTCGGCTGCCCGGTCGGCGCCGACGAACTCGCGCTGTTCTACCAGCGGACCAACGACCTGCTGTTCGAGCACCTGGAGTACGTCGCCGCCGGTCTGCCGCGCGAGACGCTGGCCCTGCGCCTGATGCTCGCCACCGCGCACATGCTCTGCCGGCACCCGCAGGACCCCTCGATCCGGCGTGGGTTCGTCTCCTTCCGTTCGCACGCCGAGGGCTACCTGAGCACGGCGGGCCCGCAGGCGCGGGAGGTCTTCGAGCGACGGTACGCGGCCAACCGCGAGGTGCTCACCGCTCAGGTGCGCGCCGTGGTCGCGGCCTTCGACTCCGCCACGGACGAGCCCGGGGCGGAGGCCGAGACGCCGGGCGGCCCGGCGGCCCTGCGCCGCTGGGTGGACACGATCGACTCGCTGGGCAGCCGCTGGACCGCGTTGTACGAGGCCGGCGAGATCCCCGAGGCGGAGATCCCGGACGACGAGGAGAACGGCATCGGCGACCTGCTCTCCGCCAGCCCGCTGCACCGGGCGATCAGCGGCAGCGCCACGTACAAGCGGATGATGTACCGGGATCCGCGTTTCCTGCGCTACCGCCTGATGCTCAACCACACCTATCTGCACCTCTCCCGTCTCGGGCTGACCGGCCTGACCCGCTATCTGCTCTGCCACCTGGCCGCCGACGCGGTGGAGGAGGTCTACGGGGTCAGCGCGCTCCAGTTGGTCCTGGCCACCGCCGCGAGCGGGCCCGGCGCCCCGGAGGCCGCCGCACCGGCGGGGACGCCCGGATGAGGCCGTCCGCACCGGCGGCCGACGCCGACGCCTACCCTCCGCCCGTCGAGACCGGCGGAGCGGCGGCACGCCGGTACCACGCCCGGTACGGCAGTGTGCTGCCCGCCATCGACCCGGCGGCGGGCAGCACCGCCCCCAAGCACCATCCCGGCGTGCCCGTCCTGCCGCTGCCGTTCCCGCCGGCGCTGCCGCCGGCCGCGGCCGGGCCCGGCGCGGCCGCCGACCCGGAGTGGCTGGGCGCGCTGCTCGCGCCGCTGAACGGGGTCACCCGGGTCGGCTGGGGCGACACCGGCGTGGGCGCCGGCCGGCCGGTGCCGTCCGGCGGCGGCACCTACCCGGCCGAGGTGTACACGGCCACCGCCTCCGGGCTCTGCCACTACCTGCCCGCGGCCCACGCGCTGGAACTGCTCTCCCCCGCCGACCTGCGCGCCGACCTCGCCCGCTCGCTGGCCCGGCCACCGCTCGAACCACCCGAACTGCTCCTGCTGATCAGTACCCGGCTGACCGCGAACCTGGCCCGCTACGGCCCGTTCGGCCACCGCCTCCAGGCGCTGGACACCGGCGTGCTGACCGGGCAGGCGCTCACCTTGCTGGAGTCGGCCGGCGCCGCGCCGACCGCGCACGCGCTCCTCGCGGAGGAGGAGGCGGGCCGGCTGCTCGGCCTCGACCCGGGGACGGAGCGCGTCCACGCGGTCGTCACCGCCGGGCCGCCCGGCCGGCTCGCGCCCGACGCCCCGCTGCTGCGCCGCCGCACGGCCAGGTCCGGCTTCGAACCGGCCCCCGTCGCGCCGGCCGATCTGCTCACGGTCCTGGACCGGGCGTCCCGCCCGGTGGCCCTGGACCACGCCGCCCCCGTCGGCTGCGACCTGTACGTGGTGGCCAACCGCGTCACCGGACTGGAGGCCGGCTGCCACCGGCTCGATCCGCGTACGGGACGACTCGCGCGGGTCGCCGGGGACGTCGCGCCCCGGGACCTGTTCCCACCCGGCGGACCGGGTGAGCTGGCCGGTTTCGAGGCCGCCTGCGCCGTGCTCGTGACCGGCGACTACGAGTCGGGCTACGCCGAGTACGGGGACCGCTGGTACCGGATGCTCAATCTGCGGGCGGGCGTCCTCGGCCAGCGGATCGGCCTGGCCGCCGCCCGCGCCGGGCTCGGCGCCGGGCTCCGCTGCGACGTCGACACCGCGGCCGCCGACGCCGCGCTGCGCACACCCGCCGACCGCACCACGCTGCTCGCCGCCCTGCTCGGCCGGGAACGCGGCAGCGGCGCACCGGTCCAGCACCTGCTGTGCCCCGCGGCCCCCGGGTGAGCCCCCTGAACCTCCCGACCACCGCCCCCTGACCGGCCGAGGACACAGTGATCACCCCAGACTCCGTCCCGCTCCTGCGCCCCGACGTCTTCCTCGTCCCGAGCGGGAGCGGCACCGTCTACGCGCGCTCCAGCCACGGCACCGACCTGATCGCCGCCCCCGGCATCGCCGGCTGGCTGGACCGGCTCACGCCGTTCCTGGACGGGACCCGCACGGTGGGACAACTGCTCGACGGCCTCGACGGTGCCCGTCGCACGGTGGTCTGGCGCATCCTCGAACTCCTCGACGAGCACTCCTTGTTGGCGGACCGCTCGGACCCGGGCCAGGACCGGCGCGCCACCGCCCATCAGCGGCTGCGGGTGCTGGTCCTCGGCGCCCCGGCCGCCGCCGCGGCGCTGGCGCACGCGTTGCGGCTGACCGGGCTGTCCGCCACCACGCCGGTCGCCGGCCACGCCGAGGCCCGGGCCGCGGTGGCGGCCGGCGGCCACGACGCGCTGCTGCACCTCACGGCCGACGACGATCCCGGGCCGGTCGCCCGGCTCGACGAGGACTGCCGGGAGCACGGCCTGTGGTTCGCCGCCGCGGTCCGTGACGCGGAGTCCTGGTGGCTGGGCCCGACGCTCTCCCCCGGCCCCGACCGCGCCCCCGGCGGCTGGCTGGGCGCCTGGCTGCGCGTGCACGGCACCGAGGCCACCGGCCGCGCCGAAGCCGCCCGGCCCGCACCCCGGTTCCCGGCGGACGGTACCGAGGCCGTCGCCGCCCTGCTGGCGCACCGCTTCCGGCAGGCCTTCCTCACTCCGGCCGCCCCCGAACCGCTCGTCCGCCTGGACCCCGCGACCCTGACCACCACCCGCCACCACTACCGGCCCCACCCGGCGGCGCTGCCGGCGGCGACGGAGAGCGCGGCCTCGTTCCTCGCCGGGATCGCCGCCCTGCGCGACGGGCCGGCGGTCGGCCCGGAGGAGTTCTCCCGGCGCGCCGCGGGCGGCATCGACCCGCGGGCCGGGCTGCTCGCGGAGCTGGACGAGGGCGCGCTGCCGCAGTTCCCCCGGCACGCCTCCCGCGCCGTGGTCCGCGACCCGCGCACCGGCCGGGCCGAGCGTCGTGTCCACGCCACCGGCCACGACTTCACCTCCGCGCGCCTGCGCACCGCCCGGCGCGCCCTGGCGCTGTACGCCCAACTCGCCCTCGACCCAAGGCGGTTCGTCCCGTCTCCGGACGGGCCGTCGCTGTGGGCCTGGTCTCCCGGGCAGGGCACCGCCCATCTGGTTCCGGCACCCCGTGTACTCGCCCGGGGGCCCCGCACGCCGCGCGGCCTCGGTTCCGGCGCCACCTTCGACGAGGCGGTGACGGCGGCCCTGCGCGACCTGCGCGGCCACCCGCACGGCGCGCTGATCGTCCCGCTCGACCACGACCCGGCCGCCACCGAGGTCCTGCCCTACCTGCTGAAAGCGGTGCGCTGCGATGACTGAGACCCTGCCGCCGGCCACCGCGCGGCTGCACCACGACGGCGGCCTGATCGGCCGTGCCCTCGCCCGCCGGCTGGAGGCCGCGCCACCGACCGGGAGCGAGGTCCGGCTCCTGTCGGCCGACACACCGGACGCGGCGTCGGGTCCGGCAGGCGATCTGGCCGCCGGCGGACATCCCTTCCTGCTCGTCGTCGGGGAGCTGGACCGTGTGGTCGTCGGCCCGCTGGTCCGCCCCGGCGCTCCCGGCTGCCCGCACTGCCTGGCCGCCCGCCGCGCCGGGGCCCGCGCCGACGCGGCCGAGGAAGCGGCGCTGCGCGCCACCTACGGCAGCCGTCTGACCGGCACGGCCTCTCCCCTGCTCACCCCGCTCGCCGCCGACCTCGCCGCGGCCCTCGCCCTGGGCCGGCTCACCGCCGCCGACGCCGACGGGCACACCGTCACCATGCTCCGCCTGGCCGACCTGGAAATCAGCCGCCACACCTTCCTGCCCGACCCGCACTGCCCCGGCTGCGGCGGCCTGCCCGAGGACTCCCCGGCCGCCGCCGAGATCCCCCGCGTCACCCGGCCCAAGCCGGACCCCGCGGTCCTGCGGGTCCGGGACCTGCGCGCGGAGACGGCGGAACTGGAGGCCCGGTACGCCGACGACGAGACCGGCGTGCTCAAGGGGCTGCGCTCCCGCGGTCTGCACGCGCTGCCGTTCGCCGAGGCCAAGGCCGGCCCGGCCGAGTCCGTCGACGGCGGTTACGGCCGCGCCCTCGACTTCCGCACCGCCAGGGTCACCGCGATCGCCGAGGCACTGGAACGGCTCGGCGGAGGCCGCCCGGGCGGCAGGCGCACCGTGGTGCGCGGCAGCCACCGCGAACTCGCCGCCCTGCACCCCGGCGGCGTGCTGGACCCGGCGACCACCGGCAGCCACGAACCGCACCGCTACCGGGAGCCCGGCTTCCCCTTCCAGCCCTACCACCCCGACCTCGTCCTCCCCTGGGTCTGGGGCTACTCGCTCACCCGCGAACGGCCGGTCCTGGTCCCCGAGAGCCTGGCCTACTACCGCCTCGGCCGGCACGACCCGCGGGCCGCCCGGCCCTTCGTCTCCGAGATCTCCAACGGCTGCGCCCTCGGCGGCTGCGTCGAGGAGGCCGCGCTGTACGGCCTCCTCGAGCTCGCCGAGCGGGACGCCTTCCTGCTCACCTGGTACGCCCGGCTGCCGGCGCCCGCGCTCGACCTGCGCAGCGCGCGCGACCGCCGGATCGGCCTGCTCGCCGACCGGATCCACCACCGCACCGGCTACCGCGTGGAAGTCCTCGACGTGACCGGGGCCGAAGGCATCCCCAGTTTCTGGGCCGCCGCCGTGGACACCCGGCCGCACTCCGGCCGGGGCGCCGAGGAAGCGGCGCCCCGCCCCGCCGTGCTGTGCGCCGGCGGCTCGGGGCTCGACCCCGAACGCGGTGTCTTCGGGGCGCTGCACGAACTGGTCACCGCGATCGAGGCCTACCGGCTGATCTATCCGCAGCGCGCGGCGGACGCCGCGCGGATGCGGGAGGACCCCGAGCAGGTCCGTCTGATGGACGACCACGCGCTGCTCTACTGCGACCCGGTCGCCGCGCGCCGCCTGGACTTCCTGCTCGCCCCCGGCGGCCGGCCGCCGCGGGAGCGCCGGAGCCTGCGCGAACTCGCCGACCGCTGCGCCTGGCCCCGCCACGCCGACCTGCGCGCGGACCTGGACGAGCTGGTGAGCCGGTTCGCCGCCACCGGCCTGGAGGCGATCGTCGTCGACCAGACCACCCCGGTCCACGCCGCCGCCGGCCTGTCCTGCGTCAAGGCACTCGTCCCCGGCCTGCTCCCGATGACCTTCGGTCATCGTCTGCGCCGGATCACCGGGCTCGACCGGGTGCTGACCGCCCCCCACGCCCTCGGCCACAGCGCGGATCCGCTCCGCCCCGAGGAGGTCAACCCGTACCCGCACCCGTTCCCGTGAGCACGTGCCGGACCGCCCTCGCCCGGCGAACGGCATAACGCGGGACGCCGACACCGGCCGGCCCGCGGGGTCGTGTCCGCCGGCCGGCACGGTCAGGACGGTGGTCCGCCGACCAGTGTCCGGGAACGACCGAGGGGCTGTTCCAGATGTGCTCTGGAACAGCCCCTGATCCGCGACTCCGCGAAGTCGGGACGACAGGATTTGAACCTGCGACCCCTTGACCCCCAGTCAAGTGCGCTACCAAGCTGCGCCACGTCCCGGTGCGTCCGTGCGGTGACCCGTCCGAACGCGCAGACAAACCTTACCGTACGCGAGCGGGTGGGCCGCCCCGCCGCCTCAGCCGGTGCGGGGGGCCGTCTCGGCGGCGCCCTCGTGCTCGGCGTCCACGTCCTTGGCGTAGGCGATGAAGTCGTCGACCATGCGGTGGAACAGCGTGGCGAGCTGGCGGAGCTCCTCGGCGGACCAGCCGGACAGGGCGACCTCCATGCCGCGGGCGCCGGCCTCGCGGACGCGGGCGATGGCGTCCCGGCCGGTCTCGGTGAGGCGGATGCGCTGGGCGCGGCGGTCGTCGGGGTCGGGGACCCGGGTGACGTGGCCGGACTTCTGCAACTGCTGCACCGTCCGGGTGACGTGGGAGGCTTCCACGCCCAGGCGGTTGGCCAGCTCGCCCGGCCGCTGCGGCTCCGAGTCGGCGATCTGGCGCAACAGCGCCACGGCGGCGCGGTCCAGCGGGACGCCGGCCAGGCCCATCAGCTTCTCGTGCTGCCGGGCCCGGGTGCTCAGGTAGGTGATCCGGGTGAGCGCGCGCTCGATCTCGGCCACCTCGGGCGAGACGGGCCCGGTGGGCGATGATGGACTGGGCATGTACCCCAGATTACCATATCGTTGCGTTACTCAAGTATTTGCGGGTGCATGCCGGTGCGTGCCCTTGGCCGCCGCACCGCCGGCCGTCCCCCTCCAACGGCCGGCGGTGCGGCACGGTGCGCCGGGCGGCGGACGCCGGTCCGGGCGGGTGACGCCCAACCGCGCCGCGTCTCCCGCCAGTTCCCGCCGCACCTTCGGCGCCACGGGTACCCCGGCGGCCGCGCGTTCCACCGCCGGCCCGGCACCGCGCCCGCCGCGGCGGTGCGCGCCGCCCGCCGCCGGCAGCCGCTCGTGGGCGCCGAGGGCGGCGTCGACGACCGCGGTGAAGGCGTGTCCGGGCCGCCGAAGACCGCCGGGGCCGGGGCGGACCGCAGGGCGTTCCGCCGGTGCGCGCGGATCCGCGGCTCCACCGCGCGGAAGGCGGCCAGGACCGGCACGCCGACGAGCACGCCGATCGGCGACTCGAAGGTGAGCGGCTCACCGGCCCGCCCGGCACCGCCCGGCGAGAGCGGCGCGATCCCCCAGCTCCGTGCCTCCGGCCCGCTCGGCGCTCCCCCAGGACGCGTCCGCCCGGCCCGTGCCCGCGTCCCGGGCCACCGCTGGCCGGGCCCCACGGGGACGACTGCCGGCCGAGCCGGAGGGACACCGTGGGCCCCGGTCCCGGGGGACGTCCCGGTCGTCCCCCGGGACGCGGGGACGGCATCGTGGGCCGGTGGCGCGGAAACGCTGGGCTGCGGGTGATCACGGCATGTGGTCACCGGAACGACAGCCCGGAGGTTTCCATGATCCGACGGTCCCTCAGCAGCGGTCTGCTGGCCGCGGTCGCGGTGCTCGCGCTCGTGCCGACGGCGGCCGAGGCCGCCCCGGCCGCACCCGCCCCGCGCACCGCCGCCACGACGCCCGCACCCCATCTGTCGCCCTCGCCGGAGCCCACCCCGGTGCGGCACGTCAACCAGACGTCGACGCACCGCCGTTCGAACCACCCCGTCGGACGGGTGAGCACGCGTCACTCGGTGCTGAACGTCCGCTCCGGCCCCGGCACCCGTCACCGGGTGATCGGCGTCCTGCACGCCGGCCAGCGGGTGGCGCTGAAGTGCCGGACGCACGGGTCCCGGGTGCACGGCACGCACCAGTGGTACCGGCTCGCCCACGTGCGGGGCTATGTCTCCGCGCACTACGTGCGGGTCCGCGCCGCCGCCGTGCCCTGGTGCTGACGGCCGACCTGCCGACGGACCGTCAGAGCCACGTTCGCTGACTGATCCGGCCCGTCCGGGACCGGCGCGTTCCCGGACGGGCCGCGGGCGTCGTCCGCCGGCGCACCGGCGCCGTCCGGCTCACCGATCGCACACCTCCCGGATGTGTGGGGGCGGCCCCGGCCCGGGAAGCCATTCCGGCAACCGGGGTGAAACGCCCGAAGCGGAATCGGAGTCGGGAGCGAGCGGTATGCGGCAGCCCCAGGAAGCGGAACCCTCACCCGGGTCGCTGGTGGCGATCCTGCGCGAGTTGAGGGACCGTACCGGTCTCAGTCTGGCCGCCCTGGCCACGCGCACCCCCTACAGCAAGTCCGCCTGGCACCGTTATCTGGCCGGTGCCACACATCCGCCCCGTTCGGCCGTGGAGGCGCTCGCCCGGCTCGCGGGCGCCGATCCCGCGCCGGCGCTGGCCGCGTGGGAGGCGGGGTGCGCGGTGCCGTCCGTTCCGGCGCCCTCCGCGCCCCACGCCCCGCCGGCCTTCCCTTCCTCCGCTCGGGAGGGCTCCGCACCGTCCCGTACAGCCCGGGCCGCGCCGTACGGGACGGTGCGGCCCGGGCCGGCCGTTCCCGGCCGCGGCCGGCGGTGGCCGCTGCTGCCGGCACTCACCCTGCTCATCGTGGCCGCCGCGGTGGCCGCCGTCCTCGCCTCCTCCTCGCGCGGCGGCCCACCGGGCGCACGGGAGGCGGTGGCCGCCCAGCGGTGCCACGGCCGCTCCTGCCAGGGCGAGTCGCCCGGCGCCTCTGCCTGCGCCGGGGACGCGCGCACCGAGTCCGCCGTGTCCGACGCGACGTACACCGTACGACTGCGCTACTCCCCGTCCTGCGGCGCCGCCTGGTCCCAGGTGAAGGTGCGCTCCGCGGTGACCAGGGAGGTCTCGGTACGCACGGGGGACGACGTCCTGTCGGCCACCTACTCCGCCGACGACCCGCGGGGCGACACGAGTCCGATGCTGGCGGTGTCCTCACCGCGCGGCGTGGAGGCGTGTGCCGAGGTGAACGGCGAGGTGGCGTGCACGGGCCTGGACTCGGACACCGCCGACCTCGTATGACGCCGTACGCACGCCTGCGGCGGCCCGCGCACGGCGTTCGGCGCGGGCCGCCGGGGACGGGCGGTGCGGGCGGTGCCGGCGGCCCGGGGACCAGCCCGCCGGTCAGCAGTTCCCGCTGCACGCCGGCGGCCGTCGTCGATCACGAGGAGGCGGGCTCGGGCGCGGGTGGCCAACGTTTGCTTGACTCAAGTAAGTCATCTGTGATTGCCTAACTCAAGCAACCTGGACTGGGGCCGCCTGGAGCGGAGGCGGCCCCCGCGCCGCCGGCCCGTGGGGACGGGGTGCGGCGCCGACCCCGGGTCCGGTGCCGGGACGTTCCCCCCGTCCGGCGCCGGACCCGTGGGACCCCACCGGACGCCCACGGCCGCCGCTCCGCCCCCAAAGAGCCCCGGACGCCTACTTGATGACCGCGTTGGCCGCCACGACGATCAGCCCGATCAGGGCGTCGCCCACTCCGGTCGCCAGCGCCACCGTCCCTTCGCGGCCCGCCCACCTGGCCGAGAGCAGGCCGAGGACGAACAGCAGGGCGATGTTGAGGACGAACGCCGGGTACTCGACGCCGTTCGCGGGCCACCAGCCCCAGCCCGCGCCCGCGAGGACCAGGACGGTGGGCAGCATCGCCGCGACCAGCGGCCACTCGGCGGCGAGGGCGCGCAGGGCCTGGCCGCGGCGGTGGGGGCCGCGCTCGGCGATGTAGTGGGCGTAGCCGTGCGCGAGGGCGGACGCGAACCCGGTCACCAGCAGCCAGGCGGCGTCGTACCGGCGGTCGGCCGCGGAGTTGTGCCCGTACCGGGTGAGCGCGGCGACCATGGCGCTGGCGACCACGGCGCCGTAGACCCCGCCGAAGAGCAGCAGGGACCGTAAGTCGTGCGCGGCCCGCTCGGGGACGGCCGCCGTGGGCTCCGCCATGGGCTGCTCTCCTCGCGGGCGTACGGGGACGGGCGTACGGGGACGGGCGTACGGGGACCGGCGTACGGGGACCGGCGTACGGGGACGGTCCTCTCAACGATCTCCCGTGCCGATCGGCCCCGCCACTTCGCCGCCACCGCCGCGACGAAGTGTCCGGCCGCGCGCGCCGGTCCCGCACACTCTGTCCACGCCGCGCGCCCGGCGGGCCCGGCTAGGGTCGCCGCATGACCGACAGCTTCGTTCTCCATGTGCCCGACGCCGAACTCATCCCGGAGCCGCTCGACCCGGACCAGATCGTCTCCGGGTCGCCCGAGGTGACCGGCAAGGTGGTCCAGGAGTCGGCGGACGGCCGCCAGCTCCGCGGCGTCTGGCAGATCACCCCCGGGGTCGTCACCGACACCGAGGCGGACGAGGTGTTCGTGGTGCTGAGCGGATCGGCGACCATCGAGGTCGAGGGCGGTCCGACCCTGCGCGTCGGTCCCGGTGACATGGCGGTGCTGCGGGCGGGCGACCGTACGACGTGGACGGTGCACGAGACGTTGCGCAAGGTGTACGCGATCAGCCTCTGACGGCGCCGGTCGACGTGCGGCCGGCTCTCCCCGGCCGCGGGTCGGCGCCGGAAGTCCTCAAGCGCCCCGCCAGACGTTCGCGAAGGCCGCGTCCTCGATGGCGCGCCGCCGGCGCACGGCATCCAGTTCCATCACCGCGTCGTGGACGGCGGCCAGCACCGTGAGGACGGCGTCGTCGGTGACCACCGGCTCCGCCGGAGTGAGCTCGTCGCGGATCCCCACGGCCGCCGCCAGGGCGAGCAGCACCGGCTCGTCCGCCGCCCAGCGGTACGCCGCACGCCGCCGCGCCCCGGTGTCGCTGAGCACGGTGCGCCCGCCACGGAACGGCAGCCAGCGGCTCCGTTCCCAGGTGACCTGCCCCTCCGTCTCCAGAACGGACAGGTACCTCGACGACAGACCGCGGCCGCGCCGCCAGAGCCAGTCCGGCAGGGACTCGTACGGCGTCTCGCGCACGAGCGAGGAGGCCGCCTCGGCCAGCAGGCGGTCGTGGGGGACGGGGCCGGTGCGGGGCGTGATGCGCTCGCCGTCCAGCCCGATCGCCCCGGCCCGCAGCAGGTCGTACGCCTCCGCCCCGGCCAGCGCGAGCGAGAGCTCGCCGCGTTCGAGAGGCCGGCTGGGCGCCACGTCCAGGGCGACGATCATCAAATCACGCGGTGTGCTCATGGGGCTCCCCGTCGGAGGGCGTGCCTGACGCTGCGCCGCCGGGCCACCGGCGTGGGACATGGCGCTCTGATTGCTTACCCGGCCGACTGTAGCGCGGCGAGGTCACGGGCGGGCGGCGAGAGTGTTCCGGCGACGGGGCCGGCCGGAGAACGGCAGGACGGCCGCCTGCCCCGGCCGGACGCGGAACGGCCGACTCCCCCTGGATCTGACGCGGAACGGCCTACTGCCCTGAGAGGGCGGAGAACAGCCGGCTCCCCCGGCCGAAGGCCGGGAACCTCCTTGCGAGGCCACGAAGAAGGTAACGGGGCTCCCCGAGCCGGACACAGAACGGCCGGCCGCCCCGGGCGTCCGTGGAACAGCGGGACAGCCGGCTCCCCCGAGTCGGCCGGTCCGGGCCCCGGACCGGCCGGCCAGGCGCCGGATCAGGCGCCGCAGGACCTCAGGAAGCGGCGGGTGCGTGCGGCGATGGGCAGCGGCCGGTCCGGTGCGCAGGGGTACATGTCCTGCTCGACGATGGCGAACAGATCCACGCCCAGCTGCTGAGCGGCCGCCAGCACCGGCTCCAACTCGGGCACTCCGGTGGGAGGTTCGCACATCACACCACGCTGGACCGCCGGCCCGAACGGCACTCCGTCCGCCACCACCTCGGCGAGGACCCGCGGGTCGACCTGCTTGAGGTGCAGATAGCCGATCCGCTCGCCGTAGGTCTCGATCAACTTGACGCTGTCGCCGCCGCAGTAGGCGTAGTGCCCGGTGTCCAGGCACAGGTTGACCAGGTCGGAGTCGGTGGAGTCCAGGAATCGCTCGACGTGCGCCTCGGTGTCGATGTGGGTGTCGGCGTGCGGGTGGACGACGATGTCGAGGCCGTAGCTCTCCTTGACCTCGCGGCCGAGCCGTTCCATTCCCCGGGTCAGGTCGGCGAACTGCGCGGCGGTCAGCTCCGGCGGCTCCAGGATCTCGGCGGTCCTGTCGTCCCGCCAGAAGGAGGGGATGACGACGAGGTGGCGCGCGCCCATGGCCCGGGTCAGGTCGGCGACCCGGCCGACGTGCTCCCAGGTGGAGTCCCACACGGACGGGCCTCGGTGCAGCGCGGTGAAGACCGTGCCCGCGGAGACCCGCAGGCCCCGCCGGGCCACCTCGTCGGTGAGGCGGGCCGGGTCGGTCGGCAGATAGCCGTACGGCCCGAGTTCGATCCAGGAGTAGCCGGCCTCGGCGACCTCGTCGAGGAAGCGTTCCCAGGGCACCTGCCGGGGGTCGTCCGGGAACCAGACGCCCCAGGAGTCGGGTGCCGAGCCGACCCGGATGCGGTCGAGAACGGGGGCGGATCCGCGGGAGCGGGGAGAGCGGTCCATCTTTCCTGCACCTCACTGTGGCGACGGGG
The DNA here is from genome assembly GCF_043079345.1 of Streptomyces sp. NPDC015220. Classification (NCBI taxonomy): domain Bacteria; kingdom Bacillati; phylum Actinomycetota; class Actinomycetes; order Kitasatosporales; family Streptomycetaceae; genus Streptomyces; species Streptomyces sp. NPDC015220. The sequence goes on along the minus strand of NZ_JBIBUK010000018.1, from coordinate 125,223 downwards.
GAAGGAGGGAGGGGGGTCGGGAGGATCCGGCGGCCCAGCGCCGACGGCTGCGCGCCGACGGCCCTGCGTCGGAGGTCGGCATCGGAGGTTCAGCACCGACGGCTCTCTGCCGGCGGCTCGGCGTCGGAGGTCCCGTAAGTCGGCGGCCCCGGGCCGGCGGTCCTGCGCCGACGGTCCCGGGCCGGCGGCCCTGGACGGGAACAGGTCCCCGCGCTCGGCCGCGCCCACCTGTTCATTCGCCGTCAAGACATCATTTCGCCCATAGGTCCGGATGTTAGTACAAAACATTGACAGTGCGGCCCCAAAGGATCTACACCTGGGAGGCGGCCGGCTCCCGGGAGCCGGCCGCCTCCACCGCCGCGGGCCCCTGGGATCCGCACCCCGGCACCTCGGGATCCGCACCCCCAGCCCGGTTCGAGGAGCGTCGCGCATGACTGAGGCAGTCGGGTCCGCCCGGACCTTCGATCTGATCACTATGGGCCGCATCGGAGTCGATCTCTACCCGCTCCAGTCCGGCGTACCCCTGGAGCAGGTGGAGACCTTCGGCAGGTTCCTCGGCGGCTCGGCCGCGAACGTGGCCGTCGCCGCCGCCCGGCTCGGCCGCTCCTCGGCGGTGATCACCCGGACCGGCGCCGACCCTTTCGGAACCTATCTGCACCGGGCCCTCGAGGAGTTCGGGGTGGACGACCGATGGGTGACGCCGGTGGACGCCTACCCGACGCCCGTCACCTTCTGCGAGATCTTCCCGCCGGACGACTTCCCGCTGTACTTCTACCGCCGTCCCAAGGCCCCCGACCTGGAGATCCGCACCGACGAACTGGACCTCGGCGCGATCCGCGACGCCCGGATCTTCTGGATCACCGGCACCGGCCTGAGCGAGGAGCCCAGCCGCTCCGCCACGCTCGCCGCGCTCGAGGCCCGGGCCGGGGCGGGAACCACGGTCTTCGACCTGGACTGGCGTCCCGTGTTCTGGCCCCAGGGCGGCAGCGGCTCCCCGCCCGGCGCCGAACAGGCCCGCCCGTACTACGCCGAGGCGCTGCGGCACGCCACCGTGGCGGTCGGCAACCTGGACGAGTGCGAGATCGCCACCGGCGTCCGGGAGCCCGAGGCGTGCGCCGAGGCGCTGCTGGCGGCCGGTGTGGAACTGGCCGTCGTCAAGCAGGGCCCCAAGGGCGTGCTGGCGGTGCGCCGGGACGGCGCCCGGGCGGCGGTCGCGCCGGTGCCCGTGGAGGTCGTCAACGGGCTGGGCGCGGGCGACGCGTTCGGGGGCGCGCTGTGCCACGGGCTGCTGTCCGGCTGGGACCTGGCGGCGACCATGCGGTACGCCAACGCGGCGGGCGCCCTCGTCGCCTCCCGCCTCGCCTGCTCCGCCGCGATGCCCACCGGGGCGGAGGTCGACGGCCTCCTCGCGCGGGCCGCCGCCTGAACGGGACCTCCGTCGGCCGTCGGCCTCCCCGGCCCCGCCGCCGTTCACGGCCGGGCGCCCGCGGGCCGTCCGCCGGGGCGGCGGCCCACCGGACGCGCCGTCCGCCGACCGGCGGACCGGCCGGCAGGCCCGTGGAACCGCTGTGTCCGAGCCCGTCGTGCCCGGACCCCCGTGCCCGGGACCGGTGCGGCCGGGAGCCGTGGGCCGATGTGACCCTGTTGATGTGCCGCGGGCCGATGCGATCGAGCCCGCCCTGTCGAGGAGGCATCCGATGACCAGCCCGTTCCACATCCCCGCCGGCCGGGCCGCCGACGGACCGTACGCCGTGGCCGTCGGCCCCGGGTCGGCCGGCTGGGCCCACTGCGCCCTGCGCGTCCTGGAACTGCCGGCCGGCGGCTCGCACACCTTCGACACCGGCGACAGCGAGTGGATCGTGCTGCCGCTGCGCGGCGGCTGCACGGTGGCGGCCGAGGACGAGTTCGGCCACGACTCCTTCGAACTCACCGGCCGGGACAGCGTGTTCGGCGCGGTGAGCGACTTCGCCTACGTGCCGCGGGACGCCCGTGCGACCGTCTCGTCCACCGGCGGCGGACGGTTCGCGCTCACCGGCGCTCGCTGCGCCCGGCGCCTGCCCGCCCGGTACGGACCGGCCTTCGGGGTGCCGGTGGAACTGCGCGGCAGCGGGAACTGCTCCCGCCAGGTCAACAACTTCGGAGCCGCCGGGGTGTTCGAGTGCGACCGGCTGATCGCGGTGGAGGTGCTCACCCCGGGCGGCAACTGGTCCTCCTTCCCGCCGCACAAGCACGACGAGCACCGCCCGGGCGAGGAGTCGGTCCTGGAGGAGATCTACTACTTCGAGTTCGCCGCGCACGACGGCACGCCGGGCCTCGGCTACCAGCGGGTCTCCCCGTCCGGGCGGGGCCGCGGCACCGACGTGCTGGCCGAGGTGCGCGGCGGCGACGTGGTACTGATCCCGGACGGCTGGCACGGCCCCTCGATGGCCGTGCCGGGCCACCACATGTACTACCTGAACGTCATGGCGGGCCCCGACGACGAGCGCGCCTGGCTGATTCGCGACCACCCCGACCACGCCTGGGTCCGTGACACCTGGCCCGAACAGCCCGTCGACCCCCGGCTGCCCCTGTGCACCGCCCCTGCCCGGCGAGGTCCCCGATCATGACCGAGCCGAGCACCGCGACGATCCGGCTGACCGTCGCCCAGGCCCTGGTGCGGTTCCTCGCCGCCCAGCACACCGAGCGGGACGGGGCCCGGCAGCGGCTGATCACCGGCACCTGGGGCATCTTCGGCCACGGCAACGTGGCGGGCATCGGCCAGGCGCTGGTCGAGCACGCCGACGTCATGCCGTACCACCAGGGCCGCAACGAGCAGGCGATGGTGCACGCGGCGGTCGGCCACGCGCGTCAGCGGGGCCGGCTGTCCACCCAGGCGGTCACCACCTCCATCGGACCGGGCGCCACGAACCTCGTCACGGGCGCGGCACTGGCCACGATCAACCGTCTGCCGGTGCTCCTGCTGCCCGGCGACTACTTCGCCGGCCACGCCGCCGACCCGCTGCTCCAGCAACTGGAGCACCCGGCCGAGGCCGATGTCTCGGTCAACGACACCCTGCGCCCGGTCTCCCGCTATTTCGACCGGATCACCCGTCCCGAGGCGCTGGTCCCGTCCGCGCTGAACGCGATGCGGGTCCTCACCGACCCGGCCGACACCGGCGCCGTCACCCTCGCGCTGCCGCAGGACGTGCAGGCGCAGGGCTTCGACTGGCCGGTGGAGTTCTTCGCCGAGCGGGTGTGGCGGGTACGACGGCCGGCTCCCGACCCGGCCGAACTCGCCGCCGCCGCGGCCGCGATCAGGTCGGCCGCGCGCCCGCTGATCATCGCCGGCGGCGGGGTCCGCCACAGCGCGGCGCAGGACGCGCTGAGGGCGCTGGCGGAGGCCACCGGCATCCCGGTCGCCTCCACCCAGGCGGGCAAGGGATCGCTGAGGTACGACCACCCGGCCGACCTCGGCGGCGTAGGGCACACCGGCACGGCGGTGGCCGACGCCGTGGCCCGCACCGCGGACCTGGTCATCGGCGTCGGCACCCGGTACACCGACTTCACCACGGCCTCCGGCACCCTCTTCCAGAACCCGGACGTCCGCTTCGTCAACGTCAACATCACCGCGTCCGACGCCCACAAACTGGCGGCGGCCACCGTCGTCTGCGACGCGCGGGCCGGCCTCGCGGCGCTCGCGCAGGCGCTCACGGGACACCGTGTGTCCGCCGCCTACGAGGCCGAGTACCGCGAGGGCAGGGAGCGCTGGGAGCGTGTGGTCGAGGCGGCCTACCGCGCGGACGACGACAGCGCCGTGCCGACCCAGACCCAGGTGCTGGGGGCGCTGGACACGGTGGTGGGCGACGCCGACGTGGTGATCAACGCCGCCGGCTCGCTCCCCGGCGACCTGCACAAGCTGTGGCGGACCCGCTCGCCCCGCCAGTACCACGTGGAGTACGGCTACTCCTGCATGGGCTACGAGATCCCGGCCGCCATCGGAGTGCAGCAGGCCGCGCCGGACACCCCGGTCTGGGCGCTGGTCGGCGACGGAACCTATCTGATGATGCCGACGGAGATCGTGACGGCGGTCCAGGAGGGCCTGCCGGTGAAGCTGCTGCTGGTCCAGAACCACGGTTACGCCTCCATCGGCGGCCTGTCGGAGTCGGTGGGCGCCGAACGCTTCGGCACGGCGTACCGCCACCGTGCCGCCGACGGGACCTTCAGCGGCGCCCCGCTCCCGGTCGACCTGGCCGCCAACGCCGCCAGCCTCGGCATGGACGTGCTGCGTGCCGGGAGCGTCGCCGAGTTGCGCGCGGCCCTGCGCACGGCCCGCGCCGCCGACCGCCCGACCTGTGTGTACGTCGAGACGGTCCCGTCCCCGACCGCTCCCGGGGCCGAGGCCTGGTGGGACGTTCCGGTCGCCGAGGTGGCCGCCCGGGGGCCCGCCGTACGGGCCCGCGAGCGCTACGAGCGCGAGGTCGTCAAGCGCCGCCGCCACCTGTGAACCCCGGCCGGCCGAACCCGGTCGGCCGGACCGACCGGCGGGCGCGCGGCAGGTCACGCGCCCGGGCCGAGCCGTGCCCCGTCCCCCGGTACCGGCCGGCCGGGGCAGTCGGGTCCGGTGGGACCCGGGCGCGTCGGCGGGAGTACCACCGGCATGGACACGGTTCACGGGTTCGCCGGCGGCCGGCTCCCGGTCGCGGTGGACATCGAGGCGGACGGTGCCGTCGGGGCGGGCGGTGCCGTAGGGCCGCCGTCGGCCGGGACGCCGGGGACGAGCGCGCCGCAGGCGTTCGGCGGAAATGATCGAGGGGCCGTTTCAGATCTGCTCTGAAACGGCCCCTGACCTGCGACTCTCACAAGTCGGGACGACAGGATTTGAACCTGCGACCCCTTGACCCCCAGTCAAGTGCGCTACCAAGCTGCGCCACGTCCCGTCGCGTTCACGTGCGGTGACCCGCGTGATCGCGTGAACGTCACTTTACCGCACGTCGGGGGCCGCGCCGAAAGGGGCGGGGAGGTCGGGGGAGAATCGGCTCATGAGCAGCACATCCTCCGGCCGGCCGGCCGGATCCCGGGACCGGGACAGCGAGGGCCGGGCACGCAACGCCCGGCCCCGGGACGGGCTGGGGCGGCCCCTGCCCTACGGCGCCGAGGGCGTGCCCCGGCAGCCCGAGGGCATCGTTCGCACTCCGCCGGAGACGCTCGCCGAGGCGCAGGCGCTGCTGGACTCGGGCAGGCCGTTCCACGCCCACGAGGTCTTCGAGGACGCCTGGAAGTCGGGACCGGCCGCGGAGCGCACCCTGTGGCGCGGGCTTGCCCAGCTGGCGGTCGGGCTGACGCACGCGGCCCGCGGCAACGCCGCCGGCGGCGCCCGGCTGCTGCGGCGCGGGGCGGGCGCGGTGTCGGAGTGGACGGCGCGGTCGGGGGTGCGGGATCCGCACGGGCTGGACACGGCCGGGCTGGTCGCCTGGGCACGGAACCTGGCGGACGCGGTGGACGGCGGGGCCGCGGGGACCGTGGACCCGGCCGAGCGAGCGCCCCGGCTGCGCGGCGGCGCGTAACAGAGGTCGCTCGCGGCGGGGCGCGACGGGGCTCGCGGCGGTGTCGTGCGCGCGTGCGGGCTCCCTCGCGCCGGGCGCCGCACCGGTGCACGCGCGGCCGGCGCCGTACGGCAGACTCGGGGCGTGCGAAAGATTCATGTCATCGGCATCGGCGCGGGCGACCCGGACCAGCTCACCCTCCAGGCGGTCAGGGCGCTGCGCGACACGGACGTGTTCTTCGTCCTGGACAAGGGCGAGGTGAAGTCGGACCTCGTGCGGCTGCGCCGGGACATGCTGCACGCGCACGTACCGCGGGGCGGGTACCGCGTGGTGGAGGCACGGGACCCCGAGCGCGACCGGTCGGCGGGCGGGGCCGGCTACTCCCCCGCCGTCGGGGACTGGCGCAGTGCCCGCGCGGACATCTACCAGCGGCTGATCGGCGAGGAGCTCGGCGAGGAGGAGCGCGGCGCGTTCCTGGTGTGGGGCGATCCTTCGCTGTACGACAGCACGCTCGCGATCCTGGAGGAGGTACTGGCCCGCGGCTCGGTCGAGTTCACCTACGACGTCGTGCCCGGCATCAGCAGTGTCTCCGCCCTGGTGGCCCGGCACCGGACCGGTCTGAACCGGGTCGCCCGGCCGGTGCAGATCACCACGGGCCGCCGGCTCGCCGAGGGCTTCCCGGAGGACGTGGACGACGTGGTGGTGATGCTCGACGCCCACCAGGCCTTCCTGCGGTACGCCGACCAGGACATCGACATCTACTGGGGCGCCTACATAGGCACCGCGGACGAGATCCTGGCCTCGGGCCCGATCGCCGAGGCGGCGCCGCGCATCGAGCGGCTGCGCGCCGAGGCCCGGCAGCGCAAGGGCTGGATCATGGACACGTATCTGCTGCGCCGCCGGCCGCGGGAGTAGGACGGGCCGGGTCGTCGTGGGCCAGGCCCAGCCGTCGCAGGGCCGCCCGCACGTCCGGCACCGCCACCGCCCCGTGCGGCAGTGGCGGCCGCCGTACGACGACGACGGGCAGCCCGAGCCGCCGGGCGGCGGTGAGTTTGGCGGCGGTCGCCGCTCCCCCGCTGTCCTTGGTGACCAGCACGTCGATGCGGTGCGCGCCGAGCAGCGCCGTCTCGCCGGGGACGGTGAACGGCCCGCGGGCCAGCACCACGCTCAGGTCCGGTGGCATCGGCGGCTCGGGCGGCTCCACGGACCGTACGACGAAGTGCAGCCCGGACAGGTGGGCGAAGGCGGCCAGGCCCAGCCGGCCGGTGGTCAGGAACACCCGTCGTCCGAGCCGGGGCAGCAGTTCCGCCGCGGCCTCCAGTGAGGCCACCGGGTGCCAGCGGTCCCCGGGTTCCGGCCGCCAGCCCGGGCGGCGCAGGACCACGACGGGCACGCCCGTGGCGGCGGCCGCCCGGGCCGCGTTGCGGGTGATCGACTCGGCGAAGGGGTGGGTGGCGTCGACGACGGCGTCCACGCGGTGCTCGCGCAGCCAGTCGGCCAGCCCCGGCGCGCCGCCGAACCCGCCGACGCGTACGTCGCCGTCGAGTGCGCCGGGCCGTGCCACCCGGCCGGCCAGCGAGGTGGTCACCCGTACGCCGGGGCGGGCCGCGAGCTCCGTGCTCAGTTCACGTGCCTCGGTGGTGCCGCCGAGGACCAGGACGTGCGCAGACATGGCGCCGACCCTACGAGGGGGCGGGTGCCCGCGCCGAATCGTGAACACTGAACCGGTTGAGTGCTCACGGTTCGACCGAAGGGTCCCCCGACGGCATGACTCCCGGAAGCGCAACAGGTCCGGTGGCGTGGCCCCGGGGAGCGCGACAGACCCGACGGCATGACTCCGGGGAGAGCAACAGGTCCGCCGGCGTGGCGCCGGGGAGCGCGACAGGTCCGTCGGCGTGGCGCCGGGGAGCGCGACAGGTCCGTCGGCGTGGCGCCGGGGAGCGCGACAGGTCCCACGTGCATGACTCTCCGGGAGCCCGGCAGACCCGGCGGCCCGGCTCCGGGGCGGTCCGCGGACCGACGGGGTGGCTCCGTGGCGATCAGCGAGCCCAGCAGCGTGCCCTTGCCCCCACGGCGATCAACGGGACCGGCAACGTGTCCCCACGACATCGACAGACCCATCGGCGTGACCGCGCGGCAGCCGCCGAGCCGGGCGGCGCGGCTTCGGGGCGGCCGACGGACACAACTGCCTGGCCCCGCGACATCCAGCAAGTCCAGCGACGTGGTCCCGGGGTGGTCGGCAGGCCCGGCGGCCGGGCGGGCGGCGGTTCGTTCCCGGCCGGATCACTTCGGCTCGGGGGCGTGCGGGGCCATGGCAGGCGCGCGCCGGGGCCGGCTGTCCGGGTGCCGGTCAGCGGGCCGTCCGGGCCGGTCCCGGTGGCCCGTCCCGTGCCCGGACAGCGGGCCCACCTGCCATCCGGCGTCCCGGCAGGCGGCGACCAGGCCGGGCAGCGCGCCGAGGGCCGCGTGCCAGCAGCCGGGGGCCGAGGCGCGGTCGGAGTCGTGGAGCAGGACGGTGCCGCCGCCGCTCAGGTCCGCGCCGACGGTCGCGCGGACCGAGGCGGGGGTCGCCCGCGCCGTCCAGTCCCGGCCCCAGGCGGTCCACAGCACGGGGCGCAGGCCGAGGCGCCGGGCGGCTGCCCAGCGGCCGGCGGTGAGGATGCCGTAGGGCGGGCGGTACCAGGCCGGCCGGCGGCCGGTGAGGTCGTGCACGGCGCGGACCGCGCGCGCCGTCTCCCGCAGGTCCCGGCCGGGGGTGGGCAGCCAGGGGCGGCTGTGGGTCCAGCCGTGCACACCGAGTTCGTGGCCCCGCCCGGTGATGTCCCGGGTGAGTTCCGGGAAGCGGACGGCCGCCTCGCCGAGGACGAAGAACGTGGCGCGCACGTCGAGCCGGTCGAGTTCGTCCAGGAAGCGCGGGGTGGACGCGGGGTCGGGGCCGTCGTCGAAGGTGAGCGCCACGTGGTCGGGGCGGCCGAGGCCCGCCAGGCGCGGGAAGCAGACGGCGCGGAAGCCCGGCAGCCAGGTGGCGGCCGGGACGATGTGCGCCGCGGCGGCGGCGACCGGCACGAGGGCCGCCGTGACGGACCACGCGGCACCGCCGCCCGGCCGTGTTCCTCCCGTGTGTTCCATGTGCTCCCTGCTCCTGGTGTGCTCCCGGCCGTCGACGGCGCGGCGGCCCCGCCCCAATCCGTGACCGGTCGGCCGGTCCACGCGGGCCGTGGCCCCGTCGGCCGGGACGGCGGGGCCGCACCGGTGGGCCCGCGCCGACCCACGGGCCCGCGCCGTCGGCGGACACGACCCACGGGGCGGGCGGTGACGAACGCGCCGGGCGGGGGCGGCGGTGCGCGTGTCCCCCGGTGCCCCTCCGTGGCCCTCCGTTTCCCCTGTTCCCGCTCAGCCGAAGCGGGCGGCGAGGCGTCGGTACAGGGCGGGCGCCGCGCCGCGGACGCGGCCGGGCACCCGGGTCCAGCCGGGGACGTAGACCTCGTCCCGGCCGCGCGTGACCGCCTCCCACACCGCGTCGGCAACCCGGCCGGCCGGCACCGGCTTCGGCCTGGAGCGCCGGTAGGGCACACCGCGGCGGTCGAAGAACGGCGTGTCCACCACGGCGGGCACCACATGGCTGATCCCCACTCCGGTGCCGCGTAGTTCATAGCGCACGGCGTCGGCGAACGCGCCCAGCGCGGCCTTGGCGGCGGAGTACACCGCCTCGCCGCGCACCCCGACCGTGCCCGCCAGGGAGCCGATGATGACGACCCGGCCAGAGCCCTGTTCGACCATGCGGGGCAGCAGCAGCCGGACCAGCCGCAGGGTGGCGAGCACATTGACGTCGAACACCTCGTCGATGGCGCGCTGCGGCATGGTGCTGAAGGGGCCGGCCCAGCCGATGCCCGCGCCGGCCACCAACAGGTCCACCCGGCCGACGCTGTCCAGCGCGAAGTCCGCGAGCCGCCGCTCCGCGCCGGGGCCGGACAGGTCCGCCGGGTAGGCGAGCGCCGAGGTGACCTGAGCGACCTCTTCCAGCCGCGCGGGGTCCCGGCCGTTGAGGACGAGGTGCCAGCCGCCCTCCGCGGCGAGCCGGCGGGCGACGGCCGCCCCGATACCGGACGACGCTCCGGTCACCAGCGCGCCCCCGCCCGGCCGCACGCCGTCGGCGACGGGGTGGCGCCCGGCGCCCGGCCTCGCCGGCGCCTCGACCGGGGCCCGGGAACCGGGCCCGACGCGAGAGGGGGCTTGGGACATCGTGCGCACCTTAGGGTCGACGGTGACCGGGGGCCGGCGGTGCGGCCCCCCACGGTCCGAACGGCCTTGCCGAGGGTGAGGTATCCCGGCGGCCGGGCTCGAAACGTGGGACGGTCCGGGCTGCGTGGCTGTTCGTTTGACTGCGGTGGGTGAGGGTTACTCACTTCCAGTGTCGTCGCAAACGCCGGTACCGCCACCCCTGCCCGCCGCCCGGGGCCCCGTGACCGGGCACCGGCCCGCCCGGCCGCCCGCGCCAGGGGCCGAGGCCGAGCGGCTGCTCATCGTCAGCGCGAGCATGGGTTCGGGCCATGACACCGTGGCCGCCGAACTGGCCCGCCGGGCCCGCGCCGCCGGCAAGGAGGCGCACGTCGTCGACGTGCTGGCCCTGTTGCCGCCCGGCCTGGGGAGCGGGCTGCGCGGCTTCTACCGGACCGCCGTCCGGCACTGCCCCTGGGTGTACGCCGGAATCTACGACCTCTTCCTCCGGCCCGGCCCCCGGCCCCGGCCGAGCGGCACTCCGCTGGCCCGGCTGGCGAGCGGCCGGCTGATGCGTCTGGTCCACGGGACGCGGGCCGAGGTGGTGGTGCCCGTCTTCCACCTGGCCGCCCAGCTCACCGGCCATCTGCGGGCCCGGGGCGCGCTGCGGGTGCCCAGTGTGGTGGTGGTCGTGGACTTCGCGGTGCACCGGCAGTGGCTCCATCCGGGCAACGACCTGCATCTGTGCGTCACGCGGGAGGCGGCCCGGGAAGTGCGCGACGGTATCGGCCGGCCGGCGGAGGCGACCGGCCCGGTGGTGGCCCCCGGCTTCTTCACCAGGGCGCCGGGTACGGCCGGATGGGCGCACCGGTTCGAGCGGCACGGGGGCGGGCGGCCCGCGGTGCTGCTGTCCGCGGGCGCCTGGGGAGCGGGCGCTGACCTGGCCGGCACCGCGCGGCTGCTCGCCGCGCACGGCTTCCTGCCGGTGGTGCTGTGCGGCCGCGACGAACGGCTGCGCCGCGCCCTGGCCGCCCTTCCGGGCGTCCTCGCCTCCGGGTGGGTGACGGACATGCCGGACCTGCTGCACGCGTGCTCGGCCCTGGTGGACAACGCCGCCGGGCAGACCGCGGTCCAGGCCCTCGCCGCCGGGCTCCCGGTGGTCGGGTACCGGCCGCTGCCCGGGCACGGGGCGGAGGGGGTGCGCCGGATGGCGGCCCTGGGGGTGTCCGACCACGCGCCGGACGGGCCCGGCCTGCTGCGGTCCCTGACCCGCCTCACGGAACGGACCCCGGAACGCGAGCGGCGGGTCGCGGCCGGGCGCGCGCTCTTCCGCGACGACGCGTTGTCCCACGTCGTACGGGCGCCGACGGCCCTCGGTCGGTAGCCCCCGCTACGACCGCGCGGCGCGGTCGAGGTCCAGCCGTCCCACCCGGTCGACGTTCTCCCGGTCCTCGGCCTCCCGGCTGGGCCCGGCGGCGAACCAGGCGTCGAGGATCTCGCTCAGCAACGGCTCGGAGGTGAGCCGCAGGCCGAGGGCGAGCACGTTGGCGTCGTTCCAGCGGCGTGCGCCGGCGGCCGTGTAGGCGTCCGTGCACAGGGCGGCCCGGACGCCCGGCACCTTGTTCGCGGCGATGGACGCGCCCGTGCCGGTCCAGCAGCACACGACCGCCTGGTCGGACCGTCCCTCGGCGACGTCCCGGGCCGCGGCCTCCGAGCACGCGGCCCACTGGGCGTCGGCGCCGGGCCGCAGCGCCCCGTGGGCGGTCACCTCGTGCCCGCGTTCGCGCAGCCGGGCGAGGAGCGCGCGGGCCACGGGTTCGTCCATGTCGGAGGAGACGGAGATCCGCATGCCTGGGAGCGTACGCCCGGCACGGAGCCGTGACGACAGTGCACCGGCACGCTTCCCCGGGCTCCGCGGGCAGGGCCCCGATCGCCGCACCGGGCGAGGGCCCGAGCGGGTCGGGTGCGAGGACTGCCGCCCGGCATTCCCCCGGCCCTCGGCCAGGAGCCCCGGAGCAGGCACCGCGGAGCCCACGGGACCGCGCCCCGGGCGACGACGGGAACCTGACGCCGGGCCCGGGCGTCGCGGGGCGGACGGGAGCGCGACGGCAGGGCCCGGACGCCGTTGTCTCAGAACACGGACATGCCGACGAGGACCGCGGAGACGAACAGGACCGCGCCGCCGACGACGGCGAGCAGGCGGAAGTGGCGCCGCAGCGGACTGCGCAGGCCGGGACGGCGCGGTGCCACCCGGTGCACGCTGGTGCTCCATTCGGTGTCCTGGGCGGGCACCGGCGCCGGGAGGGCACGCTCGGGGGCGCCCCGGTGCGGCACGGGTACGGCGCCGGGCTGTTCCGGCGGCAGCGGTTCGGGCGCGCCGCGCCAGGCCCCGCTGCGGAACCAGTCCGCGGTCTGCTGGGCCGTGGGCCGCTCCTCCGGCCGTTTGGCGAGCAGGCTCAGCAGGTAGGCCTCGAAGGCGGGCGGCAGCACGGCGCCCCGCTGGTGCGGCGGCACGGGCGGTGCGTCGACGTGCTGGTACAGCAGCGCGGTGGGGGTGTCGGCCTCGAACGGCGGGTGGCCGACGGCGAGTTGGTAGAGCACACAGCCGAGCGAGTACATGTCGGAGGCCGAGGTCGCGGGGGTGCCGATCGCGCGTTCGGGCGCCAGGTACAGGCCGGTGCCGACGATCTGCCCGGTCGTGGTGAGGCCGGCCGACGGGTCGTCGACGAAGCGGGCGATGCCGAAGTCGGCGATGCGGACGGTTCCGTGGCGGTCGCTCAGCAGGTTGCCCGGCTTGATGTCGCGGTGCACGATGCCCTGTTCGTGTGCCGCGGCGAGCCCCTCGGCCGCTTCCTGCGCCACCTGGGCCAGCCGGTCCGGCAGGAGCGGGCCGGTGGCGGTCAGCTCGCCGGCGAGGCTGCCGCCGTCGACCAGTTCCATGACGAGGAAGCAGCGGCCGTCCCAGGTGCCGAAGTCGAGCGTGCCGACCACGTTGCGGTGGTTCAGCCGGGCGGAGGTCTGCGCCTCCAGCCGGAACCGCGCCTCGGCCGAGGCGTCGGCCACGTCGTTCAACAGCACCTTGACCGCGACCGGCCGGCCGAGCACCTCGTCCTGGGCCTGCCAGACCTCGCCCATACCGCCGCGCCCGATGACCGTGTGCAGCCGGTACCGATCCGCCACCAGCACCCGTAGACCGCCTCAATCCCCGAAAGATCCCCGAAGTCCCACCCTCACGACCGCGCCCGGCGAGGGGCACGGCGGCTGCCGGGCACCGCACCCGGGTCGCGGCAACCGGCCCATCTTAACGATCACTTGGTGTGCCGCCGACCGACGCCTTACCCGGACGGCGGCGAACGGACGGCGACCGGAGTGCCCCACTGAACACTTATGAGTGAAAAGCAGGAAGTCGCTTCTCGTACAAATATGTAGAACTGATCATGTATGTCATCGTCGCCCTACCCGCTGATCCGCTCGGGAAAGGGAGGACGATCTTGGATCCTTTGACGTGGCTGCTCATCCCCTTGGCGACCGTGTTCATGGCGAGTGTGTGGAGTTGCTGCGCCGGAAGATCACGGCGCGCCGACGTCTGGACGGACGTGCAGCGCTACGACCGCCTGCGGGCGGCACTCGCGCGCGCGGCGTCCGCCGACTCCCCCGCCACCCCCGTCTCCAGCGGCTAACCCAGCAGCAACTGCAGGCCGCCGACGACCGTCGCCGCGATCACCAGCTGCTCGAAGAGCCGCTGGTTGATCCGGTGCACGGCCCACTTGCCGACCAGCGCGCCCGGTACCACGAACACGGCGAGCGCCGCGTCGAGGAGCAGGGAACGGCCGTCGATCAGTCCGAGGCCCGCGCTGAAGGGCACCTTGGAGACGTTGACGACGAGGAAGAAGAAGGCCGACGTCCCGAGGAAGCCGAGCTTGCGGAAACCGGCGGAGAGCAGGTACATCGACATCACCGGGCCGCCCGCGTTGGCGACCATGGTGGTGAAACCGCCGAGGACACCGTAGGAGCGGGCCTTGAGGCGGCCGGGCCGGGTGGTGACCGCCTCGGGCCGATCCTCCCGGCCGGCCGCCCGGCGGCGCCCCACCGTCACCGCCGTCATCAGCAGCAGGGTCGCGCCGATGGATGTCCGCACGACCCCGTCGTCGGCCCACAGCAGGAACAGCGTGCCGAGGACGACCCCGGCCGCGACGGCCGGGAACAGACGCCACAGGGTGGGCCAGTGGGCGTGCCGCCGGTAGCTGAGGACGGCGAGCACGTCCCCGGCGATCAGCACCGGCAGCAGCACCCCGGTGGAGGCGCGGGCGGGGAGCACCGCCGCGAAGACGGCGAGGCTGACCGTGCTGGCCCCGCTGACGGCGGTCTTGGAGAAGCCGACGAGCAGGGCCGCGAGGGCGAGCGCCGCGAACCCCCAGCCGGATATGTGCCAGAGCGTCATCGTGTTCATGCGGAGACCGATGCTATGTCCTGACAACCGCGGGGCGTGAGCACCGTCCGGCCGCACGCCCCGTACAGGCCACCGGGCGCACGCCCCGTCCCGGGCGCCACGGGCCGCCCGCGCGGGCGGCCCGTGGCCCGCTCAGCGCCGGCCGTCGCGGTACCGCGCCCGCAGCTCCCGCTTGAGCACCTTCATGCTCGGCCCGAGCGGCAGCGCGTCGGTGAACTCCACGCGCCTCGGGTACTTGTGGCGGCCCAGGCGCTCCTTCGACCAGGCGGTGACCTCGGCCGGGTCCGCCTCGGCGCCGGGCGCGGGGACGACCACGGCGCACACCTCCTCGCCGTGCAGCTCGTCCGGCAGTCCGATGACGGCGACCTGGGCGACGCCGGGGTGGCGCAGCAGCACCTCCTCGACCTCGCGCGGGTAGACGTTGTAGCCGCCGCGGATGATGACGTCCTTCTTGCGGTCGACGATCCGGAGGAAGCCCTCGTCGTCCTTGGTGCCGAGGTCTCCGGTGCGGAACCAGCCGTCGACGAGCGCCTCGGCGGTGGCCTCGGGGCGGCCGAGGTAGCCGGAGAAGACGTTGTGGCCGCGGATGACGACCTCGCCCAGTTCGCCCGGGGGCAGCAGTTCGACGGCGTCCTCGACCTCCGCGCGGGCGATCTCGACGTCCACGCCCCACAGCGGGTGGCCGATGGTCCCGGCCCTGGTTCCGAACCAGGGCTGGTTCACGCTCGCCGTCGGCGAGGTCTCCGACAGGCCGTACCCCTCGTAGATCCGCGCGCCGAACGCCGCCTCGAACCGCTCCAGCACCGCGACCGGCAGGGAGGCGCCGCCGGAGATGCACACCCGCAGCTCGGGCAGGGCGTCGGCGGCGGCCGCGGCGGCTGCGAGCGAGACGAACATGGTCGGCACGCCGTGGAAGGTGTTCACTCCCTCCTTCACCATCAGCTCGATCGCCCGGGCCGCGTCGAAACGCGGCAGCAGCACGAGCGTGGCCCCGGCCCGCCAGGTGGAGTTCATCGACACCGTCTGACCGAAGGCGTGGAAGAGCGGCAGCGCGCCGAGCGCGACGTCGTCGGCGCGGATGTCGTTGGCGTCGAAGGCGTTGACGGTCGCGTTCATCACCAGGTTGAAGTGGCTGAGTACGGCGCCCTTGGGGACGCCGGTGGTGCCGCTGGTGTAGAACACGACGGCCGGGTCGTCGGCGGCCCGGGTGAGGTAGGACGGCAGCGGCTCGGCGGCGGCGGCGAGCCTTTCCAGCTCCGCGCCGAGGGTGACGACCCGGACGCCGACGGCGTCGGCCGCGGCGGTGCCCGTCGCCGCCTGCGCCGGGTGGCACAGGAGCAGGGCGGCGCCACTGTCCTTCAGGACGTGCTCGACCTCGTCCGCCGACAGCAGCAGGTGGACGGGGACGACGACCGCCCCGGCGGCGGCGATCGCGTAGTACGCCTGCGGGAACTCGGCGGTGTTGGGCGCCATCAGCGCGACGCGGTCCCCCGGCCGCACGCCGAGCTCGACGAGCGCCCCGGCCTGGGCGCGGGCCCGCTGCCACACCTGGGCGAAGGTGAGCCGCAGGTCGCCCTCCACGAGCGCGGTGCGGTCGGGGCGGCGCCGGGCGTTCTCGGCGAGGATCGCGGCGACGGAGAGGGTTGCCATGGAGGGGTACTTCCTTCGGTGCGGCTTCGTTGCGGCTCTTGTTTCGCTTGTCCCCGTGGGACGCCCCCGTCTGCGTACGTATGCGCGGCCGGCTAGTGCCGCTCGATGAGTACGGCGGTGCCCTGACCCACGCCCACGCACATGGTGGCCAGACCGCGGGCCGCTCCGGTGCGGCGCATGCGGTGCAGCAGTGTGGTGAGGATGCGGGCGCCGGAGCAGCCGAGCGGATGGCCGAGGGCGATGGCGCCGCCGCTCGGGTTGACCAGGTCCTCGTCGATGCCGAGCTGGTCGACGCAGGCCAGGGCCTGGGCCGCGAACGCCTCGTTGAACTCGGCCTCCGCCACGTCCCCGACGGTCCAGCCCGCGCGGGCCAGCGCCTTGCGGGTGGCGGGGACCGGTCCGAGCCCCATCACGTCGGGATGGACGCCCGCGGAGGCGCCGGCGACGTAGCGGCCGAGGGATTCGAGGCCGAGGTCGTTCAGGGCCTCCTCGCTGACCAGGAGGAGGCCGGCGGCGCCGTCGTTCATCGGGGAGGCGTTGCCCGCGGTGACCGTGCCGCCCTCGCGGAAGACGGGCCTGAGCCGGGCCAGCTTCTCCCGGGAGGTGTCCTCACGGACGCACTCGTCGGCGTCGACGACCACCCCGTCGGGGCGTTCGACGGGCAGCAGTTCGTCGTCGAAGTGGCCGTCCTTGCCCGCCCGGGCGGCCCGTCGGTGGCTGCGCAGCGCGAACTCGTCCTGGCGTTCGCGCGCGATGCCGTACCGGGCGGCCACCTCCTCGGCGGTCTCGCCCATGGCGAGCAGGCCGTGCAGTTCCCGCATGGCCGGGTTGACCAGGCGCCAGCCGAGCCGGGTGTCGTACGTCTCCATCCGGTGCGGCAGCGCCTCGTCGGGGCGGGGCAGCACGAAGGGGGCGCGGCTCATCGACTCCGAGCCGCCCGCGAGCACGATGTCGGCCTCGCCGGCGGCGATGGCGCGGGCGGCGGCGGTGACGGCCTCCAGGCCGGAGGCGCACAGCCGGTTGACCGTGGCGCCCGGCACCGACTCGGGGAGTCCGGCGAGCAGGGCGGCCATCCGGGCGACGTTGCGGTTGTCCTCGCCCGCCTGGTTGGCGGCGCCCCAGTACACGTCGTCGATCCGGGCCGGGTCCAGCGCGGGCACCTCGGCGACCAGGGCCCGGATCACGTGCGCGGCCAGGTCGTCGGGGCGGATGCCGGACAGGGCTCCGCGCAGCTTGCCGATCGGGGTGCGGCGGGCGGCCGCGAAGTGGACGGGACGCACGACAGGACTCCTCGGACGGCTCACACGGCCTCGCGCGTCGTTGCGCGGACCATTAATTAGCACTGCTAGTTTTGGACTATAGACCTCGGACCGGCCCCCTGGGAAGATCCCTCCCCGGAGCCCCGCCGACGCGTTGGAGGAGACATGGCCGACACCCGCGAGCATGTCCTGACCGGAACCCGGGGCACGCTCTGCGTCCACGAGTGGCCGCACGCCCGGCCGCGGTACCTCGCCGTCCTGGTGCACGGGTACGGCGAGCACGCCGGGCGGTACGCAGAGGTGGCGGGCGTGCTCGGGGCGCACGGCGCGGCGGTGTACGCGCCCGACCACATGGGCCACGGGAGGTCGGCCGGCGAGCGGGTGGTCGTCGAGGACTTCGAGGACGTGGTGACCGATGTGCACGCCGTGGCGGACCTCGCCCGGGCCGCGCACCCGGGGCTGCCGCTGGTGCTGGTCGGCCATTCCATGGGCGGCCTGATCGCGGCCCGCTACGCCCAGCGCCACGGCGCGGAGCTGACCGCGCTGGTGCTGTCCGGTCCCGTCATCGGCGCGTGGGAGCTGCCCGGGCGGCTGCTCGCGCTGGACGAGATCCCCGACACGCCGGTCGGTCCGGCCGCGCTCTCCCGGGACCCGGCGGTCGGCGCGGCGTACGCGGCGGACCCGCTGGTGTGGCACGGGCCGATGAAGCGGCCGACGGTGGAGGCGTTCGCGCGCTCCCTGGGGGCCGTCGCGGCGGGCGGCGGCGTCGGCCGGCTCCCCGTCCTGTGGCTGCACGGCGCCGACGACCGGCTGGTGCCGCTCGCCGGGAGCCGGGTCGGCGTCGAACGGCTCGGCTCGGGCGGTGGCGCAGACGACGGCGAGGATGACAGTGACGGCGGCGGTGGCGGGGGCGGCCGTGCCGGGGGCGGCGACCTCACCGAGCGGATCTATCCGGGCGCCCGGCACGAGGTGTTCCGGGAGACGAACCGGGCCGAGGTGTTCGCGGATGTGACGGGTTTCCTGGACCGGGTTCTGGCGCGCTGACCGGGCCGGGGACCGGCCCGTCATTGTTTGCGGTGGTCGACTCAGGGCACCCGCGCGACCATGGAGTGGTTGCGCAGTGCCGCCTGCGTGGGCGAGGACCCCGAGCTGTTCTTCCCGGTGGGCACCATCGGCCCGGCGGTGCGGGACATCGAGGCCGCCAAACGCGTCTGTGCCCGCTGCCCGGTGATCACCCAGTGTCTGTCCTTCGCGCTCGGCAACGGACGGACCGCGGGTGTGTGGGGCGGGACCTGCGAGGAGGAACGCGACGCACTGCTCCGTACCGCCAGAGACGACTCCACGAGGAGAACCACCGTATGACTGTCGTGAAGAGCACGATCTCCGACTCGGCCCGCCAGGTCACCGGGAACGCGTTGCAGAGCACCCTCGTCGATCTCCTGGGGCTCTCACTGATCGGGAAGCAGGCGCACTGGAACATCGTGGGCCCGCGGTTCCGCTCGATCCATCTCCAGCTCGACGAAGTGGTGGCGGCGGCGCGCGAGTTCGCCGACACGGTCGCGGAACGCGCCTCGGCGCTCGGCATCTCGCCGGACGGCCGGCCCGAGACGGTCGCCTCGGCGTTCACGCTGCCCAGCCCCAAGGACGGCTGGGTGCGCGACGTCGACGTCGTCGAGGTCATGGTCGAGGCCCTGGAGGCCGCCATCGCACGGCTGCGCGAGCGGATCGACGAGACCGAGAAGCCCGACCCGGTCACCCAGGACCTGCTGATCGCGATCACCGCGGAGCTGGAGAAGCAGCGCTGGATGTTCGCGGCGGAGAACGTGTCCCACGAGGGCTGACCGGCGCGCCGCGCCCGCCGTCCGCACCACGAACGAAAGGGGCACCGATGACCGACGCCCTCGAACTGGACGCGCTGTGGGAGGACTTCCACCGCGTGGTCAACATGACCTCGCAGGAGCTGGCCGCCTGGCTGCGGGTCCGGGACGCCGAGGAGACCACCGAGCCGCTGCCCGACGACGCGGGCACGCCGACCGGCCGGCATGTGCTCGCGATCCTGCAGAAACGGCGCACCGACCTCACCGACGACGACCTCCGGGTGATGCGCCGGGTCGTCGACACCGTCACCGCGCAGGTGGACCTGGAGAACGAACCCGAGCCGTCGGACGCCGGCGACACCGGCCGCCGGCACCGGCTGATGACCCTCGGCCACGATCCACTGAAGGCCACCCGGTGACCGAAGCCCGCGGCCGGGAGGCCCGGGTGCTGCGGGAGCTGGTCGAGGCGCACGGCGAGACGTTCGCCCACGAGGCCGGCATCACCTTGAAGGACACCCCGCAGCCGCTGTACCGGCTGCTGGTGCTCGCCGTTCTCCTCAGCGCCCGGATCCGCGGCTCGGTCGCGGTGGCCGCCGCCCGGGCGCTGTCCGAGGCGGGGCTGCGCGACGCGCGCAGCATGGCCGCGTCCGACTGGCAGGAGCGGGTGGACGCGCTGGGCCGCGGCGGTTACCGGCGCTACGACGAGCGCACGGCCACCCAGCTCGGTGACGGCGCCGAGCTGGTGGCCGAGCGCTGGGGCGGCGATCTGCGCCGTCTGCGTGAGGAGGCCGGCGGCGACGTCGGCGCGCTGCGCGAGCTGCTGCAGGAGGTGCCGGGGCTGGGACCGGCGGGCTCGGACATCTTCCTGCGCGAGGTCCAGGACGTCTGGTCCGAGCCGGTCCCCTACCTGGACGCCAAGGCCCTGTCCGGTGCCGAACGGCTCGGCCTGCCCACGGATCCCGGCCGGCTCGTCGCCCTGGCCGGAGACACGGCGCCGGCCGTCCTGGCGGCGGCACTGGTGCGCGCGGCGCTCGACAAGAAGATCGTCGAGGCCGTCACCGGCGCCTGAGCGGGCCGGACGAACCGCTTCCGGGCGCCCGCCTCCGCGTCACCCCACGGGGCAGGCGCCCGTCCCGGCACGCCCCGCCCGTCCCTGCCCCGCACGGCCCGCCCGGCGCCCGCCCCGCGGGGCGGGCGCCGGGCGCCGGTCGGTGGGTCCGCGGCGGTCGGCGGCCAGGCTGCGGTCGGCGCTCGGCGCTCGGGCTGCGACCGGCGGCCACCGTCCTGCCGCGGCGCCCGGTGCCCGGCTCCCGCCCGCCGGTCGCGGCGACGCGCCGCCGTCGGACCCGCGCCGCCGTCAAGCCGGCGTAGCCGTCAGTCCCGCGCCCTCGGCAAGCCCCCGCAGCCGTCAGACCCGCGCCGCCGGCAGGTCCAGCAGCCGGGCGACGGTGCGCAGGACCCCGTCTTCGTTGTTGGAGGGGGCCAGGTGGCGGGCCCGCCGGATGATCTCGGGGTGGGCGTTGGCCATGGCGAACGACCACTCGGCGGCGTCCAGCATCTCCAGGTCGTTGAGGTAGTCGCCGAAGACCAGCGTCTGCGCGGCCGTGATCCCCAGGTCCCGCTGGAGCCGGCGCAGGGCGGCGCCCTTGTTCGCGGTGCGGTTCATGACGTCGACCCAGTGCTCGCCGGAGACGACGACCTGATGGGTGGCGGCGAACGGCGCCAGCGCGGGGGCCGTGGTCCGCTCGGCCGACCCGAAGTCGAACAGGGCGACCTTGACGACGTCGTCGTCGCCGACGTCGGTCACGTCCGCCACGATCCGGTGTTCCACGTAGTACTTGCGGACCTCCGCCAGGAACGGCTCGTCGTTCCGCTCGACGTAGGCGGACCGCTTGCCGCAGACGACGGCGCCCACGTCCGCGCCCCGGCCCGCCAGGTCCCGCACGGCCAGCACGAGACGTTCCACGACGGCCGGGTCCATCGGGTCCGAGCTGAGCTCCACTCCGTCCCGGACCACGTGGGCGCCGTTCTCGGCGATGAACACCATGCCGTCGTCCGCGCCGGCGAACTGCTCGGCCAGCGTCGCGTACTGGCGTCCGCTGGCGGGGCTGAAGAGCACACCGCGGCGGCGCAGTTCGGCCAGGGTGGGCCACAGGCCCGGCGGGAGCCGCTTGGCGTCGTCGAGGAGCGTGCCGTCCATGTCGGTGACGATCAGCCGTATGTCGACGGGACCGGCGGGGAGTTCCGCGGCGGTCTCGGAGCCGGTGCCGGGGGCGGCCTCGGGGTCGGCGTCGGAAGCGTCCTCGACGGTGATGAGTTCGACGGCGGTGGGCAGGGGCGAGGGGGTGCTGGGCATGTCCTGGTCTCCGTGCGGGGCGCGGCGGCGCGCCGGGGGCGAGCGGTGGGCGTCGGCGCCGTGGTACGGCCCTGCCGGCCTTCGAGACAAACACGTCCCACCGCTTCCGGGCAAACCGCGCCCGACCGGACCCGCGGGACCCGAGCCGCCGGGCGGCCGCCGAGTCCGCCGATTCCCGGGACAGCGCTGATCACCGGGCGGCACAATGGCGGCGATGAACTTCGTCCCGGACACCCACCAGGCCCGCGACACCGTCCGCCGGCTCATGGCGGCGGCGCCCTCCCTCGGCCTCCCGGCCTCGACGCACCCCACCCCCGACACCGACCCGCACGGCGAGTACGCCGCGACGGCGACGGCGACGGCGACGGCGACGGCGACGGCGACGGCGACGGCGACGGCGTTGCGGAACGAGCGGGCCGCGCCCCAGGTCACCGCCCGGCCGCGCGCCGAGGCCGCCGCCTTCCGCACGGGCCGGGTCCGGTCCAGCCGGGTCCGGTCCAGCCGCGTCCGGGCGAGCGTGGCCCCGGTCCGGCCGGGTCCCGTGCCGTGCTCGCGCCGGCGGCCGGACACCGGCTCCCCCGCGGCGGCGCGGTTCCGTGCGGCGGCCGTGAATCCGTGACGCGGGGCGACGCGCCCCGCCCGGTCAGAGCTCGTCCGAGTTGAGGAGAACGTATGACCACCCTCGCCGATCCCGTACCCGGTGGGCGTCCCGGCGACGTCGAACGGGCCACCGCGCTCAGCGGTGAGCTGGCCGGGCGTGGCGTGCACGGTGTCGTCCTGGCCTACGTGGACACCGCCGGGATCGGCCGGGTCAAGACGGTCCCGGTGGCCAAGCTCCCCGCGGCGGCCGCCTGGGGGGTGGGCATGTCACCGGTGTTCGACACCTTCCTGGCGAACGACTCGATCGTCACCACGGACGTCCTCGGCTCCCCGGACGGCGATCTGCGGCTCTACCCGGACCTGGACCAGCTCGTCGCCCTCGCCGGGCAGCCCGGCTGGGCGTGGGCGCCGGTCGACCGGATCACACAGGACGGCGAGCGGCACCCCGGGTGCGGGCGTACCTTCCTGCGCCGCATCGTCGCGGACGCCGAGCGGCGCCTCGGCGTCACCTTCAAGGCGGCCGTCGAGATCGAGTGGGCCGTCGGCCGCGCGACGGCGCCGGAGGACGGCTTCGAGCCCGCGGTGTCGGGGCCGGCCTACGGTGCCGTCCGCCAGGTGGAGCTGAGCGACTGCACGGCGGACCTGCTGGCGGCCTGCGCGGCGCAGGGCGTGGACGTCGAGCAGATCCACCCCGAATACGCCGCGGGGCAGTTCGAGATCTCGGTCGGCGCGTTGGACCCGGTGGCCGCGGCCGACCGGAGCCTGCTGGTGCGCCAGACCATCCGGGCGGTGGCCCAGCGGCACGGGCTGCGGGTCTCGTTCGCCCCGGCCGTCCTCGCCGAGGGCGTCGGCAACGGCGGGCACCTCCACCTCTCCGCCTGGCGCGGCGGCGCCAACCTGCACAGCGGCGGCCAGGGCCGGCACGGCATGACGGCCGAGGCCGAGTCGTTCACCGCCGGGGTGCTGGCCCGGCTGCCCGCCCTCACCGCGGTGACCGCGCCGAGCCCGGCCAGCTACCTGCGGCTCAAGCCCTCCCAGTGGGCCGGTGTGTTCACCGCCTGGGGCCGGGAGACCCGCGAGGCGGCGCTGCGCGTCGTCACCGGCACCCGGGGCCTGCGCGACCAGGCCGCCAACCTGGAGGTCAAACCGGTCGACCTCGCGGCCAATCCGTACCTGGCACTCGGCTGTCTGATCGCCGCGGGACTGGACGGCATGGCGTCCTCGGCGCGGCTGCCCGAGGAGATCACCGGAGACCCCGCGCGGCTCGCCCCGGCCGAGGCCGCGGCGCGGGGCGTACGGCGGCTGCCGGTCTCCCTGTCGGAGGCGGTCGCCGAGTTCCGCGGGGACACCCTGCTGCGCGACACCCTCGGACCGGTCCTGGCCGACGCGGTGACCGCGGTGCGCGAGGGCGAGGTGGCGGCCGTCGCCGGGCTGGACGACGCGCAGGTGGCGGCGGCCTACCGCTGGAGGTACTGAAATGGGCGGGCCGGCCGTCGCCGGAACGGTGGACGAGGCGGTGGCCGCGGTGCCGCTCGTGGACCACCACTGCCACGGGGTGGTCACCGCCGACCTGGACCGGACGGGGTTCGAGTCCCTGCTCACCGAGGGCGAGGTGTGGCCGGACAGCGGGATCTCGCTCTTCGACAGCCCGGTCGGGGTGGCCGTGCGCCGCCACTGCGCACCGGTCCTGGACCTGCCCCGGCACGCCCCGGCCGATCAGTACCTGGCCCGCAGGGCGGAACTGGGCGCGCACGAGGTGAACCGGCGCTTCCTCGCCGCGACGGGCACGGCCGCCCTGTGCGTCGACACCGGCTACGCGCCCGAGCGGCTGACCACCCCGGCACAGCTCGCCGAGCCGGCCGGGGCGGCGGCGCATGAGGTCGTACGGCTGGAGAACATCGCGGAGGCGGTGGCCGCGCGCGGTGTGGAGGCGGGCGAGTACGGGGCCGCCGTGCTCACCGCCGCGCGGGACGCCGTACGCCGGCCCGGGGTGGTGGCGGTGAAGTCGGTGGCCGCCTACCGCACCGGTTTCCGCCTGGATCCGGCCCGCCCCACGGACGCCGAGGTCACGCGGGCGGCCGCCGGGTGGCTCGCCCGGCCAGGCCGCCGCCTGGACGACCCGGTCCTGGTCCGGCACCTGCTGTGGACGGCCGTCGACCTGGGGCTGCCGCTCCAGCTGCACACCGGGTTCGGGGACAACGACCTGCGCCTGCACCACACGGACCCGGCGCTCCTCACCGACTGGCTGCGCCTGACGGCGGGCACCGTCCCGGTGATGCTGCTGCACTGCTGGCCCTACCAGCGGCAGGCCGCCTATCTGGCCGCCGTCTTCGAGCAGGTGTACCTCGACGTCGGCCTGGCCCTGCACCACGTCGGTCCGGCACGGTCCGGCGCCGTCCTGGCCGAGGCCCTGGAGATCACGCCGTTCCGCAAGCTGCTCTACAGCTCCGACGCCTTCGGCCTGGCCGAGTTCCACCACCTCGGCGCGGTGGCCTTCCGGCAGGGGCTGGCGGGGCTGCTGCGGGAACGGGTGGCCGCCGACGAGATGAGTACGGCCGACGCGTTGCGGATCGTCCGGTGGACAGGAGGGGAGAACGCACGGCGGGTCTACCAACTCGCCGACCCGACCGGTTCCACCGATCGCGCCCATTGAGAACGACTGAAAGTATGATCAAGCAATGTCTGACATGACCGAGACCACACCCGGTTGGCTGACCACGGACGAACTGGAGGCGGCGCGCGCCCGCATGCCGATCCTGTACGTCGAGGCGGTTCCCGTGCGGGTCGACGACAGCGGCGAAGTGACCAGCATCGGACTGCTGCTGCGCATCGGACCGGACGGCACGGTCAGCCGGACCCTGGTCTCCGGCCGGGTGCTCCACCACGAGCGGGTGCGCGACGCCCTGCTGCGCCACCTGGAGAAGGACCTCGGGCCGGTGGCGCTGCCGCGGGTGCCCGCGTCCCTCCAGCCCTTCACCGTCGCCGAGTACTTCCCGACAGCCGGCATCACGGCGTACCACGATCCGCGCCAGCACGCCGTGTCGCTCGCCTACATCGTCCCGGTCACCGGGGACTGCCGCCCCCGTCAGGACGCCCTGGACCTGGTCTGGTTCAGTCCGCAGGAGGCCGCCTCCGAGGCGGTGCAGAGCGAGATGCCGGGCGGGCACGGGGTGCTGCTCAAGCAGGCCCTCGCCCATGTCGGCCACGTCGGCTGAGACGCTTCGCCGCCGGCTCTTCGGCGGCGCCCGTGCCGGAATCCCCGGGCTCCTCGGCCCGCCCCGCCGGGCGGGGTGGTCCACGGGCCCGCGCTCGCGCGCCACGTCGGCCTGCGCTGCGCGGCGGCGTGCGCTGGGCAGCGACCGCGCTCCGGACGACGGCCGCGCTCCGGACGGCCGTCGTCCCCCTCTCGCCCGGGCCCGCCGGCTAGGCGACGCCCTCCCGTGCCGGCGCCGTGTCGTGTCCGGGTTCCGCCACGAGGTGATCGGCGGGACCGTCCGGGTCGAGGAGCCGGCCCAGTCGCCCCGGCACGTCGAAGCCCACGAGGAGCACCACGATCATCGTCCCGGCGAAGGTCAGGACGGCTAGGGCGTGGCCGAGGTCCATGCCGGAGGCGAGGTGGGCGCCGAGGACGGGGGCCACCGCGCCGCCCAGCGCGCCCACGTTGTAGGTGAAGCCCAGGGCGGCGGCCCGCGAGTGGGTCGGGAAGTGGCCGCCGATGTAACGGGGCAGCAGGCCGGAGATGCCGAAGCTGGTGGCCTGCAGCACGAAGAGCAGCACACCGAGCAGCGGCAGGCTGTCGCGCACCGCGAACACCGGGAAGACGAAGACCAGTGAGGCGAGCAGCGTGAAGGCGTACGCCTTCCTGGTGCCGATCCAGTCGCCGACGAACCCGGCCAGCCAGCAGCCCGCCATGGTGCCGAAGCCCGCGTAGTACAGGGCGTCGGTGACCTGGCCGGCGTCGTAGCCGAGGTCGGTCTTCAAATAGGTGGGCAGCAGTGCCTGGATGGGCCAGGAGTACAGGAACGCGAAGAAGATCGTGACGATCATCGACACCCAGAGCAGCCAGCCGCGACGGCCGCCCAGCTGCACGGCGAAGGCGATCAGGCAGACTCCAGCGGCCACCGAGAGCACCGGCACCATGCCGTCGCCGAGCGGGGTGAAGACCGCGAGGAGCGAGCCGGTGGCCACCACGGCCAGCACCAGGTTGACGGTGGCCCTGGCCGGGGTGGCGAACAGCGGACCGAAGGGGTTGGGCCGCTTGTCGTGCTCGGCGACGGAGGCCTTCCAGTCGCCGGCCTCGGGGAGGGCGCGGCGCATCCACAGCGCGATCAGCACGGGGATCAGGCCGAGGTAGAACATCCAGCGCCAGCCGAGGGAAGGAACGACCCACTTGTAGACCTGGGCGGCGAGGACGGTGCCCACGGAGTAGCCGGAGATCAGGAAACCGCTGGCCCGGTTGCGCATGTGCACCGGCCAGCTCTCCATGACGTAGGTGGCGCTGGCCGAGTACTCCCCGGCCATGCCCATGCCGATGGCGAGCCGGGCGACGAACAGGCTGGTGTAGTCCCAGGCGAATCCGCAGGCGAAGCTGCCCAGCGAGTACAGCAGGATGCTGACCACCATCGACAGCTTCCGGCCGAAGCGGTCCCCCAGGGCGCCGAGCACCGCGCCGCCGAGCCAGCGGGTGATGAAGGCGGCGGAGACCAGACTCGCCGCCTGGACCGTGTCGAGGTGGAAGTCGTCGCTGATCTCGGTGAGCACCAGGGTGATCAGCACGAAATCGAAACCGTCGAGGACGTAGCCGATCCAGGCGGCGAAGAACGACTTCCACTGACCGCGGTCCACCTGGCGGTACCAGGGCGACTGCGATGGCGCGGTGGTGTGGTGCACGGTGACTCCAGGATGCCGGACGGCCTCGTCGTCGAGTGCCGTCGGGTACGACGGACCGCCCTACGGACGGGTGAGGTGTGTCACGAAGCGACGGGTGAGGGCGGTGGGCGCGGTGATGGCGGTGCCGACGACGACGCTGTGGGCGCCCCGGGCCAGCGCGGCGGCGGCCTCCTCGGGAGTGCCGACGCGTCCCTCGGCGACGACCGGGGTGTCGGTCCGGCGGGCGAGGTCGGCGACCAGCGCCAGGTCCGGTCCCGGGCCCTGCGGGGAGCCGGGCACGTATCCCGACAGGGTGGTGGAGACGAAGTCGGCGCCCTGCGCGGCGGCCGCCAGACCCTCCTCCAGGGTGGCGACGTCGGCCATGACCAGGGCCCCGGCGGCGTGGACGGCCCGGACGAGGTCCGAGAAGGTGCTGCCGTCCGGGCGCGGACGGGCCGTGGCGTCCGCGGCGACCACGTGCGCACCTGCTTCG
This sequence comes from Streptomyces sp. NPDC015220, assembly GCF_043079345.1. Classification (NCBI taxonomy): domain Bacteria; kingdom Bacillati; phylum Actinomycetota; class Actinomycetes; order Kitasatosporales; family Streptomycetaceae; genus Streptomyces; species Streptomyces sp. NPDC015220. The sequence goes on along the minus strand of NZ_JBIBUK010000018.1, from coordinate 97,989 downwards.
GCGACGGCGAGGGCGTGGCGCACGGTCGGCGTGATGTAGACGCCGGTGTCGCCGTCCTTCCACAGCCCGATCACGGGCAGGTCCACGGCGGCGGCGACGGCGGCCACCACCTCGGGCTCGTTGACCCGGACACCCGCGGCCCCGCCGGCCGCCGCGGAGCGCGCGAGCCGGACCAGGGTGCCGGTGTCGCGCATCGGGTCGCCGGGCGGGGCCTGGCAGGAGACGATCAGCCGGCCCTGTACGGCGGTGACTGCGGACGGGGTCATGGAGCTCCTCCTGAGGCGTCGGTGAACGCGGTCGAGGGATGGGGGGAGACGGTCGGGTCCCGCGGGGGCGCGGTCGACCGGTGCAGGGGCGCGGTGCGGGTGAGCAGGGCGGCTCCCTGCACGGCCGCGTCGGCTCCCAGGCGCGGGTGCCGGGGGCGCAGGTGCCGCAGGGGCGCCATCAGCTCGGCGCGGAAGGCGTCGGTCAGCGCGGTCCAGTACGGCTCGCCGATGTGCGGCACACCGCCGCCGACCACGACACGGTGCGGGCCGAGGGCGTTGGCCAGGCCGCCGGCCACCCGTCCCGCGGCGCGCGCCCCGGTGGCGACGGCCTGCCGGGCGGCCGTGTCGCCCGCGGCGGCGCGCTCCGCCACGTCCTGGAGGCGCTCGGCCGGCTGTCCGCTCAGCCGCCGGTACAGGGCGGTGATCGCGGGTCCGGAGGCGATCGCCTCCAGGTGGCCGCTGCCGCCGCAGGTGCACGGCAGGTCCCCGGCCTCGGGGCTGGGCACATGGCCGAGGTGACCCGCGATGCCGGCGCTGCCGTGCAGCATCCGGCCGTCCACCGCGACCGCGCCGCCGACTCCGGTGCCCACGGCGACGTAGACCAGGGAGCCGTGCGGGTCCGGGAGCGCGGCGAGTTCGGTGGCCGCGGTGGCCCGTACGTCATTGTCGCAGGCCACCGGCAGTCCGGTACGGCCGTACAGGCCCGCGGCCAGCGGGGTGCCGGCCCAGCCGGCGATGGAGTCGGTGGCGCTGGTGACGATGCCGGTGCGCGGGTCCACGACGCCGGCCGCGGCGACACCGATCGCCCAGGCGCCGTCGTCGACTTCCCGGGCCGCGTCGGCGAGCGCGTCAACCACCGCCCGCGCCCCCGCCCGCGCCGGTGTCGGGCGGGTGTGCCGGCGCAGCACCGTGCCGTCCGGCCCGACCAGGGCGGCCGCGATCTTGGTGCCGCCGAGGTCGAGGCCGATGACCGCCTCGGCGCCGGGTACCGGGACGGCGGTCATCGGACCGGGGTGAGTCCGGCCGCGCGCAGCCGGGCGTCGACCTCGGCCACGGCCGCGGCGCCCAGCTGGATCTGCGGGAACGCGGTGTCGCCGCAGGCGATGACGCCCAGCAGGCGCAGCGCCGCCTTGAACGCGCCGAGCGCGGACGAGCTGCGGCCCATGTCGGCCTCGGGGCCGGCGTCCACCATGGCGAACAGGGTGGTGAGGCGTTCCTGCTCCTTGACGGCCGACGACCAGTCGCCGGCCCGCGCGGCGTCGTGGAGGCGTACGTAACCGGCCGGGTCGACGTTGCCCAGGCCGGGCACCACGCCGTCCGCGCCGGCCAGCAGCGCGGCGTCCACGGTGAGTTCGGAGCCGGTGAGGACGGAGAAGCCGGGGACCGGGCCGGTGCCGCGGCCTTCGCGCCCGCCGAGTTCGATGAGCAGACGGCGCAGGGAGCCCTCGTCGCCGCTGCTGTCCTTGATGCCGGCCAGGGTGCCGTCGGCGGCGAGGTCGAGCACCAGCGCGGGCGACAGCTTGCTGTGCACGGACACCGGCAGGTCGTAGGCGAACAGCGGCAGGTCGACGCGCTCGCGGATCCGTCGGAAGTGTCCGGAGATCTCCCGGGGGTGGGTGCGGGTGTAGAAGGGGGCGGTGGCCACCAGGGCGTCGGCGCCGAGCTGCGCCGCCTCGCGGGCGTGGTCCAGAACCCGGTTGGTGGTGGTGTCGATGACGCCCGCGAGCACCGGGACCCGCCCGTCGACGGTGTTCACCACCGTCTCCAGGACGGTGCTGCGCTGCTCGTCGGTGAGGTAGGCGACCTCGCTGGTCGAGCCGAGGGCGAAGAGCCCGTGGACACCACCGCCGATCAGGTGCTCGACCAGGCGGGAGAGGGAGACCGTGTCGACCTCCCCGGCCGCGTCGAGGGGGGTGCAGACGGGCGGGACGACCCCGCGCAGGGGTGTGGTCAAGGGCATGGGGGCTACTCCGTGGAACTGAGACGTAAGACGTCAGACGTCTGAACAATAGGCATCACTCTCCGGTGGCGGTCAAGAGGGAGATGGGTCACATGTGCCGACGCGCGCCGGAGTGGCGGCCGCGCTGCGACTCGGGTGTGGCGGGAGGACAGGTATGGACATGAGCATGACAATGCATCACCGTCGGACCGGCGAGCCGGGGCGGACGGTCGCGCGCCCGGCCGACTCACTGTCGGGGCGACTGCGCGCGGAAGCGACCGGCGGCCCCGCACGTCGTCGTCCCGCCCGGCGGGACGGGCCTCCCGCGGACCGTCAGGCCGTCGCCGCCCGCTCGTCGCCCTCCGCCGCCTCCGTGTCGGCCCGCGCCTCCGTGTCGGCCCGCGCCTCCGCGAGCCTCCTGCGCACCGGCGCGTAGTGGCCGGCGAGGGCGCGGACGAAGCCGTCCGCGTCGCCCTCCCGGGCGGCCCGCACGATCGCGCGGTGGTCGGCGATCGTCCCCGCCTCGTCCTCCTCGGAGATGCCCTTCAGGTGCGGCGCGACGATGGCGTACACGTCCCAGAAGGCGAGGGAGAGCTGGCTGACGAGCTTGTTGTCCAGCGGTTCCATCAGCCGCCGATGGAAGGCTCGGTCGCATTCGGCGAACCCCTCGCCGTCGTGGGCGCCGCGCTCGTCCATCTCGTCGACGAGGGCGTCGAGCGCGTCGAGGTCCTCGTCCGTCAGCGTCGCGAGGATGCGCTCGGCCATGCCGCGTTCGATCAGCTCGCGCACCTCGGTCAGCTCGGCCAGGATCCGGAAGTCGTCCTCGGGACTGAGCAGCCCCCGGAAGGCCAGGCCCTCCACCAGCGCGGAGAGACTGAGCCGGCCCACGTACGTCCCGTGCCCGCGCCGCACCTCGACGATGTCCAGCACCGCGAGGGTCTTCACCGCCTCGCGGATGCTGGACCGGCTGGCGCCCAGGGCCGTGCAGAGCTCCGCCTCGGACGGCAGCGGATCCCCCGGCCTGAGGCGGTTGTCGAGGATGTAACTCTTGATCGCCTCCGAGACCTCCTGGCGCAGTGACGGCCGGGCCGCCGTCCGGAACTCCTGCGGGCGCGACGGGCTCACCCGTTGCCCCTTGTCTCCTGCGGTAGTCACCCCGACAGTCTATCAACGTAGGACATCAGACGTCTGATGTCTAGGCCGGGGTCGTTCTCCTGCCCGGCCTCGATTCCGGACGCCGCCGGGCAGGAGTCGAAGCCGGCGGCCGCCGGGAAGGGCCGGGCCCGACCGTTGAGGCTGGGCCCGACGGTTGGGGCCGGGCCGGGCGGGCGCCGGCCGGAGTTCGGCGGCGGGCGCCGGTCAGAGGCCGGCGGCGCGGTGTGTCGGACGGCCGTCGACCACCGTGAGCAGGACCGGGAGCCCGGCCAGATCGGTGTCGGCGACCTCCAGCGGGTTGTCGGCGAGGACGGTGAGGTCCGCGCGCATGCCGACGGCGATCCGGCCCGCCTCGTGCTCGTCGCCCGCGACCCGGGCCGGGTTGAGGGTGATGCCCCGCAACGCCTGGAGCGGGGTCAGCGCCTGGTCGGGACCGTGCGGCGGCAGGGAGAGGTCGCCAGGGCGACGGTGGCGGGCGCCGGCCATGACGCCGAGCGGCGGGAACGGCGCGATGGGCCAGTCGGAGCCGAGGACGACGGTGGCGCCGGCCTCCCACAGATCGCGGCACCGGAAGGCGCGCGAGGCGCGTTCCTCGCCGAGCCGCCGGGACCAGTTGTCGGTGTGGTCCGCGCGGGTGTACTCGCAGCAGTGGGTGGGCTGCATGGAGGCCGCGACCCCGAGCCGGGCGAAGCGCGGCACCGTGTCGTCGGGGACGGTCTCGATGTGCTCGACCCGGTGGCGGACCGGCGTCCCGTTCCCGGGCCGGGCCGCCTGGGCCCGCTCGACCGAGTCCAGGACGTGGCGCACCGCGGCGTCACCGATCGCGTGGGTGGCCGTCGGCACTCCCGCCCGGTGCAGCTCGCCGACCACCCAGCGGTACTGGTCGGGGTCCGGCCAGAAGGCGTGGGTGGACTCGCCGTGGCAGTCGGGGCGCTCCAGCCAGGCGGTGCCGTTGTCGATGGTGCCGTCCATGAACATCTTCACTCCGGCGACCCGCCACAGCCCGCCCCCGACGCCCTGCATCCGGATCAGCTCGGCCACCGCGTCGGCGTCGGCGCCCGGCTGGCACCAGGGGGCCACCCGGAAGCGCAGCGGCAGCGCGCCGTCCGCCTCCAGGGCGGCGAGGATCTCCAGGCTCGCGCCGTTGGCGTCCATGGCGTGGCCGCCGGTCAGCCCGGCCGCGGCCATCTCGCGCAGCACCTCGGCGGTGCGGGCCCGTACCTCCGCTCCGGTGGGCCTGGGCGCCACGGCCTCGACGATTTCGCAGGCGGCGTCCTCCAGCAGCAGACCGGTGGGGCGGCCCTCGCTGTCGCAGACGATCTCGGCGGCCTGCTCGAACCGCCGCGGTCCGTCGACGCCCGCGAGCTCCAGCGCCCGGGTGCTGGCCAGAACCGAGTGACCGTCGAACAGGTCGATCAGGGCGGGGACGCCGTCCAGGACCGGGCCGAGCGAGGCCGCCGCCACGGGCGCGTCGCCGAAGGCGTTCGGGTCCAGCCCCCAGCCGCGCAGCCAGGCGCCGGGCGTCAGCGCCGCGACCCGCTCGGCGAGCGCCGCGCGCACCGCGGTCAGGTCGTGGCAGCCGGAGAGGTCGACGCCCATGGTGCGTTCGGCGCCGGAGACGGGGTGCAGGTGCCCGTCGGTGAAGCCGACGGTGACCACCGCGCCCTTCAGATCGATCACGGTGGTGGCCGGTCCGGCCAGCGCACGGACCTCGCGGTCGTCACCGAGGTGGGTGATGCGGCCACCGCCCGCGGCCAGCGCCGTGTGCGGGAGCAGCCCGCCCGTGCCCGGGTCGAGCAGCCGGGCGGAGAGGAGGACGAGATCGGGGGACACGGGGCGCTCCTTCGTGACTGGTGGAACTGGTGGAACTGGTGGAACCGGTGGTGTCGGGTGGTGCTGGATGGTTGGGGAACCGGGGTGGTCGGCGGGGAGCCGGGGTGGTCGGCGGGGAGCCGGGGTGGTCGGCGGCTCGGGTGGTCTGTGGCGGGGCGTAGTCGGCGGGCGGGGCGGCGGGCGGGGCGGTGATATCGCCCCCTCCCGCCGCCCTCACCCGTCGCTTCCTTCCCGGGGCTCCGCCCCCAGGCCGCCTGCGTCCGCCGTCGGTTCGGTGCCGGTGTGTGGAGGCTGGTCTCGCGGTTCCCCACGCCCGTTTCGGGGGGCGACGGTGACCGGCCGGGCCCGACGGGGCCGACCGCCTCGGGCCGCCGCCCCGGCCGCCGCGACCGGGGCCGTCCCGCGCGACGGCGCGGAACCGGCCGTACCGACTCCGACAGCCGGTACGGCGGTACGGCCGACGGCACCGACCAAGCGGGCCGGCCCGGTGCCGGGACACGGACCTGGCCCCCACGGCCCGGTGTGGTGCGGGCCGGCCCGGTGCCGGGACACGGACCGGGCAGGGCGGGCTGTGCCGAGCGGCGGACCGTTCGGGCCGGACCCGTGTGGTCCGGTGTGGTGCCGGGGCGCCCGGTGGTCAGGTTCGCGGCCCGGCCCCGGCACGGCGACCAGGCATCTTCGACCGGTGCCGACGACCGGGCACCGGCGACCGGATGCCGACGACCGGCGGGTGTCGGTGGTGCGGCGGGCTCAGGTGGTGCCGTCGAGCCGGGCGGTGCGGGGTGCCGGGCGGGCAGCGGGCTGGGTGTCCTGGCCGTCGTCCGTCTCGGCGAGCCGGGTGAGCGTGCCGGGCGGCAGGCCCAGTTCGCGCTCCGCCGTGGTGACGGCCATGCGCATCACCGCCGGGGGACGCTCGGGCGTGCCGGCGGAGTTGGCGTGGGCGCCGAGGCCGTCGAGCACGACCAGGATCTGGATCGCCGCCACGAGCGGGTCGTCCGCGTGGAACTCCCCCGCGGCCACCCCCTCCCGGACGAGGCCCTCCAGACGTCCGCGCCACGCGGCCTCCTGCTCGGCGACCCGGTCGCGCAGCACCGGCCGGTAACGGCTGAGGTGCCGGGCGTTGATCCACAGCCGGCTGATCGTGTCGTAGGCCTCCCCCACCGTGCGGGCGAGGAACCGTGCCAGGTGCCGGGCGGGGGCGCCCTCGGGACGCTCGCACGGGATGAGGGCGTCCAACTCCCCCGACGCGGCGCTGCCGAAGGCCTCGGCCACCAGGTCGTCCGCCGACGGGAAGTAGTGGTTGATCAGTCCCGGGCGGACGTCGAGCTCCTCGCCGACCCGGCGCAGGGTGATGCACTCCAGCCCCTCGGCCAGGGCGATCGCCGCGGCCGCGTCGACGATTTCCGCACGTCGGGTGGCCGGGTCCTTGCGAATTCGCTTGCGGCTGACGCTTGACGACATACGCCGGATGCTATTGAGTGTGCGACCAATAAGCAAGCGGCTGCCAGTACCCGGAGGGACAATGGTGTCCACGACCCCCGACCCGAACCCGGACGTCGACGACTGTCCGGGGGCACCGCCGTCCCCGGACCGGACGGCCCGTGTGGAGGCGCACGGCATCGACCACATCCCGGACTCCGAACGCCGGGGCCGGCCGCGTGAGTTGTTCTCCGTGTGGGCGGCGGCGAACGTGAACTACCTGAGCCTGGTCGTCGGCGGCGCGCTGGTCCTGCTGGGCCTGAGCCTGTGGCAGGCGCTCGCGGTGATCGTGGTGGGCAACGCGTTCTGGCTGCTGACCGGTGTGCTGGCCGTCTCGGGTCCGGCGGCCGGCACGCCGAGCGAGGTGATCACGCGGGCGATGTACGGGATCCGCGGCAACCGGGTGAACAACGCGGTCGTCGGCTGGCTGATCTCCGTCTGCTACTTCGCCCTCAACCTGGCCGCCGCCGCGACCGCCGCCTTCTCCCTCGTCGGCAGGACCGGCATACCGGTGAACACCGGCGTCAAGACGGCCGTCGTGATCGTCATCGCGGCGCTGACCCTGACCATCAGCGTCTACGGCCACGCCCTGATCATGAAGCTGTACCTCCCGATCACCCTGGCCCTCACCGCCGCCTTCCTCGGGGTGGCGGTCGCCGTCGTGCGGCACACCGACTTCTCCTACGTCCCCGACCAGCCGCTGACCGGCACCGACCGCTGGGCGGTCGTCCTCGCCGGTGTCTCCCTCGTCGCCTCGGGCCCGCTGTCGTACACCACCAGCGCGGACTTCTCCCGCTACCTGCCCCGGACGACGTCCGCCAGGGCGATCGTGGGCTGGACCGCCCTGGGCGGCTTCCTGCCGGGCACCGTCGTCTGCTCCCTGGGCGCGTTCGCCGCCACCGCGGTCGACATGACCGACCCGCAGAGCGCGCTGGAGAAGCTCCTGCCCGGCTGGTTCGACCCGGTCTTCCTGCTCGCCCTGATCCTCGGCACCATCGCCATCAACGCCCTGACCGCCTACAGCGCCGGTCTGGCGCTCCAGGCCGTCGGCATCCGCGTCCGCCGTTCCCTCAGCGTGCTCGTGGACGGCGCCGTGTCCGTCTCGCTGACCCTCTACGCCCTGCTCGTGTCGAACTTCCTCGACACCGTCAACAACGTGCTGCAACTGACCGTCGCGCTGCTCGGCCCGAGCACGGCCGTCTACGCCACCGACATCCTGCTGCGGCGCAACCGTTACGACGGCCGTGCCCTGATGGACGAGACCCCGGGCAGCCCGTTCTGGTACGCCGGGGGCGTCAACCGGGCGGGCGCCGTCGCGCTCCTCGGGGGCACCGCCGCGGCGGCCCTGTGCGTGGACACCCTCTACTGCACCGGGCCGATCGCCACGGCCCTCGGCGGTGTGGACCTCGCCCTGCCGGTGGGTCTGGTGGTCGCCTCGGCACTGTACGCGGTCCTCATGCGCGGGTCGGTTCCTCCCGCCGGCGTTCGATGACCCCCCGGAGTTCGCGCCCCGGCCCACGGAGACCGCCGGGGCGGGGCCGGGCCTCTCGGAGCCCCCGGACCGAGGCGGGGCAGGCCGTGGGGCGCGGGCCCACATCGCCGACCCCCGCCCCGCGCTCCGGCCGGCCGTGCGGCACTCGCCCCGCTCAGGGCAGCAGGCGCTGTTCCTTGGCGACGGCGACGGCGCCCGCGCGGGTGTCGACGCCGAGCTTGTCGTAGATGCGCCCCAGATGCGTCTTGACCGTGGCCTCGCTCAGGAAGAGGGCCTTGGCGATGTCCCGGTTGGTCAGCCCCCGGGCCAGCTGGCCGAGGATGTCGCGCTCGCGGTCGGTGAGGCCGGAGCGCGGGCTGCGCATCCGCGCCATGACCCGGTGGGCGACGGGAGCGGACAGCGCGGTGCGGCCGACGGCCGCGCTGTGGATGGCCGTGAACAGCTCCTCGGGGCGCTCGGCCTTGAGCAGGTAGCCGGTGGCGCCCGCCCCGATGGCGCGGGTGATGTCGGCGTCGGTGTCGTACGTGGTCAGCACCAGGACGTGGACCGAGCCGCCGGAGGCGGCGGTGATCCGGCGGGTGGCCTCGACACCGTCCATCCCGTCGCCCAGTTGCAGGTCCATCAGCACCACGTCGGGGGCCAGCTTCGCGGCGAGCGCGACCGCCTCGGCCCCGCTGTCCGCCTCTCCCACCACCTCCACGCCGGGAGCGCTGCCGAGCAGGGCGCGCAACCCGGCGCGGACGACGGCGTGGTCGTCGCACAGCACGAGCCGCACCGGCGCCGCCGACGACGAGGCCCCGGCCGCCCGGGCCTGCTCGGTCCCTCCGGCCACCTGGACCGGGTCGGCTCCGAAGGGCGGCTCGGCCCGTCGGCGCGGCTGGGCCCGTCCCGGTGGTTCGGCCCGTCCGCGCGGCTCGGCCCGTCCGCGCGGCTCGGCCCGTCCGGGCGGTTCGGAAGGCGTCCGCGGTCCGGCAGGGGCGGGCGATCCCGCAGATGCGGACGACGGCGTCCGCGGTCCGGAAGAGGCCGGTGGTCCGGACGGTTCGGCACGGTTCATGGCGTGGTGACCTCCGCGGCGCTGGGGGTGGGATGGAGCGGGACGGCGGCGGAGACGACGGTGCCGTCACCGGGCGCGGACTCGACGGTGAGGGTGCCGCCCAACTGGCCCACCCTGGCACGGATCGCGGGCAGCCCGTGCCCGCGGACTCCGACGGCGCGTTCCGGCAGCGCCGAGACGTCCAGACCGCGGCCGTTGTCGGCGATGTCCAGACGCACCTGGTCCCCCAGGTAGGTGAGGGTGAGGGCGGCCCGGGTGGCGCCGGAGTGCTCGCGGACGTTGGCGAGGGCGCCCTGCGCGATGCGCAGCAGCGCGGACTGCACCCGGTCGGGCAGCGGTCCGGGCGGGCCCGGTGTGCCGTCGACCAGACAGGTCACGGTGCGTTCCGCCGTGGTCTCCCGGGAGGCCAGCCGCCGCAGGGCCGCTTCCAGCCCGCCGCCCTCGGCGAGGTCGGCGGGCGCCAGGTCGTGCACGAACCGGCGGGCCTCGGCGAGGCTGCTCTCGGCGATGGAGGCCGCGGTGCGCACATGGGCCCGTGCCTGTCCCGGTTCGGTCGCCCACACCCGCTCGGCGGCCTGGAGCAGCATCCGCTGGCTGGACAGGCTCTGGGCGAGGGTGTCGTGGATCTCCATGGCCAGCCGCTGCCGCTCGGCGAGGGTGCCCTCACGGCGTTCGGTGGCGGCCAGTTCGCGGCGGGTGCGCACCAGGTCGCGGATCAGGGCGGCCTGGCGCGTCGCCTGCCGGTCCATGTGGGTGAAGACCGCGGTCGCCAGCAGGGCGACCGCCGGCGGGCCGACCACCAGGTCGACGTCGACGCGGTCGGCCAGCCGCAGCTGCGCCACGACCACGAAGGCGGTGAAGAAGGCCACGAGGGCGTAGGCGGCACGCGTCGGCAGGGTGCGCAGCGCGGTGTAGAACAGCGGCACCGCGCACCAGGCGAAGCTGGGCGCCAGGGCGACCAGCACGCCCCAGACGACGACCAGCGCGCCCAGCCACAGCAGCCCGGCGAGCGGAGGCCGCCCGGGGCTCGTGCCGACAGGGCCCGGGGCGGCGGGCGGCGTGGTCCGGGGCGGGGCGGCCGGGTCCGCGGCGGTCGCGCCCGTCGCCGTGCGGCGGCCGATGACGTACAGCAGCGCCAGCGCGCCGGCCAGGGCCAGGACGGCGGGCACCTGCGGCTGGGCGCCGTGCCGCTGGACGTAGCGGGCCAGGGCGGAGCCCAGCAGCAGGAAGAAGGCCAGGTGGATGACGAACGCCGGCCGGCGTGCCTCGCCGTCGGCGGCCTTCCGGCCCGCTGGGAAGGATCGGCTCCTGGTCGGCATGGGTTGCTCCTCCCCGGGGCCGGGACGTACGGATCTGGCTGCGGCTCGGCGGCGCGGGTGGCCGGGCGGCACACCGTCCGGCGGGACGGTGCGCGCGGTCGTCGGCGGCCGCCTGCCGGGCGCGGCGAGCACTGTCATTGTCGCCCGGGCGACACCGGGCGGGGTCAACCGATCGGATGACCCCGCCGTACGCCGTTGCGCGCGCCGGGACCAGCCGGTACGCCGACCGGTACCGGCCGTGGACGGGCCGAGGCTGGAGGCACAGCGCAGGAAGCGCTGCGAGACGACTGGGGAGTTGCCCGATGCAGCACAAGGCCGAGAAGTTCTCCACCCGTGCCAAGGTCCTCACCGCCGTGGCGTCCGCGGCCGCGGTCGCCGCCGGGGTTGCCGGCGCGGTGTCCGCGTCCGCCGACACCCCGGCCGCCGCTCCGGCCGCGGCCGTGGCCGCGGTGAAGGGCAAGGCCACGACCACCAGCACCCACCTGACGGTCGACGCCGCCACCGACGCGGCGCAGGCCGCCCTGAAGGCCGCCCGGAAGGAGGGCCAGCGGGTGAGCGTGGCGGTGGTGGACCGCAACGGCAACACGATCGTCACGCTGCGCGGCGACGGCGCGGGCCCGCAGGCCTACGAGTCCGCGATCAAGAAGGCGTACACCGCCGTGTCCTGGAACGCGCCCACCTCCAAGCTGGTCGAGCGCCTCCAGTCGGCGCCGACCCTGAAGGACATCCCGGGCACGCTGTTCCTGGCGGGCGGCGCGCCGGTCGCCTACGACAACGCGCCGATCGCGGGCGTCGGCGTGGCGGGCGCCCCCTCCGGCGACCTGGACGAGAAGTTCGCCCAGGCCGGTGTCGCCGCGATCAGCGACGGCCGCTGACCGCGGCGCCCCACCTCGGTGAACGGCGGCCCCCCGGCCGGGGGGCCGCTCCGCGGCGGCGTGTGCGGCTCCCCGCCCCGCGCACCGCCACGCCCGCTCCCACCGGACGACCGGGACCCGCTCTCGTCACCCTCCCGCCGTCCGCTTCCCCTTCCTCGCCGTGCCGCTTTCCGCTTTCCGCTTCTTTCCTCTTCCTCGCCGTGCCGTTCACCGCTTTCCTCGCCGTGCCGTTCACCGATTTCCTCGCCGTTCCGGCCTTCCGCTTTCCTCACCGTCCCGTCGCCATCCCGTGGAGGAGTTCCGTCATGGCCAAGAAGTCACTCACCCCGGCCGACCGCGCGCTGCTGGACGCGGCGCGGCGCGGAGACGCCGCCGCCGTCCGCGCGGCGCTGGCGGCCGGCGCCGACCTGGAGGCACGCGACGAGGAGGGCCGCACCCCCCTGCTGCGGGCGGCCCTCGCCGACCAGGTGGCGGCGGCCGAGGTGCTGGTCGGCGCGGGCGCGGACGTGAACGCCCAGGACGACCGCCAGGACAGTGCCTGGCTGGTGACCGGGGTGACCGGGAGCGTGGCGATGATGCGGGCGCTGCTGCCCGGCGGGCCGGACCTGGCGCTGACCAACCGGTTCGGCGGGGTGTCGGTGATCCCGGCGAGCGAGCGCGGCCACGTGGCGTACGTGAGGGCCGTGCTGGCCGAGACCGGCGTCGACGTGAACCACGTCAACCGGCTCGGCTGGACGGCCCTGCTGGAGGCGGTGATCCTCGGCGACGGCGGGCGCACCCACCAGGAGGTGGTCGAGGTGCTGCTCGCGGCGGGCGCCGATCCGCTGCTGCCGGACGCCGACGGGACGAGCGCCCTCGCCCACGCCGACCGCCGGGGCTTCCACGGGATCGCGGACCTGCTCCGGGCGGCCGAGGCGCGGGCGGGCTCGCGCGACGGCGAGCCCGGACGGTGACGGGCCGGGACGGTGACGGGCCGGGACGGTGACGGGCCGGCGCCCGGTCGTCAGGAGCCGCCCCCACGGGCCCGGGAGTAGCAGGCCCGGTGCATCTCGCGCAGGCGGTCGGTGAACTCCGGGGCGGGTCCGCGCACCTCCAGGCCGGGCACCACGTCCTGGATCGCCCGGAGGCGCACCGGTGCGGGCGGCAGGTGCAGCTCGGTCAGCCATTCCGCCAACTGGGCGGCCGAGTGCGCGTAGACCACGGGACCGAGCCCGGCCCAGCCGTGGGCGGCGGAGCACATGGGACAGTGCTCCCCGGAGGTGAAGACGGTGGCCGCCGCCCGCTGCGCCGCGGTGAGGTGCGCCGACGCCCAGCGGACCAGGTCGAACTCCGGGTGCCGGGTCCGGTCGTCCATCGTGTTCACCCGGTTGCGGTCCTCCGCCAGGATCCGCCCGTCGGCGCCGACCAGGACCGAGCCGAACGGCTCGTCCCCGGCCCGCAGCGCCTCGGCCGCCAGTTCGACGGCACGTTCCAGGTACGGCAGGTCGGCGGGGGTCGGCTCGAGGACGGCAGGGCCGGTGGCGGCCGGGGCACTGGGCGTCGGCCCGGTGGGCGTGGGGCTCATGGTCACTCCCTCAGTCGGCGGTGGGGGCGTCGGCGGCACGGCGTTCGCCGCCGTTGTGCTCCTGCCACAGACGGTAGACGTCGACAGCGGCGTCCCGCGGCTCGTGCCGCATCGGCAGCCTGCGCTCGTCCCAGTCCTTGGCGAATTCGTCGTAGAAGGTGTCCAGTTCGAAGTACTTGCGATCGTCGACGTAGTGCGGCTCGTAGGCGTCGCGGGTGGTGAGGAAGACGACCTCGTCGGGCGAGCAGTAGTACAGCGCCCCCAGGCACATCGGGCAGGGGTGGGCGAGTACGTAGATCGTGGTGCCGACGAGGTGTTCGGTGCCCAGCTTCGTGCAGGCCTCGCGGATGGCGAGGATCTCGGCGTGCGCGGTGGGGTCGTTGGTCTGGGCGACCCGGTTCGGGCTCTCGGCGAGGATCTCGCCGTCCCTGACGATGACGGTCGCGAACGGGCGGCCGCCCTCGGCGACGTTGCGGCGGGCGATGTCGATGGTGCGCTGTGCGAAGTCCATGACGGTGTCCTTCGGTGGTGGGGGGTGGGCGGGGCGGCCGACGGGGTGACGGCCCGCCCCACCCCGGGATACCGGCCGGCCGGACCGGGGTCCCGGACGGACCGGACGGGCCGGGTGAGCCGGACCGGGGTCCCGGCCGGACCGGAGTCCCGGACGGACCGGACGGGCCGGGTGAGACGGACCGGGGTCCCGGACGGGCCGGACGGGCCGCGGCCGGGAGGAGGAAGGGGTCAGAAGGGCTTGGTGGGCAGGTACTTGCCGTCCAGGGTGATCACCGCGCGCTCGCCGCCCTCGGGGTCGGCGACCTTCTTCACGTCCAGCCGGAAGTTGATCGCGGAGATGATGCCGTCCCCGAACTGCTCGTGGACCAGCGCCTTGAGCGTGGTGCCGTACACCTGGAGCATCTCGTAGAAGCGGTAGATGGTCGGGTCGGTGGGGACGCCGCCGGGGATGGACCCCCGGGTGGGAATGGTCTGCAGCAGGGCCACCGCGTCGGCGTCGAGGCCCAGCAGTTCGCCGACGGCCTCGGCGGCCGGCTCGGGCAGGGCGTGCTGGCCGAGCACGGCGGCGGTGGTGAAGGCCACCGACAGGCCGGCCGCGTCCGCGAGCTGCTGCCAGCTGAGGTCCTTGCGGGTCTTGGCCTCGACGGCGGCCACGGCGAGGGCCTGACGGGCGGCGGGGTCGAACTGAGCGTGCATGCGAGGGGTTTCCTTACGGGGTCGGTCAGGCCGCCGCGGACGCGGCGACCTGCTGGGCGGTGCCGGCGGTCTCGACGCCGCCGGTGGCGATGTCGTAGATCCAGCCGTGCAGGGTGAGGGTGCCCTCGGCGAGGGCACGGGCGACCGAGGGGTGGGTGGCCAGGTTCGCGAGCTGGGCGAGCACGTTCTGGCGCACCAGGGCCGCGACGTCCCCCCGGGCGGCGGTGCGGGCGAGGGAGGCGTCCGCGTGCCGCAGCCATCGGGCGAGCGCCGGGGCGCCGCTCAGGTCGTGCGTCTCGGCCAGCGCCGTCATGGCGCCGCAGCCGGAGTGGCCGCACACCACGATGTCGGACACGCCGAGAACGGCGACGGCGTACTCGATGGCGGCCGCCACCGCGTCGGGGCCCGGCGCGTGGGCCGGGACGAGGTTGCCCACGGCGCGGACGACGAACAGCTCGCCCGGCTCGCTGGCCGTGATCAGCTCGGGCACGACGCGGGCGTCGGAGCAGCCGATGAACAGCGTGTGCGGCGCGTGGTTCCCGGCGAGGCGGGCGAACAGCTCCGCCTTGGCGGGTTGGACGTCGCGCTGGAAACGTGTGACGCCCTCGGCGAGGTCGTGCATGGTCACTCCCTATCGGAGGCGGCGGCCCGGTGGGCCCGATGAATCCACCATGCATGACCTGTGGCTATAGAGTCCAAGACGCACTGCTCATGACTGCCATTGTTCCCACCTATAGTCGGATGCATGGCTCTGGAACTACGTCATCTGCGCTATCTGCTCGCCGTGGCCGAGCACGGCAGCTTCACCCGTGCCGCCGAGGACCTGCGCGTCTCCCAGCCGACCCTGTCCCAGCAGATCAGGCAACTGGAGCGGACGGTGGGCGCGCAACTGCTCGACCGCACGGGCCGCAGTGTGCGCCTGACCGACGCCGGTGAGACGTACGCGAGCCACGCCCGCCGGGCCCTGCGGGACCTGGCCGCCGCGCAGCGTGCCGTCCAGGACGTCCGGGACCTCACCCACGGCCATCTGCGCCTGGCCGTGACACCGACGTTCACCGCCTACCTGGTGGGCCCCCTGGTCGCCGGGCTGCACAGCCGGCACCCCGGCATCACCCTGGACGTCAGGGAGATGACGCAGGACCGCATCGAGACGTCACTGCTCGCCGACGACATCGACCTCGGCATCGCCTTCGCCGGCGCCCATCTGCCCGGCGTCACCGCGGCGACCCTGTTCACGGAGACCCTGAGTCTCGTCACCGCCGCGGGCCGACCCGAGGACGGCCCGCCCGGGCCGCTGTCGATCCGCGAACTGGCGGAGCGTCAGCTAGCCCTGCTCAGCGAGGACTTCGCCACCCGGGGGCACATCGACGCCCACTTCGCGGCCCACCGGGTGCGGCCGCGCATCACGGTGGAGGCCAACTCCGTCCAGGCGCTGGTCGAGATCGTGCGGCGGACCGCGATCGCCACCGTGCTGCCCGACGCGATCACCCATGACCACCCCCACCTCGTCCCCGTCCCCCTCGACCCCGCCCTGCCCGCGCGCACCGTCACCCTGCTGCGGCGCGGCAGCGGTTACCAGAGCGCCGCCGCCCGCGCCTTCACCCAACTGGCCCACGACCTCGTCCGGGAGCGCGGTTACACCGACGCCCGGCCCTGAGCCGCCGCGCGCCGGGCGCGACCGCCCCGCCCGGCGGCCACGAGCGGCCTACGCCACACGTCGGAGGAGAACAAGGTCACAACCGCGCCCTCTGACACCTCGCCGCCGCTCTGTCCTAGCATCCTGACCATGACGGTCCTGCCTGACGACGGGCTCTCCACGGCCGCCGGATTCCCTGACGCGACCCACGAGCAGTGGCGACACCTGGTGGCGGGTGTACTGCGCAAGTCGGGCAGGGAAGTGCCGGACGACGAGGCGGAGTCCGCCCTGTCCACCGCGCTGGAGGACGGACTGCGCGCCCGCCCCCTCTACACCGCGCGCGACCTCGCGCCCGACCCCGGCCTCCCGGGTTTCGCTCCCTTCGTGCGCGGGGGACGCGCCGAGGGGAACGCCGTCGGCGGCTGGGACGTGCGCCAGCGGCACACGGCGAGCGACCCGGCACCGGTCCTGAACGACCTGGAGAACGGCGTCACCTCGCTGTGGCTGGCCGTCGGCGAGACCACCGGCATCCCCGTCGGCGCGCTCGGCGAAGCCCTCGACGGCGTGCACCTCGACCTGGCCCCCGTCGTCCTGGACGCGGGCGACGAGACCGAGCCGGCCGCGCGGGAGCTGCTGCGGCTCTACGCGGAACGGGACGTGCCCGCCGACGCGGCGCGCGGCAACCTGGGCGCCGACCCCCTGGGCCACGAGGCCCGCACCGGAAAGCCGTACGCCACCGGGGCGGTGGCCGAACTGGCCCGGCTGTGCGCCGCACGGTACCCGGGGCTGCGGGCGCTGACCGTGGACGCGCTGCCCTATCACGAGGCCGGCGGGTCGGCGGCGCAGGAACTGGGCTGCTCCCTGGCGACGGGCGTCGCCTATCTGCGGGAGCTGACCGCGGCCGGACTGGACACGGCCCGGGCGCTGGCGCAGGTGGAGTTCCGGTACGCCGCGACCGCCGACCAGTTCCTGACCATCGCCAAGCTGCGCGCCGCCCGCCGGCTGTGGGCGCGGGTGGCGGAGGTCTGCGGCGCGCCCCGCGCGGGCGGGCAGTCGCAGCACGCGGTGACCTCCCCGGTGATGATGACGCGCCGCGACCCGTGGGTGAACATGCTGCGCACCACGGTGGCCACCCTGGCCGCCGGAGTGGGCGGCGCCGACGCCGTGACCGTGCTGCCGTTCGACCACGCGCTCGGCCTGCCGGACGCCTTCGCCCGCCGGATCGCCCGCAACACCTCCGTCATCCTCGTCGAGGAGTCGCACCTGTCCCGGGTGGTCGACCCGGCGGGCGGCTCCTGGTACGTGGAGCGGCTGACGGACGAACTCGCCCACGCCGCCTGGGACTTCTTCCAGGACATCGAGCGCGCGGGCGGGCAGGCGGCCGCGCTGCGTTCCGGAATGGTGGGCGAGCGGCTGGCGAGCACCTGGTCCGCGCGCAGCGAGCGGCTGGCGAAGCGGCGGGAGCCGGTCACCGGTGTCAGCGAGTTCCCGGACCTGGCCGAGAAACCCGTGGTGCGCCGGCCCGCGCCCGAGCGGCCGCCGGGCGGTCTGCCCCGGGTGCGGCGGGACGAGGCGTTCGAGGCGCTGCGGGCCCGCTCCGACGCCCACCTGGCCGAGACCGGCTCCCGGCCCCGCGTCCATCTGGCCGTGCTCGGCCCGCCCGCGGCGCATACCGCCCGGCTCGCCTTCGCCGCCAATCTCTTCCAGGCCGGCGGCATCGAGCCCGTCACCGGGGGCGGCTTCGAGGAGAGCGGTGCCCGGGAGGTGTGCCTGTGCTCCAGCGACGCCCTGTACGAGGAGCAGGCCGAGGCCACCGCCCGGGCGTTGCGGGAGGCGGGTGCCGAGCACGTGTTCCTCGCGGGCCGCCCGGGGCCGTACACCGGCGTGGACACCTATGTCTTCGCCGGCTGCGACGCCGTCGCCGTGCTCTCCGCCACGCTCGACCGCATGGGAGTGTCCTGATGTCCATCCCCGACTTCTCGTCGATCGAGCTGGGCGACCCGCGCGCCGACGCCGGCCTCGACGAGTGGCGTACGGCGGTCGAGAAGGCCGCCGACGGCGACGACCTCCTCTGGGAGACGCCCGAGGGCATCACCGTCAAGCCGCTGTACACGGGAGCGGACCTGGAGGGCCTGGACTTCCCTGGCACCTTCCCGGGCATCGCTCCGTACCTGCGCGGCCCGTACCCGACGATGTACGTCAACCAGCCCTGGACGATCCGCCAGTACGCGGGCTTCTCCACGGCCGAGGAGTCCAACGCCTTCTACCGCCGCAACCTGGCGGCCGGTCAGAAGGGCCTCTCGGTCGCCTTCGACCTGCCCACGCACCGCGGCTACGACAGCGACCACCCGCGGGTGACCGGCGACGTCGGCATGGCGGGCGTGGCGATCGACTCGATCTACGACATGCGGCAGCTCTTCGACGGCATCCCGCTGGACCGGATGACGGTGTCGATGACGATGAACGGCGCCGTGCTGCCGGTGCTGGCGCTGTACATCGTGGCGGCGGAGGAGCAGGGCGTGCCTCCGGAGAAGCTGGCGGGGACCATCCAGAACGACATCCTCAAGGAGTTCATGGTCCGCAACACCTACATCTACCCGCCGAAGCCGTCGATGCGGATCATCTCCGACATCTTCGCCTTCACCTCGCGGCGGATGCCGCGCTACAACTCCATCTCCATCTCCGGGTACCACATCCAGGAGGCGGGCGCGACGGCCGACCTGGAGCTGGCGTACACGCTGGCGGACGGCGTGGAGTACATCCGGGCGGGCCGGGAGGCGGGTCTGGACGTGGACGCCTTCGCGCCCCGGCTGTCCTTCTTCTGGGCGATCGGCATGAACTTCTTCATGGAGATCGCCAAGCTGCGCGCGGCCCGGCTGCTGTGGACGAAGCTGGTGGGACAGTTCGAGCCGAAGAACCCCAAGTCGCTCTCGCTGCGCACCCATTCGCAGACCTCCGGCTGGTCGCTGACGGCGCAGGACGTGTTCAACAACGTCACGCGCACCTGTGTGGAGGCGATGGCGGCGACCCAGGGGCACACGCAGTCGCTGCACACCAACGCCCTGGACGAGGCGCTCGCGCTGCCCACCGACTTCTCCGCCCGCATCGCCCGCAACACCCAGCTGCTGATCCAGCAGGAATCCGGCACGACGCGGGTGATCGACCCGTGGGGCGGCAGCGCGTACGTGGAGCGGCTGACCTACGACCTGGCCCGCCGGGCCTGGCAGCACATCCAGGAGGTCGAGCGGGCCGGCGGCATGGCGCGGGCCATCGACGCCGGCATCCCCAAGCTGCGCGTGGAGGAGGCCGCGGCCCGCACCCAGGCGCGGATCGACTCGGGGCGGCAGCCGGTGATCGGCGTGAACAAGTACCGGGTGGACTCCGACGAGCAGATCGAGGTGCTCAAGGTCGACAACTCCTCGGTGCGCGCCCAGCAGATCGCCAAGCTGCGGCGGCTGCGCGAGGAACGCGACGAGGCCGCGTGCCGGGACGCGCTCGACGCGCTCACCAGGGCCGCGGGCGGCGACGGCAACCTGCTGGAGCTGGCGGTGCGGGCGGCGCGCGCGAAGGCGACCGTCGGGGAGATCAGCGACGCCCTGGAGAAGGTGTACGGACGGCACGCGGGGCAGATCCGTACGATCTCCGGTGTGTACCGCAACGAATCAGGCCAGTCGCCGGAGGTGGACCGTACCCGTGCGGTGGTGGACGCCTTCGCCGAGGCCGAGGGCCGCCGGCCGCGCATCCTGGTCGCCAAGATGGGCCAGGACGGCCACGACCGCGGCCAGAAGGTGATCGCCACCGCCTTCGCCGACCTCGGTTTCGACGTGGACGTCGGCCCGCTGTTCCAGACGCCGGCGGAGGTGGCCCGTCAGGCCGTCGAGGCGGACGTGCACATCGTCGGGGTGTCGTCGCTGGCCGCCGGGCACCTCACCCTCGTGCCGACGCTGCGCGAGGCGCTCGCCGAGGAGGGCCGCGACGACATCATGATCGTGGTCGGCGGGGTGATCCCGCCGCAGGACGTGCCGGTGCTCCTGGAGATGGGCGCGACGGCCGTCTTCCCGCCCGGCACGGTGATCCCCGACGCGGCCCGCGACCTGGTGACGCGGCTGGCGGCCGGTCTCGGGCACGGCGACCTGTGAGCCGGTGACTCCATGGCCCTCGACCTCGACACGTACGTCAAGGGTGTGCTCGACGGCAGGCGGGCGATCGTGGCCCGCGCGATCACCCTGGTGGAGTCCACCAGCGCCCGGCACCGGGCGCCGGCCCAGGACCTGCTGACCGAGTTGCTGCCGCACAGCGGCAGGGCCCGGCGGATCGGGGTCAGCGGGGTGCCGGGCGTGGGCAAGTCGACGTTCATCGACGCGTTCGGCACGATGCTGACCGGGCTGGGCCACCGGGTGGCCGTACTGGCCGTCGACCCGTCCTCCAGCCGGACCGGCGGCTCCATCCTCGGTGACAAGACCCGGATGGAGCGGCTGGCCGTCGACCCCGCGGCCTTCGTCAGGCCCTCCCCCAGCGCGGGCACGCTCGGCGGGGTGGCCAGGGCGACCCGGGAGTCGATGGTGATCATGGAGGCCGCGGGCTACGACGTGGTGCTGGTGGAGACGGTCGGCGTCGGTCAGTCCGAGACGGCCGTCGCCAACATGGTCGACTCCTTCCTGCTGCTCACCCTGGCCCGCACGGGGGACCAGTTGCAGGGCATCAAGAAGGGCGTCCTGGAGCTCGCCGACGTGATCGCCGTCAACAAGGCCGACGGCCCGCACGAGCGCGACGCCCGCGCGGCGGCCCGCGAACTGGCCGGGGCGCTGCGGCTCATGCACGGCAAGGACGCCTTCTGGACACCGCCGGTGCTCAGTTGCAGCGCCCGCGAGCCGTCGGGGCTGGACACCGTCTGGGAACGCCTGGAGCGGCACCGCGCCCTGCTGGACTCCACCGGACGCCTCACCGCCAAGCGCCGGGCCCAGCAGGTCGACTGGACCTGGAGCATGGTCCACGACGAACTGCTGGACCGCCTGCACTCCGACCCGGCCGTCCGGTCCCTCGCCCCGGAGCTGGAACAGCGGGTCAGACAGGGCGGGCTGACGGCGACCCTGGCCGCCGAGCGGATCCTGAAGGCATTCGCCGGCGGCGAAGCCGCTCCGCCGCCGCCCGACGCCCGGCCCTGACCGGTCCCGCCGCGCACGCCGAGGGTCCGCCGGACCGGGCGCGCCCCCGCGTCCCGTCCCCGGCCGGCCTCGCGAGCGGTCCCCGCGCGCGAAACACCGAGGGGCCGTTCCGGATTGCTCCGGAACGGCCCCTCGGACACGACTCCACAAAGTCGGGACGACAGGATTTGAACCTGCGACCCCTTGACCCCCAGTCAAGTGCGCTACCAAGCTGCGCCACGTCCCGTTGCCCGTCTGACCTGGGGTTTCCCCGGGCCGAACGCGCAGGAAAACCATACCGCACTCGGGTCGGTGGTCGCGCACCCGTTTCCTGCGGGGCGGTTCCGGAATGTCGCCCTTGACCTCAAGCTTGGTTGAGGTCGCACGATCGCAGGTATGACGATCACCGAGGAATCCGGGCACGTCCACGGCTACGCGGACCTGCCCCGCCTGATGCGGCTCATGACGGGCGACGAGAAGCACGGACCGGCGGCCACGTCCACCCTGGACGTGCTCTGGGTCCTCTACGACCGGGTGCTGAAGGTGCGCCCGGAGCGGCGGGAGGACCCGGAGCGGGACCGGTTCCTGCTGTCGAAGGGGCACGGCCCGATGGCCTACTACGCGGTCCTGGCCGCCAAGGGCTTCGTACCGCGGGACTGGCTGGCGGACTTCGGCGCCTACGACTCCCCGCTCGGGCACCACCCGGACCGCACTCTGGTCCCGGGCGTGGAGATCGCCAGCGGTTCGCTGGGCCACGGACTGCCGATCGCCGTCGGCACGGCCCTGGGGCTGCGCGCCCGGAAGCTGGACCGGCCCCGGGTGTGGGTGCTGATCGGGGACGCCGAACTCGACGAGGGCAGCAACCACGAGGCGATCGCCTTCGCCGGGCCCGCGGGCCTCGACCGGCTGCACACCGTCGTCGTCGACAACGCCTCCGCCAGCCACGCCCGCCCCGGCGGGATCGCGGCCCGGTTCGAGGCGGCGGGCTGGTCGGCGGCGACCGTCGACGGCCGCGACCACGAGGCCCTGTACGCCGCGTTCACCGCTCCGCATCCGGGCCGGCCGCACGTGGTGGTCGCCCGGGTGGAGCCGAAGAACGCCTGACTCCCCCGGCTCCCCGCACGCCCCCGGCTCCCCCGCGGCGCCCCGTCCCCGCACAGACCCCCTCACCTCCCACACGGAAGGGCTCGACCCCCATGGACACCATGCGCGACCGCCTCGCCCCCGTCCTCTCACGACTGCTCGACGAGGATCCGCGGGTCGCGGTCGTCCTCGCCGAGATCGGCAGGGACGGCTTCACCGCCGCCCAACGCCGCCATCCGGACCGGTTGATCAACGTCGGGATCCGCGAGCAGCTCCTGGTCGGAGCCGGCGCGGGACTCGCCCTGACCGGGATGCGGCCGGTGCTGCACACGTTCGCGAGTTTCCTCGTCGAGCGGCCCTTCGAGCAGGTCAAACTGGATCTCGGGCACCAGGAGGCGGGCGCTGTGCTGGTGAGCGCGGCCGCCTCCTTCGACTGGCCCGCGGGCGGCTACACCCACATGGCCCCCGGCGACGTGGCCCTCCTCGACACCCTGGACGGCTGGACCGTCCATGTGCCAGGGCATCCGGACGAGGCCGAGACGCTGCTGCGGCACGCGGTCGCCGCGGGTGACGACAAGGTCTACGTGCGGCTGTCGACGCAGTCGAACGGGCAGGGGCGCCCGGTCGACGGCGCGCGGTTCTGGACCCTGCGCGAGGGCCGCTCCGGCGTGGTGGTCGCCGTCGGTCCCCTGCTCGACCCGGTCCTCGCCTCGACGGAGGGCCTGGACGTCACCGTGCTGTACGCGACGACCGTACGGCCCTTCGACACCGCCGCCCTGCGCCGGGCCACGTCGACGGCCGGGACGGACGTGGTCCTGGTCGAGCCGTATCTGGCGGGCACGTCCACGGCGGCGGCGAACGACGCGCTCCACGACGTCCCGCACCGTGTCCTGGGCCTCGGCGTGGGCCGCGCCGAGCTGCGCCGCTACGGTCGCGTCGAGGAGCACACCGCCGCGCACGGCCTGGACGCCCGGTCCCTGCGCCGGCGGATCTCGGCCTTCCTCGGGAGCGGGTCGGACGCCGCGGGAGTCTGAGGGGGCCGCGGAACGGGCGGCCTGCTCTTCCGGCTGCTCCCCCTTCGGGCGGCGGCGTCTGCCGGGCGGCGGTCCGGCGCCCGGTGTCAGGGCCGTTTCCGGCGCCCCCGCCCGGGTGTTCCCGCGCCGCTCGGGACGGAGGCGTCCGCGGCGTGCTGGGCGCCGGGACCCTCCGGGCGGGGCGGCAGGCCGCGGGCGCTCGGCGCGTCGGCGCGCACCAGGTCGCGTATCGCGGCGACGCAGAGCAGTGTGACCGGCACGACGAGGCTCACCGCCGCCGACACCAGCAGCACGTGGTCCGCGCCCAGCAGCGAGGCGGCCGGGCCGGCGAGGGCCTGGCCGACGGGCATCATGGCGAGGGAGCCGGCCACGTCGTAGGCGTGGATGCGGTTGAGGACGTCGGGCGGGACCTGCGTCTGGACGCTGGTCGCCCACATCACGCCCCAGAACGACATCCCGGCCCCGGCGACGGCCGCTCCGGCGGCCATCGCCGCGACGCCCAGGCCCGCCCCCACGGTCGCCGGGAACCAGACGAAGGCGAACAGGGCGAACGCGCCGGCGCGCAGCATCCGCCGCGGGCGCAGTCGCAGGGCGAGGAACCCTCCGACGACGGTACCCGCGCCGAGGGCCGAGTTGACCAGGCCGTAGGCGCGCGGGCCGTGCTGCTGGACCACTTCCGTGGCGACCAGCGGGACGGTCGGGCCCCACACGGCGATCATGTAGAGGCACCAGACGGCGATGACGCCCCACAGCCAGGTGCGCGAGCGGAACTCCCGCCAGCCCTCGACCAGATCGGCCCGGAAGGTGCCCGAGGCGTGACCGGCCGCAGCGCCGCCGGGGAGCAGCGGGGGCAGTCGGAGCAGCAGCAGGCACAGGGCGCTGACCGCGTAGGTGGCGGCGTGGGCCGCGAAGACACCGCCCGGCGAGGCGAAGCCGACCAGGAGGCCGGCGACGGCGGGGCCGGCGAGCTGGGCGGCCGACTCGGCGATCCGTATGGCGCCGTTGGCCGCCTGGATGTCGGCGGCGAGCCGGGGAACCGTGCTGGCCACGCCGGGCTGGAACACCGCGCCGGCCACGCCGTTGACGAAGCCGATGGCGCAGATCTCCCAGAGCACGACATGGC
The DNA here is from genome assembly GCF_043079345.1 of Streptomyces sp. NPDC015220. NCBI lineage: Bacteria > Bacillati > Actinomycetota > Actinomycetes > Kitasatosporales > Streptomycetaceae > Streptomyces > Streptomyces sp. NPDC015220. Next base: position 73,781 of record NZ_JBIBUK010000018.1, on the reverse strand, counting down.
CCGAGTAGAAGAGGACGGCGGCCAGGGCCTGGGTGCCGAGCCGCACCAGGTCGGCGCCGATCATCAGCTTGCGGGTGCTGAACCGGTCGGCGATGACCCCGCCGAAGACCACGAGTCCGGCGAAGGCCGCGGCCGTCGAGGCCATGGCGAGGCCGACCGCGCCCGCGCCGTACCCGTGTTGCAGCAGGCCGGCGGCGAGCGCGACGGGCAGCATGGTGTCGCCGAGCCGGGCCACGGCCCGAGCGGCGAAGAACAGCGCGAAGTCCCGCGACCAGACCGGCCGCGTCCGCTCTCCGTCCAGGGCCCCCGCCCCGGTCCCGCCCCCGGCCTCGGCACCGGCTCCGACCCCGGCCGCGGCTTCGGTGCCGTCCCGCGGTCCCGCCGTGCGGCCCGTCGTCGGCCACGGACCCGCCGCCCCTCCCGGTGGCGGGGCGGCTCCGCGCGCCGCTCCCGCCTCCCCGGACGACGACTGCGATGACGTTCCGGTCATCCCTCGACGCTCCCTCCCCGGCCGGTCCCCACCCGTGCCCCTCGCACCCGGCGGCGGTCGCGGGCCCCCTCCGCACGCCCGCGGCGCCTGTGCCTGTGCCTGTGCCTGTGCCTGTGCCTGTGCCTCCGGATCATGCCACGGCCCGCCGGCACCGCCCGGGGGATTTTCAGCGGGCGGTGGGCAGACCGAGCTCGGGATGGGCCTCGACCAGCGGGCCCGGCGCGGCCTGGCGCCAGGAGTCGGCGAGGATGTCGCGCAGCTCCTCCTCGTCCTCCAGCGCGGCGAGACGGGCCCGCACCCAGGCGAACTGCGCCTCGTGGCCGGCGATCCAGAACTTGTCCGGCTCGGCCATGACCAGTTCGTCGCGCTCCTCCTTCGGGCAGCGCACGGCGATGGAGGTCTCGTCCTCCGGCAGCGTGGCGAACATCTTCCCGGCGACCCGGAAGGTGGGCATGCTCCAGGCGGTCTTCTCCGTCGTGTCCGGCAGGGACAGGGCGATTCGGCGTACGTCTTCTGCGTCCGGCATGGCACGCACGCTAACCCCTCCCACTGACAGTCGCCCCTGCCCGGGCGCAGTCCGGGCAGGCCGGTCCGAACCCGCCCGGCGACGTGCCTACGCCCGCGTCGGCCCGCCCCGCGCCACCTCGCCCAGCGCCTCCAGCACCGGGCGGATCAGCGGATGCTCCTCGGCGCCCCGGCGCACCGCGGCGAACACCCGGCGAGTGGGCGCGACTCCGTCGACGGGACGCACCACCACGCCCGTGAGGTCCATGCCGCGCAGTGCGGAGCGCGGGACGAGGGCCACGCCCACGTCCGCCGAGGCGAGCGCCACGACCGCGCGGAAGTCGTCGGAGGAGTGTTCGAGACGGGGCTGGAAGCCGGCGCTCTCGCAGGCGAGGACGACCACGTCGTGGCAGGGGTTGCCGGGGTAGGGGCCGATCCACGGGTCCTTGGCCAGCTCGGCGAGCGGGACCTCGGCGGCGCCGGCCATGCGGTGGGCCACCGGCACCACCGCGTCGAAGGGCTCGGCGTACAGCGGGACATGGGTGAGGCGCGGGTCGTCGGCGGGCGGCGCGCCCCGGTACTCGACGGCGACCGCCACGTCGACCTGACGGTCCAGCACCATCGGCAGGCTCGCGTCGCCCTCGGCGTCCTGGACCCGGATGCGGATGCCGGGCGCGGCGGCGGCCAGGCGGGCCACCGCGGGGGCGACGACCTCGGCGATGCCGGTCGCGAAGGCGGCGACGGTGACGGTGCCGGCCGCTCCCGAACCGTAGGCCGCCAGTTCGGCCTCCGCGCGTTCGAGCTGGGCGAGGACCACGTGGGTGTGGCCGAGCAGGATCTCACCGGCCGGGGTGAGCCGCACGCCCTTGGCGCCGCGCTCCACCAGCCGGTGCCCGGTCTCCTGTTCCAGGGCCGTGAGCTGCTGGGAGACCGCCGAGGGCGTGAGGTACAGCGCGGCGGCAGCCGCGGTCACCGTACGGTGGTCGGCCACCGCCCGGAGGATGTGCAGCCGCCGCGCTTCGATCATGCGAACGATTATCGCAAGACGTCGGACCTGGTTCGGGCCCGTGCTCAGCCCGCCAGCTCGGCGCGGGCCGCGACGAAGGCGTCCACCGCGCGGTCGACGTCCTGAGTCGAGTGGGCGGCGGACAACTGGACGCGGATCCGGGCCTGGCCCTGCGGCACGACCGGGTAGGAGAAGCCGATGACGTACACGCCGCGCTCCAGCAGCAGCTCCGCCATCCGGCCGGCCTCGGCCGCGTCGCCGATCATCACCGGGGCGATGGCGTGGTCGCCGGGGAGGACGTCGAAGCCCTCCTCGGTCATCCGGGAGCGGAACAGCGCCGTGTTCTCGGCCAGCCGGACCCGCAGGTCGTCGGCCGACTCCAGCAGGTCCAGCACCTTCAGGGAGGCCGCCGCGATCACCGGGGCGAGGGTGTTGGAGAACAGGTACGGCCGGGAGCGCTGGCGCAGCAGGGCGACGATCTCGGCGCGGGCGGCGACGTAGCCGCCGGAGGCCCCGCCGAGCGCCTTGCCGAGGGTGCCGGTGACGATGTCGACGCGGTCCATGACGCCGTGCAGCTCGGGGGTGCCGCGGCCACCGGGGCCGACGAAGCCGACGGCGTGCGAGTCGTCGACCATCACCATGGCGTCGTAGCGGTCGGCGAGGTCGCAGATCTCGCGCAGCGGGGCCACGTAGCCGTCCATCGAGAAGACGCCGTCGGTGACGATGAGCTTGCGGCGCGCGCCGCCCTCGTCCGCCTCCTTGAGCTGCTGTTCGAGGTCGGCCATGTCGCGGTTGGCGTAGCGCAGGCGGCGGGCCTTGGACAGGCGGATGCCGTCGATGATCGAGGCGTGGTTGAGGGCGTCGGAGATCACCGCGTCCTCGGCGCCGAGGAGGGTCTCGAAGACGCCGCCGTTGGCGTCGAAGCAGGAGGAGTACAGGATCGTGTCCTCCTGGCCGAGGAAGGCCGACAGACGGGCCTCCAGCTCCTTGTGCACCTCCTGGGTGCCGCAGATGAAGCGCACGGAGGCCATGCCGTAGCCCCAGCGGTCCAGCGCCGCGTGGGCCGCGGCGACGACCTCGGGGTGGTCGGCGAGGCCCAGGTAGTTGTTGGCGCAGAAGTTGAGGACCTCGCCGGGACGGCCGCCCGCGGTGACGGCGACGGTCGCGGACTGGGGGGTGCCGATCACCCGCTCGGGCTTGTGCAGGCCGGCGGCGCGGATCTCGTCGAGGGTGGCGCGCAGGTCGTCGCGGACAGAGTTGAACATCAGGGACTCCAGGGGAAGCAGGGGCGAACCGGGCCGGGGATCAGACAGTCCAGTCGAGGATGACCTTGCCGCCCTTGCCGCTGGCGGCGTCCTCGAAGGCGGCCTCGAAGTCGGCGCAGGCGTACCGGCCGGTGATCACCGGGGCGAGGTCGAGGCCGCCCTCCAGCAGCACCGACATGGCGTACCAGGTCTCGAACATCTCGCGGCCGTAGATGCCCTTGACGGTGATCATCGAGGTGACGATCCGGGCCCAGTCGACCGCGAACTCCTCGGACGGCAGGCCGAGCATGGCGATCCGGCCGCCGTGGGTCATGTTGGCGATCATGTCGCGCATCGCCTCGGGACGGCCGGACATCTCCAGGCCGATGTCGAAGCCCTCGCGCAGGCCGAGCGAACGCTGGCCCTCGGCGATCGTCGTCCCGGCGACATCGAGCGCCAGGCTCACCCCGATCTTGCGGGCCAGTTCCAGCCGTTCCTCGCTGACGTCGGTGATGACGACGTTGCGGGCGCCCGCGTGCCGGGCCACCGCGGCCGCCATCAGGCCGATCGGGCCGGCGCCGGTGATCAGGACGTCCTCGCCGACCAGCGGGAAGGACAGCGCGGTGTGCACGGCGTTGCCGAACGGGTCGAAGATCGCGGCGACGTCGAGGTCGACGGGGACGCGGTGCACCCAGACGTTGCCGGCGGGCAGGGCGACGTACTCGGCGAAGGCGCCGTCGCGGCCCACGCCCAGTCCGACGGTGGCCCGGCACAGGTGGCGGCGGCCGGCCAGGCAGTTGCGGCACTTGCCGCACACCAGGTGGCCCTCGCCGCTGACCCGGTCGCCGGCCTTGATGTCGGTGACGTCGCGGCCGGTGGCGACGACCTCGCCGACGAACTCGTGGCCGACCACGAGCGGGGTGCGGATCGCCTGCCGCGCCCAGCCGTCCCAGGCCCGGATGTGCAGGTCGGTGCCGCAGATGCCGGTCCGCAGGACCTTGATCAGCACGTCACCGGGTCCGACAGCGGGCTCGGGCACGTCCGCGAGCCACAGCCCGGGTTCCGCCTTCTCCTTGACCAGCGCCTTCAACGCTACGGCTCCTGTGGTTCGGGCCCCGGGCCCGGGCATGCCGAAGGGACCCGTATCCGGGGTGAGGGGTGGATTCGCCAGCAATCTGCCGTACGGCGGCGCCCTGGTCCATCGAGACTTTCTTAAGCGCGGCCACAGCTTTGCTTCACGCCACCCGACTGGAGTCACCGCGGCCCCCGGTCCCGCCGTCCGGATCACGGTCGGGCCGCGGGTCCCGGCGGCTACGGACCCTGGAGCGGGAAGCCCTCCGGGACCCCTCGCTCCAGCCGCGGGACCAGTTCCGCCGCCGCCGACTTGATGGCCGTCAGGCCCTGCCGGCCCCACGGCCGCGGCTCGACGTCCACGACGCAGACCGTGCCCAGCACCGTCTGGGTGCTGTCGATGAGCGGGGCGCCGAGGTAGGAGCGGATGCCGAACTCGTCGACGACCGGGTTGCCCGCGAACCGCGGGTAGTCGCGGACGTCCTCCAGCACCAGCGCCTTGCGCCGGGCCACCACGTGCGGGCAGAAGCCGTGGTCGTGGGCGAGGCAGCGGCCCACCTCGCGCCGGACTCCCCCGGCGCCGGGGGCGGCGGTGTCGACGTCGAGCACGCTCCGTTCGGGCCGGTGCAGGCCGGCGAAGAACTGCCGCTTGTCGTCGGGGAGGTTGACCATCGCGTACGGCGCCCCGGTGAGCTCGGCGAGGCGGTCCGCGAAGGCGTCGAGGGCCGGCTCGGGGCGCTCCCCCAGTCCCAGCCGGCGCAGCCGGAGGGCACGGGCGGGGGCCTCCCTGTCCTCGGGCGTGAGCAGCAGGCGACCGGCCGGACGCGGCGGGTCGTAGCTCATGGCCGGGCTCCGGCGCTGTGCGCGTGTGTCATGGTCGGGCTCCGTGGGGTGTGCGGGGATCACATGTGCGCGCCGTGGCCCGGCGCGGCGGCGGGGGCCGGGGCGTGGGCGATGAGGTGCCGTACGAGGGTCAGCAGGCTCTGGATGCCGGAGCTGGAGATACGGGCGTCGCAGCGCACGACGGGGACGTCGGGAGCGAGGTCGAGGGCGGCGCGGACCTCGTCGGCGTCGTAGCGGTGGGCGCCGTCGAACTCGTTGACGGCGACGACGAACGCCAGTCCGCGCTGTTCGAAGAAGTCGACGGCGGCGAAGCACTCCTCAAGGCGGCGGGTGTCGGCGAGGATCACCGCGCCCAGGGCGCCCTCGGACAGTTCGTCCCACATGAACCAGAACCGCTCCTGCCCGGGCGTGCCGAACAGGTACAGCACGTGCCGCGCGTCGAGCGTGATGCGGCCGAAGTCCATCGCGACGGTCGTCTCGACCTTGTTCTCGATGCCGTCGAGGTTGTCGGTGTCCGCTCCGACCGTGGTGAGCAGTTCCTCCGTGCTGAGCGGCGCGATCTCGCTCACGGCGCCGACGAAGGTGGTCTTGCCCACGCCGAACCCGCCCGCCACCAGGATCTTCAGCGCGGTGGGGAAGGGGTCGCGGCGGCCCTGGTGGTCGGGGCCGCCGACGTGGTCAGAGCTGTCGTCGTAGTCCATCGAGGACTGCCTCCAGAAGGGCCCGGTCGGTGGGGTGGTCGTGGAACTCGGGGGGCTTGGTGGTCAGCGCGCCGCAGTCGACCAGATCGGACAGCAGTACCTTCGCCACCGCCGCCGGCAGCCTCAGCTGGGCGGCGACCTCGGCGACCGGGACCGGGCCGAGGCACAGGTCGAGCGCCTGGCCGTGCTCGGGGCCGAGGTACCCGAGGGGCGTGACGCCGGTGGCCATCACCTGCGACATGAGGTCGAGCGCGACGCTGGGCCGGGTGCGGCCGTTGCTGACCGTGAAGGGGCGCACCAGCCGCCCGGCCGCGTCGTCGAGCCAGGGCCCGTCGCCGGCCGCCGCAGCGCTCAAGGCCGCAGCGCCGGGTGGTCGGCGGTGTGCTGCCGGGGGGCGGTCACGAGGTACGGGCGGACGCTCTTGACCAGCATCGCCATCTCGTAGCCGAGCACCGCCGCGTCGGCCTCCCGCCCGGCGAGCACGGCCAGGCAGGTGCCGGAGCCGGCGGTGGTGACGAAGAGCAGGGTCGAGTCGAGTTCGACGACCACCTGGCGGACGTCGCCGCCGTCGCCGAAGCGGACACCGGCGCTGCGACCGAGTGAGTACAGCCCGGAGGCGAGCGCGGCCATGTGGTCGGCGCTGTCCGGGTCGAGGCCGTGCACGGACTTCACCAGCCCGTCGCAGGACAGCAGGACCGCGCTGCTGGTGTGCGGGACGCGCTGCACGAGGCCGCTCATCAGCCAGTCGAGGTCGGAAACATGGCCGGTCGGCGCATCGCTCGCCATGGTGGATCGACTCCTTGGGGTACGAAGGTCCGCGGGAGCGCTGGACGTGGGGACGGGAGGCAGGGGGCGCGTTCGGGCGCGGGCGGGGGGCGGGCTGGTCATCCGGCCGGCGCACTCCCGTCGTGCCGGGCGGTGACGTCGGGGACGGCGGCGTCGAGCCGGGCGGTCGGATCGGGAGCGGCGGCGTCGTGCCCGGCGGTCAGGCCGGGGACGGGAGTGTCGTCGGCGGCGCCGGTCGCGGGGCCGGGCCGGCTCGGACGGCGGCCCGGCTCCGGCAGGTCCGGTGTGCGGCGCTGCTGGGCCTCGGCGAGTCCGATGCCCCGCTGGAAGGCGGCCATCAGAGCGGGGTCGTGGCCGGCGACGTGCTCGCCGTCGTGGCGGGGCGCCGGGCCGTCGCGCAGTTGGGGGGCGATGTGCTCCTGGGCGCGGCGTCGGGGCAGCCGGGGCCGGTCCGTGGCACCGCGCACGTCGCCGTTTCGCGGGGTGGGCGCGAGGCCCTCGTTCGCGGCCACCGCGGCCCGGTCGGCGGGCCGGACGCCGGGCACCGCCTCCGCCGGGTTGGCCCGCCCGCTCCGGTCGCCGCGCCGCGGCAGCGGCACGGGCGGGCTGCCGTCGGCGTCCCGGGCGGGACCGGCCCCGTCGAGGGCGCCGGCGGTGTCCGCGTCGGCCGCGGGGAGCGGGGAACCGGTGCGCCCGCCGTCGCAAGAGCGTGCCTGCGTGCCGCCGGTGTCGGTGCGGAACACGGCGTGCGCTCCGGAGCGCGGACCCCCGACGGTGTCGAGGTCGCCTCCGAGCGCGGCGCGCCCCACCGCTTCGCCCTGCGCTCCCCGGCGGTCGCCGCCGCCCGCACCACCGGCCCCGGCGGTTCCGACGATCCCGCCGGTTCCGCCGGCCCCGGCGGTTCCGGCGGACGGGAAGGAACCTTCGGCGGAGTCGTGGCCCTCGGCGCGCGGCACGGCGGACGGCCCCGGGAAGCCGGACGGAGCGACCGCACCGGCCGGGGCGGAGGGCGAGCGGTCCGCCGGGCCGGAGCGTGCCGACTGGTCCGACAGGCCGGACGGGGCGATCGGAACCGCCGAAACGAATGGACCGGACGGAGCGACCGGTCCGGACGCAGCGGCTGGGAGCACCGGGCCGGACGCAGCGGCCGTAGTTGCCGGATCGAACGAACCAGACGGACCGGACGGACCGGATGGACCGGACGGACCGGACGGACCGGACGGACCGGACGGACCGGATGAACCACTCGATGAACCGGACGGACCGCGAGACGGCCCGGACGGACCGCTCGGAGCGACCGCTCCGAGCGGAGCCGGCGGTTCGCTCGGGTACGGGTCCTGCGCCACCAGGGCCCGGCGCGTGCCGTCGGCCGGGGCGGCGAGCGCCTGCGCCATGCCCTCCGCGTCGCCCGGCGCGGTCGTGTCGGTGCCCAGCAGTGCCTGCGGTACGACGAGGACGGCCTGGACACCGCCGTAGATGTTGGTCTGCAGGCGCACGGTGATGCCGTGGCGCCGGGCGAGCTGGGAGACCACGAACAGCCCGATCCGGCCGTCGGCGAGCAGACTGGCGACGTTGACCTGGTCGGGGTCGGCCAGCAGCGCGTTCATCCTGACCTGCTCTCCGACCGGCATGCCCAGGCCGCGGTCCTCGACCTCGACGGCGAGTCCCGAGGTGACGAGTCCGGCGCGCAGCAGGACCTGGGTGTGCGGGGCGGAGAACACGGTGGCGTTCTCGACGAGTTCGGCCAGCAGGTGGATGACGTCGGCGACGGCGTGACCGCGCAGCCGTCCGTCGATCGGCGGGACGAGTTTGACCCGCGAGTACTGCTCGACCTCGGCGATGGCGGAGCGCAGCACCTCGGTCATGGGGACGGGGTTGCTCCACTGGCGGCGGGAGACGGCACCGCCGAGAACGGCGAGGTTCTCCGCGTGCCGGCGGATCCGGGTGGCCAGGTGGTCGACGTGGAAGAGGCCCTTGAGCAGGTCGGGGTCCTCGATCTCGTTCTCCAGCTCGTCGAGGATGGAGATCTCGCGGTGCACCAGGGACTGAAGGCGCCGGGCGAGGTTGAGGAAGACCTCGAGCTTCTGTTCGCTGCCGGCCTGGCTGGAGAGCTGGGTGGCCCGGACGACGGCGGCGACGGCACCGTCGTGGGCGCGGGCGAGGTCGGCTGCGAGCAGTTCGAACTCGTCGGTGTCGTCCGGCGGACCGCCGCGCGGATTGCGTCGGGGCGGGGCCTCTCCGTGGCGCAGCGCCTCGACCAGGGCGCTCAGATCGGCCTCGCGGCGCGCGGTGCCGCGGCGCAGGGCGTCGATCCGCTCGTGCACGGAGCGCGCGGCGCGGCCGGCCGCGACCGCGGCGACCACGATGCCGGCGAGCGCCACCGACGACGCGCCGGCCAGCACGGCCCACAGGGCGGGACCGGTGCGGGCCCCGGTGGAGCGCACGGTGAAGAGCACGACGGCGATCGCGGCCAGCGCGACCGCGGTGGGCGGCAGCACCGCGAGGCGCAGCAGTTGGGGCCGCAGGCGCGTTTCGGGCAGCGAGGGGGCGGGGCGGGCCACCGGCCGTCCGTGCCGCCCGCCCTCACGGCGGTCTGCGCGGGCGGCCGGTGCGCGGAGGTGAGACATCTGTTCCTCGTACTGGTCCGTCGGGCCTGTGTGCTCGCGGGGTGCGAGCGGGCATGCGCCATCGCTGTGCCGGCCGACCCGGGCCGCGGAGGATGCGGCGCTGCGTCGCCCGGCGGACACTGACAGTAGTCACGGACGCATCGTGCGCGGCAGCCAGTTGACGAAATCCCACGGGAAGCGTCCCGCTCTGGTATGAGGCGTCGTACGGCCGACCGATAACTTTCCGGGCCCGACATGGGATGCCGTCGGTGACCGGCACGCGCGGCCCCTCGCCGCGCGCCGGGAAACCGGGTCCGGCCGATCGCCCGCCCGCCGATCGTCGCCGCCACCGGATCGAACACCTGCCGGGCGAAGGGTTCGCGGTCGGCCGGGCGACCGAACTCGGTCGGCCGCATACCGGTCGGCCGGGCGACCGGCCTGCGGTCAGCCGCACACCGCGCGAACCGTTCGCGGACAGCCGGGCGACCGGCTCGCGGACAGCCGCACACCGGTCCCGGTCGACCGCACACCGGGCGAACGGTTTCCGGTCGACCGGGCGAACGGTTTCCGGTCAACCGGTCTCCAGTCGCCCGCGCGCCGGGCGCGGGCACCGGTCAGCCGGGCGCCGCGCCGGCCGCCGCGAGGTGGCCGACCACGGGGCCGGGGCCGTGGGCGCCGGCGGCGCGCGGTACCAACTCCCGGGCGGACACCGGCGCGTCGGGCCGTTCCCTCCGGAAAGGACTGGCCGTACGCTCTCCCCCGCGGCGCGGGCAGCGGCAGTGAGGAGAACGCGAATGACCGAACAACCGGCTTCCGGCTCGCTCCAGGACTACGGCTACCGGCAGGAGCTCCACCGCTCGCTGACCTTCCGCGACCTGCTGGTCTACGGTCTGGTCTTCATGGTGCCGATCGCGCCCTTCGGCATCTTCGGCAGCGTCTTCGCGAGCTCGGGCGGCATGGTCGCCCTGACCTACGCGGTGGGCATGGTGGCCATGATGTTCACGGCGCTCTCGTACGCGCAGATGGCGCGGGCGTTCCCGATGTCCGGCTCGGTCTACGCCTACGCCGGACGGGGCATCGCCGCGCCCGTCGGCTTCCTGGCCGGCTGGATGATCCTGCTCGACTACGTGCTGGTGCCCGGGCTGTTGTACCTGATCGCCGGAATCGCCATGAACTCGCTGGCGCCGGCCGTACCGGTGTGGCTGTGGCTGGTGGGTTTCGTGGTGCTCAACACCGCGGTCAACTACACGGGCATCCGGATGACCGCGCGCGTCAACAAGGTGATGCTGCTGGCCGAACTCGCGGTGCTGGCCGTCTTCGTGGTGATCGGCTTGATCGCGCTGGCCCGGGGCGAGGGGCGCGGTTTCGACCTCACCCCGGTCTACAACGGCGCCACCTTCTCCTGGTCGCTGGTCTTCGGCGCCGTGTCGGTCGCCGTGCTGAGCTTCCTCGGGTTCGACGGCATCTCGACGCTGGCCGAGGAGAACAAGGATTCGGCGCGTGCCATCGGCCGTTCGATGGTGGCGGCGCTGCTGCTGGCCGGCGCCCTGTTCGTCGTCCAGACCTGGCTGGCCTCCCTGCTGGTGCCCGATCCCGCCGGGCTCCTGGACCGGGGCGACCCCGACGGCACCGCCTTCTACGACGCGGCCCGCGCGGCCTCCGGCGAGTGGCTGGCCACCCTGACCGCCGCGGCCACCGCCGTGGCGTGGGGCTTCGCCAACTCGCTGGTGGCCCAGGCCGCCACCTCCCGGCTGCTGTACGCGATGGCCCGGGACCGGCAACTGCCCTCCTTCCTGGCCAGGGTGCACCCGCGGCACCGGGTCCCGGTCAACGCGACCCTGCTCACGGCCGCGGTGTCGCTGGCACTGGGCCTCTACATGGACTCCCGCGACGACGGGGTGACGCTGCTCAGCAGTCTGGTCAACTTCGGTGCGCTGACGACCTTTCTGGTGCTGCACGTGTCCGTGGTCGTGCACTACCTGGTCCGGCGGCGCAGCCACGACTACTGGCGCCATCTGATCGCGCCGGCCATCGGCTTCGCCATACTGGCGTACGTCGTGGTGAACGCCGACATCGCCGCGCAGCGGCTCGGCTTCGTCTGGCTGGGCGTCGGCGTCGTGGTGCTGGCCGGGCTGCTCCTGACCGGCCGCCGCCCGCGGTTGGCCGCCGTGCGGTCGGCGGAGGACCCGGCGCCCTCGCCACCGCCGGGCGGATAGCACCCGCACCACCTCGCACCACACCTGTGTCGCCCCGCGCCGTTGCGCACACCTCCCCGTGGCACCCGCACACTCACGCACACGTCCGCCGAGGACGTCCCGTCCGCCGCACCCCGCCCGCGCCCCGCTCACCCCGAGGAGTTCCGCATGACCACGTCCGACCAGGTGATCACCGTCCCCGCCGACCCGGACCGGTACGCCTACTCCTTCGGCGGCGGATCGCCGGTGGTGACGGTGCGGCCCGGCAGCATCGTCGAGCTGAGCACCGAGGACTGCTTCGGCGGCCGGGTGCGCGGCCCGGGCGACCTGCCGAGCAAGGTGTGCGCCTTCCCGTATCTCAACCCGGTCACCGGTCCGATCGCCGTCGCCGGCGCCGAGCCCGGCGACGCGCTCGCGGTGCACTTCGTGGAGATCACGCCGGCCCGCGACTGGGGCGTGTCCAGCACGTTCCCGCACTTCGGCGCGCTCACCGCCACACACACCACCGCCATGCTGCATCCCGCGCTGGAGGAGCGGGTCTGGGTCTACGCCATCGATGTCGAGGCCGGGACCTGCCGGTTCGAGGCCACGCACGGCGACTTCGCGGTCGACCTGCCGCTGGACCCGATGCACGGCACGGTCGGCGTGGCCCCCGCCGCGGGCGAACGGCTGATGTCCATCTCCCCGGGCGTGCACGGCGGCAACATGGACACGCCCGAGCTGCGTGCCGGCACCACCGTCTACTTCCCCGTCAACGTGGCCGGGGCCATGCTCGCCATCGGCGACGGCCACGCCCGGCAGGGCGAGGGCGAGGTGTGCGGGACCGCGGTGGAGACCGCCATGAACACGGTGGTGGCCGTAGATCTCGTCAAGGGCGCCGCGCCCGCCGTGCCACGGCTGGAGAACGACGACTTCCTGCTGAGCACGGGCCACGCGCGTCCGCTGGAGGACGCCTTCCGGATCAGCCAGCACGATCTGGTGGGGTGGACCGCCGACCTGCTGGGGCTCGACCGGCTGGACGCGTACCAGTTGGTCGGCCAGGCCGGACTGGCGCCCGCGGCGAACGTCTGCGACACCCAGTACACGATGGTCGCCAAGCTGCCCAAGCGCGTCCTCGGCGCCGCCCGCGCCTACGAAGGCGTCCACGACCGGCTGCGGGCCCTGGGCGCGGAGTACTCGCGCCGGCGCTGAAGGGCGGCAGGGGGCACGGCGACGGCGGCGCCGTACGGCACCGCCCGGCGGGAACGACGGCGGGGAGCACGGCACCGCCCGGCGGGAGCGGCGCGGGTCCGCGACGCTCCCGCACCCCGCCCTCCCCCGGTTTTTCCTCCGCATGTGGTCCAGTCCACCGCCGGGGGCGCTGCGCAGGCGGATGACCCCCGACCTCGGGTGATTGGTCTAGTCCCATTTTGGTCCAGACCATTGACCCACCCCGTGAGCGGGCGCTATCCCATACGCATCAACATTCTCCCTGCGTACGTGAACTGACGACCCCTCACTCCTCACACCGGGACTGACATGAAACTCATGCGTTCCTTCCGCGCGGTGCTCACCGCGGCCGTCACCACGGCGGCCTCCGTGGGCCTCGCCCTCTCGGGCACCGGCACCGCGCAGGCGGCGACGCCGCTGCCGGCCCACGTCTTCGCCCCCTACTTCGAGGCCTGGACGGGCGAGAGCCCCGCCGCGCTGTCCGCCCAGTCGGGCGCGAAGCACCTGACGATGGCGTTCCTGCAGACCGCGTCCAAGGGTTCCTGCACGCCGTACTGGAACGGCGACACCGGCATGCCGGTCGCCGCGTCGACCTTCGGCAGCGACATCAAGACCATCCAGAGCAGGGGCGGCGACGTCATCCCCTCGTTCGGCGGCTACACGGCCGACACCACCGGCACCGAGATCGCCGACAGCTGCACCGACGTCCAGCAGATCGCCGCCGCGTACGAGAAGGTCATCACCACCTACGACATCTCGCGGCTCGACATGGACATCGAGGCCGACTCCATCGACAACTCCGCCTCCGTCGACCGGCGCAACAAGGCCATCAAGCTGGTCCAGGACTGGGCGGCGGCCAACGGGCGCAAGGTGGAGTTCTCGTACACCCTGCCGACCACCACGCAGGGGCTCGCCTCCAACGGCGTGGCACTGCTGCGCAACGCCGTGAGCAACGGCGCCCGGGTCGACGTCGTGAACCTCATGACGTTCGACTACTACGACAACCAGGCCCACGACATGGCGAAGGACACCCAGACCGCCGCCCAGGGCCTGTACAACACGCTCGCCCAGCTCTACCCGAGCAAGACGTCGGCGCAGCTGTGGAACATGGTCGGCGTCACCGAGATGCCCGGCGTCGACGACTTCGGCCCGGCCGAGACGTTCAGCCTGGCCAACGCCACCACGGTCTACAACTGGGCGGTCTCCAAGGGCATCAACACCCTGTCCTTCTGGGCTCTCCAGCGGGACAACGGCGGCTGCCCGGGCGGCGCGGCCGCCGACAACTGCTCCGGCATCCAGCAGAACACCTGGGACTTCTCCCACATCTTCTCGCCCTTCACCGGCGGCGGCAGCACCCAGCCGACCGACGACTTCTCCGTCGCGCTCAGCTCCGCGTCCGGCTCGGTGACGGCCGGCCAGTCCGCCACCGCCACCGTGAAGACCGCCGTCACGGCCGGTCAGGCGCAGACGGTGAACCTCAGTGTCAGCGGGGCCCCGGCGGGCGTCACCGCCTCCCTCAGCCCCACCTCCGTCACGGCGGGCGGCTCCTCGACGCTGACCCTCGCCACGACCTCGGCGGCGGCCTCGGGCACCTACAACATCACCGTCACCGGCTCGAACGCCTCCGGCAGCCACTCGGCGACGTACGCCCTGACCATCACGGGCGGCAGCGGCAACCAGTGCACCGGCACCGCGTGGGCCAAGGACAAGGTCTACACCGGCGGTGAGACGGTCTCCTACAAGGGCCACAACTGGAAGGCCAAGTGGTGGACGACGGGCGAGGAGCCCGGCACCACCGGTCAGTGGGGTGTCTGGCAGGACCTGGGCGCCTGCTGACGGACCCGCACGGTCTCGGTGGCCACCCGGCGGACAGCCGCCCGGGTGGCCACCGGCATGTCGGCCCCCGGGCCGGGACCTGCGGGAGCCGGACCGGGACCTGCGGGGGCCGGGCCGGGACCTGCGGGAGCCGGACCGGGGCGGCTGGGGGCCGGTCAGCGCACCGGCGGCAGCCCGGCGGCGCGCAGCCGTTCGGCGACGTACGCCACCGAGGCGTCGCCCAGCTGGATCTGCGGGTCGGCGGTGGTGCCGTGCGCGAAGACGCCGAGCAGCCGCAGGGCGTGCTTGAACGCGCCGATCGCGGAGGAGTTGCGGCCCATCTCGTCCTGCGGGCCCGCGTCGACCATGCCGAACAGCTCGACGAGCCGTTCCTGTTCCTTGACGGCGGTGTCCAGGTCGCCGCCGCGCACGGCGTCGTAGAGGCGTACGTAACCGGCGGGGTCGACGTTGCCCAGACCGGGCACGACACCGTCGGCGCCGGCCAGCAGGGCGGCGTCCACGGTCAGTTCGGAGCCGGTGAGGATGCTGAACGAGGGAGCCGGGCCCTCGGCGCGGCCGTGGCGTCCGCCGAGTTCCACGACGAGCCGGCGCAGCGAGCCCTCGTCGCCGCTGCTGTCCTTCAGCCCGGCCAGGGTGCCGTCCTCGGCGAGTTCGCGCACCAGGGCGTTGGAGAGCTTGCTGTGCACCGAGACGGGCAGGTCGTAGG
This sequence comes from Streptomyces sp. NPDC015220, assembly GCF_043079345.1. Classification (NCBI taxonomy): domain Bacteria; kingdom Bacillati; phylum Actinomycetota; class Actinomycetes; order Kitasatosporales; family Streptomycetaceae; genus Streptomyces; species Streptomyces sp. NPDC015220. Next base: position 58,584 of record NZ_JBIBUK010000018.1, on the reverse strand, counting down.
CGTACAGGGGCAGGCCGGCGGTGTCCCGGACGGTGCGGAAGTGGCGCGCGATCTCGTGCGGGTGGGTCCGTGTGTAGAACGGCGCGGTGGCCACCAGGGCGTCGGCGCCCGCCGCCCGGGCGGCCCGTGCGTGGTGGAGCACACGGGGGGTGGTCATGTCGATGACGCCGGCGAGCACGGGCACGCGCCCGTCGACGGCCTCGACCACCGTCTCCAGGGCCACGGCCCGCTGCCGGTCGGTGAGGAAGGCGACCTCGCTGCTGGAGCCCAGGGCGAACAGCCCGTGCACTCCCCCGCCGACGAGGTGTTCCACGTGCCGGGTGAGCGAGGCGGTGTCGACCTGGCCCGACGCGTCGAGGGGGGTGCAGACGGGCGGCACGACGCCGCGCAGGGGCTGGGACGAGGACATGTGTCTCCTGGGCTGTGCGAGTGGGTGGTACGGGGGGACGGGCCGCCCGCCGCCGCTCGGGGGATCGGGCGGGCGGGCGGCCCGTGGCCGGTCACGGCGTGGTGACGGTGAGCGTCGCGTCGCCGTACGAGTGCTGCGTGCCGCGGACCTCGTAGGTCGCGGTGGTCGCCACGGCGCCCGCGGTGGCGGTCGCGGGGACGGTGACGGGGATCTTGACGTTCGCGCCCTGACCGGGGTTGAGCGCGGGCACGGTGACGGCCGGGGCCCTGAAGCCGGCGGGCAGCTTGAGGGAGGCCGTGCCGGCGGGGAGGGCCACGTCGTTCTGGCTGACGACGCGGACGGTGACCTCGGTGGTCGCCCCGGCGGGCAGGGCGGCGGGCGGGGTGACGGTGACGGGCGCGCAGACTCCGCCGAGCCACTTGATGTCGAAGGACGAGTACGTGATGTGCTGGTAGTTGTCGCGCTCCCACAGCAGGCCCACCCGGGAGTTGGCGGCGGTGCCGTCGTCGAGCGGGGTGAGCGTCGAATAGGCGGCCGAACCCGCCTCTACGGTCTTGCGCACCGGCCAGTTCTGCCCGTTGTCGCAGGAGAGCCGGACGGTCAGGTCGCTGCGGCCGCTGGTGGTCGCGGTGTTGCTGAACAGCAGCCAGGAGGCGCGCGGGTGGGAGGCGGCCACGTCCGGCGCGAAGCGGGCGATGGAGCCGTTGTTGCCGGGGTCGGGCAGTTCGGTGTCCTGCTGGAAGGGGGTGTAGGTGACGCCGCCGTCGCTGGAGTAGGCGACCTTGCGGTACGGCGCGGAACGGGTGTTGAGCATGACGCGGCCGTCGGACAGTTCGACGGTCTTGTTCTCGTCGCCGCCCGGTCCGACCGGGGTGCCCGTCCGCCAGGTGGCGCCGTGGTCGTCGCTGTAGGCGCTGACCGCGTAGTTGGCGCCGTTGCTGCGGATGGCGTACTGCTGGATCAGGCGGCCCTTGTGGGCGCCCTGCCGCAGTTGGACGCCCTCGCCGGAGGCCGCGAACACACCGCCCCAGGCCGGGTTCTTGATCTGGGCGGTGATCCGCCGGTGCTGCCAGGTCAGGCCGTCGTCGTCGGAGTAGCTGTAGTCGGCCTGGAGGACGTTCGGGTCGCTCTCGTCGTTGCCGGTCGCCGAGCCGAGGAACCCCTGGTTCACGGCGGCCGCGTAGAAGAGGAAGATCCGTCCGGTCTCGCGGTCGACGAGCAGGCTGGGGTCGCCGTAGCCCTTGGGCGCGGCGTCCTTGCGCACCACCTGCTGTGCCTGCCAGGTGGTGCCGCCGTCGGTGCTGCGCCGCAGCACGACCCCGATGTTGCTGGGCAGGTCGCCGAGGGTGGGGCGGGCGTCGTACGCGGCGAGCAGGGTGCCCTGGGTGGTCCTGGTCAGGGCGGGGATGCGGTAGTAGGGGGAGCCGGTGCCCGCGGTGGCGAGGTCCTGCGAGGCGAGGGTGCCGGCGGTGGCCGCGGCCGCGCCGGCGGCGACGCCCCGGCCGGGGGCGCCGTGCGCGGCGGGCATGGTGGCGGCCAGGACGGCCAGGGTCGCGGTGGCGGTGACCAGGAAGACTCTTCGCTGCATGGACGGGCCTCTTCTCGGGTGAGGGGTCAGGCGAGCCGGGTGTCGTGCGGGGCGGTGAGTGCGGTGGGGACGTCGCGGACCGCGGCGTCGGGGGTGGCGAGGAGCCGCCGCAGCCAGGCGAGTTGGGCGCGCTGGTGGTGGCCGCCGCCGCCCTCGTGGCCGTTGAACTCGTAGACGCGCAGGTCCTTGGGACCGCCGTAGCGGTGGTAGGCGGCGAAGCAGGTGGAGGGCGGGCAGATCTCGTCCATCATGGCGATGGAGAAGAGCGCCGGGGCCGTGGCCCTGGCGGCCAGCAGGGCCGCGTCGACGTAGGACAGGGTGCCGAAGACGGTCGCGGTGCGGTCGCGGTGCAGGCGCAGGTACTCCGCGACCTCGGTGTAGGGCGGCTGGGCCGCGATGCTCGCGCCGCGCCGGATGTCGCACAGGAACGGCACGTCGGGCATCACGCCGGCGAGGCCGGGAACGAGCCCGGCCACCGCGAGCGCGATGCCGCCGCCCTGGCTGATGCCGGTCACCACGACCTTGGCCGGGTCGACGGCCGGGTGTGCGCGGACGGCCTCCACGCACGCCACGGCGTCGGTGAACACCCGGCGGTAGTAGTGGTCGTGGGGGCTTTCGACGCCGCGGGTCAGGAAGCCCGGCACGGTGCCCGCCAGGGCCGCGGTGTCAGGGGTGTCCCCGCCGGCCGTGGACCAGCCCTGGCCCCGGGTGTCCATGACGAAGTGGGCGTACCCGGCGTTGGCCCAGAGCACCTGCTCGTGCGGCAGGCCGCGCCCGCGTCCGTACCCGAGGAACTCCACCACGCAGCCGAGCGGACCGCTCGCGCCGGCGGGCAGGTGCAGCCAGCCCCGCACCGGTTCGCCGGCGAAGCCCGGCACGGTCGCGTCGTAGGTCGTGACCTGGGTCAGGCCGGTGTCCACGAGTGCGAAGCCGGGTGCGCCGGCGTCGTCCCCGCGGGCCTCACGCAGGGTGCGGTCCCAGAAGGCGTCGAGGTCGGCGGGTTCGTCGAGGTCGGGCCGCAGTGCGTGGCACTCGGCGAGGGTGAGGTCCGTCAGTGGCATGGAGGGGCCCCGGTCGGTGAGGCGTGCGCGCGGCGCAGCGCGGGGGTACGGAGTCGAACGGGTCGCAAGGCGCGCGTTCGAGAGCAGACGTCTGACGTCTGTTGTCCCGGGACCCTAGAGACCTCGGACGGGAGCCGTCAAGTGCCCCGCCGGCCGGGGGCCTTCGCCGGCCCGGAAGGGCCCCGCACACGGCGCGGCGGAGGCTCCCCCCTCCACAGAGGTGCCTCCGCCATCAGGGAAAGGGCCTGGTCAGCCCAGGGCGCGGGCCTCCGCGATCCGCCGCCGGACCGGCGCGTAGTGGTCGGCCAGCGCCGCCGCGAACTCCACCGGGTCGCGGTCCCGTACGGCGTCCACGATGCGCTGGTGGTTGGCGATGGTGGCCATCTCGTGTTCGTGGGTGAAGACGTCGAGGTGCGGCGCGACGATGACGTAGACGTCCCAGAACGCCGTGGACAACTGGCCGATGAGGTCGTTGCCGAGCGGCGCGAGGAGCAGGGTGTGGAAGGCCCGGTCGGTCTCGACGAAGCCCCTGCCCTCCCCAGCGCCGGCCCTGCGCATCTCCTCGACCAGGTCCGCGAGCCGGCCGATCTGCTCGCCGTCCAGGGAGGCGACGAGCCGTTCGGCCATGCCCCGCTCGAACAGCTCGCGCACCTCGACCAGGTCGGACATCACCTGGAAGTCGTCGTCGGGACTGAGCAGGCCGCGGAAGGCCAGGCTCTCCACCAGGGCGGACAGGCTCAGCCGCCCGACGTAGGTGCCGTGGCCGTGCCGCACCTCGACGATGTCGAGCGCGGCGAGGATCCTGATCGCCTCGCGCACGCTGGAGCGGCTCGCGCCGAGGGCCTCGCAGAGCGCGGGCTCACTCGGCAGCGGGTCCCCCGGGCGCAGTTCGTTGCGCAGGATGTACGTCTTGATGCCGTCCACGACCTCCTGCCGCAACGGCTGTCGTGCCGACCTGGGCTCCGGCGCCGTACGCCGGGCCGCCCCCTGTCCCACCGCCACCTCTTGACCCCTCTCACTCGCCGGGCTACGTTCCCACGTTACCAAGCATCAGACGTCAGACGTCTGATGCATTGCGTCGAGGCGTCGGCCACGTTCGCCTCCTTCTTCTCGACCGTCTCCCTTCCCCTGCCAGGAGGACCCCTTGCCCGCGCGCAGTGCAGCCGGCGTCGACCGCCGCGCCTTCCTCAGATACACCAGCGCCATCGGTGTGGCGACCGCCGTCACCACGGGCCTGACGGCCTGCGGAGGCCCGGCCTCCAGCGGAGACGGGGCCGGCGGCTCGGGCAGCGGCGCCGACACCATCGAGGCCGGCCTCTCCTACCCGCTCTCCACCGGCTTCGACCCGATGATCACCTCGGGGGCGACCCCGTACGCGGCCAACATGCACATCTTCGAGGGCCTGGTGGACCTGGACCCGGCGACGCTCGTGGCCCGGCCGGCCCTGGCCACCGCCATGCCCACGAAGATCAACGCGACCACCTACCGGGCCACCCTGCGCAAGGGCGCCACCTTCCACGACGGCTCACCGGTCACCGCGGACGACGTGGTCTTCAGCTTCGAACGCGTCCTCGACCCGAAGAACGCCTCGCTGATGGCGCAGTTCGTCCCGTTCGTCGACAAGGTCACCGCGGTCGACACCTCGACGGTCGAGTTCAAGCTGAAGTACCCCTTCGCGCTCTTCCCCTCCCGGATATCCGTGGTGCGCGTGGTGCCCGAGAAGATCGCCGGCGCCGACGCCAAGGCCTTCGACGCCAAGCCCGTCGGCTCGGGCCCGTACCGCTTCGTGTCCGCCGTCCGCGAGGACCGGATCGTGCTGGCGGCCCACGACGAGTACAACGGCCCGCACCCCGCCAAGGCCAAGAAGCTGGTCTGGCACCTGATCTCCGACCCGTCCGCCCGGGTCAGCGCCCTGCAGTCCGGCCGGGTGCAGGCCATCGAGGACGTGCCCTACATCGACGTCAAGGGCTTCACCGGCAAGAACAAGGTCGAGTCCGTCCAGTCCTTCGGACTGCTCTTCCTCATGTTCAACTGCGAGGACAAGCGCTTCGCGGACAAGCGGGTGCGCCAGGCCCTGCACTACGCCCTGGACACCGAGAAGATCATCTCCACCGCCCTGCTGGGCAACGCCGAGCCCGCCACCGGATACGTGCCGCCCACGCACCCCGACTACCACAAGGCCGCCACCGTCTACGGCCACGACGTCGCCAAGGCCAGGAAGCTGCTCGCCGACGCGGGCGTGGGCAAGCTCTCCTTCACCCTGCTGGTCACCGACACCGGCTGGGTCAAGGACATCGCCCCCCTGATCAAGGAGAGCTGGGCGGCGGTGGGCGTCGACGCCAAGCTGGACATCGCCCAGTCCCCCGCCCAGTACGCCAAGGTCGACAAGGGCTCCTTCGAGGTGCTGGCCGCACCGGGCGACCCGTCCGTCTTCGGCAACGACGCCGACCTGCTGCTGCGCTGGTTCTACTACGGGTTCTGGCCGGAGAAGCGCTACGGGTGGACCGGTTCCGCCGCGTACAAGCAGGTCAAGTCGCTACTCGACCGGGCCGCCGCGGAGACCGACGCCACCGGGCGCAAGGAGCTGTGGGGCAAGGTCACCGACCTGGTCGCCGAGGAGGCGGCCCTGTACCCGGTGCTGCACCGCAAGCTGCCCACCGCCTGGCAGGACGGCACGCTGACCGGGTTCAGGCCGCTGCCCACCACCGGACTGTCCTTCATCGACGTCGGCCGCGCCTGACCCCGTAACCCCAGGCCGACGGGCCGCCGCAGCGCCGCACCGGACAGCGGCGGCCCCCGCCCCGATCCCTAGGAACCCCAGGATGGTTGCATTTCTCCGGCTGGCGCTGCGCCGCGTCGCGATGATGCCGGTGATGGTCCTCGGCATCGCGCTGCTGGTCTTCGTGGTCCTGCAGTTCTCGCCGGCCGACCCCGCGTACAACGCGCTCGGCGACAGCGCGAGCCCCGCGGCGCGTGCCGCGTTCGCCGAGGCGCACGGTCTCGACGACCCGCTGCCGGTCCGGTACTTCGCCTTCCTCGGCGATCTGGTGCGGGGGGACCTCGGTGTGACCGTGCCGCCCAGCCAGCCCGTGGCCGACCGGATCGCCACCGCGTTCCCGCTCACCCTCCAGCTCACGCTGCTCGGTCTCGCGCTGGCCGTCGTGCTGGCCCTGGTCTTCGGCGTCACCGGCGCCGTCTACCGGGACCGCTGGCCCGACCAGGTCTTCCGGGTGCTGTCGATGGCCGGTATCGCGCTGCCCTCGTTCTGGCTCGGCGTGCTGCTCATCCAGCAGTTCGCGCTGAACATCCCGCTCTTCCCGACCGGCGGTTACGTCAATCCGGCCGAGTCGCTCGGCGGCTGGCTGCGGAGCCTCGCACTGCCCGCGTTCGCCCTCGCCCTGCCCGTCGCCGCGTCGCTGGCACGCCTGGTGCGCACCTCGATGGTCGCCGAACTCGACCGCGACTACGTGCGCACGGCCCGGGGCAGCGGCCTGCCGCCGTTCCTGATCGTCCGGTCGGTCCTGCGCAACGCCCTGGTCACCCCGCTGACGGTGCTCGGCGTCAAGGTCGGCTACCTGCTCAGCGGCGCCGTCGTCATCGAGGCGATCTTCGACCTGCCCGGCATGGGCAAGCTGATCCTCGAAGGCGTCACCGGGGGCGACGTCGCGCTCGTCCAGGGCACCGTGCTCACCATCGCGGTCGCCTTCCTCGTGGTCAACGTCGTCGTCGACCTGCTCTACCTGCTCGTCAATCCGCGCATCAGGACGGTGTGATGTTCGCCCCTCGCTCCCTCGCCGAGCGGCTGGCCCGGCCCGGCACCCGCCTGCGCCGCCTGCCCGTGCCCTCGCGGATCGCCCTGGCGGTCCTCCTCCTGGTCGTGCTGGGCGCGATCCTCGCCCCCCTGCTCACCCAGGACCCGCTCGCGACCGGCACCCCGGCCCAGGCGCCGAGCGCCGACCACTGGTTCGGCACCGACCGGGCCGGCCGGGACGTCTTCGCCCGGGTCGTGCACGGTGCCCGCTACTCCCTCACCATCGGCTTCGGCGCGACGCTCCTCGCCCTGGTCATCGGCTCGTTCCTCGGCGCCCTGGCCGCCACCTCGCGCAGGCTCGCCGACGAGGCGGTGATGCGCACGCTCGACATCGTCATGTCGTTCCCGCCGATCGCCCTGGCCGCCGTCCTCGTCGCGGTGTTCGGCCCCAGCGTCCCGGTCATCATCCTCACCATCGCGTTCGTCTACGCGCCCTCGCTCGCCCGGGTCGTGCGGGCCAACGTGCTGGAGCAGTACGGCGAGGACTACGTCGCCGCCGAACAGGTCGTCGGCGCCCGCCGCGGCCACATCGTGGCCCGGCACGTCGCCGTCAACTGCGCCGCCCCGGTCCTGGTGTTCGCCACCGTCATGGTCGCCGACTCCATCATCTTCGAGGCGAGCCTGTCCTTCATCGGCGCCGGCGTGCAGGACCCGGACCCCAGCTGGGGCAGCGTCCTCGCCTACGGCCGCCAGATCCTGCTCTCCGGCGGCTGGTGGGCCACCCTCTTCCCCGGCCTGTGCCTGCTGGTCACCGTACTCGCCCTGAACGTCCTGTCCGAGGGCATGACGGACGCCGCCGCGGCCCCCGACCGGGCCCGCACCGGCGGCGGCGACTCCGACGAGAACACGGCGCCGGCCGCCACGCCGGCCGCCGACGCCGCCGAGGTGGACGCCGCGCTCGCCGAACTGGCCGGCCGGCTGGCCGCGCTGGAGCCCGCCGTGCGGCCGCTGCCCGAGGACGCGCCGGAACTGCTGGTCGTACGCGACCTGACGATCCGTTTCCCCGACCGGTACGGCGACACCCGCGTCGTCGACGGCATCTCCTTCACGGTCCGCGAGGGCGAGACCCTGGGACTGGTCGGCGAGTCGGGCTGCGGCAAGTCGATCACCAGCCTGGCGATCATGGGCCTGCTGGCCCGCAACGCCGAGGCCGAGGGCGAGATCCTCTACCGGGGCCGCGACCTGCTGAAGCTGTCGCCGAAGGAGCGCCGGGCGCTCATGGGCCCGGAGATCGCGATGGTCTACCAGGACGCCATGTCGTCCCTGAACCCGTCGGTGCTGATCGGCACCCAGCTCAGGCGGCTCACCTCGCGCGGCGGCACCCGAACCCCCGCCGAACTGCTCGAACTGGTCGGCCTGTCCCCCGAGCGAACCCTGCGCAGCTACCCCCACGAGCTCTCCGGCGGCCAGCGGCAGCGCGTGCTCATCGCCATGGCGCTCTCCCGCGGCCCGCGGCTGCTCATCGCCGACGAGCCCACGACCGCGCTCGACGTCACCGTGCAGGCCCAGGTCGTCGAACTGCTGGTCAGGCTGCGCGACGAACTCGGTTTCGCGATGGTCCTCGTCTCCCACGACCTGGCCCTGGTCGGCGACCTCGCCCACCGGGTGGCGGTGATGTACGCGGGGCAGGTCGCCGAGGCCGGCGCCACCCGTTCCCTGCTGACCGACCCGGCCCACCACTACAGCCGCGGACTGCTCGGCTCGGTCGTCTCCCTGGAGGCGGGCGCGCGGCGGCTGCACCAGATCCGCGGTGTCGTGCCCGCGCCCAGGGCGTTCGGCGCCGGCTGCCGGTTCGCCTCCCGCTGCGCGGCCGCCACCGACCTGTGCGCCACCACCCCGCCGGTCCCGGCCGGCCGCGACGCCGCGCCGGACCACCAGTTCGCCTGCCACCACCCGGCGCCCGCGCCCCGGCCGGCCAAGCCGCTGGAAGGCGCCCGATGACCGCCCCGAAGGACACCACGATGGAACCGCTCGTCCGGCTCGACCGCATCCACGTACGGCACAAGGCCCGCAGCGGGGGCATCCTGCGCCGGGACGCCGTGCACGCCCTGACCGACGCCTCCCTGGAGGTCCGGCGCGGCGAGATCCTCGGCCTGGTCGGCGAGTCGGGCTGCGGCAAGTCCACCCTGGCCCGGGTGGTCACCGGACTGCAGCGGCCCACGGAGGGCCGGGTCCACTTCCAGGGCCGGGACCTGTGGACGATGAGCGCCGCCGAGCGCCGGACCCGCTTCGGTCCCGCCGTCGGCGTGGTCTTCCAGGACCCCTCCACCGCGCTCAACCCGCGTCTGCCGGTGCGCCGGATCCTGCGCGACCCGCTGGACGTGCACGACCGCGGCACCCGCGCCGAGCGCGAGCGGCGCGTCGAGGAACTCCTCGACCTGGTCGGGCTGCCCGGTCACACCCTGGACGCGCTGCCCGGCCAGCTCTCCGGGGGCCAGCGCCAGCGCGTGGCCATCGCCCGCGCCCTCGCCCTGGAGCCGGAGCTGATCGTCGCCGACGAACCCACCAGCGCCCTGGACGTGTCCGTGCGCGCCCAGATCCTGAACCTGCTGGTGGACCTGCGCGCCCGCCTGGGCCTCGGCATGGTCTTCATCTCCCACGACGTGCAGACCGTGCGCTACCTCGCCGACCGGATCGCCGTGCTCTACCTCGGCCGCGTCGTGGAGGAGGGCGCGGCCGGGGAGGTGACCGGCCACTCCCGGCACCCGTACACCGAGGCGCTGCTGTCGGCCACGCCGAGCCTGCTGGAACGCCCCGAGCGCATCGTGCTGCACGGCCCCGTGCCCTCGGCCACCAACCCGCCCTCGGGGTGCCCGTTCCGCACCCGCTGCTGGAAGGCGGACGACGCGTGCGCCGCCGCCTTCCCGGACGCCACCGACGGCGGCGACGGCCACCGCTGGCACTGCGTGCACCCGCAGCCCGGGAAAGACGCCGCGGCCGTGACGGGAACGGCCGCGGACAGCGCCTGAACGGCGGGGCGCCCGGACGCTGGTCGGCCGGCCGGCGGACGTGGGTCCGGGGCCCGGCCCGCCCGGTCGGTCGGGCGGCGGACCGGCCCGTCCGCCGGTGGACCGGCCCGCCCGGGCAGCGGTGGCACCGGCTATCGGGCGGGCCAGTCGGTCCGCCCGGTCAGCAGTGCGCGGGCCGCTTCCCGGGTCGCGGCCCGGTCGAAGTCCTCGGTCCGCCACATCGCCGACCGCAGGGTGCCGCGGTCCCGGTAGGCGCGGACGATGCGCAGATGATCGGGGCGCGAGACGAAGCCCGCCAGACACGTCTCGTCACGCCACACGGACACCGCCCCGGAGCGGGGCCTCAGCAGGTCCGGCACCGTCCACAGCCACAGCCCCACCGCTCCCTCCACGTCGTGCCAGATCCGCCGCAGCGCGGCACCGGCGATGCCGACGCCGAGCGCGTCCCACGGCCGGTGCGGGACGAACTCGGTGACGCTGACGACCCCCGGCCCGCCGCCCGCGCCGGCATCTCCCGCGTCGTCATCGAGGCCGGCCCCGGCCGGACCGGACTTCCAGGGGGCGAACCAGACAGCGGACGGCATGGCGTCTCCTCGGGGGCGGGAGCCGACGGCGGGAGCGGATACGGGAGTGGATACGAAGGGGGACGGCGGGGACGTCGCGAAACGGAGTGGGGGGGGCGAGGCGGGGCGGGGCATGGCCGGTAATACAAAGTGCACGGCCGTGCGTGCTAATATACCAGGCCCCTATGCCGATCGAGGAGCAAGCATGGACCCCACCGAGGCAGTCACGAGCGCCGTCCTCAACGGCACCTCCGTCCTCTCGACCCGGCTCGCGGGCTCGGGCGCGTACAAGCTGTTCCACATGCCGCTCGCCCGCAGCCGGGTGCGGACCGCCGAGCGGGAACTGTTCGACCGGGCGGAGACCGGGCACGTGGAGGTCGGCGGCAGGCGCTCGGTCACCTATCGGTGGGGCGACGGCACCCGGCCGGTGCTGCTGGTGCACGGCTGGCAGTCCCGTGCCTCCCGGCTGTCGGACTTCGTGCCCGGCCTGCTGGACCGGGGCCACAGCGTCGTCGCCTTCGACGCCCCGGGCCACGGCGACTCCTCCGGCCGGGACGCGACGATCCTCGACTACCGGACGGTCATCACCACGCTGCACGACGAGTTCGGCCCCTTCGACGCCCTGGTGGCGCACTCGCTGGGCGCGCTGGCGTCGTTCTACGCGCTGAAGCACGGCGTGAAGGCGCAGCGGATCGTCACCATCAGCGGGGTCTGCGACTTCGACTACCTGGTCGACGAGTACTGCTCGGCCCTGAGGCTGCGGCCGCGGCTGAAGACCGAGCTGCACCGGCGCATCGCGCGGGAGCTGTTCCCCGGCACGCCGCCGGAGCGGACACCGTTCTCCGCGACCCACGCGACCGAGGACGTGCACGCGCCGATGCTGGTCATTCACGACGAGGACGACTCCAGGATCGAGGTTGCGCAGGGCCGCCGCCTCGCCGCGGCGTTCGCCGGCCGCGCCCGGCTGGTCACCACCAACGGCCTGGGGCACCGGCGTATCCTCGGCGACCCGGAAGTCGTGCGCACGGTCCTGGACTTCGTCGCGGACGCGGACCGCGTCCGGGCACGTCAGGAGCCCCGGCAGCCCTAACCGCACGAGCGTCCGCTTATTGGCTACACTCGGGTAACCTCATCGGCACGACCGGGGGGTCCGGCCCAAGAGAGCAGGTAAGACACGGGCATGGCAGCACCACAACACACCGACGGGCGCATCGCACGTGGCAACCAGACCCGTCAGCTGATCCTCCGGCGCACCGTGGAGATCGCGTCCGTCGAGGGCCTGGAAGGGCTCTCGCTGGGACGGCTCGCGAGCGAGCTCAATCTCAGCAAGAGCGGTGTGTTCGCCCTGTTCGGCTCCAAGGAGGACCTGCAACTGGCCACCGTCCGGGCCGCCATCAAGATCTACCTGGAACACGTGGTGCAGCCGGCCCGCGAGCTGGCGCCGGGCGTGGGCCGCCTGTGGCGGGTGTGCGCGGACTGGCTCACCTACTCCCGGGAGCGCGTCTTCCCCGGCGGCTGCTTCTTCTACTCGGTCCTGGCCGAGTACGACGCCCGCGAGGGCAAGGTGCACGACACGCTCGCCGCGACCCGCACCAACTGGCTGGACTACCTGGACCAGACGGTGCGGGAGGCTCAGCGGGCCGGTGAGATCGAGGCGGACATCGATGTCGCGCAACTCGTCTTCGAACTGGTGGCGCTGCTGGAGATGGCCAACGCCGAGTCGATCCTGCACGACACGTTCACCAGTTACGACAAGGCGGCGAAGGCCATACTGAGCAGGCTGCGCTCGGTGGCCACCGACCCGGCCCTGCTGCCCGACGGCCCGTAACGCCTTTGGCGCCGGGCGGCCGGTGGACCGCCCGGCGGCCGGTGACGGCCCGGGTGGGCCGGCCCCGGCGACGCGGGCGGGCCCACCCGGAGGGCGTGGACGACGTCATGCGCCGATGGCGTGCACACCGCCGTCCACGTGCACGATCTCCCCCGTGGTCCGCGGGAACCAGTCCGAGAGCAGTGCGACGACCGCCCGGGCGGCCGGCTCCGGGTCGGTGATGTCCCACCCGATGGGCGCGCGCGTGCGCCACACCTCCCGGAAGGTGTCGAAGCCGGGGATGGACTTGGCCGCCATCGTCTTGATCGGCCCGGCGGCGACGAGGTTGCAGCGCACCCCCCGCGGCCCCAGGTCCCGGGCGACATAGCGCGACGTGGCCTCCAGCGCCGCTTTCGCCACGCCCATCCAGTCGTACGCCGGCCAGGCGATGCTCGCGTCGAAGTCCAGGCCCACGACCGAGCCGCCCCGCTCCTCCATCAGCGGCAGGCAGGCCATGGCCAGGGACTTCAGCGAGTACGCGGACACCTCGACCGCGGTCGCCACGGAGTCCCAGCCGGTGTGCAGGAAGTTGCCGCCGAGCGCGTCCTGCGGGGCGAAGGCCACCGAGTGCACCACTCCGTCGAGACGCGCGTCGGCGCCCACCGCCTCCCGGACGCGCTCGGCCAGGCTGTCCAGCTGCCCCTTGTCCCGGACGTCGAGTTCGACGAGCGGGGCCGGGCGCGGCAGCCGGCGGGCGATCCGCTCGACGAGGCCGAGCCGGCCGTAGCCCGTGAGCACTACCTCGGCGCCCTCCTCCTGGGCGATCCGTGCACTGTGGAAGGCGATCGAGGACTCCATCAGGACCCCCGTCACCAGGATGCGCTTGCCCGCGAGTATGCCGCTCATCGCGCGCCCACCTCCGTCTCCCGGCCGGCCCGTGCCGCGCCGGCCTCGATGAACTCCGTCATGGCGTCGACGGCCTGGGGTGCCCCGAGGATCCGCCGGTGGCCGAACCTGCGCGTCGTCACGAGGCTCGCCCGGCCGCCGAAGGCGCCGACGAGCTGCGCCACCCGGCCCGGCTCGACCGCCTCGTCGTCCTCGTCGTGGACGAAGAGCAGCGGGGCGCGTACGGCGTCGGCGTCGTGCAGGACCGAGAAACGTGTCCACATGTCCGCCACGTCCGGGTAGAGCTGCCGCTCCACCCGGTGGCGCAGTTCGTCCTCCAACGGCGCCGGCAGGCGCATCCGCCGCTGGAACGTCTCGATCAGGTACGAGAAGTCGGGCACCGGACTCACCGCGACGACCCGCCGCGCGCGCAGCCCCTCGCCGAGCGCGAAGAAGACCGCGAGCGCCCCGAAGGAGTGCGCCACGACGGCCTCGAACTCGCCGTGCTCGCGCTGGAGTCGGGCGATGATGTCGCGGTACTCCACGAGGGTCGTGTCCTGCCCCTCGGATTCTCCGTGCCCCGGCGCGTCGAAGGCCACCGGGCTGCACCCCGCCTCGACCAGCCGGGCGACGGCCTTCGCGTAGCGCGAGGCGCGGGACTCCCAGCCGTGCACCAGCAGCACGGGGCGCGCGCCCGTGCCCCAGCGGTAGGTGACGGCCCGCTTGCCGCCGACCGTCACCGAGCCGGTCACCGCGCTCTCCATGACCGCCGTCTCGTCCGGCCTGGGTCTGCTGCGTCCGTGCGGTCTGCGGAAGAGGTCGAACAGTCGCTCGCCCTCTGCGCTCATGGCCGTCTCGACGGCTGCCGTCGCGGGCTCCATTCGACCTCCCACTCGATCCTTGACGCGAAAATGTTAGCACGACCGTTCGGACTTTTTTTGGGGACGAGGGGAAAAGTAAACGGACGATCGTGCTATTGTTTTCGCCGTCCGCACTCTCCCCTGGAGGACGCGCCATGACGTCTACGCATCCCGCCCCGCGCCCGGGCGCCACGGCCGAGAGCGGCCCCGGACCGAATCAGTGGCTCAAGGACCACCTGGACGGCGTGATCGACGCCGAGCTCCTGAGGAACTGGCCGGCCGCCGCGGACACACCCGCACCGTCGCGGAACGGGCGGGCGTCATGACCGGCGCGGGCGCCGGGAACGAGGCGGACGGCGCGAACGGGGCGGGGCGCCCCGGGGAGAGCGTGGGCATCGCGGTGGCGGCGGGCATGCTCAAGGGCGTCTACGGCCACGGTGTGCTGTCCGCCTTCGAGGAGCGCGGTCTGCGCGCACAGGTGTACGGCACCGCTTCGTCCTCCGGCCTCTCCGGCGGCCTCGCCGCCGTGGGCCTGGCCCGGCGTACCGGCGTCGACTACTGGCTCAAGGCCGCCGCGGCCGCCTCGGAACGGGGCATGAGCAGCGTCGTGCTGGACAGCATCGAGGAGTACGGCCCGGCTCTGCGCGCGGGACTCTTCCAGCCCTCCGCGCCCGAGTTCCTGCTGGCCACCAGCAAGGTCACCAACGCGGCCGCGGCCCGGACCACCCAGGGCCCCGAGGCGAAGGCGCTCGGCAGGCAGTTGCTGCGCAACGTCTTCACCGGTGACAGGAGCTGGGTCCAGGAGAACCTCGCCACCGTGGTGTTCTCCTCCCGCGCGCTGCCCGGGGGCGAGCAGCCGGCGCTGACGCCGGAGAACTACGACGCGGTGTCCTACGCCTCCACCCGCATGCTGCACGCCTGGAAGGTGCCGGCCGAGATCGACGGCGAGGCGTACGTCGACGCCTCCTACACCTGCTCCTGTCCGGCCCGGGAGGTCGCGGACCGAGGGGTGTCGGTGCTGGTCGCGATCGGCTGCGACCCCTTCCCGCTCTTCCGCGACCTGTACGCCTCGGAGGAGATCCGCGACGGATCCGTCCTCGGCGGGGCCCGGGTCCTGGTGATCAAGCCGGACGAGGACCTGAAGGACCTGGGCGTCGACTACGCCACCGCGGACGGCGAGGGGCTGGTCAAGGCGTACGGGATTGGAGTGGAGGCGGGGCACCGGTTCGCGGACCGGCACCCGGAACTGCTCGGGTCGCCGGCCGGACGGTCCGCTGGACAGGAGGGCGCGGCGTGACACACGTGGTCACCGAGCAGTGCGTGCGCTGCAAGTTCGCGGAGTGCGTCACCTACTGTCCCGTGGCCTGCTTCCGGGAGGCCGACGCGTTCCTGGTGATCGATCCCGAGGAGTGCATCGACTGCGGGAACTGCGTCGAGGCGTGTCCGGCCGACGCCATCTACCCGGAGGGCGAACTGCCCCCCGAGCTGGAGCCCGCGCTCGAGTGGAACGCCCGGCTCGCCGCCCGGCTGCCCCTGGCGACCACCCGCGTCGAGCCGCTGCCCGACGGCGAGGAGTGGAACGGGAAGCCGGACAAGTGGCTCTCGCTGCCCGCCGAAGAGGCCCCGCGCGTGACGGCCCCCTGACCGACGCGCCGGCCGGTGTGCCGTCCCGTGCGCGGCGGGCGCGGGGGCGGCACGCACCGGCGCCCGCCGCCCGGCGGTGGACGCCAGGCGATGGACGCCCGTGTGCCGGGCCCCGACGAGGACGAACTCCTCGCCGGGGCCCGGCACACGGGCGTTCGCGCTTCGCCGCGTCGTTGCCGCCGGGGGGCGGAGCGAGCCCTTCGGACGCGTGACGGCGGCCGTCACTCCGTGTCGTGTGACGGCCGCCGCTCCGCTCCGTCCGCTCAGACGGCCGGTACCGCCTCCCGCTTGGCCCGCGCCGCCCGGATGCCCTCGCGCCGGTCGACGAAGGACGTCGCCTTGGCGTCCAGCCGCTCGACGAAGGCGGCGAGTTCCTCGCGGGCCGCCTCGCCGGCGGGACCGAGGCCGCCCCGCTCGAAGACGAGCAGTTTGCGCAGGATCGGCATGACCACGCTGTCGTGGTGCAGCCGCAGGTCGTAGATGCCCGCGATGGCTATCTCCGCGGACTTGCGCCCGAAGTCCTTGATCGTCGATCCGGGCATCTCGAACCCGGTGACGACGTCGCGGACGACCTCCATGGTGGTGTCCGGCGCCAGTTCGAACGCCGCCTCGACCAGGTTGCGGTAGAAGACCATGTGCAGGTTCTCGTCCGCGGCGATCCGGGCGAGCAGCGCGTCGCAGACCGGTTCGGTGCTGATCCGGCCGGTGTTGCGGTGCGAGATCCGCGTGGCGAGCTCCTGGAAGGCGGCGTACCCGATCGCGTGCAGCGCGCTGTAACCGTCGGGGCGCAGATAGCCGGCCGACATGTGCTCCATCCGGGCCCGCTCCAGCGCCCGCGGGTCCACCGCCCGGGTGACCAGGAGGTAGTCGCGCAGCGCGGCGCCGTGCCTGGCCTCCTCGGCGGTCCACCGGTCCACCCAGTTGCCCCAGGCGCCGTCCTTGCCGAACTCCGCGACGGCGAAGTGGTATCCGGGCAGGTTGTCCTCGGTGAGCAGGTTGACCACGAGCGACTCGCGGGCCACCTCCGGGAGCGTGGCCTCGTCCGGCGTCCAGGGCTCTCCGTCCAGCGGGCCGTCGAAGTCCCGGCCCTTTCCCCAGGGGATGTACTCGTGCGGGAACCACTCCTTGGCGACCTCCAGGTGGCGGTGGAGATTGCTCTCCACCACCGGCTGGAGCTCGGCCAGCAGGGAGTGCTCCGCTCGGGTGGCGCTGCGATCGGACCGGTCTATGGGCGGCATGGCAGTCTCTGTTTCACGTGTCGGGGAGGGTGACTCCCGCTGGGCGGTTACGAGTTACGGAACCTGCGGGGGCAGGGACCGGGTGCGGATCGCCGGTGCGGCGACGGCCGCGGCCACCGAACCCACGGCGCAGAGGAGGAACACCACCAGGTATCCCTCGTCGTCGAGGAAGTCGTGGCGTTCCAGGACGGCCGCCATCACCGCGACGCCGAGCGCGCCGCCGATCTGACGTGCCGTCATGAGCAGGCCGGTGCCGGAGGCGAAGCGCTGCGGCTCGAGCGAGGCCGTGGCCGCGTTGGAGATCGCGGTCAGCGCGGCGCCGATCCCGATGCCGGCCACGATGCCGATGGGCAGCCAGACCGCCGCGTACTGACGCTCGGTGCCCAGCAGCGCGTACATCGCGGCGCAGGCCGCGCCGAAGACCAGGGAGCCGAGGCCGACGGCCGCCCACTGCGACCTCGGGGCGACCCGGCGGCCGACCAGCGTGGCCCCGATCGCGGCGCTGAAGGCGCCGGGCGTGACCGCGAGGCCCGCCTTCAGCTCCGAGTAGCCCCAGACCGCGTTGAGGAACAGCAGCGAGGCGAGGAGGTAGGAGTACATGGCCGCGCCGAACAGCAGGGAGGCGACGTTCGTGGCGGCGAAGCCGCGGTTGCGCCACAGGTCCCACTCGACGGCGGGCGCCTCGTGCCGGCGCGACAGCAGCAGGGCGAGCGCGAGCAGCACGGCGCCGCCGATCAGCAGGACGAGCACGCGCCCGCTGCCCCATCCCCAGTCCGATCCCTGCGTCACCCCGAAGACGAGTCCGCCGACGCCCAGGGCCAGCGCCAGGGTTCCCACCGGGTCGGGCAGCCGCCGCCCGCTGGGGGCGTCGCCCGCGAGCCGGGCGGCGATCGCCACGATCGCGACGCCGAGCGGCAGGTTGATCAGGAAGACGCTGCGCCATCCCCAGGCGTCCACCAGCAGCCCGCCGAGGCTGGGGCCCACGGCCGCAGCCATGCTGCCGACCGCTCCCCAGACGCCGAGGGCGACCTGGCGGCGGGCCGCCGGCGTGTGCTGGAGGACCAGGCCGAGCGCCGAGGGGATCATTCCGGCGGCCGCGACCCCCTGCAACGCACGGGCGCCGACCAGCATCGGCACCCCGCCCGCCACTCCGCTCAGCAGTGAGGCGAGGGTGAACAGGGCCGTGGCGGAGAGGAACAGCCGCTTGCGCCCGATGACGTCGGCGACCCGCCCGGCGACGGCGAGCAGCGCCGCGAAGACCACGGTGTAGGCGGTGACGACCCAGGTCAGCTCGGAGAGCGAGGCGTCGGGGAAGTCGATGCGGAGGTCGGAGAAGGCGATGTTGACGACCGTGGTGTCGAGCACGGCGAGGAAGGTCGCCCCGGAGGAGACCAGGAGCGCGAGCTTCGCCGTGGCGGACGCGGCCTCGTCGGCCCGCCCCGGCTGTCCGGTCCGGGGCGGCGCGGCGTCCGCCGCTTCCGCGTCGGGTGATTGGGGGGAGGCGGTGGACATGGCGGGGGTCCCTTCGTCGTCGGTCGCGGGATAAAACTAAACGACCGTACGTGCAATTAAAAGCCGCCTCTCCCGGACTCCCCGGGACCGGCCCCGATGAAGTCCAGGGCGCCGTCGATGACCACGGCCTCGCCGAGCACCTTGCGGTGCCCGAGTCCGCTGGTGACGAGCAGGTCCGCCCGGTCCCCGTACGCCGCCTTCAGCGCGTGCGCCTGGGCGACCGGGACCATGTCGTCGTCCGTGTCGTGGATGATCCGCATCGGCACGTGGATCTCCTCGGGCCGGTGTGTGGCGTCGAAGAGCTGCCAGGGGGCCTGGACGTCCGCGAACAGCAGGTGCTCGATCCGGTGGCGCAGGTCCGTCCGCAGTCCGGGCCCGAGCCCGAGGATGCGCCCGAACTCGTCGGCCAGGTGACCGAAGTGCGTCACCGCCGAGACCGTGACCAGACGCTCCGCCCGGACACCGCTGCGCAGCGCCAGGAACGCGCTCGTGGCGCCGAAGGAATGGGCGACGACCGCGTGGAAGGCGCCGTACCGGTCCTGCAGGCACCGCAGGATCTCGCGGTACTCCAGGATCGTCGTGCTGCGTCCCTCGGAGTCCCCGTGCCCCGGGGCGTCGAAGGAGAGCGCGGTCAGGCCCAGCGCCTCCAGGCGCGGCACGAAGCCGGCGTACCTGGAGGCCCTGGACTGCCAGCCGTGCAGCATGACGACCGGACGGGCGCCGTCGCCCCACCGGTAGACCCGCACCCGCTTGCCGGCCACGGTCAGCTCCTCCACCGCGGCCCGCTCGTGGGCGGCACGTTCCCGGGGCAGCACCTTGCCCCGCCGCAGCGGATGGCAGAACAGGCCGAAGGCGGCCCGGCCCGCCAGCGCCGGGGCCGGGCCCGCCAGCGCGTTGAGGGCGGTGCCGGCGAACGCCGCGCCGCGGCTCACGCCCCCGGCTCCTTCTCCGGTCCGCCGTGCACGGCCGAGCGCACCAGTTCCCCGGCCGCTCCGACGTATTCGGCCGGGTCGAGGAGGTCCTGGAGCATCCCGGCCAGCCGGCCGTCCGCCTCCCCCGTCTCGAGCAGAGCGGACAGCAGGGGCCGGCCGGTGGCGGACGCCTGGGCCGCGGCCCGGCTGACGGCCTCCTTGGCGGCGGCCTTGCCGAGGACCGGCGCCAGCGCCGCGGCGAGCCGTTCGGAGACGATCAGGCCTCCGGTCAGGTCCACGTTGGCCCGCATGCGCCCGGGGAACACCTCCAGCCCGGCGACCAGTTCGCGTGCGGTCCACGCGGCGCCGCCGGCCAGCCGCAGGCACTCGCGCAGCGGTTGCCACTCGGCGTGCCAGGCGCCGGCCGAACGCTCGTCCTCGGAGAGCATGGCCTGGGTCAGCACTCCGGCGTAGGCGGGCACCTGAAGTGCCGCCGAGCGGATCAGCGTGGCCAGTGCCGGGTTCCTCTTCTGCGGCATGGCCGAGGAGACGCCCCGGCCGGCGGCCGCCGGTTCGGCGACCTCTGCGACCTCGGTGCGGGCCAAGGACTGCACGTCCACCGCGATCTTCCCCAGCACGCCGGTGGTGAGGGCCAGTTCGGCCGCCAGCGCGGCGACGGGCGCACGATGGCTGTGCCAGGGCAGCACGGGC
The DNA here is from genome assembly GCF_043079345.1 of Streptomyces sp. NPDC015220. Classification (NCBI taxonomy): domain Bacteria; kingdom Bacillati; phylum Actinomycetota; class Actinomycetes; order Kitasatosporales; family Streptomycetaceae; genus Streptomyces; species Streptomyces sp. NPDC015220. The sequence continues at coordinate 38,615 of NZ_JBIBUK010000018.1, read as the reverse complement.
GCGCGCAACCCCGTCTCCTGGGCGAACCGCTCGGTCAGGCGCCTGGCGTAGTCCTCCGTCACCGGTTCCTGTCGGGCCTGCCGGTGGAGCCGCTCGTAGGCGACGTATCCGGCCAGGGTGCCGGCCGCGCCGCCCAGCTGGACCACGAGGTTCTCGGCGCGCAGCGCCCGCAGGCGGTCCACGGCCGCGCGCACCGCCACCAGCCAGCCGGCCGCCTTCAGGCCGAACGTCGTGGGCACCGCGTGCAGCGCCAGCGTCCGGCCGGGCATCAGCGTCCCGGCGTGCCCGGCCGCCAGCGAGCGCAGTGAGCAGGCCACCTGCTGGAGGTCGTCCACCAGGACGTCCAGGGTCCTGCCCGCCACCAGCATCAGCGCGGTGTCGAAGATGTCCTGGCTGGTGGAGCCGCGGTGCACGTAGTCGGCGGCGTCCGGGGCCCTGGCGGCCACCAGCTCGGTGAACGCCTGGACCAGGGCCACCACCGGGTTGGCCGCCCCCCTGCTGAGCCGGGCCAGTTCGATCAGGTCGAAGTGATCTGCGCGAGCCAGCTCCGTAATGACCCGGGCCGCTTCCTCCGGTACGTTCCCCAGGTTCGCCTGGGCGCGCACCAGCGCGGCCTCGGCGTCGAGCATCGCCTGCAGCCAGGCGCCGTCCGACGTGGTCTGCTCGGCCGCGGAGCCGGCTCTCACCGGGCTCAGCAGGCCGGTGTCGATGACGTTCATCCCGTCAGCTCTCCCATCATCCGGCCGTCCTGCCGGTCCCGGCCGTCCATCCCGAGCAGCGCTCGCGCGACGGCGTCGGAGTCCTGCAGCGTCACCGAGTTGACCCCGGGACGGATACCGGCCGCCGTCGCCCAGTGCACGGACTCTGTGGGGACCCCGAGGGCGAAGCGGCCCGGGTGCGCGCGGCCGTCTGCGCCGATCACCCGGTAGGGCCTGCCGGAGACCGCGAGGCCCCCCGTCTCGTACGGCGCCTGACCGGGGTCGTGGATGCGGTAGGTCCGGCACTGCCCGGTCTCCAGCAGACGGCGCAGCAGCGGGTCGCCGGTCACCCGCAGATCGGTCTCGGGAAGGCGCGCGTCGACCAGTGTGGTGGCCGCCGTCGAGGAGCCCGGGACCGCGGCGGACTCCACGACGAACGCGCCCGCCGATCCGTCCGTCCGGAGCCGGACGTCGGGGCCGAGCACCCGCAGCACGCCCGCCTCCACCAGGGCGATCGCCTCCTCGATCCGCCCGGCGGGCGGGCCGATGGACAAGTAGGCGTTGAGCGGGGTGTACCAGCCGTCCAGGTCCCGCCGGTAGGAGCCGCCGGTGAGGCCCCCGTGGTCGACGACGAGGCGCACCTCGTTGCGCAGGTCGCGCAGCACGTCGAGGGCCGCCTTGAGCGGGCCGTCGACGTTGCCCGCCCGGGCCGCGCCCAGGTCCGCGCGCAGATGCCCGAGCAGCCAGTCCCGGAAGTCCGACACGGAGGAGAAGTTCCGGCCCGCGTACGGCCGGGCGATCCGCTCCCAGTCCCAGCGCTGGTCCTCGGCGATGCCGAACTCCCCGGGCAGGTCGCGCTCCTCCCGGCTGCCCGCGGGCGCCGCGAGGTAGCGGTCGCGCAGCCGCCGGGCCTCGCCGGAGCGTCCCTCGGCGGTCAGCAGCGCCGAGTAGTAGACGGCCTCGACCTCCTTGGCCACGAGTGGCCACACGGTCTCGCGGAAGTCGATTCCGCCGTCCCGACGCGCCCGCCGGCGCAGTTCCCGGATCACCTCTTCGGTCAGCACCGCGGGTTCGTGGCGCCCGTGCGCGCCCTTCTGGTTCTCCCCCCGCGCGTGGAAGGGCAGTCCGCGCCGGGAGCCGGCCACCAGCAGCGGCTCCCGGCCCGAGGCCACGTAGTCGAGCCGTCCGGCATGCCGGACGAACCGTCCGCCGCGGCCCAGCGTGAACAACGCCGTGTAGTCGAAGAAGTTCAGGCCGAGGCCGAGCAGCGCGACGGTCTCCCCGGGCCGGACCGCGGACAGGTCGACGTCCGCCGGGTTGGCGGGCGGCAGGTAGCCGAGACCGTGGGCCTCGGCGAAACGCTCCAGTTCGCGTCGGCGGGGGGAACTCCGCACCGGCAGGTGCCCCTGCGCGAGGACGACGGCGTCCAGGCCCGAGACAAGGGTGCCGTCGTCCAGCAGGACCCGCTGGGTGCCGCCGGGTTCGTCATCGAGCTCGACGGCCCGTGCCCGGTGCTCGGTGACGGTCACCGTGGCCGGAGCGGTCCTGACGACCCGCTGGAAGACCCACTCCAGATAGCGGCCGTAGAAGGCTCGCGTGGGGTACGTGTCCGGCCCCAGGGCGCTTGCCTCGGCGAGCACCGCTTCGTCGTAGTGCCAGTCGTCGAGCGGTCCGATCAGGGTGAGGAAGCGAGCCCACTCGTACAGGCTGGGTCCCGGGGCGAGGGCGCCCTCGATCCGGACGCTCTCGTCGGTGAACATGGTGACCTGCGAGGCCACCGTGTTCATCAGCAGGTGCTCGGACTGGTCGGTGCGCCACACTTGCCCGGCGCCCGGCGGGTAGGGATCGACGACGTGCACGGTGACACGCATGTCCACCGCCGAGGCCGCGTTCGCGCAGAGCCGTTCGAGGACGGAGAGCCCCCTGGGCCCGGCACCGATCAGGCACACGTCGAGCCGTCGGCTGGTCATGGATCAGTCTCTCCAGTGGGTCGGAAACGGTCGTGTCGGTGTGCGGGTCCGCTGGGACGCGCACCTCTCGCGTCCCGGCGGCGGTCCCGAGCGGACTCCCGCGGCGGCACCGCCCGGGCCCCGGGGTCGGGCCGCCCGAGGCCGGGGCGCCGCCGCCACGGAAGCCCGGCGGCGGCCCGCCTGCCCGGCGCCGGTGGCGCCGCCCGGCCCCGGCGGCGCTGCTCAGGCCCCGGCGGGCGCGCCGCTCAGGCGGAGCTGCTCGTCGGAGGCCGGGGTCCGCACCGGGATCCGGCCCCGCCCCTGCACCCCGCGGGACAGGACGGCGGTGAGCCGGTCGCGGTCGGCGGCCGGCCGCCGGCCGGGCGGATCGGCGGCCAGGCCGCGCAGCGCGTCCACGACCGTGCCCAGTTCCTCGGCGAACTCCGTCAGCACCTCGGCGACGGCCGTGGCGTTGGCGCCCAGGATGTCGGTCCACAGCTCGGCCTCCCCCGCGGCGATCCGGGTGACGTCGCGCAGCCCCTGCCCGGCGAGCTGCAACTGGGACTCCTCCCCGTGCAGCAGGCGGGCGGCCAGCAGGCTCGCCACCAGGTGCGGGGTGTGCGAGACCAGGGCCACCGCCCGGTCGTGCTGGCCGGGCGCCATCAGCACCGGCCGGGCACCGCAGAGCTCGGCGAGCGTCCGCACCCGTCCGACGGCGCGGCCGCCCGCCCGGGAGCTCGGCGTGAGCACCCACGGTCTGCCGTGGAACAGGTCGCCCTGGGCGGCGAGCGGTCCCGACTGCTCCCGGCCCGCCATGGGGTGGCCGCCGACGTAGCGGGTCAGGTCGCAGCCCAGCGCCGCGGCCTCCTCCTGCGGGCCGGCCTTGACGCTGGCGACGTCGGTGAAATCGTGTGCCAGGTTGGCGAGCTGCTGCTCGCGCAGGATCGAGGCGACACGGCTCGGCGGCACCGCGATGACGGCCAGGTCCACCGGCGAGCGTGGCGCGCCCACGACACCGGCGCCCAGCTCCGCCGCGGTCCGCGCCGCCTCCGGGTTCACGTCGAGCAGGTAGGGGGTGATCCCCCGGCCCCGCAGGGCCAGGGCGATCGAAGTACCGATCAGGCCGGTTCCGACCACGGCGGCACTACGCATCAGCGGCTGCTCCAGAGCACCGGGAGGAACTCGGGGTCGCTGTAGTCCGGGGTGCCCTCGGCGGTCTTGCGCACGAGGACGTCGTGGTTGTACGAGACCTGCGTGCCGTCCGAGCGGCGGAAGTCCCGGTAGCGGTTCTCCCCGTCCTGGAGGTGGAAGGAGATCGCCCGGCGCGGCCGGTCGCTGACGTTCGCGCCGCTGCCGTGGTAGGTGCGGCAGTGGTGGAAGCTGACGTGTCCCTTGGGGATCTCGACGGGTATCTTGCGCACCTCGACGCCGTTGTACCGGGCGTTCTCCTCCAGCATGACGTCGAGTTCGCTGCGGTCGCGCTCGGCGAAGTGCAGCGACGTCGCGTCGTTGACGGCCGTCTCCCGCCAGTTGTGGGAGCCGTCCACCATGGTGATCGTGCCCATCTCCTCGCCGCAGTCGTGGAACGGGATGAAGGCCGTCAGCATGCGCTCGGAGGTGGACGTCGACCAGTAGTGCCGGTCGAAGTGCCAGGGCACGATGTTCGACTGTTCCCCGGCGACCGGCGGCTTGTAGATGAGGGTGGACTGGAACACCCTGATCTCCTCGGCCTGGGCGAGCCGTGCGGCGACCGCGCCGAGCAGCGGCTTGCGCAGGATGCCGCCGATCGTGTCGTCCTCGTAGTGGATGTAGTCGTTGTGCCGCTGGACGTTGCCCTTCTCCGGCTCCCAGTAGGCGAGCTTGGGCGGACGCACGGGCAGCGTGCGGTCGCGGTGGCCGGCGTAGAAGCGCTCGCTGGCCGACTCCAGGAGGTCGATCTCCTCGTCGGTGAAGATCTTCCGGGACAGATACCAGCCGTGTTCGGCGTAGAAGGCGACGTCCTCGTCGGTGGGCAGGAGCGCGCGCTCCTCTTCGGTCAGGGTGAACAGAGCCGAGTCCTGAACAGTCATGGTCTTCCTCGAGTACGACGGTGCGGTACGGGTTGCGAAGGGGTGTGCGCGGCGGCGCGGTGTCAGGCCATCGCCTTCTCGCGGGCCACGGCCTCGTAGAGGGCCTTGATGTTGCCGCTGCCGAAGGTGCGGGCGCCGTGCCGGTCGATGACCTCCCAGAAGAAGGTCCGGCGCACGTGCGGCGACTGGGTGAAGAGCTGGAACACCTGGCCCCAGTGGTCCCGGTCGACCAGGACGTTGGTGCGCCTGAGGTCCTCGATGCGCAGGTCGGGCCGGCCGAGCCGCTCGGTCAGCTCGTCGTAGTAGGCGTCGGGCGTCTCCAGGAACTTCACGCCCCGGGCCTCCAGGGCCGGCACCGTGGTAACGATGTCATCGGTGAGCAGGGCCAGGTGCTGCACACCCGCGCCGCCGTGCCGGGCCAGGAAGTCGTCGATCTGTCCCGGCCTGCGGTCCACGACCGGCTCGATGAGGGTGAAGGTGACCTCGCCCGACGGGCTCTGCACCACCTTGGAGTCCATCGCCTGCTCGCCGACCTCGATGAACTCCTCGAAGATCTGCCGGAACCCGAAGACCTTCTGGTAGAACTCGACGGTCTGGCTCAGCTGGCCCGCGGGCAGGCAGACCGCCGCGTGGTCGACGGTGTGCAGCAGCCGCTCGGTCTCGTCGGGGTCCTCGGCGATCATGTCGAACACTCCCGGCAGGAAGTCCTCGCGGCCGCCGGCGCGCTGCACGAAGCGGTGCGCCACGTCGCCGAAGCCGAGCACGGAGGCGGTGACCACCTCGTCGCCGTCCTCGCCGTGCGTCCGCGGCTCCTCGACCGCCGTCGCGCCGCGTTCCACCGCGAGGGCGAACGCCCCGGCCGCGTCGTCGGTAGCGAAGGCGATGTTGGCCACGCCGTCGCCGTGCCGCGCCACGTAGTCCGCCGCCGGGTGGTCGGTGCCGAGGGCCGAGGTGAGCACGAGGTCGATGCCGCCCTGCCGCAGCAGGAGGGAGCGCCGGTCGGGGTGCCCGGTCTCCGGGCCGGCCTGCCCGCGCACCCGGAATCCGAAGGCGGTGCAGAGGTAGAACGCGGACTGCTGGGCGTCCCCGACGTAGAACTCGATGTGGTCCACTGCTCCGATGTTCACGGGTGAATCCCTTCCTGCTGTCGCTTGTTACGGGTGGATGCGGAACCGAGGAGCAGGCTGACGTTGTGGCCGCCGAAGGCGAACGAGTTGGAGAGCACGGCCTCCACCCGCTGCGGTCGGGCCCCGCCGCGCACATGGTCCAGATCGCACGCCGGGTCGATCTCGTCGAGGTTGTGCGTGGGCGGCAGCAGGCCCCGGGAGAGCGCCAGGGCGCAGATGGCCGCCTCCACCGCGCCGGACCCGCCGAGCAGGTGGCCGGTCATCGACTTGGTGCTGCTGACGGCGGGCCCGTCGTCGCCGAACACGGCCCGCACGGCCTTCGTCTCGGCGACGTCGCCCAGCTTGGTGGCCGTGCCGTGCGCGTTGACGTAGCCGATGTCGGCCGGTTCGAGTCCGGCCGTCGCGAGGGCTCCGCGCATGCTCTGCGCGGCGCCCTCCCCGTCGGGGCGGGGGGCGGTGGGGCGGTAGGCGTCGGTGGTGGCGCCCCAGCCGAGGACGTCGGCGTAGCCGGCCGCACCGCGGGCGTCCGCGTGCTCGGCGCGCTCCAGGACCAGCACGCCGGCGCCCTCCGCCAGGACGAAGCCGTTGCGGCGCCGGTCGAAGGGCCGGCTGGCCGCCTCGGGGTCCTCCCAGCCGCTCGCCAGCGCCCGGGCGTGCGAGAAGGCCAGCGCGGAGGTGGGGTTCAGCGGTGCCTCGGCGCCGCCGCAGACCACCACGTCGGCCTCGCCGTACCGGATCAGCCGGGCTGCCTCCGCCACGGCGTGGGCCCCCGCGGCGCACGCGGTGGCGATCGCCGAACTCCAGCCGCGTATGCCGTACTTGATGGCGATCCGGGCGGCGGCCATGTTCGGCAGCATGCCGGGCAGCAGATACGGGCTGACCGCGGTCGGCCCGCGCTCCGCGCGCGCCCGGGTCTGCTCCTCGTACGTGGTCAGGCCGCCGGCGCCGCTGGAGACGATCACCGCGATCCGGTGCGGGTCGACATCGCGGCCGACGACGAGGCCGGCGTCGGCCAGCGCGTCGTCCGCGGCGGCCAGGGCCATCAGGGCGTACCGGTCGACGAGGCGACCCTCGCTGGGCGGCAGCACCTCGCTCGCCGTGATGTCCGGAGCGATGCCGGCCACGTTCACGGTGCCGTCGAGAAGGTGGCCCGCAGGCGGTGTGCGCAGTCCGGACTTGCCGTGGCACAGGGCGTCGAAGGTGTCCGCGGCGCCGCGGCCGAGCGGGGTGAAGGTGCCGAGCCCGGTGACGACGGCGCCGGACCGCACGGTGCGCGCCGTCATGCCGTCACCTGCCGGGCCTCGGTCTCGCGGCCGAGCAGTTCCCCGTCGAGGAAGCGCTGCCGGAGCAGGAACTTGCGCACCTTCCCGGTCGCGCCGAGCGGTATGCGGTCCGGTTCGACGACCACCACGCGTTCGACGGTGCGGGCCACGTGCGGTTCGAGGGCCGCGAGCACCTCGGCGGTCCGGTCGGCGTCCTGGTCGGCGCGGGCGTCGAGCACGAGCAGGACCGAGGTGGCGACCCGGCCGTCGGCCGGCACGGCGACGACGGTGCACTCCTGCACGTCCGCGCAGTCGGCGAGGACGCGCTCCTCGCAGAGCATGGTGTAGAGCTTGTTGCCGTCGCCCAGGTCCACGGCGTCCACGGCGCGGTCGACGTGGTAGTAGTAGCCCTCCTCGTCGCTGAAGACGAGGTCGCCGGTGAGGAAGTAGCCGTCCCTGCGGGTGCGGTAGGTGGTCACCGAGTCGTTCCAGTAACCCAGCGACAGGGTGGGCGCGTTGATGGCGAGCTGTCCGACCTGGCCGGCGCCCAGCTTCTCGCCGTCCTCGTCGACCACGGCCACGTCCGAGAAGGCGTGCGGGCGGCCGATGCACCGGCCGTAGCGGCTGGTCTCGGGGGTGTGGGTGATGTGGAACTGGGAGTGGCCCATCTCCGAGGAGCCGAGGCCGTCGACGAAGAAGGAGCCGGTGCGGCGCGACCGGCCCTGCGCGGTGACGGTCTCCCGGGTGCCCACGGCGATGAGCTTGCGGATGTGCGCCTCGTGCGCGCAGTCGCCCGTGTTCCACCAGGTGCGCACGGAGCCCAGGTCGCGCGCCGACAGGTCCTCGGCGGCCAGCTCGGACCAGGTGGTGGCGAAGCCAAGGACGCTGTACGGCTGCCAGGACTCGATGGCGTCGAGGACGGGGCCGCCGCCCTGGACGGAGAGCACGGCCAGTTCGGCGCGGTTGGTCAGCGCCAGGTTCACGGCGATGACGGTCGCCGCGTGTGCCGACGGCAGTGCTCCCAGCATCCGGTCGAGGCCCTGTCCCTTGGGCAGCGACAGGCGGTGGCGGATGGCGGCGAAGAGGCTGTGGTGGGAGTGGATCACCGCCTTGGGCAGGCCGGTGGTCCCGGAGGAGTGGGTGATCACCACGGGCTCGTTGGCGTGGTGGCGGTACGGCTTGGGCGCTCCGGCGGGATCGGCCTTGCCGAGTTCGGCCGGGTCCGCGAGCAGCGGAGTGGGGCAGCCGGCGGCGGACAGGGCGTCCCAGTGCGGCGTGTCGGCGATGACTCCCACGGCGCGCAGCCGCTTGATGTACTCGCCGGCCTGCTCGCCGGGGATCCTGCCGTTGACGAGCGCGGGAATCGCGCCGATCCGGGCCAGGGCCAGGTAGCTGAGGACCTGGTCGGCGCCGGCGGTCGTCCATACGGCGACGGCGTCCCGGGGCCGGACGCCGAGGTCGTGCAGGGCGGCGGCCCGGGCGGCCACGCGCTCACCCAGCTGGGCCAGGGTCAGCGCCTGCCAGGCCGGGTGGCCGTCGACGTCGGTGTCGAACGTGAGGGTGGGGGTGTCCAGACCGGTTCCTCGTTCGAGCAGCGTGGTCAGCACGTTGCCGACACCGAGGCCCTGGTCGGCCGCGAACTGCGCGCGCTCGTTCTTCGGATTCATTGCCCGTTGTCTCCAGTTTCCGGATCTAAGTCCTTGCGTGCGGTCCACCCCGCCCCGCCCCGCCCACGGCCTTCGGTGGTCGCGGGCGGGGAGAGGGTGCCGGGGGAGCCGGAACGGCCCCGGGTCACTTGGCCGCGGCCGCGGCGGACGCCCGCTCGACGATCTCCTTGACCAGGCCGGAGACGGTCAGCAGCGCGACGGTCTCCATCTCGTCCTCCTCGAACTTCACGCCGTAGGTGTCCTCGACCTGGATCGCTATCTCGGCGACGGAGAGCGATTCGAGGTCCAGTCCGGCCGGGCCCAGGGGGGTGTCGCCGGTGACATCGGTGACGTCGTAGTTCATGTTCTTCAGCGCCTCGATGATGAACTTCTCAACCTCAGCGGACATTTGATTGACTCCTGTTCATGGATTGGCGCCCGGGAGTGGTCCCGGACACGGTGACGGTGCGGTGGTGCACCGCTGACGGGGACGAACGCCGAAGGGCGCGCGTCCTGTTGCTGCGGACGGCGGCGGAACTGCTCCAGGTCCCGCTGTCCGAGGTCTCGTTGGAGCACGAGCCCGGTGGCCGGCCGTATCTCGGCGGGGCCGGTGGGCCGCTGCGGGTGAGTCTCACGCACGGCCGCGGTGTGCTGGCGGTCGCGCTGACCGGCCGGGCTCCGGTGGGGGTCGATGTGGAGGTGGTACGTCGGGTGCGCGCCACGGCGATGGCGCGGGCGTGGCTCGATCCGGCCGAGGCGGCCTGGGTCGAGGGACTGGCGGAGCGGGACCGCTCAGCGGCCTTCCTGTGGCTGTGGACACAGAAGGAGGCCGTGGGCAAGGCGCTCGGTCAGGGGCTGCGGGGCGGCGGCATGAGCCGTCCGATGCCGCTGCCGCGGCAGTGGCCGCCGCCCGAGGACGCCCCGGGCGGGCTGACGCCGCTGCCCGGCGCGCCGGGTCTGGCGTCCGCGGCGGTCGTGGTCGGTGGCGGGGGGCATGTCGTCGGTGTGGCGCTGCACGGCCGGGAAGGCGACGTCCGGATCGACGTGTGCCGGGTGCCGGCCGCGGCCTGCGACTGAGCGGGTCACGCGGAAGTCGCCGACCGCACCGCGGCGCGGAGGATCTCCGCGTTGCGCACCGGCTTGCCGGTGGGGGTGCGTGGCAGCTCGGGCAGGACGTGGAGGGTACGGGGGCGTTTGTAGGGCGCGAGCCGGGTGGCGAGGGAGTCGGCGAGCCCGTCGGACACGCCGTGTTCGGATACGGTCACGAACGCCTCGATGCCCGTGCCGTGGACGACCACGGCGTCGGTGACACCGGGCAGCGCGGTGATGGACTCCTCGACCTCCGCGAGGTCGACCTTGAGGCCGCCGATGGAGACCTGCGAGTCGAGCCGTCCGTGGACCGTCAGGAGTCCGGTCGCCTCGTCGAGGTCGCCCGCGTCCTTGGTCCGCAGCCAGCCGTCCACGAAGCGGGACGGGTCCGCCGCGCCCACGTAGGGGGTGGCCGGCAGCCCGATCAGGATGTGCCCGTCCTCCACGCGCACCCGCATCCCGGGCGCGGGCGTCAGGCCGGGGCGGGTGGAGCCGTGCAGGTCGGTGGCGATGACGCCGGTCTCGGTCATGCCGTACATGGCGCCCAGTTCGGCGCCGTAGCCCCGGGTGAACCGTTCCCAGACGTTGGCCTTGACCAGTTCGCCGCCGACGATCATCCGGCGCAGCTGCGGGAGCCGCGGCGGGTTCTGGGCGGTGGCGAGGACCGCGGCCTGCGAGGGCACGCCGAGGAGGGTGGTGGGTTCCTCGCCCGCCGCCACGGCCTTGAGGATGCCGTCGAAGGTCTGCGTGCCGGGGAGCACCACCTGTGTACCGGCGGCGAGTCCGTGCAGCAGGCCTCCGACGAGGCCGAGGACGTGGATGACCGAGGCCAGGACCACGGTGCGTTCGCCGCGGCGGGGGAAGCCGTCGAGCTGCGCGTAGCGGTCCAGTTCGGCCAGGAGGCTGCCGACCGTGCGGCCGATCACCTTGGAGGGGCCGGTGGAGCCGGAGCTGAGCTGGAGCAGGACGTGCTCCGTCTCGGCGGGCCGGCCGCCGCGCAGCGCCGACACCCGGGTCCGGACGTCGAAGTATCCGCGCAGCCGGCCCGTCACGTCCTCGACGGGTTCCACGACCAGTTGCGGAGCCAGTCGGGCGATCGCCCTGCCCACCTCGAAGGTGGTCAGCCGGTAGTCCAGCAGGGCCACCTGGGCTCCCGCGCGCCATCCGGCGAGCATGGCCACGATGCAGCCCAGCGACGGCGGCACCCGGACGGCGAGCGTTCCGCCGGCGACGAGGCCCGCCGCCTGGAGGCGCTGCTGCTCGTCCGCGACGAGCCGTCGGAGTTCCGCCCGGCTCACCGGCCCGCCGACATGGAGGGCGACGGCGGAATCGTCGCCTTGGAGCAGTATTTCGTCGACCCAGGAGCCTTCGACGCAAACGGGCCTTTTGGGCGCCGTTTCCCCCACTGAAATCCCCACCTATCAAAGATTCTGGACGACCCGATTCACCAGCGGACAGCACTGTCCGCCGGCCCCTTCGGGAGCGTAGCCACCGCCTCGCACTTCCCCCGGGCGGCACGTTCATCGTTGCCGACTACTTTCAAGTAATCAAGCGCAGCTTTCCGTTAACTTCTACCGGCGAGTAGCAGTTGAATGAGCAAATCATTGGATCCGCCGACAGGCACGCCAAAGCGCCCTATTCGCTTGGCTGGAAAGGCGAATAGGAGGTGAACTCTTCATTCCCCGGCCGGGCTCAGCGCCGAGCGATTCCGGAGGAACAGAAATCCTGCACGCGAACGGCCCCCATCAGGGCCATGACCTCTTCGAACTCGTCGATGATCAGCCGGAGGACCGACTCCGCGCCGGCGCTTCCCGAATCCGAGAGTCCCCACAGGACGGGGCGCCCGACGAAAACGGCGTCCGCCCCCAGGCAGAGCGCCTTCGCGATATCGGCGCCGTGCCGGATCGCTCCGTCCAGGATGACGCGGCAGTCATCCTGGACCGCGTCACGAATCTCCGGCAGAGCATCGACCGCGGGCACCGCGAAATCGAGCTGACGGCCTCCGTGATTGGAGACGACGAGCGCGTCGACACCGTGCTTCACGGCGAGTTCGGCATCCTCCCCCGTCAGTACGCCTTTCAGAACCAGTGGCAGCGAGGTGCGCTCCCGGAGCCAGGCGAGGTCTTCCCAGGTGATGCCGGCGTCGAACTGCTCGCGCGAATGCCGCGCGATCGCGGACTCGCCGGCCGCCGAGTCGTGGGAGGCGGCCATCAGAGCGGCGTCGACGTTCACCGCCCGGATGCCGGCGGGCACCGTGAACGAGTTGCGCAGGTCCCGCGGCCGGCGCGCGACCCGGGGGGCGTCGACCGTCAGCACCAGCGCGCGGTACCCGGACCGCTCCGCCCGCGCGACGAGTTCCAGCATCGCCTCGCGCCGCTTCAGCCAGTAGAGCTGGAGCCAGAGCGGCCCGGTCGCCCCCTGCGCGATCTCCTCGAGGGTGCGGCTGGCGAACATGCTGACCGTGAACAGCGCGCCCGCGGCGCCGGCGGCCCGGGCGGTCGCCACCTCGCCCTCGGGGTGGACGAGCCGGTGGTAGGCCATGGGCGCGATGCCCACGGGCGCCGCCAGTCGTTCCCCGAACAGGGTGGCGCCGGGGTCGCAGTGCGACACGTCGACCAGACACCGAGGGCGCAGCCGGATCGCGTCGAGCGCCTCGCGGCCGGCGGACAGCATCGACTCCGTTCCGCTGCCGCCCGCGAGGAAGTCCCACACGGGTGCGGGCAACCGCCCTCTGGCCCCGGTCTCGTACTCGTCGAGCGTCAGCTTCGCCATCGTGCTCCCCCGTTGCGTGTATCAGCCCTGCTCAACCGTGCACAAACTAACCGCACGGACGTACACTAACTTCACTCTCCCACATGTCCGCACGATCGTCCACTTTGTTCGACCGTGGACGGTCAAGGTGACGGACGCCCCCGGCGGGAGCCATCGAGGAGGTGTCCTTTGACAACCACGCGCACGGACGGACGGATCGAACGCGGTAACCAGACACGGCAGTTGATCCTCCACCGAGCCGTTAGGATCGCATCGGTCGAAGGCCTCGAGGGGCTGTCGCTGGGCCGGCTGGCGACCGAGCTCAGCCTCAGCAAGAGCGGTGTGTTCGCCCTCTTCGGTTCCAAGGAGGAACTCCAGCTCGCCACGGTGCGCGCGGCCATCAAGGTCTTCATCGAGCACGTGGTGCAGCCCGCCCGTTGCCTGCCGGCGGGGCTGGCCCGGGTCTGGTTCCTGTGCCGGAACTGGCTCGTCTACTCCGAGCGGCGGGTCTTCCCCGGCGGCTGTTTCTTCTACTCGGTCTCGGCCGAGTACGACGCCCGTTCCGGCAAGGTGCACGACGCGGTCGCCAAGGCCCACGGCAACTGGTTCTCCCTGATGGAGCAGGCGATCGAGGACGCCAAGCAGGCGGGCGAGGCGCGGGCGGACACCGACGTGCCGCAGCTGGCCTTCGAGGTGATCGCGCTCCTTGAGATGGCCAACGCCGAATCGGTGCTGCACGACAACTTCACCTGCTACACAAGGGCCGCCGACGGGATTCTCGGCCGTCTGCGAAGCGCCGCGACCGACCCGGCGCTGCTGCCCGACACCCCATGAAAGCCGCCCGTGGCCGCCCGGCCGCGGGCCGACGGCCGGAGGTGCCATGCCTTTCGATCCGCAGCTTCAGACCCTGTACGACCAGCGCGCCGCCGAGGGCGTGCGCCCCCTGTACACGATGACGCTCGCCGAGGCGCGGGCGGCGGACCTCGCCGCCGTCCAGGCGGACGCCGGGGCCCCCGAGCCGGTGGAGGAGGTCCTCGACCTCTCGGTACCGGGTCCGGCCGGACCGCTGCCCGTGCGGATCTACCGCCCCCGCGCCGAGGGCCCGCTGCCCGTGCTCGTCTACTTCTTCGGCGGCGGCTGGACCCTCGGCTCGCTCGACACCAGCGACGCCATCTGCCGGAGCCTGGCCAACGCCGCCGGGTGCCTGACCGTCTCGGTCGGTTACCGCCTCGCGCCCGAGCACAAGTTCCCGGCCGCTCCCGAGGACTGCATGGCGGGCGTCAGGTGGGTGGCCGAGCACGCCGGCGGTTACGGCGGCGACCCGGCCCGCCTGGCCGTCGGCGGGGACAGCGCGGGCGGCAACCTCGCCGCCGCGGTGACCCTCATGGCCCGCGACGCGGGGGGCCCGGGGCTCCTGGCCCAGCTCCTCGTCTACCCGAACACCGACCAGCTCGCGGACACCCCGTCACGCCGGGAGAACACCGACCCGCTGCTGTTCAACGACAAGTCGGTGCAGTGGTACTGGGACAACTACCTCGCGGCCCCCGAGGACGGCGTCCACCCCCTCGCGTCCCCGCTGCGCGCGGCAGACCACCGCGGCCTGCCGCCGGCCCTCGTGATCACCGCCGAGTACGACCCGCTGCGCGACGAGGGCGAGGAGTACGCCCGGCGGCTGCGGGAGAACGGGGTCCCCGTCGTGGCGAGCCGCTACCCCGGAGTGGCCCACGGCTTCTTCGCCATGGCCGGGACGCTCGACGCGGGCCGCCGCGCCACCGAGCAGGCCGCCGGGTACCTGCGCTCCGCCTTCGACGGCACCCTCACCAAGGACTGAACATGGCAGACACCACCGCATCCGCCACCCGGCCCCCGGCGCTCGCGCTGGAGGAGCTGCACGCCTCGCTCACCGACCCCGTGCTCGACGCGATGAACTTCCTGAACGAAGTCGTCGCGCGCTTCCCCGACGCGCTCTCCTTCGCCCCCGGCCGGCCGTTCGAGGGGACGTTCGAGACGGAGGACCTGAGCCGGTACCTGCGGGCCTACACCGACCACCTGGAACACGGTCTGGGCTGGTCCCGGGACCGGGTGCGCACCCAGCTCTTCCAGTACGGCCGCACCAACGGCATCATCCACGAGCTGATCGCCCGCACCCTGGCCAACGACGAGCGGATCGAGGTGAGCCCCGAGGCCGTGGTCGTGACCACCGGCTGCCAGGAGGCGATGCTGCTCACCCTGCGCGCCCTGTTCGCCCGGCCCGAGGACACCCTGCTCGTCAGCTCCCCCTGCTACGTCGGGGTCACCGGAGCGGCCCGGCTGCTCGACATCGCGATCCGCCCGGTCCCGGAGGGCGCCGACGGCCCCGACCCCGACGCCGTGCTGGCCGCCGTCCGGCACACCCGGCGGTCGGGCGGCCGGCCCCGCGCCCTGTACCTGGTGCCGGACTTCGCCAACCCGTCCGGCGCCAGCATGACGGTGGCGGCCCGTGAACGGCTCCTGGAGATCGCGGCCCAGGAGGACCTGCTGATCCTGGAGGACGACCCCTACGGGTTCTTCGTGCGCACCGGATCGGCCCGCCCGACCCTGAAGTCCATGGACCGCGAGCGCCGTGTGCTGCACCTCGGCTCGTTCGCCAAGACCGCGCTGCCCGGCGCCCGCGTGGGATACGTCGTCGCCGACCAGGAGGTGATCGGGCCGGGGGGCCGGCGGTCGCTGCTCGCGGACGAGCTGTCCAAGATCAAGAGCATGACGACGGTCAACACCTCCGCCATCTCCCAGGCCGTCATCGGCGGTCTGCTCGTCGAGTCGGACTGCCGGCTGCGCGAGGCGAACGCCGGGGCCGTCGCGTACTACCGGACCAACCTCGACACGCTCCTCGGCGAGCTGGAACGGCACTTCCCGGCGGAGCGCAGGAAGGCTCTCGGGGTCTCGTGGAACGAACCGGACGGCGGGTTCTTCCTCGTCGTGGACGTGCCGTTCCGCGCCGACCACAAGGCGCTCGAGGACTCGGCGCGCAACTACGGCGTGCTCTGGACGCCGATGGGCGACTTCTACCTGGACGGCGGCGGGGACCACCAGCTCAGGCTGTCGTGCAGCGCGCTCGGCCCCGAGGACATCACCGAGGGCGTACGGCGGCTGGCCCGCTTCGTCGAGGCCCGGGCGGCCCGGACGAGCGAGTGACACCTCCCGGAGGTCCGGTCCCCGCCCGGCCGGACCTCCGACCGCCCGGACACTAAAAACTAAACGTACGGTCGTGCTAATGTCTGGCTCGAAGAAACCCTTCCCGGAAGGGGTCCGATGGACATCCTGAAGCTCGACCGGACGGCGGCGCTGGAAACCGTGCGGCTCCTGGAGCACGCGACCCCTGAGGACTGGACCCGCCCGACGCCGTGCGCCGGCTGGACGCTTCACGACCTGGTGGCCCACCTGGCCGGCCGGCACCACGGCTTCGCGGCGGCCGCCGCCGGAGGCGGCGCCGCACGCGGCGTCTGGCTGCCCCCGGCCCTCGGCGGGGACCCGGTGGCGGCGTACCGCTCCGCCACCGCGGCGGTGCTCGACGCCTTCGCCCGACCCGGAGTCCTGACCCGGGAGTTCAGCCTCCCGGAGATCAGCACCGGAACCCGGTTCCCCGCCACCGTGGCCATCGGGTACCACTTCCTCGACCTCGTGGTCCACGGCTGGGACGTGGCCCGCACCCTCGGCATCCCGCTGGAGCTGGACCTGGCGACCACCGAGGCCGCGCTCCTGTTCGCACTGCGCGTCCCGGACGACGAGCGGCGCCTGGAGCCGGCCCCGGCCTTCCGTCCGGCACTGCCGGCCGCCACCCACGCGAGCCCGCTCGACCTGGCCCTGGCGGCGCTCGGCCGCTCCCCCGCCTGGTCCGCTCCGGCGTCCCTGTAGGACCCGGCACGGCCCCCATCACCCACGCACGCACAGGGAGACACCCATGCTCGACGAACTCAGAGCGAACGTCGCACGCCGGCTCGGCCTCCCGGAGGACGAGGTCTTCAACGGGCAGCCGCTGTCGGCGGTCCTGGTGGCCTCGCCGTCCGCCATCAACTCCATCGACCTGCTGGACGCGTTCGCCGGCGCGCTGGCCGACCTCGGAGTGGACGACGACGTCGAACTGCCGACGATGACCCTCGACCACACCGCGCAGGACGTCGTCACGGCCCTGGCCGGCCAGCTCACCCCCACCTCCTCCTGAACGAAAGGCGGGACCCGTGCTGATCATGACCGACATCGTCAAGGAGCTCCGGGCCGGAGCCACCATCAGCGACGTGCTGCGCGTCCAGCAGAGCTACCACGAGCAGCGCCGCTGGGGAACCGACCAGCTCTTCGACGGCCGCAGCCTGTCGCGGCCCGAACCGGGCGACAAGGCCGCGCTGTGGCACGCGGCGCGCGCCGAACTCACCACCCAGCCCGCCGGTATCCGGCTCGCCGTGGACGGCGTCAAGCTCGCCGGGGAACTGCGCGAGTCCAACCCGCTCGGCGCGGACGTGCTGCACGTCGCCGCCGCCTGGTCGGCCCGCTACTGGCTGGAGGAGGAGGCGCACCACGAGGTCGCCTTCGGACGGCTCATGGAGATGGCGGGCATCGACCCGATCGACGAGGCCGAAGTGGTCGAGCACCGCGGCCCGTTCCCCGCGGACAACTACGCGCGGGTGTGCATCCTCCAGGCGTGCGTGGAGATCGAGGCCTGCGTGTCCTACGGCTGGCAGTCCCGCACCACCGAGGACGGACTCGTCCGCGACGTCTTCCACACGATCATGAAGGACGAGGTCCAGCACCGGCAGTACTTCGCCTCGTTCGCCAAGGCCCTGGTGGACTCGGGTGTCTACCCGATCAAGGACGTGCTGTCGATGGCGTACACCTGGATCCGTCCGGACGGCGGCGAGACCTTCGGCTCGGCCCGCGACGCCCAGACCGAGCGGCAGGGCTACGTCAACTGGTGGGAGCGGACCCGCACCGGCGAGGAGGAGTTCGGGCTCGGCGACGACGCCCTGCACGAGGGCTCGGTGCACAAGCAGAAGCTGACCAGTGTCTTCGCCCTGGTGCGCGAGGTTACCGGAATCCAGACCCGCTCCTACGAGGACCTCAAACGTGCCTACTTCGCCAGCCTGCGCACCAACGATGTCGACCGGATTCGATCTGCAGTCCGTGACGGAGCTGCGCGCGAAGCCGCACTTGCTCGATAACGGGACGCTGTTCACCGAGGCCGAGCGCCGGCACTGCCGCTCGCGTCCCGATCCGGCGGCCTCCCTGGCGGGGCTGTTCTCGGCGAAGGAGGCGTTCGTCAAGGCGGTGGGCGCCCTGCCGCGGGCGCCCGCGCACACCTTTCCCGACATCGAGATCGCGCACGGCCCCACCGGGCGGCCCCGCATCAGGCTGCACGGCCGGATCGGCCGCTGGTTCGAGGAGGGCAACATCAGCGCGGACGTCTCCATCAGTCACAGCGGCGACATGGCCGGCGCGGTGGTCGTGCTGCTCGCCGCGCCGGCGCCGAGCGAGGGGGAACAGCCATGACCGCCGGCCGGCCGTTCGGCCTGGTGCACGTCAGTGAGGTCGCCCTGCGTCCCAACGACTTCGACTGGGCCGGTCATCTGAACAACAGCGTGTACGTCCAGCTCCTGGAGACCGGCCGGTGGGAGTGGGGGCTCGCCTGCGGGGTCGATCTGCGCGACAGCCGGCTGGTCGCCGTGGTGCTCCAGCTCCGGCTGGACTACCTGCGCGCGGTCGACTGGGACCCGGTGGGCCGCCTCGCCGTCCGCACCTCGCTGGCGGAGCGGTCCCCGTTCAGCTTCACGCTGGCCCAGGACGTCGAGCGCACCGACGGGACCGTGGTCGCCACCGGACGGGTCCGGCTGGGGCTCGTCGACCGCGACACCAAGCGCGTCCACCCGGCCGACCTGGAGGCCATGCTCGAAGTCCCGGGCAGGGCGGCATGAGCGGGAACACCCTCCGGGCGGCCCTCGCGGACCAGGCCCACCGCCGGGACGCGACGGTGACCTTCGGCACCGGCGCCCGGCGTACGAGCCTCACCTACCCCGAGCTGGCCGAACAGATCGCCGCGGCCGCCGGCGGCTTCGCCCGGCAGGGCGTGTGCCCCGGCGACCGGGTGATGCTGCGCATCGGCAGTTCGCGCGAGAGCGTGCTGGCCATGCTGGGGCTGATGCACCTGGGCGCCGTGCCCGTCTCGGTCAAGCCGCGCGTTCCGGGGGCGGTGCTGGAGGAGTACCTGGAGACGGTCGCCCGCCAGCAGGGGGTGCGCCACGCGTTCCGGGTGGCCGGCCCCGGGCTGGGCGAGCTCGAGCTGGAGCTGCGCGGCGGGACCGTGCCCGGGCCCGCCCCGGGGGACCCGGAGGACCTGGCGTTCATCCAGTACACCAGCGGCTCCACCGGCATGCCGCGGCCCATTCCGCTCAGCCATCGCGCGGTGCTCGGCAACATCGACGCCATCCGCGACATCGCCGGCATGAAGCCCGGCCACGCGGGGCTCATCGCCCTGCCGCTCCACCACGACATGGGCCTCATCGGGGTGCTGACCTCCCTCGTCCAGGGCATCGACCTGGTCGTCGAGGAACCGGGCGCCTTCCTGCGCAGACCCATGGCCGCCCTGCGGCTGGTACGCGACGCCGAGTCGGTGCACAGCGCCTTCCCCGACTTCATGCTGCGCTACCTCGCGGCACGGATCGCGGAGGCGGCGGCACGCACGGGCCCGGACCCGCGGCTGCTCGGCGCCTGGAGCACCGTCTTCTGCGGCGCGGAGCCCATCCGCCGGCCCTCGGTCGACACCTTCCTGTCCGCCGCCGGGCCGTGGGGTTTCGACCCGACGGCACTGGTCTTCTGCTACGGCCTGGCCGAGGCGGCGCTGATGGCCACCGCCCACCGGTACGTGGACGCCGGACACAGCTTCCACACGGACGGCCCCACCGTCACCGCCTGCCTCGGAACTCCCGCGCCCGGCCTGGACCTGCGGATCGTCGACGACACCGGACGCACCTGCCCGCCGGGGGCGACCGGCTCCGTGCAGCTGCGCGGAGGCACCCTCTTCAACGGCTACGACGGCGCCACCGACCACCGCGCCCACTGGTTCGACACCGGCGACCTCGGCTGCCTGAGGTCGGGCCGGCTGTATCTGAGCGGCCGGCGCGGCGACCGGATCTCCGTCAACGGCGTGAACGTCTTCGCGGCGGACGTCGAACAACTGGCGGCCACCGAGCCGGGCGTGGCGGAGTGCGTCGCGGTGCCGTACGGCGGCTCGTTCGCCGTCGTCCTCGTCGCCCGGCGCGGCGAGGTCCTCGACACCGGCCGGATCGCCGCCCGCATCGCCGCGGACCTCACCGTCGCCCCGCACACCGTCCTGGAGGTCCCGCACAGCGCCGTTCCCCGCACCGCGAGCGGGAAGCCCGCCCGAGGCCACCTCGCCGCCCAGCTGGAGCAGCGCCTGACCGCGCGCGAGGAGGAGGCCGTCTAGTGCCGCGGCAGGCAACGTTTGCCCGTCGAGGAGCGGCGTCCGGTGCGTGCTCTCTGGGGGTGCCCCCTGCTCGAAGAGCTCGGGGGAGTGCCGGCCGGAAGTCCTCGTACTGGGCGTACTTGGGCTTTCGGCCGGTGCGGCGAGTGGGGTTCCCCCTGCTCGAAGAGATCGGGGGAGGCGTGCCGGGCGTCGCGACGGGGTGAACGTTGCCTGTTGCGGCACTAACCGTCGCGCCCGTCGTCCGGCCGCCGGGCCCGTCGGTCCACCCCGAGGACGTCGAGCATCGCCCGGGTGGCCGGGCTGGGGTTGAACCGGCTCCACGCCAGGTACTCCACCCGGTGCGGCCCGTCGACCACCGGGACCAGCGCCAGCGCGGGGTCGTCCGCGGCCAGCGGCCGGACGAAGGCCGAGGGCAGCAGTGCGATGCCCAGTCCGCGCGCGATCAGCCGGGTCGTCAGCTCCGCGACACCGGCCTCGTACGCCACGTCACGGGCCAGCCCAGCGGCGGCGAACGCCTGGTCGGACTGGGCGCGGGCGGGTGTCCCGGCGACGAAGTCCACGAACGTCTCCCCGGCGACGTCCCCCAGCGTGACCCGGGAAGCGCCCGCGAGCCGGTGCCCCGCGGGCACCACCAGCACGTGCTCGTCGTGATCGAGGACGACGGTCTCCACCCCGGAGGGCCGTTCGTCCTCCGGCAGGCCCAGGAAGGCGATGTCCAGTTCGCCGGCCCGGATCGCCGCCACCAGTTCGTCGCTGCCGCCGGCCCGCAGCAGGACGCGGACGTCCGGGTGCCGGGCGCGGTAGCGCTGGAGCAGTTCGGGTACGTCGACCGCGGCCGTGGTCACGATCACGCCGACGGCGAGCCGGCCGCGCACCACGCCGGCCGCGGCGGCCGCGTCGGCCGCCGCGCGGTCGGCGGCGGCCAGGCACTCGCGGGCGCCGGCGAGGAACGCGGCCCCGGCGCTGGTGAGTTCGACGCGTCGGCTGGACCGGGCGAACAGCCTGACGCCGAGTTCCCGTTCCAGGCCGGCGATCCGGTGACTCAGTGACGACTGCACCACCTCGCAGCGCTCCGCCGCGCGGGTGAAGTTGCGGGTTTCGGCGACGGCCACGACGTATCGCATCTGCTGGAGATCCACCCGAACCATGATGCTGATTCATGGCTGGCATGACAAGCATGCTTTGGAATCATGATGCGTGACGGCCAGACTCCACCGCATGCATACCTCGACCGCCCGGTCCCCGGGCCTGCCGCGGACCCCGCACGCGCGGCAGGCGGCCACCGTCGCCCTGACCGCCCTCGCGCCCGCGTCCTGGGGCACCACGTACGCCGTGACCACGGAACTGCTGCCGCCCGGGCATCCGTTGTTCGCCGGACTGATGCGCGCCCTGCCCGCCGGCCTGCTCGCGCTGGCGATCACCCGGGTGCTCCCCCGTGGGGACTGGTGGTGGAAGGCGGCCGTCCTCGGCGTGCTCAACATAGGCGCCTTCTTCCCCCTGTTGTTCCTGGCCGCCGAACGTCTCCCCGGCGGTGTCGCCGCCACCCTCGGCGCCGCCCAGCCGCTGCTGGTCGCCGGGCTGGCCGTCGTGGCGCTGCACGACCGGCCGACGGCCTGGCGGCTGGGCTGGGGCGTGATCGGCGTGCTCGGCGTCGGACTCGTCGTGCTGGGGCCGCGGGCCCGGCTGGACGCCGTCGGGGTGCTCGCCGGCCTCGGCGGAACGGCCTTCATGGCCTGCGGGGTCGTCCTCACCAAGCGCTGGGGCCGGCCCGCGGGGGCCGGGCCCATGACCCTGGCCGGCTGGCAGCTGACGGCAGGCGGCCTGCTGCTGCTCCCGCTCACCCTCGGGATCGAGGGGGTGCCGCGGCGGATCGACGCCGGAGCCGTCGGCGGCTATCTGTGGCTCGGCAGCATGGGCGGGCTGATCGCCTACACCTTGTGGTTCCGCGGCATCGGGCGGCTGCCGGTCGGCGCGTCCGCCCCGCTGGTGCTGCTGTCCCCGCTGGTCGCCGCCGTGGTCGGCGTCGCGCTGGGCGAGTCGACGACCCTGCCGCAGACCCTCGGCTTCGCCCTCGCCCTGGCCGCGATGCTCGCCGCGCAGCTCACTGGCCCGGACCGGCGTGCCCGGACCGGGCGCGACCGCTCCTCGGCGGACCCCGCACGCGAGGCTCGCCTTCGATGAGGACGGGCCCAAGAGGGCCGGAGGCGGTGCGGGCGGGTGCGGCGAAGCCGGCGGGACCGATGACGCGGAGGGGTTCCACGACGGTGACAGGACTGACGGAGGAGGAACCGATGGAGAAGGAACCGATGGGGACGGAACCGACGAGGACGGACACGACCGGGACGGGCATGACGATCGCCGTGCTCGGCGCCGGCGGGATGGTGGGCAGCCGCGTGGTCGCCGAGGCCGGCGCACGCGGACACCGCGTGCTCGCCCTGTCCCGGAGGCCGCCGGGCGGCAAGGCGGGCGTGACCCCGGTCGCGGTCGACGCCCGGGATCCGGCCGCCGTGCGCGAGGCGCTCGCCGGCTCCGCCTCGCGGAGCGCGGCGGACGCCGTGGTGCTGGCCGTGCGGACCGAACCGGTCGACCAGGAGTTCCTGGTCGGCGTCACCCGTACGCTGCTGGACCTGACCGCGCGGCTCGGGATCCGCCTCCTCGTGGTCGGCGGCGCCGGCGCGCTGCGCAGCCCCGGCGACCGCGAACTCCTGGTCGCCGACGACCCCGTTCACGTGCCGCCCGAGTTCCGGAGCGTCGCCGCCGCCGGGGTCGCCCAGTTGCGGGCCTGCCGGCGCCGGGCCGGCGGTGACTGGGTCTATCTGAGCCCGCCGGCCCAGCTCCTGCCCGGCGCCCGCACCGGCCGCTACCGGCGCGGCACCGACACCCTGCTCACCGCCGCCGACGGCCGGTCGTGGATCAGCGCCGAGGACCTGGCCGTCGCCGTGCTCGACGAACTCGAGACCCCTGGGTCCGGACGGCACATCACGGTCGTCCACCATGACGGGGACCGGGCCGTCGCGGCGGGGCTGCCGTAGCAGACCGGCGCCGCCACCGTGGGAGCAAGGGGCGAAGTGGGTCCCGACCGGACGGGGGCGGTGGGACGATGACTCGCGTCGTCCAGGTCACCAGGAGGGGCCATGACCACTGACGTCCGCCGGCGGCTCGCCGGGCTCGGTCTGCGACTGCCGGAGGTGAGTGCACCCAAGGGCGCCTACGTGCCCGCCGTGCGCAGCGGCAGCCATGTCTTCGTCGCCGGTCAGATCCCGCTGACCGGAGGGGAGTTGACCGCTACCGGGCGGGTCGGGGCGGAGGTGTCGCTGGAGCGGGCCAAGGAGCTGAGCAGGCAATGCGCGCTGGCGGCGCTGGCCGCCGCCGACTCGGTCGCACCGCTGGAGACGGTGGTCCGGGTGGTGAAGGTGGTCGGGTACGTGTCCTCCGCGCCCGGGTTCGTCCGGCAGGCGGCGGTGGTGGACGGGGCCAGCGAGCTGCTCGTCGACCTGTTCGGAGCGGCGGGCCGGCACGCGCGCAGCGCGGTCGGGATGAACATCCTGCCGCTCGACGCGCCCGTGGAGATCGAGGTCGTCCTGGAGGTCTCCGCGGACGGCGCGCGGTAGCCGCCGCCCCCGCTCAGGCGATGCGGACCGCCGTCCCCGTCACCTCGATGCCGCTCGACGGGTGCGCCGGGACGCCCACCGTGAGCAGGCTCGGCCGGCCCATGTCCGTCCCCTGGTGGATCGTCAGCACGGTGGGCGGGTCGATGAGGCCCAGGGCGCGGAGGTAGCCGCCGAAGGCCGCCGCCGCCGCGCCGGTGGCCGGGTCCTCGACCACGCCGCCGGGCGGGAAGGGGTTGCGGACGTGGAAGACGGTGTCCGCCTCCCGCTGGACCAGGGTGACGGTGGTCCAGTCCCGGCGCGCCATGAGGTCGGCGAGCGCGGACATGTCGTAGTCGAGGTCGGCGAGCCGGTCCCGGCGGGCGGCCGCGATGACCGGGTGCCAGGCGCCGGCGTAGGCGGCCCGCGGCGGCAGGGCCGGGTCGAGGTCGTCGGCGGACCAGCGCAGGGCGGCGAGGAGCTCGGCCAGATCGGGTTCGGCGATCTCCGCCGTGCGGGGCTCGACGCTGACCAGGGTGGCGACGATCGAGCCGTCCGGGCGCGCGGAGGTGGTCACCGGGACGGGTCCGGCCATGGTGTGCAGCAGCAGGTCGCCGACGCCGTGCCGGTGGGCGTGGGCGACGGCGGTCGCGATGGTGGCGTGGCCGCAGAAGGGCACTTCGGCCTTCGGGCTGAAGTAGCGGATGTCGAGCGCCCCGTCCGGGCGGGGGACGGCGAAGGCCGTCTCCGAGTAGCCGACCTCCGCCGCGACGGCGCCCATCGTGGCCTCGTCGACGCCCTCGGCGTCCAGCACCACACCCGCCGGGTTCCCGCCCGAGGGGTCGGTGCTGAAGGCCACGTAGCGCAGGATGTCCATCACCCGAACGTAGCGGCTCCGTCACTGAGGCGTCAAAGCCGCCCGCCCGGTCGGCCTCGCGCCGCCCGGACCCGGCCGCGCCGGCGCGGCGTTCAGGCCCAGGTGAGCAGCCGGCCGGAGGCGGCGAGCCCCACCGCGAACCCCAGGGCGATCCTGCGGGCGCCCCGGCTCGGCCGCACCGCGTGGAAGTAGCGCGGGTCGATCAGCAGCGCCTCGCCCACGCGCGGGGTGATCTCCAGGGATTCGGCACCCCGCACCACCGCCTCGTCGTAGCCGTAGGAGGCGGGCAGCCGGTGCGCCTCGTCCTCCGGCTGCCACCGGTGGCGCCACAGGACCGTCTCGCCGCCGGAGTCGGGCACGGCGAGGTAGAGGTTGAACGCGAACTGGGCGATCAGGGGTTCGTCCAGCAGGTCCCCCGTGTACTCGCGGAGGGCGTCGTCGAAGTGGACCAGGAAGCCCTGGTTGGGTTCCCTGGCCACGCCGTCGCCGAGCTCCCGGCCGCCCCTGCGGCCGACCGCCACGCCCCCGGGCCAGTGCGCGCCGAGCCCCTCCCGGCAGGTGAGGAAGGGGTCGAAGGAGAGGCCGAGGCCCTGCCAGGCGGCGTGGTGCCCCTCCAGGGCCTTCCAGTAGTCCTCACAGACGCCGCCGTCCGCCATGTGGTCGCTGATCCCCACGCCGAACCGCATCACCCGCGGCTGGACACGGGTGCTGCCGTAGGAGTCGAAGGCCCGCGTCTCCAGGGCGGCGAGCACCTCGGCGCACCGCTGCTGGGGCAGGAAGCCGGGCACCCGCACCGCCGCGTACCGTCCGGCCGCGAGCCCGGCGAGCAGGTCGTGGGTGAAGGCGGACGCGGTGGCGGCGCGGAAGAAGGGGTCGTGCGACACGGTCCGCGGTAAGCCCTGCGTGGATGTCCCTGATGTCATTCGTGATCCCCCTGACATTCTGGAAGACAGCGGCGAAGAGACGTCGTGCCTAGCCCGGATGCGCTCCGCCGGTGGCGCGGAACGCGGTCTTGGCGTCGAGTTCGAGTGCCTGGCGTCCGGCCTCCAGCGCTTCCATCGCGATCCGCCGGCCGAACTCCGCCTGCATCTCCTCCAGCTCGCTCCCCGGAGCGCCCCACGTCAGGGCCTGGTCGTCGTAGGTGTCAGGGGGGAGAGATGTCATCGGCGGACCTCCGAGCGCTTCGGTAGGGGACGCGTCACACAGCGTGAGGCACCGTCAGGCTACGCGCAAGGGCGCCGTGTCCGACGGCGTTCCGCCCAACTGCTCCCGGGAACGGAGTGACCCCGGGGGCGCGTCAGGTCGGCATCTCCCTTACCGCCGTTTCGAGGAGTGCCCTGGCCTGCACGGACAGCGGGTGCTCGGAGGTCACCACCCGGTCGAGGTCGTGCACCAGTGCGCGCAGTTCGTTCACCGCTTCGGGGGTACGGCCGCGGATTCCGAGGATCACGAGGACGAAGGTCCAGCGGAGCCGCATGACGAGGTTGGAGTCCGGGGGCTGGGCGGCGTCCCGCAGCGCCTCGCGGATGACCTGCTCCGCCTCCTGGCTGCGGCCCTGACTCATCAGCGAGTGGGCCAGGGTCTCCCGCACCCGGAGGGTCTCGGGCGTGGCGGGCGGCCAGTGGTTGCGACGGCTGATGGCCAGTATCTCCCGGGCCTCCGACTCGGCCTCGCGGTGCGCCCCGAGGGCGAACATCGTCCGGGCCAGGGTGTGGCGCACCACCAGGGTGTCGTAGTGCTCGGGGCCGCGCACCTGCTTCTCCGCCTCGACGATGGAGCGCAGCATGACCTCGGCCTCGCCCTCCCGGCCGGTCTGCTCGTTGATGGCGCGGGCCAGCTTGTGCCTGCTGGCCAGGGTGTCGGCGTGGTCCTCCCCCAGGATCCGGGTCCTCACCTCCACGACGCGGCCCAGGACCGCCTCGGCCAGGGGCAGTTGCTCCCTGTCGAGGTGGATGCGCCCCTGCTCGTGGCGCAGGCCGAGGACCTCCCGGTCGTCGCTGTCGAAGCCGAACGAGGAGCAGCGCTCGACGAGCGGGAGGACGAGGTCGTGGGCGGGCCCCAGCAGCCCCGTGGCGATGAGGTAGCGGGCGGTCAGCCGGGCCAGTTCCAGGGCCTCGGTGCGCACGGAGCGGTCGGAGAGCCTGAGGTCGCCGAGCAGACAGGCCCGGGACACCTCCAGCGCGTGCGGGGTGAGCGCGGCCCACAGCGGCCAGTTGGCGGGGTGGTCGGGGTTGCGGTGCTGGGTGGCCGACCGGAGCATGCGCACGGCCAGCCCGTAGTAGTCCGCGGGCCGCTTGCGCACCTCCTCGTCCTCGCGCAGGACTCCGTGCACGACGGGGTGCAGGGTCAGCACGCCGGCCAGTGCGCGGTCGGTGACGCCCTCGCGCTCGTAGGCGTCCACGAGTCCGAGTTCCTCCAGGCCCGCCAGGGCCGCTCCGGTGCCGGCGGGGGTGGCGCCGGGGAAGAGCGGGGACTGGGCGAGCGCGGAGTCGGTGAGGAGGCAGCGGTAGGGGATCGGGGCGATGCTCAGACAGGCGAGGACCTTCAACAGGTAGGGCGCCTGCGGAAGTTCGTGCTGCGTGAGCAGGTCCATGCCGATCCCGCAGACCTTCTCCACTATCTCCCGGCCCAGCAGTTCGCTCAGGTGCGGTCCGTCCTGGTCGGTGGCGGTGTCGACCCGGGGGGCGACGGTACGGCGGAAGGTCTCGAAGTCCCTGATGTCGCTGTCCAGTGAGACCCGGCTCTGACTGACCGCCTTGATCACGTCGGCGGCCTGTCGCAGGGCCAGCGGCAGCCCGCCCAACTGCCGCGACAGTCTGCGCGCGTCCTCGTTGGTACCGCCCAGCCCGCCGGTCCGTTCCAGCAGCATGGAGGCGCCGTCGTTCTCGTCCAGCGGCAGCACCTGGTGGACGCGGCAGGCGTCGCCCCAGGCGTGCCGGCTGCGCACCCGGCTGGTGACGATCACGGTGCCCCGGGCGTTGCGCGGCGTGCGCAGCCAGCCGGTTCCGGCGGAGACCGGGCCGTCGCGGGGGCCGAGGCGCTCGGGGTCGTCGGCGTTGTCGAAGATCAGCAGCCAGGGGTCGGGGCAGGCGTCCAGCAGGGTCCACACCAGGTCCATCGCCGTGCCGACGAGCCAGGCCCGTTCCACGGTGATCGACGGAGCGCCCAGATCACGGGCGATCATCCGCATCCGGAGGCTGAGCTCGGGCGCCGACACCCACCAGACGCGGTGTCCGGCGCGCTGGGCGCGGTCGGCGACCTCCAGGGCGATCCGGCTCTTCCCCGACCCGCCGAGGCCCGCCACGACGTGCACCTGCCGGCGTGCCTGTTCGGACAGGAGGTGGGCGACCAGGCTCAGCCGGTCCTCGCCCTTCAACTGGCCCTCGTCCAACCGCCCGTACGGCGGGGGCGGGAAGGGGGCGAGGTCCGGGTCCTCGGCGGCGGGCGGCGGCCCCGAGGGCCCGCCGTCGGCCCGGGTGTCCGCGGCGGTGCGGACGCCGTCGACGGCCCCGTCGGTGCGGGCGGTGGCGGGGGGCCGCGCGGCCGCCGGCCCGGGCGGGGGAGCCGCCTCGCGGGCCGGCGCGTCCCGGGTCGCCTCCAGCAGGGCGCCGCGCACGGCCCGGTAGGAGGCCGCGGTACGGTCCGCGGGCTGGACGATGGAGAAGTGGTCGGCGGTGACCACGCCGCCCTTGGGGAAGACGCCGCGGGCCACGACCGGCGGCACGATGTCGTCGGAGGAGCCGCCGTAGGCGCGGACCGGTATGGGGCACTCCTTGTCGCTGTGCCCCCGGGCGTGCACCACCGCGCTCAGGACGGTCCGCTGGGCCTCCGTCACCGCCCGGTCGAAGGGCCTCAGTTGCTGCTCCTGCGGGTTGCTCCAGAGCTTGAGGGCCTTGCGGACGGTGAGGAAGAAACCCGAGCCGGTGTTGGGGCAGGCGAACATCGTGAAGTGCTTGATCCGGGCCAGGTCGGCGCCCTCGCCGTTCCACAGCTTGCGGGCCAGGAAGCGCTGCACGACCAGGCCGCCCTGGCTGTGGGTGACCAGCACGATCCGTTCGGCGTCGGCGAGTTCGGTCTCCAGGAAGGTCCCCAGCTGGTCCGCGACGTCGTCGGTCTCGGCGACCCGGCGGTCGGGACGGAGCCGGACGAGCGGGGAGTCGTACTCGAAGGGGTGGACGCTGACCCAGCCGGCCAGTTCGGGGTCGGTGCCGATGAGCGTTTCGAATGCCTTCCACACCTTCGCGGAGGAGAACAGGCCGTGCACCAGCACGAGGTGGACGCGCATCGACACCATCGCGAACCTCCGCGTTCACAGGGGGCGTTGAGGCAACTGGATTCGATCGCTGATGAAGGAGCAACCGGGTCAATGATGCACGAGGGCCGAGCGCGGGAGCCATAACGAGACAGCCTCGGACGCCGCCCCGGCACCGTGCGGGCGACGTCCGGCCGCCGGACCGGCTCCAGTCGCGGCTGCGGCGCCCGGCGGCTCTCCGCACTCCCGGCACCGGCCGGGTCGCCGGGCCGGCGCGCTCGTCACCGGGGCACGGCGGCCGATGACGGCCGTGGTCCCGGCACATCTCGGGATGTGCCGGGACCACGGGTTTCCCGCTCCGGTGCCGGCGGGGCCGGTGCGGGTCACCGCGAGACGGCGGCCCACGCTGCCGCGTAGCGGCCGCTCAGCCGGTACAGCTCGTCGGCTGTCGGGTCCTGGGCCCTGCGCGCCCGGAGGAGATCGAGCAGGCCGACGCCGAAGCGCCGTGCTTCGATCACATAGCCGAGCACCTCGTGTTCCTCGACCCACATGGCGTACTCGGGCCACAGCAGGCCCAGGAAGTCGTGGAACTCCCCCAGGTCCCGCTCGGAGTCGTTCCACGCGTCACCGTACGTGTCCAAGTCGTCGAGGGTGGCACGCCCGTTCAGGACGTCGTCGACGAATGTCATGCCCCGATCCTCCGCGCTCTCATGCTCCGCCGCCGTCAGCCCTCGCCCACGAGGTCGAGGTCTTCGCGGGAGGCCGCCGCGGCGATCTGCGGAACGGGCCACTTGCGGTCGAGCGGCGGGGACACCTCCCGCCACCAGGGGCGCTCGGGGAGGTCGCCGGCCGGCTCGAAGGGTTGACCCGGAACGGGCAGGGCGACCGCCTGTCCGACCGCCTTCGCCGCGGCCAGCGTCCACTCCCCCGGCTCGGCCCAGGGATGCGGGGCCAGATTGAAGGTGCCCCAGTGGATCGGCAGCATCACACCGTGCGGTGCGCCTCCCTGGAGGTCGAGGTGGGCGCGCATGCCCTCCTCGGGGGTCATGTGGATGTCGGGCCAGAACTCGGAGTACGCGCCGATCTGGATCATCGTGGCGTCGAACGGGCCGTGGTCGGCGCCGATGTCCTTGAAGCCGTCGAAGTAGCCCGTGTCGCCGCTGTGGTGGACGCGGTGCCGCTCGCCCTCGACCACCCAGGAGGCCCACAGGGTGTGCTGGGTGTTGCGCAGGGCGCGGCCGCAGAAGTGGCGGGCCGGGGTGGCGGTCAGCGTGACGCCGCCGACCTTGGTGGACTCGTGCCAGTCCAGTTCGCGCAGGCGGGCGGCGGACACGCCCCAGTGTTCGAGGTGGGCGCCGACGCCGAGCGGCACCGCGAAGACGGTGTCCGTGCCGGCCAGCGCCTTGATCGTGGGCATGTCCAGGTGGTCGTAGTGGTCGTGCGAGATGACGACCACGTCGACCGGGCCCAGCGCGGCCAGCGGCAGCGGCACCGGGTGCAGCCGTGCGGGGCCGGCGAAGGGGAAGGGGGAGCACCGCTCGCCCCACACCGGGTCGAAGAGCACCCGCTGCCCGTCGATCTCCACCAGCACGCTGGAGTGCCCGAGCCAGGTCAGCCGCAGCCCGGTGGCCGCGGGCCGGGCCAGGTCGGCGAAGGTCGTGGGGTGCACCGGCACATTGCTGTCGGGGGAGCGACGGGGGCGCTCCTCCTTGTCGAAGTAGACCTTGGCGAAGTCGAGCATCGAACCGGAGGGCCGGGTCCGTGCGACGCCTCCGGGGTTCTGGAAGACGCCGTCCTTGAAATGGGGTGAGCGGCGGATGCGCGCCATGCGCTCTCCGCCGGGGTCCGCGCCGAAGGCCGCGGGCCGCAGCGCGCGGAGCCCGGAGCTCAGGGGACGGAAGCCGGCCACGATACCTCCAGTTGGAGTCGGTCAGGCTTTCCATTATGAAGGGCCCGTTCCCACGGCCCGCCGCGCCCTCCGGACCCCCGGGCCGGTGGCCTTTCCGTCCGCTCCGGCCCGCGCGGGCCGGTGGCCGTTCGGTCCGCTCCGGACCCCCGGGCCGGTGGCCGTTCCGTCCGCTCCGGCCCGCGCGGGCCGGTGGCCGTTCGGTCCGCTCCGGATACCCGGGCCGGTGGCCGTTCGGTCCGCTCCGGCCCGCGCGGGCTCGTGCGCGGCGGCCGCCGCGGGCGGTGGGCCGTGGGCCGGGCGCGCCACCCGGATTGCCTCTGGGACAACGCCCGTTAGGGTGACCGCGTGGCGAGAGTGCGGTTGAGTGTGGCGGAGCGGCGCGAGGAGTTGCTGCGGGCCGCCATCGGACAGATCGAGGCGCGCGGGGTGGCCGCGGTACGGATAGCGGACGTCGCCTCGGCGCTCGGCGTGAGCAACGCGTTGGTCCTCTACCACTTCTCGACGAAGGAGAGGCTGGTCGCGGCCGCGTTCGCGCACGCGGCCGAGGACGACCTCGCCCGCCTGCGCAAGCTGCTCGGGCGGCGCACGACGGCACTGCGCCGGCTGCGGGCCGCCGTGCGCTGGTACGCGCCCACCGGCCCGGCCAAGGGCTGGCGGCTGTGGATCGAGGGCTGGGCGGCGGCGCTGCGCGAGCCCGCGCTCCGCGATGTCGCGCGGGACCTCGACCGGGAGTGGAAGGCGGCCATCACCGAGGTCGTCGCGGAGGGCGTGGCGGCGGGCGAGTTCCGGTGCCCGGACCCCTCCGGCACCGCGCTGCGCCTGACCGCGCTGCTGGACGGGCTCGCCGTGCAACTGACGTCCTACGGCGGCACGGTCTCCCGCGCGCGGGCCCGGAACTGGGTGGACGAGGCACTCGTGCGGGAACTCGGCCTGGAACGGGAGGCGTTGACCGCCTCCGCGCGCTGAGCACCAGGACGTCCCGGGTCCACGGCGCGAGAGCGGCCGCCGGGTCCGGAACCGGACCGGGCCGGCTCCGGCCCCCCGACCTGCTCCTGCGCGCCGGTACCGCCACCGGACCCCCGGCCCGCCACCGGACCGACTCCCCGCCACCGGACCCCCGGACCGCCACCGGACCGACTCCCCGCCACCGGACCCACGACCCCGGCGACGGGCCCACGCCCCGGCGACGGCCCCGCGACCGGCCGCCGGCCCCCGGTGCGGCCCTCCGGCCGGCGACGGGTGCCCGGCCGGAGCCGGCGGCCTCGCCGGAGCCGGCGCCCGTCAAGGCGTACCGCGGTCCCCTCAGGCCACCGAGGCGATCCGTGACCTGATGTCGTCCGGGGAGAGCGCGCCCTTGGCCGTCACGTGGTCGCCCGAGGACTCACCGCGCAGTCGGCGGCCGATCCACGGGACCAGGTACTCGCGCGCCCAGTGGACGTCGTCCCGCCGGACCTCCAGGGTCCCGCGGGGCGGCAGCGCCGGCCAGGCCTGCTCCGGGTCGGCCGGCACCTCCAGGCCGAGGGCCTGGCCCGCGCGCAACGCCACGCGCGTGTGTCCTTCGGGCGAGAGGTGCAGGCGGTCGTGGTCCCAGGCCCGGCGGTCCTGGACGGCCCGCAGGGACCACAGGTCGAGCACCGGGCAGCCGTAGCGGTCGGCGATGGCCCGCACATGGCCGTTGTACGTGGCGATCTTGCCGCGCAGGTGCTTGAGCACGGGCACGCCCCGGGTGTCGAACCCGGTGGTGACCATGACCGTGCCGGCCGCGGCGGCGAGCCGGGCCAGGGCCCTCTCGAACCGTTCGGCCACCTCGTCCGGATCGGTGCCGGGGCGGATGATGTCGTTGCCGCCCGCGCAGAAGGAGACCAGGTCGGGGGCGAGCTCGACGGCCCGCGGCACCTGGTCCGCCACGATCTGGTCGAGGAGCTTGCCCCGCACGGCGAGGTTGGTGTACTGGAAGTCGCCCTCGGGCCGCCGGTCGGCGAGGAGTACGGCGAACCGGTCGGCCCAGCCGACGTAGGCCCCGTCCGGGCCGGGGTCGCCGACGCCCTCGGTGAAGCTGTCCCCCACCGCCACGTACGACCCGATCACTGATCTGCTGTCACTCTTCGAATCGTCTGCCACGTCGGACCATGATTCACCTTCGAATGTGACCTACGCGACCGTAGGCAGGGGTTGACGGGCGGTGAGATAAGCCACTCCAACTTCCTTGCTCACCTGGGAATACGCGTGGCCGGGCGGGTGCGGCGGCAGTCGCCGGGCCGGACGGCCGGACGGCTGTCGCACGGGGCCGGCCGGGCAAGCGCGGGCCCGGCGTGCCGGGCCCGGCGACAGCTCGTTGCCCCCGGAACGTATGTCGTATCGTCATAAGCCGCGCCCGCCGGCGAACCGTGGCGGCGGGGCCGAAAGGGAGGAGTTCCCGTGACGCAGCAGGTCCCGTCGACCGAGCCCGAGCTGGCCGGAGTGCGCAACTTCCGTGATGTGGGCGGACTGCCGACCGTGGACGGACGGCGGGTGCGGCACGGGGTGCTGTTCCGCAGCGGCCACCTCGCGCACGCGACCGCCGAGGACGCGGTCTTCCTCGCCTCCCTGGGGCTGCACACGATCTTCGACTTCCGCAACGCGGCCGACCGGAAGCTGGAAGGACCGGACGTCGAACTGCCCGGCGTGCGCAACGTCAACCTGCCGCTGAGCGACCCGGCGGACGGCGCCGAGTTCTGGAAGATGGTCCGCGACGGCGACCTCGACCAGTTGCGGGCGATCCTGGACGACGGCAAGGGCGCGGACCGGATGATCGCCTCCTACCGGTCGATCATCAAGGAGCGCACCGCGGAGCACTCCCGGGTGCTGCACGCCATCGCGGAGGACAGCGTCCCGGCCCTGATGCACTGCGCCGCGGGCAAGGACCGCGCCGGCCTGTCGATCGCGGTGACGCTCCTCGCCCTCGGCGTGGAGCACGAGGCGATCGTCGCGGACTACCTGGAGTCCAACGCCAAGCACCGCCGTTACCGGGTGCGGCGCAGCAGCACCTCGCCCTCGGCCTACTCCCCCGAGGTCATGGAGCTGCTCAACCCCCTGTTCGACGCGCGCGCCGAGTACCTGACGGCGGCCCTGGAGACCATCGAGGAGACCTGGGGCGGCACCGACGCCTACCTGGAGCAGGGCCTGCGGCTCTCCCCCGGGACCCGGGAGCGGCTGCGGGAGCGACTGCTGGACTGAGCCGGCGGCGCTCCCCCTCGCCCGCTACTTGGCGCCGACCTCGAACAGCAGCCAGATGAAGGCGGCGAAGAGGTGGCCGACGGCGATGTAGATGATGAGCCGGACCCACAGGGCGCGCGGGAACTTCTCTTCCATGTCGCTCATGGCATCTCTCCAGTGAGGGGGCCCAGGCACAGCGCGGCCGTGGGACTCTGCAGCAGGGTGTGGACGAAGAGGAGCTCCAGCCCGTCCGGCCCCTCGGCCGCGATGCGGTGCGGGGTCAGCGAGTCGAAGTGCGCGCTGTCGCCGGACGCGAGCAGGTACGCGGTGTCCCCCAGGCGCAGCCGCAGCCGCCCCTTGAGCACGTACAGCCACTCCTCGCCGGGGTGGACGCGCACGATGTCGCCCTGGGAGCCGTGCGGGACACGGACCCTGAGGGCCTGCATCCCGCGGCCCGAGGCGCCGGCCTGCCAGTACGTCCAGCCGCCGGCCCGGGTCGGTTCCATGTCCGCGGCACGCACGATCGCGTCCCGGTCGGCGACCGTCTCGCCGAGCAGTTCGGAGACCGTCGTACCGTAGACACGGGCGAGGGCGAGCAGCATCGGCAGCGAGGGCTGGCGCTGCCCCGTCTCCAGGCGGGAGAGGTGGGCGGGCGACAGTCCGGCGGCGCGGGCCGCGGCCTCCAGGGTGAGGGAGGCGCGCCGACGCAGCGCACGCAGCTGGGGCGCGACGACGGGCAGGTTCTCGGCCGGCCTCGCCGAGGGCTCGGACTCGGGAGAGCTCATGCCTCCATTCAGCCCCAGAATTGCCTCTGCGGCAAATTCGTTGCCTCAGAGGCAAAATCCTGAGGGAGCCCCCGCCCGCGGCCGCGGCCGGGCCGGGAGCCGCGCCGTGCGGCGCCCGCCCGGCCGCTGTGCGACGTCTGCCCGGCCAGGGCCCTCAGCGGTTGGCGACGGCCTGCTTGACCAGCGTCTTGCCGAAGTCCCACATCAGCCCGCCGCCGTGCGCGTCGTCCATGACGGCGGTGAAGGCGTCCACGAACCGGTCCACCTCCTTCTCGCCGACGACCAGCGGCGGGATCAGCTTGATCACCTCCAGGTGGTCGCCGGAGACCTGGGTCAGGATGCGGTGCCGTTGCAGCAGCGGGACCACCACCATCTGCGCGAACAGGCCCTTGCGGGCCGCCTGGAGCATGGTCCAGCGGCCGCGCAGCTTCAGGGACCTGGGCCGGCCGAACTCGATGCCGATCATCAGGCCCCGGCCGCGCACGTCGGAGAGCAGCTCGTACTTCCCGGTCAGCGCCGACAGCCGGGACCTCAGCAGGTCGCCGGTGGCCCGGGCGTTCGCGACGATCTGCTCGTTCTCCATGACCGAGAGCACGGCGAGGCCCGCCGCCATCGCCTGGGCGTTGGACCCGAAGCTCGCGGAGTGGACGAGCACCCGGTCGATCGACGAGTAGACCTTCTTGAAGATCCAGTCCTTGCCCAGGGTCGCGCTCACCGGCACATAGCCGCCGGACAGGGCCTTGGCGACGCACACCAGGTCGGGTTCGACACCCTCCTCGTGCTGGTAGGCGTAGAAGTCGCCGGTGCGGCCGAGCCCGGTCTGCACCTCGTCGGCGATGAGCAGCGCCTTGTGCTTGTGCAGCAGTTCCTGGGCGGCGCGCAGATAGCCGGCCGGCGCCTCGTGCACGCCCTTGCCCTGGATGGGCTCGACGATCAGGGCGGCCACGTCGCCCTTGCGCAGCTCACGGGCGAGCGCGTCGAGGTCGCCGAGCGGGACGGCGGTGTCGGGCAGCAGCGGGGCGAAGCCGTCCCGGAAGCCTTCCTCGCCGTTCACCGACAGCGAGCCGGTGGTCAGCCCGTGGAAGGAGTGCTCGCAGTACAGGATGCGCTGCCTGCCGGTGGCCCGGCGGGCGAACTTCAGCGCGGTCTCCACCGCCTCGGTGCCGCTGTTGCCGAAGAACACCCGGTCCAGGTGGGGGCTGTGGGCGAGCAGCCGCTCGGCCAGCAGCCCGGGCAGCGCCTGGCAGTCGAAACGGGTCAGGTCGGCGAGGGAGGCGTCCAGGACGTCGTGCAGCGCCTTGCGGACGACCGGGTGGTGGCGGCCCAGGCCCATCACCCCGAACCCGGCGAGCATGTCCAGGTAGTCGTTGCCGTCCGCGTCCCAGAAGTACGCGCCCTCGGCCCGCTCGTAGACCTTGTCGAAGCCGATGGTGCGCAGCATGCGCGGCAGTTGGTGGTTCAGGTGCTTGCTGTGCAGCTCGTAGCGCTCGGCGCCGCGCTCGGCCAGCAGGGCGCCGAGGTCGAACTCCGTGGTCATTCAGTCGTCTCCTTGACTGGCATGGGGGTCCCGGCGGCGCGGGCGGACTCCTGCGCCGGTACGGCCCCGGTCCGCTCCCGCACGCCCAGGCTCGCGCCGATCCGGCCCGCGATCTCGACCGGCGTCAGGCCGATGTCGGCGAGGACCTCGCCGCGCTTGGCATGGGCGAGGAACTGCTCCGGGATGCCGAACCGCCTCACCGGTACGTCGACTTCGGCGTCGCCGAGGGCCAGGGCCACCGCGGAGCCGACGCCCGCCGCCCGGCTGTTGTCCTCCACGACGGCCACCAGCCGGTGCCCGGCGGCCAGACCGGGCAGCGCCGTATCGACCGGTTTGACCCAGCGCGGGTCGACCACCGTGCAGCCGACGCCGCGCGCTTCGAGCAGTTCGGCGGCCCGGAGGCAGACCGGGGCCATCACGCCGACGGCGACCAGCAGGACCTCGGGCCGCTCCGCGCGGTGCAGGACGTCCATGCCGCCCACCCGGGCGACGGCCGGGATCTCCGGACCCACG
Source organism: Streptomyces sp. NPDC015220 (assembly GCF_043079345.1). Taxonomy (NCBI): domain Bacteria; kingdom Bacillati; phylum Actinomycetota; class Actinomycetes; order Kitasatosporales; family Streptomycetaceae; genus Streptomyces; species Streptomyces sp. NPDC015220. The sequence continues at coordinate 1,898 of NZ_JBIBUK010000018.1, read as the reverse complement.
TTCTCCTTCGGGAAGCGGACCAGGGTGGGCGCGTCGTCCACGGCGACGGCCTCGCGCAGCTGGGCGCGCAGCTGGCCGGCGTCGCGCGGGGCGGCGATCCTGAGGCCCGGCACGACCTGGAGGACGGACATGTCCCACATGCCGTTGTGGGAGGCGCCGTCGGTGCCGGTGACGCCGGCCCGGTCCAGCACGAAGGTGACCCCGCAGCGGTGCAGCGCCACGTCCATGAGGAGCTGGTCGAAGGCGCGGTTGAGGAAGGTGGCGTAGACGGCGACGACCGGGTGCAGGCCGCCGGTGGCCAGTCCGGCCGCGGAGACGGCCGCGTGCTGCTCGGCGATGCCGACGTCCCAGACCCGCTCCGGGAAGCGCTCGGCGAACTTCGCCAGCCCCACCGGGTGCAGCATGGCCGCCGTGATCGCCACGACGTCGTCGCGCTCCTCGCCGACGCGCACCATCTCCTCGCCGAACACCGAGGTCCAGGACGGTCCGCCGGACGGGGTGAGCGGCGCACAGGTCAGCGGGTCCATCACGCCGACGGAGTGGAAGTGGTCCTCCTCGTTCGCGAGGGCCGGCTCGTAGCCGCGGCCCTTCTCGGTGAGGCAGTGGACGAGGACCGGACCGTGGAAGCGCTTGGCACGGCGCAGCGCCGACTCCAGGGCGCGCACGTCGTGTCCGTCGATCGGGCCGAGGTACTTGAGTCCCAGGTCCTCGAACATGCCCTGGGGGGCGAAGGCGTCCTTGAAGCCCTTCTTCGCACCGTGCAGCGACTCGTAGAGGGTGCCGCCGACCACGGGGGTGCGCTGCAGCACCTCCTTGCCCCAGGCCAGGAACCTCTCGTAGCCGTCGGTGGTGCGCAGGGTGGCCAGGTGGTTGGCGAGGCCGCCGATGGTCGGCGCGTACGAGCGCTCGTTGTCGTTGACGACGACGATCAGCGGCCGGTCCCGGGCGGCGGCGATGTTGTTCAGCGCCTCCCAGGCCATGCCACCGGTCAGCGCGCCGTCGCCGATGACGGCTACGACATGCCCCTTCTCCCCCTGCACCTGGCGGGCCTTGGCGAGCCCGTCGGCCCAGCCCAGCGCGGTCGAGGCGTGGCTGTTCTCGATGACGTCGTGCTCGGACTCCTCGCGCGAGGGATAGCCGGACAGGCCGCCCTTGCCGCGCAGCTTGGAGAAGTCCTGACGTCCCGTCAGCAGTTTGTGCACATAGCTCTGGTGACCGGTGTCCCACAGGATCCGGTCGGCCGGCGACTCGAAGACCCGGTGCAGGGCGATGGTGAGTTCCACCACGCCCAGGTTGGGCCCGAGGTGACCGCCCGTCCTGGCGACCGCGTGCACCAGGAAGTCACGTATCTCCTCGGACAGTTCGCCGATCTCCGCCTCGGACAGCGCCTTCAGGTCGCGTGGTTGCCGGATGCTCTCCAGGATCGTCACGCTGGGCCCCCTCTCGGTCCGTGCCGTACGTCAACTCACCGTCACCGTCGGTGTCCCCACCGAGGTGGGGGCGTCGGCCGCGTCGTCGTTCCCCTCCGTCGCCTCCATCCGCTCGGCGAGCTTCATGGCCTCCTCGATCAGGGTCTCCACGATCTTCGACTCGGGCACGGTCTTGATGACCTCGCCCTTCACGAAGATCTGCCCCTTGCCGTTGCCGGAGGCCACACCCAGGTCCGCCTCACGCGCCTCACCGGGACCGTTGACCACACAGCCCATCACCGCCACGCGCAGCGGCACCTCCATACCGGTCAGACCGGCCGTGACCTCCTCGGCCAGCTTGTACACGTCCACCTGGGCGCGCCCGCACGACGGACAGGAGACGATCTCCAGCCCCCGCTGACGCAGGTTCAGCGACTCCAGGATCTGGATGCCCACCTTCACCTCCTCCACCGGAGGAGCCGACAGCGA